>CAMPHJ010000017.1 GCA_946885845.1 uncultured Sphingobium sp. | reverse complement strand
CTGCCGCTCCAGTTCAAAAATGGTGAGAGCAAGGACACGCACGGCTTCACCGGCGATGAAACCTTCACCATCCAGAATGTCGCTGGCCTGAAGCCGCGTCAGGACGTGGACGTGATCGTGAAGCGGGCCGACGGTTCGACCTTCACCCTCACTGCGCTCTGCCGTATCGATACCGTCAACGAACTGGAATATTTCATGAACGGCGGCATCCTTCAGTATGTCCTGCGCAAGCTGGCCGCCTGATCGATCATCGAATGAAGTAAGAAGGAGGGCTTCCCGCGCGGAGGCCCTCTTTTCTTTTATGCGCCATCCGACCGAACTTGTTTCGGCATCCATCCTGCCCCAGGATTACCGCTCGGCTTCAGCATGGCGAAGCGAATAGGGGCATCTTCACAGTGACCGTCTTTATCGAAATCGTCGGCTGGCTGGGGGCCATATTGGTTCTTTGCGCCTATATCCTCGTGTCCACGGGCCGTCTGTCGGGCGATTCGGCCCTGTTCCAGAGCATGAACGCCCTGGGCGCGACTTTCTTCGTTTGGAATACCTGGTGGCACGGCGCCATCCCGTCGATGGTGCTGAACATCATCTGGGGCGCGATAGGCTTTGTGGCGCTCTGGCGCATCTGGCGGCGCAGGACGGCGGAAGGCTGATAGCAGGGATATTGCCGGTCCAAGAAAGCTTCATCTGGCCCCGGCCTAATCTCTTGGCCTAAGTCCGCGCAATGAAAAGAGCGCTCATCGTCCGTCATGTGCCGCGAGAAGGGGCCGCCGGGTTCCTCATCCCGATCGAGGCCGCGGGTTACCAGATTGATCGGATCGATGTCGCTAGCCCCGAATTTGCGCATGTCGACCTCTGCACGCCCGACCTGCTGATCATGATGGGCGGCCCGATGGGCGTCTACGAACAGGATATTCATCCGTGGATCCCGTTGCAGATCGACAAGCTGGCCGCGCGGCTTGATCAGGACCTGCCCACCCTGGGCGTATGTCTGGGCAGCCAGATGATCGCGGCGGCGCTGGGCGCGCGCGTCTATCCCGGCCAGTCGATGGAACTGGGCTTTGCCCCTATCACTCTGAACGGCGCGATCATGGACTCGCCCTTGCGGCACTTGCAGGATGTGCCAGTCCTGCACTGGCATAGCGATACGTTTGAGCTACCGCGCGGCGTTGAGCTGCTGGCATCAACCGACGCCTACGCGCATCAGGCCTTCCGTCGGGGACGCAATCTGCTGGCGCTTCAGTTCCACGCCGAAATGGGAAAAGACCCGCGCTTTGAGGACTGGCTGACCCATTTCTGGGCCGATCTCGACATCGCCCAACAATGCGGCGTGGCCCTGCGGCGTGATCATGAAACACATGGGCCGGGCGCAGTCGCGGCGGGTCGCGCGATGATCGCCGACTGGCTGGCGCAACTGCGGACCTGACTGCCCCGCAGCGTTCAGAATTCGACGTCCAACTCCTCCATCTCATCGGCCTCCTGTCGCGCGTCGTTGATCCACTCGCGCATCAGGTCCCAGCTATTGATGGTGTCGCAATAGGCCGCCGACTGAGCGGACAATGGCACCGCATAGGTCAGGAAACGCTGAGCCACCGGAGCAAACATGGCGTCTGCCACGTTCGGCTTTTTCCCGAAGAGCCAGGGACCGCCATGAGCATCCAGGCATTCGGCCCAGATCGTTTCCACCCGCTCGATATCAGGCTTTGCCCCGGAAAAGATCGGGAAGCGATCATGCCGCACCTTCAGGTTCATGGGCAAAGCCGACCGCAGGTTCGCGAACCCGGAATGGATTTCCCCCGATACGGACCGGCAATGGGCGCGTGCGATTCGGTTTTTGGGATACATGCCCGCGTCAGGATAAAGTTCGTGCAGATATTCAGCGATCGCCAGCGTGTCCCACACGCTCGCCCCTTCATGGGTCAGGCGCGGCACCAGGACGGACGGCGTCAGCAACAGCAACTCAGCGCGGGCTTCCAGATTTTCCAGCGCCACCATCTTTTCCGCTACGTCAAGCCCGGCCAATCGGCACAACAGCCATCCGCGCAGCGACCAGGATGAATAGGTCTTGCTGGAAATAGTCAGTTCGGCGACCGGCATGGCAATCTTCCCCTCTGCAATTTCCTTGCACGATGATGCACTGCAATGTGGAAAAATAACATAAGCTTTGTACAACTACTATCTGTGGGGAACATTGCGGGGCATGATCGTTATATGGTGATGTTATATAGCAGCTATCAGGCGCTGGAAGACATGCTCGCACCTGCAAGGTTCGGCGCGCGACTCGCTCTGTCCATGCGGGACAGTTTGGGACCGGTGGCGGACTGGCCGCTGCAACGCCGCATGTTCGCCCTGATGGACGTTTTCCAGGGCGCGCGGCTGACCCACAGCCGCCCGGCCTACGGCATTGATCAGGTGCGCACCGGCAATGCTGTCGTTTCCGTGCGGGAAGAAGTGCTGCTGGACCTGCCCTTTGGCAACCTCCTGCATTTTGCGAAGGATGATGTCGACACCGCCCAGCCCAGGGTTCTGCTGGTCGCGCCAATGTCAGGACATTTTTCCACTCTTTTGCGCGCGACCGTAAGGACGCTGCTGTCGGACCATGACGTCTATATCACCGACTGGAAAAATGCGCGGGATGTGCCCCTGTCGGCGGGGCCGTTCGGCTTTGACGATTATGTCGACTATGTGATCACTTTTTTTCAGGAAATGGGGCCGGGCGCACATCTCTTCTCGGTATGCCAGCCCTGCGTGCCCGCCTTCGCCGCCGTAGCGCTCATGGCCGAAGATGGCGACGCCGCCACGCCGCGCTCGATGACGCTGATGGGCGGTCCCATCGATCCGCGAGCCGCACCGACAGGTGTCAACGAACTTTCCAATGAAAAGCCGATCGAATGGTTTGAAAAAAACCTGATCACCACCGTGCCCATGCGCTACGCCGGTGCCGGGCGGCGGGTCTATCCCGGATTTCTTCAACTATCGGCCTTCATGGCAATGAACCTTGAACGCCATGGGGCGCAGCATCGCGAACTTTATCAGCTTCTGGCCGACGGAAAGGATGTGGAAGCTGACAAGATCAAGAATTTCTATCAGGAATATTTCGCTGTCCTCGACATGACGGCGGATTTCTACCTGGAAACTGTCGACCGGGTGTTTCAGCGCACTTTGCTGGCAAAGGGCGAACTCACCCATCGCGGTCGTCCGGTCAATCCCGGCGCGATCCGCTCCACAGCGCTGCTGACCGTTGAGGGTGAAAAGGACGATATCTGCGCCGTGGGCCAGACCGCCGCTGCCCACCTCCTGTGCACCGGCCTGCGCCCTCATCTCAAACGGCATCATCTTCAGATCGGTGCAGGCCATTATGGGGTGTTTTCAGGCCGCAAATGGGAAAAAGAAGTGTTCCCCCAGGTGCGCAACATGATCCTGGCAATGAACTGACGCCTCAGCGTCATTGCTACCTGTCGCCTTAAGCCTCTGGTCGGGTCCAGATCCAACGCCCGCCGATCAACGCGACGGCAACCGGGATCAGCGACCAGGGCAGGGGGGTCAGGATCACGCCCATCACAGCACTTGCGGCAAAGGCGACCAGTGCCGCCTGCTTCCCCCGTCGGCTGATCGCTCCGCGTTCGCGCCACCGCCGAATATGTATCCCAAAATGCCGGTGGTTGAGCAGTCGCGCCTCTAATGCAGGGCTGGACCGCGCAAAGCAGAATGCCGCCAGAATCATGAACGGCACTGTCGGTAACAGCGGCAGGACGACGCCGACCGCGCCCAGTCCCAGCGCCACGAATCCGCATGTCAGGTAAAGCGTCCGCCGCATCAGGCCGCAGGCAGCTGCAACCGCACGAGCAGCCCGCCCAGGTCCTCACTTTCCTCCATCGTCACCGATCCGCCATAGATTTCGGCGACGTCGCGCACGATGGCGAGGCCCAGGCCCGTTCCGGGCTTCCCCGAATCCAGCCGCACGCCCCGGTCGAAAATGCGCGTCCGTTCCGCTTCGGGGATGCCCGCACCATCATCCTCGACCAATATTTCGACCATTGGGCCGTTGCGCGACACGGTGGCGAACACGCTGCCTCCGCCATATTTTGCGGCATTTTCCACCAGATTGCCCAGCATTTCATCCAGGTCCTGCCGTTCGGCCCGTGCCTCGACGGTTTTGTCGCCATCCATGTCGATGCGGGCTTCGGGATAGAGGCGGCGAACAGCGCGTTCCACTGCCTGCAGGCTGGACCACACTTCTGCCCGGCTCTGCGCCGCGCCACGCCTTCCGACCGCGCGGGCGCGGGCCAGATGATGATCCACCTGTCGCCGCATCGTCGTCGCCTCCCTGATGACGGTGTCGCCAAGGTCGGGCGACTGCGCCGTGGCGGCGTTCATGATGACGGTCAGCGGTGTCTTCAGTGCATGGGCCAGGTTGCCTGCATGGGTGCGCGCTTCTTCCGCCTGGGTTTCGTTATGGGCCAGCAGGGCGTTCAATTCTTCGACCATGGGCAGCACTTCGCTGGGCATTGGCTCGGAAACGCGGCTCTTTTCGCCTGCGCGCATCCGCACGATTTCCTTGCGCACCCGTCGCAGGGGGCGCAGCCCGTAAAGCGTTTGCAGCGTGGTTAGGGCGATCAGTCCCAGCGCCAGCAGCGCAAAGCTCTGGAACAGGGTGGATCGCAACGTCGTGATCTGGTCGTCCAGCCCGGCGCGAGCGGCGGCGACCATGAACATCCAGCGGGTGTCCGACCCCGGCAGGATGATCGTCCGTTCCATGACCCGCAGATCCTCGCCCGGAAACTGCTTGCTGTCATAGACGTGGAAATTGCGGTCTTGATGGTCGGCTGGAGATTTCAGCGCACGGTCCCACAATGACCGCGACCGCCAATCCTCATGGCCTTTCGCGCTGATCTGATAATAAAGGCCGCTATTGGGTTCCAGGAACCGCTGGTCTGCGAGCGGGCGGTTGAACAATACCTCGCCGTCCGGCCCGATTTCGGCGGACGCGATCATTGCCGTCAACACATAGTTCAGCCCATCGTCGAAATTGCGCGTTACCGCATCCGACAGGACCCGGTCGAGCGCCAGCCCGCCGCCCAGCAGCAGCAGGCTGATCCACAGCGCGGCAATGCCGATCATGCGGCGGCTGAGTGATCCGGTGGACAAGACCTGTGGTTGATCAGCCACGATGTGCGCGCCCGCATCTAGTTCGTTCAGGCTGCGCCAAGTCCAAGCCTTTCTTTGAACGAAGCAAAAGGGCGGCAACCGCCATGCAAGCGCAACTCACTTCATCCGCCGCGCCTTTCGACAGGCGCGGGCTGACCGGCGCGACCTCAATCAGCGGCCCGGCTCGTCCAGGCTGTAGCCAAGTCCGCGAATGGTCGTGATGACATCCGCGCCCAGCTTCTTGCGGATGCGCGTCACGAACACTTCTATCGTATTGGAATCGCGGTCGAAATCCTGATCGTAAATATGCTCGATCAACTCCGTGCGGCTCACCACCTTGCCCTTGTGATGCAGCAGGTAGGACAACAGCTTATATTCCTGCGCCGTCAGCTTGACCGGCTCGCCTTTCAGCGTGACCCGGCCGCTGCGCGTGTCCAGTCGCACATCGCCAGCGGTCAATTCGCTCGACGCATTGCCTGAAGCGCGACGGATCAGCGCGCGCAGGCGGGCGATCAGTTCCTCGCTCTGGAACGGCTTGGCCAGATAGTCGTCCGCGCCCGCATCCAGCCCGGCCACCTTGTCCGACCAGCTGTCACGCGCGGTCAACACCAGCACCGGAAAGCTGCGGCCTTCCTTGCGCCATCGGTCCAGCACCGTCAGCCCGTCGATCGTCGGCAGGCCCAGGTCCAGCACCACCGCATCATAGCTTTCGGTCGTTCCCAGGAAATGGCCGTCCTCGCCATCATCCGCCAGATCGACGGCATAGCCGGCACCCTCCAGCGTGTTGCGAAGCTGTTGGCCCAGACTGGGTTCATCTTCGACGATCAGCAGACGCATATGGCCCCGTTTCTTTCTGTTATTGCCTGTGGCGCGTCAGCGCGCCCAGCCGGTTATATCGCCCGTACGCCCGTCCGCATCAACCCATACAACCTTGCCGTCCTTCACATATTTCAGGCGGTAATGGTTGGACGAAGGGTTGAACTCAGCGCCCAGGTAGGTCGCGCCACCCATGGCGGCGTCCACGCGGCGTTTGATGAGGGAAAAGGGCATGGTGTGCCCGTCCAGCATCGCCCGCCGCGCGGCATCCTGCTCCCCGCGCTGACCCGCTTGGGCAACCGGGTTCACCACCAGCATCGCGGCAATGGCCCCAAGGCCCGCAATCAGGCTATTACGCGTCATCTTCATGAGGCATGCCATAGCGCGCGACCATTGAACAGGTGGTGAATAATGCGGTCAGCGCCGCTTCAGCCGCCTTTTACCGCTCCAGCGCATATTGCACGGTCAGCGTTACCGACGATCCCACCTGACCCGGTTCGACCGGAGTCGCGGCCGCCGCATCTTCCTTGAAGCTTCTGACCATCATCGGCATGGGCGGTCGGCCTTCGCTGCTGCTCTCCGAAAGCGTGACCAGCCGCGCAGAACGATATCCCGCCGCCTGCGCATAATAATCGGCCTGCATCTTGGCGGTTTTCAGCGCCGCGCCACGGGCCTGCGCCAGCATCGGCGTGGGATCGCTGATGGTGAAGGATGGGCCACTCACATTGGTCGCCCCAGCCGCCACCATGGTGTCGAGCAGGGTGCCGACCTTCTTCACGTCCTGCAGCTTGATGCTCAGCTGGTTGGACGCCTCATAACCGATGAAGCGCGGCGGGGTCGGCTGTCCGGCCCTGTCGCTATAATCATATTGCGCGCTCAGGTTGATGCCGCTGGTCTGGATGTCTTTCTTGGGGATGCCAGCCTTCGCCAGCGCCGCGATCAGCTTTTCCATCTTGGCCGCGTTGCCGCGCATGGCCTCCACCGCAGTGGGTGCACGAGTCTGGACGCCGGTGCCGACAATCGCCTGATCCGGCGCAGCTTCAACCGTTTCGGTAACGTTCAGCGTCACGATCGGCGCCTTTTCCGCAACGGTGACGCTCGTCTGCGCAATCGCAGCGGGGGCGATCGATGACGCTGCGATGGTCATCAGGGCAATGGCGGACTTCATGGGGGTATCTCCTTGGAAAGGCGGTGCGACCCTATTGTAACGGGTGCGATGAACGGATGCTGACATGCGCTGAAAGCCATCAGTCAGCTTCTGGTTCCCTGGCGGCCCTTGCCCCGGCGCGCGCAAGGCCCTAGCTGCACCGCCATGGCGGCTCCCATATTATCCTTCGAAGACCTTGGCCTCAGCCAGGGCACGCACTGGCTTTTCCGGCATCTCGACATATTTGTGGGGGATCGCGACCGGCTGGCGCTGATCGGCCGCAATGGCGCGGGCAAGACGACGCTGCTCAAGCTGATCGCCGACATTGTCGAAGCGGATGAAGGCACGCGGTCGGTTCGCCCCGGCGCGCGCGTGATCATGCTGGAACAGGACCCTGACGTCAGCAGCTTTGCGACCTTGCGCGATTTCGCGCTGGCGGGCGACTATGCTCCCCCCGCGCATGAGGTGGAGGCGATCGCCAGCCAGCTTGGCACCGACCTCAACCGCGAAGCCGCCACGGCGTCAGGGGGTGAGCGCCGCCGCGCCGCCATAGCCCGCGCCCTGGCCAGTCAGCCCGACCTGCTGCTGCTGGACGAACCGACCAACCATCTGGACATCGATGCAATCGACTGGCTGGAAGGCTGGCTGGCGCGCTATAACGGCGCGTTCATCGTCATCAGCCATGACCGCGCCTTCCTTACCCGTCTCACCCGGCAGACGCTGTGGCTCGACCGTGGATCGATTCGCCGCAATGAAATCGGCTTCGGGGGCTTTGAAGAATGGATGGAAGCCATCTATGCCGAAGAAGCCCGCGCCGCCGAAAAGCTCGACGCAAAACTGAAGCTGGAGGCGCACTGGCTCCAGCGCGGCGTCACCGCCCGGCGCAAGCGTAATCAGGGGCGGCTGGCAAAGCTCTACGACATGCGCGCGCAGCGTGCCGCCATGGTGGGTCCGCAGGGCGTCGCCCGGATCGCCGTCGCCGCGGACGACAGCAAGACGAAAAGCGTGATTTCCGCCGAACATGTCACCAAACAGTTCGGCGACCGCACGGTCATCAATGATTTTTCCCTCCGCATCCAGCGCGGCGACCGCATCGGCATCGTCGGCGGCAATGGCGCGGGCAAGACGACGCTGCTCAAACTGCTGACCGGACAGATGGACGCGGACAGCGGCACGATTCGCCAGGCCAAGTCCCTGGACATGATCTTCATCGACCAGCAGCGCAGCCTGATGCAGCCCGACAAGCGCGTCCGCGACGTTCTGGCCGAAGGCGGCGACTGGATCGACGTGCGCGGCGTGCGCAAGCATGTCCACGGCTACCTCAAGGAGTTTCTTTTCGACCCCTCGCTCGCCGAAGCAAAGGTCGGGACGCTGTCCGGCGGCGAACGGTCGCGTCTGCTGTTCGCGCGGGAATTTGCGCGCGAATCCAACCTGCTTGTCCTTGACGAACCGACCAACGACCTCGACCTTGAAACGCTCGACCTGCTTCAGGAAGTCATCGCCGACTATGACGGCACCGTCCTGATCGTCAGCCACGACCGCGATTTCCTGGACCGCACAGTTACCGTCACCCTTGGGCTGGACGGGTCCGGCCATGTCGACGTGATCGTGGGCGGCTATGCCGACTGGGTGGCCAAGCGCCAGCCGCGCAATGCACCCAAGGCAGAAAAGAAGAACGCCGCACCGCCGCCGCCCAAGCCCGCTTCCGCCAAGCTGACCTACAAGGACCAACGGGACCTTGACCTTCTGCCCCGCAGGATCGAGGAACTGGAAGCGGCAATCGCCCGCGATGAGGAAGCATTGGCCGACCCCAATCTCTATACCCGCGACCCCAGCCGTTTCGCCGCCCTTACCCAGGCGATCGAACAGGCGCGGGCGGACAAGGACAGTGCAGAGGAACGCTGGCTGGAACTCGCCGAAAAGGCTGAGGGAATGAATAGCTGACGAAAGGGGCGCAGATGGCCGGGATCAATGCAGGAACAGCCGCGCAGGCAAGGCCCCAGCCGCACCACGCCATTCATTATGTCAATCGCGTCGGCTGGCTGCGCGCGGCGATATTGGGCGCCAATGACGGCATCGTATCGACCGCCAGCCTGCTGACCGGCGTCGCCGCATCGGGTGCATCGCGGGAAACCATCCTGCTGACGGGCGTTGCCGCTTTGCTGGCGGGCGCAATGTCCATGGCCGCCGGTGAATATGTGTCGGTCAGCGCGCAATCCGATACGGAACGGGCCGACCTCGCTAAGGAAAAGGCCGCACTGATCCACCAGCCGGATGAGGAATGGCGCGAACTGCGCGACATCTATGTCGAACGCGGCCTGACGCCCGATCTGGCGGGGCAGGTCGCACGGCAATTGATGAATGCCGATGCATTGGGCGCGCACGCGCGTGACGAACTGGGCATTTCGGATATCAGCACCGCGCGTCCGGTGCAGGCTGCGCTGACCTCCGCCGCGACCTTTGCGGCAGGCGCAATCGCCCCGGTCATCGCCGCTGCACTTAGCCCGCAACCTCTCGCTCTTGCCCTCATCGTCCTGACGTCGTTGCTGTGCCTTGGCGTGCTGGGCTATATAGGCGCGCGGCTGGGGGGCGGTCGGTTGCTACGGTCGGTCATGCGCGTGCTGTTCTGGGGCGCGCTGGCGATGGGCGTGACGGCGGCGGCAGGCAGGCTTTTCGGCGCGGCCATATGATGGCAAGGTCCGCGCCTGACAGATTCCCTTAAGGAGAAGATCATGACCGCGATTCAGCAAATCCCCCTGAAAACGATCAAGGGGGCCGACGCCAGCCTTAATGACTATGCCGGTAAGGTCGTTCTGGCGGTCAATGTCGCATCGAAATGCGGCCTGACCCCGCAATATGAGGGGCTGGAAAAGCTCTACAGCAGCTACAAGGACAAGGGGCTGGTCGTCGCTGGCTTCCCCGCCAACGACTTTGGCGCCCAGGAACCGGGCAGCAATGATGAAATCCAGTCTTTCTGCACCACGAATTTCGGCGTCGATTTCCCGATGTTCGAAAAGATCGCGGTGACCGGCCCGGACAAGCATCCGCTCTATGCCGCGCTGACCAGCGAACAGCCCAAGGCACAGGGTGAAGGCGACGCCTTCCGCGAAAAGTTGAAAGGCTATGGCATGACGCCGACGCAGGAGCCTGAAGTGCTGTGGAATTTCGAAAAATTCCTGATCGCCAAGGACGGCACCGTCGCCGCCCGTTTCGCTCCGGCAACCGCGCCTGACGATCCGGCGCTGGTGTCGGCGATCGAGGCTGAACTGGCCAAGTAACAACCCAAGCACCGCCGACGCCGTCGGACATGATGCCGCCCCAGATCGGACCCGTGCTCGAAGCACTGGGCATTCTTGGCATATTCGTGTTCGCGGCGTCGGGCGCGTTGGCGGCGGCCCGCCTGCGGGCGACGATGGTGACATTCGCCTTCTTCGCGCTGGTGACGGGGGTAGGGGGCGGCACGGTGCGCGACCTGCTGATCGGCGCGCCTGTATTCTGGGTGCATGATGCGCTGCCCGCGGCCACCTGCATGGTTGCTGCACTGCTCGTCTGGTTCACGCCCCGCAGGCTATGGAGCGACCATGCGCTCGACTGGCTCGACGCGGTCGGCCTTGTCGCCTTTGCCGTGTTCGGCGCGGCAAAGGCGCTGGACTATGGCATCCCGCCATTCGTCGCCGGGATGATGGGCGTCGTGACCGGCTGCGTCGGCGGCATCATGCGTGACCTGCTGGCGAATGAACCATCCATCCTGCTGCGCCCCGAACTGTATGTAACGGCTGCGGCGGTCGCGTCGGGCCTTTTCGTGATGCTGCGCTGGTGGGGCCTGGACGTGCCCGTCGCCGGACTGATCGCCGCCCTGCTGGGTTTTCTGCTCCGCGCCATCGCCATACACCGCGGCCTGGGCCTGCCGGGTTACAAGGATTAGGGCGCGAGGCCTTTCCCGGTTCATTCGCCGCCCTGAGCATCAAAGGGCCTAACATAGCCCCCACCCGTTCGGGCTGAGCTTGTCGAAGCCCTTTCCTTCTTACTCCGTTAGGGGAGAGGCCCCGTAAAACTCACCCCCGCCAAAAACCACTCAGCAACGCCATCAGCCCCCGCTCATCCGCCGCCGCCGGGCGGGGCGCGCCGTAGCTCCGGCATTCCAGGCAGTCCGCCCGCACGCCCGCGCCGCCGATCATCGCGCGCACATCGGTAATCGCCTGCATGGCCCATCGGCGCTGGACCATCGCCTGACGGCTCAGCATGTCGCGCGGCGCGTCGGCATCCTCATCCTCGCGCTGGGTCATGGATTGCAGGAATTCGACGAACTTGTCGGGTTCTTTTTCAATCCGGTAGGCGCGCGCCGTCTTCGGGTCGATCCTGGCCAGTTTTGCCGCTTCGGCAACCGCGTCATCCAGTCCGCCAAAGCGGTCGACCAGCCCGATCTGGCGCGCTGTCCCGCCGTCCCACACCCGGCCCTGCGCAATCGCATCGATCTGCGCAGGCGACTTGCCTCGCGATTTCGCGACCAATCCGACGAAGCGGCCATAAATATCCTCGACCCCCATCTGCATTATCCGGTCGAATTCAGGCGTCGTCCCGCCCGCCAGGTCGGGCTGGCCGGACAGCGGCGTCGTGCGCACGCCGTCGGTCGTGATCCCCATCTTGGCCAGCGTGCCTTCAAAACTGGGTAGGATGCCGAATACGCCGATGGACCCCGTGATCGTGTCAGGCTCGGCAAAGATCATATTGGCCGGTGTCGACACCCAATATCCGCCACTCGCCGCCACATTGCCCATCGAAACGACAATCGGCAGGCCCTTCGTCTTGGCCTGCAGAATCGCAATGCGGATTTTTTCCGACGCCATCACTGACCCGCCGGGCGAATCGACGCGCACTACCAGCGCTTTCAGGTCTTTTTCGGCCAACGCCTTGTAGAGCAGGGCGGAAATCGTATCGCCCGCCGCGCTACCCGGACCGGCCTCGCCATCCACAATGTCGCCTGCGACGGTCAAAATGCCGATCTGGCCGTCATTGGCCGGTCGATGCGCCTTCATATAGCTTTGCAGGTCGATGGTGGCGAAATCGCCCGTCCGCTCGTCGGAAGGTTCACCGGCGACCTTCGCCACGCGCTCGCCAAAGGCCGCTTCGTCGCCCAGTCGGTCGACCAGCCCGGCGGTCAGCGCCGCCTTGGCCAGATTGCCGCCCGCCGCCGTGGCCGCCTCTACCGGATTGCGGGCATAGGCGGCCAACTTGGCGCCGGGCCGCGCCTTCGTCACATCGTCCTGCCATTGCTGCCACAGCGCGTCGGCCAGCGCTTGGTTGGCCTGCCGCGCTTCGGGTGATTGTTCCGAACGGGTGAACGGCTCGACAAAGCTCTTGTAGGTGCCGACGCGATAGACATGCGTGTTGATGCCCAGCTTGTCGATCAACCCCTTGTAATAAAGGCCCGAACCGCCCCGTCCCATGATGGCCACGCCGCCCAGGGGATTGACCCAGCTTTCGCTGGCGTGGGCCGCCAATTGATAGCCCTCGTCGCTGTAGAGCGTGGCATAGGCGAACACCGGCTTCTTCGCGGCCTTCACCGCGTCCAGCGCCTTGCCCACCCGGCTCAGCGTGACCTGACCGCCGCCCATGAACCCGTCCAGGTTCAGCACCACCGCCTTGACCTTCGGGTCATCCTTCGCCGCATCCAGCGCGGCGACGATGTCGGACAGGCGATATTCGTGGCTCTGCGGACCCGAAGAGGACAGCAGTGCAAAAGGATCGATCTCCGCCGGTTGCTCGACGATCGTGCCGTCCAGCTTCAACAGCAGTGCGCCGCTACTGACGGCGCGCGCAGGCTTTGGCGACCAGGACAAGGCGGCATATAGCAGGCCAAAGAACAGGAGCATCAACAACAGGACCAGCCCGTCCTTGATCGCCACCAAAATGCGCCACGCGGCCTTTACGAATGCCAACTCGCCGTCTCCCTCATCATCCAGCCGCCGTCGGCCATCCGCGCTATCGTATCGGCGGGCCGACTGCAATGTGGGGGCAGGAAGCGGGCGCACAAGCTTGCACCAGCGATTTCACCCGCTATGGGAAGGGCCGAAATGTCCGCTCTTAGTGTAGGAGACGCGCCGCATGCCCACTCTCGTCCTCATCCGTCATGGCCAGTCGACCTGGAACCTGGAAAATCGCTTCACCGGCTGGTGGGACGTGGATGTCACTGAAAAGGGGGTGCAGGAAGCCCGCGCCGCCGGGCAGTTGCTCGCGGAAAAGGGGCTGGATTTCGACCAGTGCTTCACCTCGCTGCAAACCCGCGCCATCAAGACGCTGAACCTCGCGCTGGAGGAAATGGGCCGCCTGTGGCTGCCGGTTGAAAAGGACTGGCGCCTTAACGAACGCCATTATGGCGGGCTGACCGGCCTGAACAAGGCGGAAACCGCCGCGAAGCATGGCGACGCGCAGGTCAAGATCTGGCGCCGCAGCTTCGACGTGCCGCCGCCGCCGCTCGACGCGGGCAGTGAATTCGACCTGTCGAAGGACCGCCGCTATGACGGCATCGCCATACCAGCCACGGAATCGCTGAAAGACACGATCGCGCGCGTGCTGCCCTATTGGGAAAGCCGCATCGCCCCTGATCTGAAGGCAGGCAAGCGGGTGCTCATCTCCGCCCATGGCAATTCGCTCCGCGCGCTGGTCAAGCATCTGTCCAACATTCCCGACAGCGAGATTACCGAACTGGAAATCCCCACCGGCCAGCCGATCGTCTATGAACTGAACGACGACCTGACCGCCAGGGATCGCTATTATCTCTCGGAACGGTAGTTTCATGTGCTCCTGCCTTCGCAGGAGCACGCGGCGGGAATCCCTCCGTTACCTAACGGATATATCCATTGCCCCCCGGCGACCACACCGCTAAGGGGCTTTGCTTTCCGCGCCATCAGGGGAAATAAGGGCGTATGACCGGGCAAAGCGCCGCCACAGTCGGCATCATCATGGGATCGCGATCCGATTGGGAAACGATGCGCCATGCGTCCGAAACCCTCGATGCGCTGGGCGTCGCCCATGAATGCAAGGTCGTTTCCGCGCACCGCACGCCCCAACGCCTCTATGACTATGCCACCGGCGCGGTCGGACGGGGGCTGAAGGTCATCATCGCCGGGGCAGGGGGCGCGGCTCATCTGCCCGGGATGGCCGCTGCCATGACCCGCCTGCCGGTGCTGGGCGTCCCGGTCGAATCCAAATCGTTGAAAGGCATGGATTCGCTCCTGTCCATCGTCCAGATGCCGGGCGGCATTCCCGTCGGCACGCTGGCCATTGGCAAGCCCGGCGCGATCAACGCCGCGCTGCTCGCCGCCGCCATCCTCGCCACCACCGACGCCGCCCTGGCCCAGCGCCTTGACGCCTGGCGCGAAAAGCAGACCAGCGACGTCGCGGAGACTCCTCAATAAGATGACGACCGTCCCGCCCGGTTCCACCATCGGCATTCTCGGCGGCGGCCAGCTTGGCCGGATGATCGCCATCGCCGCCGCGCAGCTGGGCTATGGCACCCACATCTACGCCCCGGAAGAAAGCGGCCCCGCCGCCGATGTGTCCCCCCGCTGGACCTGCGGCGCTTATGAAGACGCCGCCGCGCTCGCCGCCTTCGCCGACAGCGTCGATGTCGTCACCTATGAATTTGAGAATATCGACCCCGCCGCCGTCGATGTGCTGGCCACCCACGGCCTCGTCCGTCCCGCCGCTCACGCGCTGCGCATCGCGCAGGATCGCCTCGCCGAAAAGCGCTTCGTTCAGAACCTTGGCGGCCTTACCGCGCCTTTCGCTTCGGTCGAAAGCCTGGATGACCTGGAACGGGCGATTGCCACCGTCGGCAACCGCGCCATCCTGAAAACCAACCGCATGGGCTATGATGGCAAGGGGCAGGCCCGCATCAACGCACCCGGCGACGTAGCTGAAGCCTGGAACGCCATCGGGCGGCAAAGCGCCATCCTCGAAGGCTTCGTCACCTTTGCGGAGGAATTTTCCGTCATCCTCGTACGCGGGGCCGATGGCGAAATACGCTTCTGGGACTGCGCCGCCAACGTCCATGTCGACGGCATCCTCGCCACCTCCACCGTCCCCGCCGGACCGCAGATCGAAGCGCAGGTGGACGCCGCCCGCGCACTCGCTGCCCAGGTCGCGGATGCGCTGGACTATGTCGGCGTCCTCACCCTGGAATTCTTCGCCAGCGCCGACGGCCCGGTCTTCAACGAAATGGCCCCGCGCGTCCACAATAGCGGCCACTGGACGATCGAAGGCGCGGTGGCGAGCCAGTTCGAAAACCACGTCCGCGCCATTTGCGGCATCCCGCTGGGCGACACCCGGCTCGCCGCCAGGGGGGTAGAGATGCGCAACCTCATCGGCCATCAGGTGAATGAGTGGCAGGCGATCCTGTCCGATCCCGCCAGCCACCTGCACCTCTATGGCAAGCATGAAGCCCGCGCCGGGCGCAAGATGGGCCATGTGACCCGCCTGATCCTGTGAACGCAGGGCCGGACATTGTCCTGGTCCTCGCCCGCGCCACCAATGGCGTGATCGGCAGGGACGGCGGACTGCCCTGGCGCCTGCCCGCCGACCTCAAACATTTCAAGGCGCTGACACTGGGCCATCCCATGATCATGGGGCGCAAGACGTTCGACAGCCTGCCCGGCCTGCTTCCCGGTCGTCGCCACATCGTCCTGACCCGCGATCCGCATTGGGCGGGAGAAGGGGCCGAAACCGCGCCCGACATCGCCACCGCCATTCATATTGCTAACGCATCACCCATCATGGTCATCGGCGGCGCGGAAATATATGGGCTTTTTCTGCCCATCGCGACCCGCATCGAATTGACCGAAGTGGATATCGAAGCGCAAGGCGACGTGGCCATCCCCTATCCCGATCCCGCCCAGTGGCAGGAAACGGCCCGCACCACCTACCCGGCGCAGGGTGATGCCCCCGCCTGCAGCTTCGTCACCTTCCACCGCAGGGCCGCTCAGTGAAGGCGCATTGCCAGCCACTGGGCCGCTGCCTATAGGCTGGCACGATGGAGCGGCTGAAAAGCGGCGCCCCGATCCCCGCTCATTTGCGCGGGAGCATCATGGCGCTGGGCAATTTTGACGGTTTTCACCTCGGCCATCAGGCGGTCGTGGGCCGCGCCGTCGAACGCGCACGGGCGGACGGACGTCCGGTCATCGTCGCGACGTTCGACCCGCATCCGATGCGCCTGTTCCATCCCGATACGCCGTGGTTCCGCCTGACCAGCCTGGACCAGCGGGCCGCGCTGTTCGAACGGGCGGGGGCCGACGCCATGCTGACCTTTGCCTTCACGCATGAACTGGCCGCGCTGGAACCCGATCAGTTCATCCATATCCTGGCGCAGGACATGGGCGTGGCGGGCGTCGTCACGGGCGAAGACTTCACCTTTGGCAAGGGGCGCAGCGGCTCCGTCGCCCTGCTGGCTCAGTCCCACGCGACCTCTGGCATCATCGCCGAAGCCGTCCCCGCCGTGACCAATGACGCGGGCGAGGTTGTGTCGTCCAGCCGCATCCGTGCGGCGCTCCGTGCGGGCGACTGCGCGACTGCGACGCGGCTTTTGACCCGCCCCTTCGCCATTCAGGGCATGGTGCAGCATGGCGACAAGCTGGGGCGCACCATCGGCTTTCCCACCGCGAATATCGACCTTGGCCATTATCTGCGCCCGGCCTACGGCATCTATGCGGTGCGCGGGCTGCTGCCCGATGGCCGGGTGCTGGACGGCGCGGCGAATCTGGGCATCCGCCCCAGCTTCGACCCGCCCAAGGAATTGCTCGAACCGCATTTCTTCGATTTCGCCGAAAGCCTCTACGATCAATGTATCGAAGTGCAACTGATCGAATTCATCCGGCCCGAAGCGAAATATGAAGGGCTGGACGCGCTGACGGCCCAGATCGCGGCGGACTGCGACGCCGCACGGCAAATCCTTGCGAGAACGCCCCACCTCGCCTAATGCACCGGCACATTTTCTCACCCGTTCGGGCTGAGCCTGTCGATGCCCTCTCATCTTTTTGAACGGCGCGCAGTCTCAGGTCGGAAGGCAGGACCAGCAGATACCGGACCCAGATGACCGACCAGCCCAGCCAAGAAACCAAAGACTATAAGTCCACTGTCTTCCTTCCCGTGACCGACTTCCCGATGAAGGCGGGTCTGGCGCAGAAGGAACCGGCGATATTGGCGCGCTGGGAGGAAATGGACCTTTACGGCAAGCTGCGGGAACGGCGGAAAGGCCGCGAACGCTTTATCCTCCACGACGGCCCGCCCTACGCCAATGGCGACATCCATATGGGCCACGCGATGAACAAGGTGCTGAAGGACATCATCGTCCGCAGCCAGTCGTTGCTGGGCAAGGACGCGCCTTACGTCCCCGGCTGGGACTGCCACGGCCTTCCGATCGAATGGAAGATCGAGGAGGAATATCGCAAGAAAAAACAGAATAAGGACGAAGTTCCCGCCCAGGAATTCCGCGCCCAATGCCGCGCCTATGCGGACAAATGGGTCGGCGTCCAAAAGGAACAGTTCAAGCGCCTTGGTGTGATGGGCGACTGGGCCGATCCCTATCTCACCATGAAGTTCGACGCCGAAGCCACCATCGTGTCTGAACTGCTGAAGTTCGCGGAAAGCGGTCAACTCTATCGCGGCGCAAAGCCCGTCATGTGGTCCCCGGTCGAAAAAACCGCGCTGGCCGAGGCGGAGGTCGAGTATGAAGACATCGTCTCGACCCAGATCGACGTGGCGTTCGAAATCATCGACGCGCCGAACGCCCCGGAACTGGTGGGCGCCCATGCGGTAATCTGGACGACGACGCCCTGGACGATCCCGGTCAATCAGGCTTTGGCTTATGGGCCGGAGGTTGAGTATGTGCTGCTGGAGGGCGAAGGGCGAAAGTTCGTCATTGCCGAAGCGCTGATCAGCGCGTTCAAGGAGCGGTCAGGCCTTGTCCATGCACAGCCGCACGAGCATTTCAAAGGCTCCCAACTCGCCGGAGCCACCGCCCGCCACCCGATCTACAACCTCCTCCGTCACCCCGGCGAAAGCCGGGGTCCCGCTTCTTCAGGCAGCGAAGGTAGCGAGACCCCGGATCAGGTCCGGGGCGACGAGTGGGAAAGGCAACTAGCCTTCTTCGCCAAGCCCCGCCCGTTCCTCGCAGGCGACTTCGTCACCACCGAAGCAGGCACCGGCCTCGTCCACCTCGCCCCCGACCATGGCGAGGACGACTTCGCACTCTGCAAGGCGAACGGCATTAACCCGGTCTTCGCCGTAGAGAATGACGGCAAATATCGCGAAGACTGGGCCTGGCTCGGCGGCCAAGGCTCTGTCATCAACCCCAAGTTCGTCAGCAAGGACGGGCCGATCTGCACCGACCTGCGCGAAGCAGGCGGACTGCTCGCAGCCTCCGACGACTTCAAGCACAGCTACCCCCATAGCTGGCGCTCCAAGGCTAAGATCATCTTCCGCTGCACCCCGCAATGGTTCATCCCGATGGACCGCGCGATCGGCGACGGCATCATCCCTCGCTGCGCTGAGGAAGAATCCATCCTCGCCGCCCAAGGCAATGGCGCGACCCTGCGCGGAACCGCGCTCGACGCCATCGAAAACACCCGCTGGGTCCCCGAACGGTCTATCAACCGCATCCGCTCGATGGTTGAAGGGCGCCCTGACTGGGTGATTTCCCGCCAGCGCGCATGGGGCGTCCCCATCGCCCTCTATGTCCATCGCAAGACTGGCGATTATCTCGTTGATAAAGCAGTCAATGCTCGCATCATCACCGCCTTCAAGGGGGCAGGGGCCGATGCATGGTTCGGTGCCGACCATCAGGCGCTGCTCGGCCCCGATTACGACCTCAACGACTATGAGGTGGTGAACGACATTCTCGACGTCTGGTTCGACAGCGGATCGACCCACAGTTTCGTGGTCGAGGCCCGCTTTGGCGAAGGCGTCCGCGCCGACCTCTATCTCGAAGGCTCCGACCAGCATCGCGGCTGGTTCCAGTCCTCGCTGTTGGAAAGCTGCGGCACGCGCGGCCGCGCCCCATATGACGCCGTCCTGACTCACGGCTTCGCGCTCGACGGGCAGGGCCGCAAAATGTCGAAGAGCCTCGGCAATGTGGTCGATCCGCTCAAGGTCATCGCCGAAAGCGGTTCCGACATCCTGCGCGTCTGGGTCGCCAGCACCGACTATTTCGACGACGTTCGCATCGGCAAGGAAGTGCTGGCCGGGTCGTCTGACGCCTACCGGAAACTTCGCAACACTTTCCGTTACTTACTCGGTGCTCTTTCCGATTTTTCCGAAGAAGAAAAGGTGCCTGTCGCCGACATGCCGGAACTGGAGCGCTACATGCTTCACCGGCTCGCAAGGCTGGACGTCGAACTCAAGGGTGTCGTGGACAGGGTCGCAGGCAGCGAGAATTGGCTGGAATTCAGCCGCTACACCCGCGCCCTGTTCGACTTCGCCAACAGCGACCTGTCGGCCTTCTTCTTCGACATCCGCAAGGACTGCCTCTATTGCGATGCGAAGGCCGACCCCAAGCGCCGCGCCTACCGCACGGTCTTGGACACGCTGTTCCACGCGCTCGTCCGCTACGCCGCGCCGATCATCCCCTTCACCGCTGAGGAAGTCTGGCAGAGTCGCTATCCAAATGCCGAAGAAAGCGTCCATTTCCTGGAATGGCCCGTCGTCGATGCTGGCTGGGCTGACGAAGGACTGGACGCCAAGTGGGACGAACTGCGCAACCAGCGCGATCAGGTCAACGAAGCCATCGAACCGCTCCGCCGCGAAAAGGTCATCCGCTCCAGTCTGGAGGCCGATGTGACCATGGGCCAACTGGTGCCCAGTGACGGTGTGAACTTCGCCGAAATCGCCATCGTCGCCCGCATCGAAATGGGGAAGGGCGACGGCATCGCTGTGAAACCCAGCGACTGGCACAAATGCGGCCGCTGCTGGCGTCTCCTCCCGGAAGTCGAAGAAGACGGCGCCCTCTGCCACCGCTGTGACGAGGTGTTGAGCGCATAACCAACCGACCCGCGCTCCTGCGAAGGCAGGAGCCCAGTCCAAACGCCTGAATTGAGGCATGACGAACGAAAACTTTCCTGTCCTACAGGCGCATCCATCGGCTATAGCCAGCAACCTGTCGCCTGAACCAAAGATATTAGGAAGAACATGGCGCTTTTCTGGGGTTTCACCGTGTCACCTTTGTCATTCAAATCCTGTTCGGCGGACCGCTGATGGCTGCCGTCAACCATCGCCCTCTGGGCCTCACCGTCGCCATCGTCACGCTCGCGCTTGACCAACTCATCAAATATACCGTCACCTATCCGCTCGCCCTGAAAAGCCGGATGGATGAAGGGATTGAGATTCTGCCGATCTTCCGCCTCCGCTGGCTGGAAAATCGCGGTGTCTCCATGGGCTTTTTCCACGCCGACACGGACCTGATGCGTTGGGTGCTGGTCGGCATGACCATGCTCATCTCCACATTCGTTGGTGTGTGGATGTGGCGGGAAAAGGCGCGGCAGGATGTAGCAGCGCTGGGTCTGGTGCTGGGCGGCGCGATCGGCAATATCGTCGATCGGGTGCGCCTGGGCTACGTCATCGACTATGCCGACCTGCACTTTGGCGAATGGCGGCCATTCCTGATATTTAACCTGGCGGACGCCGCCATCACGATCGGCGTGCTGATCCTGCTTGCGCGGGCGCTGCTGCTGCGCGAGAAGGGCGCAAAGACGGAGTCACTGAACTGATGCGTAAATTGATCCTCGCCGCTGGCCTTGTTACCACCCTGTCCGCCTGCGGTTCTTCCGGGCTTTTCAACCGTGATCGTCCCGACGAATTCGCGGTTTCGCGTCAGGCTCCGCTGGTGATCCCGCCCGATTACGCGCTGGTCCCGCCCGCGCCCGGTACGCCTTCCGCTGCGGCGGTCGATTCCGGCCGCGCGGCGATGGAGGCCATGTTCGGCGGCCCCGCGCCCCGCAGCGCTACCGAAGCAGCCGCACTCGACAAGGCTGGCCGCGCCAATGCCACGGCTGGGATCCGTTCGTCGGTCGGCGATCCTGCGACCGAAGTGGTGGACAAGGGCACGACCACCCGCGACATCGTCGCCGCACCCGAAGGCGACGGCCAGGACGCCCGCGCGACCACGCAGCCCTAACCCTGAATGGCACCCCCCGGCAGCAATGTCAGGGGGCCAGAGCATCGCGCGGAAAAGTGGGAACCGATTTTCCGCAAAAAACAATACGACCACAAAGATATACAGCAAGCAGCGCGATTCACATATCGCGCTGCTCGCTCTAGCCGCTCCCTCTATCCAGAGTACGGCTCGGCCAAGCCGAAGCGCACATCGGCCCGACCGAAGCACTCATCTCCACCGCTAGGAAAGCCGCAAAAAAGCGCCAATCAGGCGCGCGCCTCGCTCCCGATGCCGGGGCTGTTGTGACGCAGCGCCGTCAGCACCGTATCCACGATCGCGGCGGCATCCAGCCGGGCGTCGGCATATTGCTTTTCCGGCTTGTCCTGATCCTGGAAAATGTCGGGCAGGCGCATGGTGCGCAGCTTCAGCCCATTGTCGATCAGCCCCAGATCGCTCGCCAGCGTCAGCACATGCGCGCCCAGGCCGCCAATCGCCCCTTCCTCAATCGTGACCGCGACCTCATGCGTGGTCAGCAAACGCCGGATCATCGCTTCATCCAGCGGCTTGGCAAAGCGCAGGTCGGCAACCGTAGTGGAAAGCCCCTTGGCCTCCAGCGCATCGGCGGCTTTCATGGCTTCCTCCAGCCGGGTGCCCAGCGACAGGATGGCGACCTGCCGTCCTTCACGCACAATCCGGCCCTTGCCGATCTCCAGCCGCTCCGGCGTGTCCGGCAACGCTACGCCAACGCCATTGCCACGCGGATAGCGCAGCGCAATCGGGCCAGTGTCATGGACCGCACAAGTGTGGACCATATGCACTAGTTCGGCCTCGTCAGCCGCCGCCATCACTACCATGTTGGGCAGGGTGGCCAGATAAGTGACGTCAAAGCTGCCCGCATGGGTTGAACCGTCGGCACCGACCAGCCCCGCGCGATCGATCGCGAAGCGCACCGGCAGATTCTGGATCGCCACGTCATGCACCACCTGATCATAGGCGCGCTGCAGAAACGTCGAATAGATGGCGCAAAAAGGCCGCATCCCCTGCGCGGCAAGGCCAGCCGCAAAAGTCACCGCATGCTGTTCGGCAATGCCGACGTCGAAAGACCTGTCGGGAAAAGCCCTGGCGAATTTGTCCAGCCCCGTCCCCGAAGGCATGGCGGCGGTAATCGCACAGATGGTCGAATCCCGCTCCGCTTCGGCGACCAGCGCAGCTGCAAAAACATTGGTGTAGCTGGGCGGTCCCGGAGGCGCTTTAGCCTGCGTACCGGTGACGACATCGAATTTCTGAACGCCGTGATATTTGTCCGCCGCAGCTTCGGCCGGGGCATAGCCCTTGCCCTTCTGCGTCACGACATGAACCAGGCAAGGGCCTTCGGCAGCGTCGCGAACATTTTCGAGCACAGGGATCAACTGGTCCAGATTATGGCCGTCGATCGGGCCGACATAGTAAAAACCCAGTTCCTCGAACAGCGTGCCGCCCATCGCCATGCCGCGCGCATATTCGTCCGTCTTGCGAGCGGCGTTGTGAAGCGGGCGGGGCAGTTTCCGCGCGATCCGCTTGGCAAGTCCGCGCAGGCCCAGAAATTCCCTGCTGGAAACCAGCCGGGCCAGATAGGCGGAAAGGCCCCCAACGGGCGGCGCAATCGACATGTCATTGTCGTTCAAAATCACGACGAGCCGATTGCCCGCCTCGCGCGCATTGTTCATCGCCTCATAGGCCATGCCGGCCGACATGGCGCCATCGCCGATCACCGCGATGCCCTTGCCCGGCTTGCCCGCCAGCTTGCTCGCAATGGCAAATCCCAGCGCCGCGCTGATCGATGTCGAACTGTGTGCCGCGCCGAACGGGTCATATTCGCTTTCCGCGCGCTTGGTAAAGCCGGACAGTCCGCCGCCCTGCCTGATGGTGCGGATGCGGTCGCGGCGGCCGGTCAGCACCTTGTGCGGATAGCATTGATGGCCCACGTCCCACACCAGCTTGTCGTCCGGTGTGTTGAATACATAATGGATCGCGGCGGTCAGCTCGACGACGCCCAGCCCCGAACCCAGATGACCGCCGGTCACGCCCACCGCGGAAATCACTTCCTGCCGCAGTTCGTCGGCCAACTGGCGCAACTGCCCAGCTTCCAATGTACGCAGATCGGCGGGCCAAATTACCTGGTCAAGCAGCGGCGTGGCAGGACGGTCATTCATGAAAGGCATATACTCCAAGCGCGCTGGGTCTTTGACGGCACAATCGCATCAGTCCTGTCAGGCCGCGCACTTGGCGCAGGTGCCCAAAATCTCAATCACCGGTCGTTCTGCGTGAAAACCTTCCTGCTCCGCCACTGACCGAACTTCCCTGGTCACGACATCGTCATCGACATGGGTCGCCTCTTTGCAGTTTCGGCATACCAGGAAAATGCAATCATGGTGACATCCAGGATGTGCATTGGCGATATAGGCGTTCGCGCTTTCTACGCGCATCGCAATATTATTGGCGACGAACAGGTCCAGGATTCGATAGACACTGTTGGGCGCGACCCGCTTTCCACGCGCCTTGGAAACATTGTCGGCAATGTCATAGGCTGAAGCGGGCTTTTCTTCCGCGGCCAGCGCGTCGAATATGGATGCGCGCATCGGTGTCCACTGTTCGTTGCGCGCTTCCAGCGTAGCGCGCGCCGCGTCCGACAGTTTCGTTCCGGTCGGCTCATTATGGTGATGGTGATGTTCGGCCATGGTTCCAATCTAGGCTGGGGTGCGTCCTGGGGCAAGCACGGCCTGTCAGGCCCGCCAATAGGTCCATGCGGTCCATATCCATCCCGCGATCATCAAAGTCCCGCCGATAGGTGTCACCGCGCCCAGCCATCGTGGCCCGCCAATGGCCATTGCGTACAGCGTCAGCGCAAAAATGGCTGCCCCGATCAGCAGCAGGACGGCCGGACCCCGCGCGATATTCATCAGGCTGATAGCAGCGACGGCGTGGATCAACTGATAAAGGCTACCGGTGCGCAACCATTCCGCCGCCTGCGGGCTGGACGCGCCATGCGCCCCAAATGCGCCAGCACCGATCGCGATTGCGGCCGACAATGCCGCCCATACTCCGATCATACCGCTTCGTCTCCTTCGCCCCGCGCCAGTAATCGCATCCGCCGTCCGGGGCGAAACATCAGTTCCTTGGCCGCCAGCAGGCTGCCCTGTTCATTTTGCGCCGCCAGCCTTTGTTGGTCATTCTGGCGATACTGCCGCTCGACCTCTTCGATCTCGCCCTGCGGGACGCCCAGCGCTTCCATCGCCTGGACACCCATGCAGATGGCCGATTCAAACACTTCCCGCACGACGCCGGTCAGGTCCATGTCGCGCAGTTCCAGCAGTTGCCGCCGGTCGAATGCCCGCACCACAAGCGCGGCCTGCGGGAACGCTTCCGCGATCGGCTCCAACGTCCGCTTGTCCAGCATGGGGTCATCGATGCAAAAGGCGATCAGTCGCGCATCTTCGGCACCGGCCCGCCGCAACAGGTCCATGCGGGTGCCGTCGCCATAATAAACCTTCATGTCGAATCGGCTGGACGTTTCAATCTGTGCAGGCTTCTTGTCGATTAAGACGACACTGAACCCATGGCCCATCAGCATCTGGGCGACCGTCTGTCCAAATCGGCCAAAGCCGACGATGATCGCGGTGCCACGGGTGGCTTCCTCCGGGCCTGCCAGTTCCGACACGTCCTTGGAACGGGCGAACTCCAGCCTGCGCGCGAACAGCATGAGGAAAGGGGTCGTCGCCATCGACAGGGTGACGATCGCGCTGAACAGGCTGGCCCCTTCCGGCGCGATCAGCAGCGCGTTTTGCGCCTGCGCGAACAGGACAAATCCGAACTCGCCGCCTTGGGACAGCAACAGGCCAGCACCGACGGCGGGTGCCCATTCCATGCCGAACAACCGCGCCAGGCCGGTGATCAGCAACGCCTTGGTAGCCACCAGCACCACGGCCATGCCAATGACAAATATGGGATTGGCGGCGACTGCCTGCAGGTCCAGCACCATGCCCACCGCCAGAAAGAACAGGCCCAGCAGGATGGAACGGAACGGCTCGACATCCGATTCAATCTCATGCCGATAGGGGGAATCGGCCAGCATCACGCCCGCGACAAATGCGCCCAGCGCGGTCGATAGATGCAGCATATGCATCAGCGATGCCGCAGCCAGAACGGTAAACAGGCCCACGACCACGAACAATTCGCGTTCGCCCAGCCTGCCGACCAATTGCAGCAGCGGGCGCAGGATGAATCGCCCGGCCAGCACCAGTCCGGCAATCGCGGCAACTGTGTATCCCGCCAGCATCCATCCCGGCGGACCGGCTGCATCGAGTGGATTGCGCGACAGGGCGGCAACGATGGTGATCAACGGGACAATCGACAGGTCCTGGAACAGCAGGATTGAAAAGACCTTCTCGCCAAAAGGCGAATTGATGCGCCCGCTGCTTTTCAGGCTGGGCAGCACCTGCGCGGTCGATGAAAGCGCCAGCGGCAGGCCCAGCGCGATTGCTGCCCCCAAAGTAAAGCCGGTCAGGTAAAATATGATCGCCGTCAGGGCGAGGCCGCACAGAACGACCTGTGCCAGACCCAGCGCGAATATATCGCGCTTCAGCCGCCACAGTCTGGCCGGGTGCAATTCCAGCCCGACCAGGAACAACAGCAGCACGATGCCAAGTTCGGCAATGGCGAGCTTCGATTCCGCGCCGCCCACTAGGCCCAGTCCCTGCGGTCCCACCAGCGCGCCCGCCACCAGATAGCCCAGAACGGCACCCAGGCCGAAGCGCCGGAACAGCATGACGAACAACACCGCCGCGCCCAGCAGGATCACGCCCTCGGACAGCAGCACATCCGTTGCGGAAACCGGCGGGTGGCCCGCAACCACGCTTTGCCCAGCCATCAGGCGTCGGCCATCCGCGCTGCCTCGGCAATCGCTTCAAATCCGAGCCGGATCGATGCATGCCGCGCGGGATAGCCACGCGCCGGGGCCAACACCGCAAGGCCGGGCCAGAAATCCAGATCGTCGCTGCGCCCCGACAGATAATCGGTCAGCTTGTCGCGTGCCTCGGCCAGTTCTTCGGTGGACATGCCGATGGCCTGCGCCGCCATCAATGCGGCTGAAGCCTGCCCCAGGGCGCATGCCTTCACGTCCAGCCCCAGGTTCGCGACCCGGCCATCCTCCATGGATATGTCCGCCGTGACCCGTGAACCGCAGGTGGGCGAACGCTTCTCGACGGTCGCCTGCGGATCGGCGAGCCGCTGATGATGCGGGATGCTCGCGGCCAGCCGCAATATATCCTTGTTGTACAGGGGGGCGCTCATCCCGCCCATGTAGGATAGCTTGGCGGTCGGCGGAAGGCTGCTTGTGCCTCCCTTGTCGATAATAGTTCAGGCTGGTGACGGCTGCTGGAGCATCACGCCGCGCCGACCTTAAGGCGCGCGATTTTCTTCGACCGGCAGAGGCACTGTGATCCGGGGCGGGGGCGCTCCCTGTGCCGGGTCTTGACCCGGTGCAACCGGCGGGGCGGCCGGAGAACCGATCGGCAGGCGCAACTGGTTGGGCCCCAGGTTCACCGATACGCCATCAGGGTCGATGTCCAGCGTCATGTTGCCCAGCCCCGCTTCGACCGTCACATTGGCGATGGCGTTGACCAGGTCGCTGTCCTGTTCCTCCTCAGGCGCCTCGACAGGCTCGTTGATCGCGCGGCCCATGAAATCGCGCCAGATGCGCGCGGGGATGCCGCCGCCCGCCGCGCCGCCGGGCAGGGGACTGTTATCATCATTACCGATCCAGACCGCCGTCACCAGCCCGCCCGCATAGCCCACGAAGATCGCGTCCCGGCTGTCCTGGGTCGTCCCGGTCTTGCCGAACGTGCTGGTGCGCAGCGCCGCGGCGCTCCCCGTGCCCCGGTTCGCCGCAGAGGACAGCAGGTCGCGGATCATTTCCAGGTGATCGTCGCTGAAATGGCGTTGGCGGCCCATCAGCCGGTCGAACCAGCCGCGTTCCTCCGGCGGCAGGCCGTGGGCCAGCACCGGATAGGCCCCGGCCGCGACCGCCGCATAGGCTTCGGCGAGTTCCACCAGCGGGATTTCCGACGTGCCCAGCGCCAGGCTCAGATCCTCGGTCAGCGGCGCGGTGATCCCCAGGTCGCGCGCCACCTGTATGACATTGTCCACGCCAACCTTCTGCGTCAGCCGCACTGCCGCGACATTGCTGGACGCGGCGAACGCCTGCCGCAAGGTGATCCGACCGCGATATTTGCCGCCGTGATTGGCGGGGCGATAGCTGCCGGTGGTGATCGGCGTGTCCTCGATCATGTCCTCCGGCGTCATGCCCGCGCGGAAAGCGGCGAGGTAGACGAACAGCTTGAATGTCGATCCGGGCTGCCGCTTCGCCTGCACCGCGCGGTTGAAGCTGCTCTTGCGGTAATTTTTGCCGCCGACCATCGCGACCACGCTGCCGTCGGGCTTCATCGCGACCAGCGCTGCTTCCGCTCCCCCCAACGGAGCGCGGCGGATGGCAGCTTCGGCCAGCCTTTGGATGCGCCAGTCCAGCGTCGTCCTGATCGTCTGCGCGCCATAGACCGCACCCGCCCGGTCGCGCGCGTCGGGCAGGACCCAGTCGGCGAAATATGTGCCGGTGGTCGGCTCAGCCGTTTCCCGCACGTTCAGGCGCGCGGGGCGCAGGCCATTGCGCTGCGCCTTGGTGATATAGCCCGCCTCGACCATCGCCTGCGTCACCAGCGCCGCGCGCGCCCGGGCACCGGTCAGGTTGCTGGTCGGGGCCAGCCGCGATGGCGCCTTCAGCAGCCCCGCCAGCATCGCCGCCTGGGGGATCGTCAGCCGTTCGGGCTGACGGCTGAAATAATGCAGCGACGCCGCCCTCAACCCATAGACATTGTCACCGAAATAGACGTTCGACAGATAGCGTTCGAAAATCTGGTCCTTGGTCAGCCACGCCTCCAGCCAAAAGGCGATCAGCGCCTCGCGCGCCTTGCGGCCAAAGGTCCGGTCGCTCGACAGGAATACCCCCTTCGCCAGCTGTTGCGTGATCGTGCTGCCCCCTTGTGAAGCGCCATCCGACCAGAAATTATGCCACGCCGCCCTGGCGATACCGCGCGGATCGATGCCCCAGTGGCTGTAAAAGCGGCGGTCCTCGATTGCCATGAACGCTTGCGGCACATGGCCGGGCAGATCGGCCATCGCGACCGGCCGGTCGATCACCGCCCCCCGGCGAGCGATCAGATGACCATCCGCCGACATCAGGCTGATGCTGGGCGGCGCGATCGGCTTTAGCGACCGGGACAGCGGAGCGGTAACCGCAAGCCACGCAATCATGATCATCAGCAGCGCCAGCAGCCCCGCGACGATCCATCCCGCGATATGCAGCCCCCTGCGCCACGGCGTGGGCGACGCGAAAGCGCTGGGCGGTCCAGCGCCGAATTCGCGGGCGGGATCGGCGTCGGGCAGGGGAGCGGGCAGGGGATCTTTCATCGGTCCGGTCATGCTGTATTGTCAGATTGATACGGTCAAGAGTGTCCTGACACGGCACGAAATTTGATTAACCACGATTGTGGATGGTCCAAAAGGTAAAGAAAGCGTTAACTGGGTCTATGAGGAACCGATCTCTGGCCCTGACGACGGAATCTGCGCGGCATCCCTTCCGCCAGCAGCTGCCTGCCCATGTGCTGGAAGCAACGGATGCGAAGGGCAAGGACGCCGCGCCATCATCCGACGATGGCGACTGGAAACTGTTTGTGCTCAGCTTTAGCGCGTTTTTCACGGCCTTCTACAGCTTCATCTATTAGGCCACGCGCCATCAATCGCACGCCTTGTGCAGCCGCCACGCCAGCCATGCGCAGGGCAGGCACAGCAGCGCCACCAGCAGCAACTGATTCACGACGGAAATGCCCGCGATGCTCAGCCCTATGGCGATCAGCGATCCGGTCACCATCGCGCCGGAATTCACGATATTATTGGCCGCCACGGTGCGCGCCGCCTCGCATTTTTCAACCGTCGTGGTCAGGAACGCGTAAAGCGGCACGACGAACATGCCCCCAAAAGTCGCCACGCCCAGCAGGCAAGCCGACAAGGCGATCGCCAGCGGATGCGCCAGAAAACCGCCCAGCGACAACATCTTGCCATCCGATCCCGGCACCCACATGGCGCACACCACGTGAAAAGCGACGATGCACAGCCCCATGCCGATCACGGACGCAGGCGCGTAACGGGCCGAAACATGGCCTTTTAACAGGCGGTTGATGGCGATGGAGCCAATCGCGATGCCGATGGAAAAAATCGCCAGAAACAGGCTGGCGACCGGCTTGTCGGCGAACAGAACATTTTTGACCAGCGGCGGGAAGTGGATGAACAGCACCGACCCCACCGCCCAGAAAAAGCTGATGGCCATGATCGCCAGGAACAGGCGGGGGATGTGCATGGTGGCGCGGACCAGCGTGACCGCCGACCGGATGACGTGAAAATCGATCGGCTGTTCTTCCAGCAGCGACGGAGCGGGGGGGACTTCGCGCCCGGCGACATAGCCGACCACGGCGGTGATCACGATGGCGATTGCCGCGACCTCGACAGGGATGATCCCCGCCAGGATGGTGCCCGCCAGGATGGCGATATAGGTGCCTGCTTCGACCAGGCCGGTCCCGGCCAGCACTTCGTCGTCGTGCAGATGCTGCGGCAGGATCGCATATTTGATCGGGCCGAAAAATGTGGAATGCACGCCCATCGCGAACAGCGCCACCAGCAACAGCGGGATGGCGACGATATGGACGGCAATGCCGCTCCAGATCATGGCCAGCCCCGCAGCGCCGACCAGCATGATCGCGATTTCCGTCGCCTTGACGTAACGGATGATCTTCGCCTTGTCCCGCTGGTCCGCCAACTGGCCCGACAGCGCGGACAACACAAAAAACGGCAGGATGAATATGCCGGTGGCCAGCGCGCTGAACCAGGTTTCCGACCGTTCGTCATTATACACGCTGTAAACGACGAACAGCACCATCGCGTTCTTGAACAGATTATCGTTGAAGGCGCCGAGGAGCTGAGTGACAAAAAGCGGCAAAAAACGGCGCTTTTTGAGGAGCCTGAGAGAGGCTTGCATAGGCCGGAGGGTCTTCTTCGCTGTGGAGGAGCGGGGCGGGGTCTAGCCTTTGCCGCCCAGTCTGTCCAACCCTCCATGCGGCCCGCGCATTCCCGATGTCGGCCCGGCTTGTGCGGGAGCGCGGACTGTGGCAGTTCGCGCCCATGCTGACGCTGCCCAATTTGCTGACGCTTTCGCGTATCCTGACGGTCCCCTTGCTGGTCGCATTGCTATGGCCTGCTGAGATGGGCGCGCGCTGGACTACGGGTTATGCCTTTGCCTTCGTGCTCTACTGCCTGATGGGCATCACGGATTATTTCGACGGCTATCTGGCCCGCGCGCAGGGGGCGGTATCCCGGCTGGGCATTTTCCTTGATCCCATCGCGGACAAGATCATGGTCGGCGCGGTCATCCTGATGCTGTCGGCTACGCGGGACATTGCCGGCATCCACATCGCCGCGGCCATGATCATCCTTTTGCGGGAAATTGCGGTGTCGGGGCTGCGGGAATTCCTCGCCGGATTGCAGGTGTCGGTCCCGGTATCACGGCTTGCCAAATGGAAAACGGCGTTTCAGCTTATCGCACTGGGCGCTTTGATCCTGGCCGGGGCCTTGCCCCAGTTCCCCTTCGTGCAGATGGTCGGCATCGCAACCCTGTGGGCCGCCGCGATCCTGACGCTGGTCACTGGCTGGGATTATCTGCGCGTCGGCATCAAGCATATGGATTGACCGTGGCAACGCTCAACATCCTCTATTTCGCCTGGGTGCGCGAAGCCATCGGCCAGGATGAGGAACAGATTGAGCGCCCAGCGCCGGATATGCAGATAACGGACCTGATTGCCATGCTCGCGGGGCGCGGGGGCGGCTATGCCCAGGCGCTTGGCGAACCCCGACGGATACGCGCGGCGCTGGATCAGCGCTTCGTGCCGCTCGACACCCCCATTGGTACGGCGCGGGAACTGGCGATTTTTCCGCCAGTCACGGGCGGATGAAGCGGGTTTCGATCCAGACTGAAGATTTCGACACGTCTGCCGAACTCGCCACGTTGGAAAATTGCGGCGGGGGCGGCGTCGCCAGCTTTACGGGCATCGTTCGGGGCGATGACGGCGTGGTCGCGCTCGAACTGCAACATTATCCCGCAATGACCATGGTTCAGGTCGAACGCATCGTCGAAGACGCGATGAACCGCTGGCCGCTGCTTGGCGTGCGGGTCATCCACCGCCACGGGCGGATGGAGCCGGGGGAGCGTATCGTGTTCGTCGGCACGGCCTCCCGCCATCGCACCGCCGCGCTGGAAAGCTGCGCCTTCCTGATCGACTGGCTCAAATCCCATGCGCCCTTCTGGAAGAAGGAGCATTTCAGCGACGGCGAAGCGCGATGGGTCGATGCCCGTGCCGAAGATGACGCAAAGGCACAGGACTGGCTCAGTTAAAGCAACGAGCATTAAATCTCAGGCACCATGCGTCACAAGGAAAAGAAGGGCGCCGACGTTTCAATGAGACCAATGGCTTGTTCAAAAGGCCCGAACTGACCATTCCGATTAACCAAACTCCAACCCATTTTCGAAGCCGGTGGCATCACCTGTCAGCTTATTAAGTGTCGACAAACAGGAGAAATGATCATCACGCCGCCTTGGCTTTCAGCGGCGGCAGTTCCGCTGCTTCCCGCAACAGTTCGGCCAGCAGCTGAAATTCCTTTTCGCGCGGGCTGTTCTTCCGCCAGACCAGCGCGATGTCCCGGTAGGATCGTTCCGAACGCAGCGGACGGGCCGTGATCCGGGTATGTTCCAATATCCCACCAGTGATCGCCATTTCGGGCATGATCGTTACGCCCAGGCCATTGTCGACCATCTGCACCAACGTATGCAATGACGTGCCCATCATCGTGGCGCTGGCCCGGATTTCGGGCCGACTACATGCCGCCAGCGCGTGATCCTTCAGGCAATGCCCGTCTTCCAGCAGCAGCAGCTTGGTCTCGTCAATCATTTCCGGTGCGATCCATTCGGGCGGGTCGCGCGGATCGTCATGGGGAAATGCGACGTACAGCCGGTCCTGGAACAGCAGCTCGCTGTCCATCTCTCCGGTGGGGAAGGGCAGGGCCAGCAGGACGCAATCGACATTGCCATGCCGCAGCGATTCGATGGCAGCCTGCGACGTTTCCTCGCGCAGATAGAGTTTCAGTTCGGGCCTGTCCGCCCGCAGCCGCGGTAATAGCCAGGGAAGGAGGAAGGGGGCGATCGTCGGGATGACGCTCATCCGCAACTCGCCGGTCAGCGGCTTTCCCGATGCTTCGGCAATGCCTGCCAATTCTTCGGCTTCCCGCAACACCCGATGGGCCTTGTCGACGATGCGATCGCCCAGCGCCGTAAACCGCACCACCCGGCGGGTCCGTTCGACCAACGTCACGCCGATCAGCGATTCCAGTTCCCGAATGCCCGCCGACAGGGTGGATTGCGTCACATAGCAGCTTTCGGCCGCCTTGCCGAAATGCCCATGCTCTTTCAGCGCAACAAGATATTGCAGCTGCTTGAGTGTCGGCATGTAGCTGGACATTGATCGCCTTTCTCGATGAGAAGGGCCGATATAAGAGTGTCAGCCGATATATCCAAGCCATTTGACCAGGCCGAACAGCGACGTCAGCATCAGGATGGTTCCGACGCCTATAAACAGGACGCGCGGCGCGACATGGCGCGCCAGCATCGCTCCGAAAGGCGCGGCTATCACGCCGCCGATCAACAGGCCGACCGTGTAAGTGGTGAACGCCTGCCATCCCAGATGAAGCAGGAAGGTGATGCTGATCGCCAATGTCAGGACGAATTCGACCGTGTTGACCGTGCCGATGGTGTGGCGCGGGCTGGCGCCCTGGATCAGCAGGTTGGACGTGACGATCGGCCCCCACCCGCCGCCGCCTGTCGCATCCATGAAACCGCCAGCCAGACCCAATGGCGCCACCCATTTGGGGTCGCGTGCATGTGGGGGGAAATGAAAGCCGCGCCAGACCAGATAGATGCCGATCGCCGCCAGATAGGCTTGGACGAATGGCTTGATGGCGGACCCGTCTATATTCGACAGCAGATATGCGCCTGCCACGCCGCCGATCACGCCGGGAATGATCAGTCTGGCAAATAGTCGCCAATCGACATTACGATGCGCGATGTGGCTCAGCGCCGATACGCCCGTCGTGAATGTTTCCGCCGCATGCACGCTGGCCGACGCCTTGCTGGGTGGCACGCCCAGCGCCAGCAGCAGCGTGCTCGAAATCACGCCATAGGCCATGCCCAATGCCCCGTCGATCATCTGAGCGCCGAAGCCGATCAGGATAAACGGCAGGATTTCCCCGAAATGGGCAATGATGGTGTCGATCATCCGCGAACCTTATTGGCGTTATTTGTCTACCGCAATGATTGTTATATCGGCTGCGTCCAAGAAACATTCTATTTTGATGGTGCAAGTCTAAATAGCCATGTGATCTGGAAAAATTATCCCTTTGGGCCTATGTACGGCCGAACAGGTTTTCAGGGGCGTTTTCATGCTTCGCAATCTTATCGCTTATCTCGACTCGGTAAAATCGCGCGATCCCGCGCCGCGCTCGCGCGCTGAAGTGCTGATTTATCCGGGAGTTTGGTCGCTCGCCTTCCATCGGGTCGCACATCGTCTCTATCGCATGCGGCTGTTTTTCCTGGCGCGGGCAATCAACCATCTGTCGCGCTTTCTGACGGGCAATGACATTCACCCCGGCGCACGGATCGGAAAGCGTTTCTTCATCGACCATGGCTTTACCGTCATCGGGGAAACTGCCGAAATCGGCGACGACGTGACCTTATATCAAAATGTGACGCTGGGCGGGACCGACCCGGCCAATGGCATTGCGGGGAAACGGCACCCGACCCTGGCGGACGGCGTCATCGTGGGGTCGGGCGCGCAGGTCCTGGGGCCGATCCATGTCGGTTCCCGCGCCCGTGTCGGCGCCAACGCTGTTGTGACCAAGGATGTGCCGGAAGGCGCGACGATGGTTGGTATTCCCGCGCGGCAGATGCTGGTCGATGTGACGGCTTATCAGCGGGAATTTCTGCCCTACGGCACGCCCTGCTCGGACTGCTACGACCCTGAAAAGCAAAAGCTGGAACTTCTGCAATGTGAAGTGCAGCAGTTGCAAAAGCGTTTGGCGGAATTGATGGATGAACGGGCGGGTCAAGCTCCGCTGGCCCCCGACGATGACATCCCCGTGCTGAAGGAACGTGGTCGCGCCTGATGAGCAATGTGACGCCGTTCCCCTCCCACGGCGCCCAGCCTTCACAGATTGGTTTCGATCGACCTGAATTGCAGCGGATTTTGGACCTTTATGGCCGTATGGTATCGGCGGGCCACTGGCGTGACTATGCCATCGATCTTGGCCGCGACGCCGCGACCTTTTCGGCTTTCCGCCGGTCGGCCGAACGTCCCGAATTTCGGATCGAAAAACGCCCTGCGCTCCGCCATCGCCAGGGCATGTGGTCCCTGATCGGGGAGGCCGGGCATATATTGAAACGCGGCACCGAACTCCAGGGCATCCTCGCCCCGGTGGAACGCCGCCTCCTCAAAGTCATCCGGGACTAATGTAAGGTTTTCAACTACCTCGATGTCCTGAACCATGTCCAACAGGAGCCGGGGAACCGTCAGGCATTCCGATTTCCATGCGCCCCTTGAATGACGCGCACCGCCGATTGATAGACGGGGCGAGGGGGGCGACCAAGCAACCGGGTGATATCCGGCGCAGCCAAAACTGGATTGGAGGCAGCAGGCCCGGCAATGTGGTGTTCATTCCAAGCATCCCTAGCCGCGCAGGCCCGCACCGCCGCGTGACGCGCCCTATACCCCGCTCCGCATGAAGGGGCAGGCTGCCGCTGTTGGTATCATTGAGTCGGATGCTTGGCCCTTTGACGGGTGCATCCGCCGGGGGTTAGTGTTGGACGAGGACATTCCGGGCCGTGTAATCAGGAGGGTAGGCTGGCAACGCTGCCTCAAGTCCGTCGCCCATTTTTTTCAGAGGACGTGCTGCGCCTGCGACTGTGCAGCGGCACGGAGGGGTACATCTTGCTCGCTGCGCCGGGGTCAAGGCCACCGACCCCCGCCGTCAACATCGGGGCCAGCAGCGGGGACAGGTTCTTCTCCTGCCTGACGCCGCCAGCACCCTGCGCTTTCGGGCGTGGGGTGCTGCCATGAATAGCTAGAGGGGCTAGAAATACGCGAGAGCGCTTACAAGCGTGGCCTGCGCTGTCGCGCTAGACCTTGGCTAAGTAGCTGCTTTATATGGTGAGAAATGGTGGACGCACTTGGGCTCGAACCAAGGACCCGCTGATTAAGAGTTTGGCAAGAGCGAGGTATGCGTAGGTTTGCGCTCGTAGCGATATGTATATGAAACTCATGATATTAAACGGGTTTTAGCCTGTAGACGGTATGCGTAGGGTAGCGTAAGTATGTGCAAGCTGCTTACGACATGCTTACGAGAAGGTTATGGGCTATGCCGCAATTGAAACTGACGAAGGCGAACATTGACCGGGTGGCAAAGCCCGGTGCCAAGAGCGACACGCTGTTCTGGGATACGGAGATCAAGGGGTTCGGGCTTCGGGTGACGCCCACCGGCAAGACGACTTTCATTGCACAGGGGCGCGTCAACGGGGTTGGGGACGCGGTGCGCGTGACCGTCGGTCCCTATGGTGTGTTCACGCCCGACCAAGCGCGGGACGCGGCAAAGCAGCACCTCCGCAACATGGAGCTGGGCGTGGACCCCCGCGACGTGAAGAAGCAGGACGAAGCGATGCGTATCTCGCTGATGGACGTCTGCACCGCATACACCTCGCGCCCCGGTAAGCTGAAAGCCAGCACGGCAGCGGAATACAAGCGGCACGTCGAGAAGGTGTTTGCGTCGTGGAAGGACAAGCCCATCGCCAACATCACCCGCGACATGGTGCAGGAGCGCCACCGGGAGATTGCGGAGAAGGGGTTGGAGGGGAAGAAAGCTGCACCTGCCAGCGCCAACGCGGCGTTCGTAACGCTGCGCATCCTCATCAACTTTGCGATGGACGAATACCGCCGTGCTGACGGTGAACCGCTGATTGCCCGCAACCCGGTGGACGCGCTCAAGCACCATTGGGCGAAGCTGGGCACCCGCACGGAGCGCTATATCGACAAGCGCAAGATTGGCGCTGTGTGGAACAAGCTGCACGACATGCGTGGTCAAGTGCAGGGTTATGAAGCACTTGCGTCCGTGGACCTGACGATCTTCGCGCTGCTGACCGGCGCGCGTCGTGATGAAATGGCGACCCTGACATGGGATCGCGTGAACATTGATGACCACGACCCTAGCAATTGCTGGTGGCATCTGGACGACCGCAAGCGTGGCGATCCGATCTGGCTCCCGCTCAGCAGTCAGGCGGTCGCGCTGCTCAAATCGCGTCCTCGCCTCAAGCTGGAGGACGGCAAGGAAAGCCCGTTCGTGTTCCCGTCGTGGGGCAAGACGGGGCGAATTATGGATGCCCGCGCTCCGATGGTGGCGATTGGCGAGGTAGCTGGGAAGCACCTTTCACTCCACGACATGCGGCGGTCGTTCACGAACTACGCCATGCGCGAATGCCTCATTGAGAAGTTCCGGGTTGACCTGCTTACCGGCCACAAGCCTGCGCAGGAGGACACCACCGCCCGCGCTTATCTCGACCTGGCGCGGTTGGATTGGCTCCAGCCCGATGTGCAGAAGGTGGGCGACTGGATCGAGCAGCAAGCGGCGGTAGCTGCCAGCAAGAATGTGGTTCCCTTGCACCGCTCGGCGTGATGCACGCAAATTCGGTGCGCAGCCGGGGTAGCAGGGGCGGCGCCAGCGCGCAGCAGGGTTAGGGGCGGCAGCGCGGCGATCGCGCCCCACGCGGCCTTACAGCGAAGGTCGGCACCAGCCCGCCAAAATCGCATTATCGGGCAAATCGGTCGAAACCGGCGATATGCTAATCGCCCCCTGATCGGTTTACGAAACAAAAATCTGCCGACCCAATCCGTGCCGATTAATGGCTTAGGCGTGATGTATGGTGTGTATAGTTTTTCACCCCTTGGCGGACCTTCAAACCATACATACCCTACATCAATGCGCAGCGAGATGTTCCAAGTAAAAAATTGCCGGAACTACGCAGATTATCAAACACTTTCCCAACATACTTATATATACTGTTGCTACTGCAATGCCCCGATAGTTGGGGCGTTCAGTAATCCTATCGGCTCCATGGTGGAGCGTTCACCCTGACGCTTGGTTACAGCGGATGGAGCCGATGAGTGACCACACTTCTAAACAGCAACGCCGCTGCCTCCGCGCTGGGCATCTCGCCCGTCACCCTGAAAATCTGGCGGTGCAAGGGCAAGGGGCCGCGCTTCATTAAGCTGGGCGAGTCCAAGCAGGCCGGTGTCGCATACGACCCTGCCGAGATCGAGGCTTGGAAGGCAGCGCGCACCTTCACCAGCACCAGCGCCGCGACCGTCAGCCACCCCGGCAACGCATGACCCCATTCATGAATAGGCGGCAGGGAGCCACCCCCACCGCCCGGAGTATCAAAGTGAACAGCACCAATGTAACCGAAGGCGGCGATAGGTCGCAAACATCAACATGCCCCGAACATTATTGGCAATATTGCACGCCGCGTAAAAATTCGCCGGATGCAGATGGCGACGGGCGAAAATCCCTTACTACCCCCACCGGCGGGGAGGTGCATCATGTCTCAGCCGCATGAAGTCGATGGCATCACCTACGATCCAGCTTTCCTTGCGGAGACACTTCCGCCGCGCGACCCTGAACTTGGTTTCCATCTCAACTGGAAGGAGAAGGTTGAGTGGGAACAGGCCCGCGTGAAGCTGATGGAGCAAAATGCGCGTGCCGAAGAGGCGAAAACAAAGCGTGAGCGAATGCGGCGTGGGCTTCCAGCGGACGCATCCGATGCTCCCCGCGAACTTGTCTTTCGGTCGCTGGGCGGGGTGCAGATGCACGCCATCGAATGGCTTTGGACCGGGTGGATTCCGAAGGGATATATCACGCTGATGGCGGGCGAGACGGGTGCAGGCAAGTCAACCATCTTGGGTGACGTAACGTCGCGGGTGACCACAGGTGCTCCGTGGCCGGGTGAATACGACTGCCCCAACGCATGGCGGAAGCCCGAACGGGTGCTGTGGCTGGGCAGCGAGGACAGCATTGAGGAAATGACGGTCCCAAGGCTCACCGCGTGCGGTGCCAACCTTGGGAACGAGGTTGAGATTCAGGGCGTCATGCAGGAGGGCAAGCGCAACACCTTCTCCATGCAGGACGACTTGGAGGCAGTGAGCAAGGGCTTGGCGGAGGCGCGCGATATGGGCAACCCGTTCGCCATGCTCGTCATTGACCCGGTGACCAGCTACCTGCCGGGGCAGAAGCTGCGGAAGGTCGATCTCAATGACGCTGGGCAGCTCCGCACCGTGTTGGAGCCGTGGCTGATCCTCGCGCAGACTTACAACATTGCCATTATCTGCGTGACGCACTTTGCGAAGGACACAAACCGTTCCATGCTTCACCGCGTCCTCGGCTCCAGCGCGTTTGTTCAGACCTGCCGTAGCCTGTGCGCCGTGATGGAGCAGCCCCGGACGGAAGAAGAGGAGCCAGACCCGCACGCCAAGGTGTTCATGCAGGTGAAGATGAACCTCCCTGAGCATCCCGGTGGCGCGTGGAAATTCCATACCGAGCGCGTCGAGGTTGGCGTTGACCACAGAAACGGCAAGCCGATTTACGCCACTCGCCCTGCATGGGACGAACTGGACGCCGGGCTGACCCCGAACAGCACCGTGGGCAAGGCGCGGGGACCCAAGAGTCAGTATGAGCCGCAATTCGCCATGTGGTTCCAAGGCTTCTACCTGATCTATCCTAACCACGAGTGGCTGCCCGTCAGCACGGTGAAACAGGTCGCGTTGCAAGAGAAGGTCGTCTCAGCAAGCTGGTGGGACAAGCATAGCGGTGACCACATGCAGAAGGAGAACGTCAACGGCGTGTGGATGTGCCGACCGAAGCAAGCTGTCCCGGCTAAAGAGTGAGTTGGGTGGGGAAAGTGGG
>CAMPHJ010000016.1 GCA_946885845.1 uncultured Sphingobium sp. | reverse complement strand
TCATCTTCGTCACTACCGAACAGCTCATGCACGCGGCCGCGCGCCAGGCCGCCTTGCATGGCCCGGTCAAAGGGCTCATGCCCCGTCACAACGGGTGCACCGGCTTTCGCGACCGGAATTCCTTCCAGCGATGCGATCTGCCGCCTGAGGGCTGCAAGCGTCTTCACCGACTCGACCATAAGAATGTTCTCTATATGTTCTTTTCGGATTTATAGGAAAGCCTGTCAATGGAAGTGCCGCAGGGAAGGAGCCGTTCGGGAAACGGAAGTTTGAGCGTCCGTATTGGCGTACCGCTACGTCCATGAAAGCAGCAGACGAAGTCCTCTACGCCGCGAAGGAAGCGGACAAAAGCCAGATTTATCCGGCGCAAAAGGAGCCGCAAAAGGGGTGAGATGAAAGGCCACGTAAAAAGGCCCGCCCTGCGTAAATGCGCGGGCGGGCCTTTTCAGAGGAGTGAGGAAGCGGCTGTCAGGCCGCGCCCGGCGCTTATTCGCCGTCATCCTCCGGTTCGGGTCCGGTCATCATCGCTTCGGCGACTTCCTCGGTCTTGCCGCGGATCACCTTTTCCAGGCGGTCGGCCATTTCGGGATTCCCTTTGAGGAAGGTCTTGGCGTTTTCCCGGCCCTGGCCGATGCGGACGGAATCGTAGGAGAACCAGGCACCCGATTTTTCGACCACGCCGGCCTTGACGCCAAGGTCCAGGATTTCGCCGATCTTGGAAATGCCTTCGCCATACATGATGTCGAATTCCACCTGCTTGAAAGGCGGTGCGACCTTGTTCTTCACCACCTTCACACGGGTCGCGTTGCCGACGATGTCGTCGCGATCCTTGATCTGGCCGGTGCGGCGGATGTCGAGCCGGACGGACGCATAGAATTTGAGCGCGTTGCCGCCGGTCGTCGTTTCGGGGTTACCGTACATGACGCCGATCTTCATGCGCACCTGGTTGATGAAGATCACCAGGCATTTCGAGCGCGAAATCGAGCCGGTCAGCTTGCGCAGCGCCTGGCTCATGAGGCGCGCCTGCAGGCCGACATGGCTGTCGCCCATTTCACCTTCGATTTCCGCGCGGGGCACCAGCGCCGCGACCGAGTCGATCACAAGCACGTCGATTGCATTCGACCGCACCAGCGTATCGACGATTTCCAGCGCCTGTTCGCCCGTATCAGGCTGCGACACGATCAATTCGTCGATATCGACGCCCAGTTTCTTGGCATAAGCGGGGTCGAGCGCATGTTCGGCGTCGACAAAGGCCGCTACGCCGCCCGTCTTCTGCGCCTCTGCAATGGCGTGCAGGGCGAGCGTCGTCTTGCCCGAGCTTTCCGGCCCGTAAATTTCAACGATCCGCCCGCGCGGCAGGCCGCCAATACCAAGCGCGATATCCAGTCCCAACGACCCGGTCGAAATCGATTCGATCTCAATCTTCTCGCGGCTGCCCAGTTTCATCGCCGAGCCTTTGCCGAAGGCACGGTCGATCTGGGAAAGGGCCGCTTCCAATGCTTTCTGTCTGTCCATTGTACCTGTCTTCTTGGAATCGATAAGTGAGAGCATTGCGGTCATCGGCCTATCCCCTGTCAAGCGGATCGCGCCAATTGGTCGGCGCCAGCACGATGTATCCTGTTTGTTCGCATAGAACAAGATAGGAACAGAAATTTCCTATTCGGCTGAAAGCACCTTCCCCAACGCCCTGTCCACAGCCCCGATCGTATAGGGTTTGGCCAGCGTCGGACGGTCTGCATGTCCTTGCGGCACGTCGTCGGTGATACCGCCCGTGGCGAAGATGAAGGGTATGCCGTTTTCCGCCAATATGTCGGCGACAGGCCAGCTTTTTTCACCCTGCAGGTTGCAATCGACCAGCGCCGCATCGAACCCGCCCTTACGCGCATGGTCGCATGCTTCTTCGACCGACACGGCGATTGCATGCAAGCCGTAGCCCAGCGTTTCGAGATAATCTTCAAGCATCATGCCGATCATCACTTCATCTTCAACGATCAGTATGGTCTTGCCAGCCATGCACGCGGTCCCCTTATGTCGTTATGCGTCGCTATCCGATCGACGGACCGGTGCACAGTATAATCGCTTGATCGAACGAGAAGTTCATTCCGCAGCGGGGTTCATCGCCAGTGCGTCGCGCGCGGCTTCGGCCAACTGGCTGACGGAAAAGGGTTTAGGCAGGAAAGCGACATTGGCGATGTCGATCGATTTGCGCAGCTGTTCCTCAGCATAGCCCGACATGAACAGCACCGGCAGGTCGGGATGGCTATGACGGGCACGGGCCACCATGGATGGGCCATCCATATTGGGCATGACGACATCCGAAATCAGCAGGTCGATCTTTTCGCCGCCGGCCAGCACTTCCAGACCCTGTTCGCCGTCGTTGGCGGTCAGCACCTTATATCCCTGGCGCGACAATGCCCGCTCGGCGACGGCGCGAACCATATCCTCATCCTCGACGAGCAGCACGGTCCCGCTGCCCCAGGTTTCGCTGCGGCGGATCGGGGTTTTGGGCTGGGCCGTCTGTTCAACATCGGCGCCCTGATAGACGGGCAGGTAAATGACGAAGCTCGCCCCCCGCCCCAATTCCGATTCGGCAAAGATGTATCCGCCCGATTGTTTGACGATGCCGTAGACGGTGGACAGGCCCAGGCCGGTCCCCTTGCCCAGTTCCTTGGTCGTGAAAAAGGGTTCGAAGATTTTCGACAATATGTCGGGCGGAATGCCCAGCCCGGTGTCGGACACGCGCAGCGCCGTATAGTCGGCGGCGGGCAGGATTTCCTGCCGCAGGTCCCGCACCTTGGCGGCGGGCACGGCATAGGTCTGGATGTTGAGGGTGCCGCCATCGACCATGGCGTCACGAGCGTTGACGGCCAAGTTGACAATCACCTGTTCCAGCTGTCCCGGATCGGCCCGCACAGCGCCCAGATTGCGGCCATGGCTGACTTCCAGTTTCACAGCTTCGCCCAGCAGACGCTTTAACAGGTTGGATACGTCCGCGACGATGTCGGGCAACTGCAATACCTGCGGACGCAATGTCTGCTGACGGGAAAAGGCGAGCAATTGCCGGGTCAACCCCGCCGCCCGATTGCTGTTCGATTTGATCTGCTGAAGGTCGTCATAGTCGCTGTCGCCCGGCGTGTGGCGCATCAGCATCAGGTCGCAATGACCGATGATGGCGGTCAGGATGTTGTTAAAGTCATGGGCGACACCGCCCGCCAGCTGGCCGATCGCCTGCATCTTCGTCGCTTGCGCGACCTGCCGCTTGAGCTTGCTTTCCTCACTATTGTCCTTGAGGCTGAGCAACACCGCCGCTTCGCCCAGGCCGCGCACCCCGGCGAGGCTGAGCGCAGTCGGCTCGTCCGGCTGATCTCGCATCCGCACGGCGATGTCGCCCGACATTTGCGGCCCGACGGCAAAGCGGCGCACCGCGTCGGCCACCGCCGCCTGATCCTCACGGGCGACCAGATCGCCGGGATAAACCGGCTTGTCGCCGCGCTTCAGTCCGGCGGCACGCGAAAAAGCGCCGTTCAGGAACAAAATCCGCCCATCGCGGTCGGCCATGGCCAGACCGAAGGGCAGCAGCGAAAGAAGCGTTTCGATGTAGGAAAGCGATGTCGTCCCACCCGCACTACCGGCCGGTTCATCGATCAGCAGCAACAGCATGGGACCATCCTGCCCGCCACCCTGGGTCGCGCCCGGCTGGACCGCGCGGCGCAGCGGCACCTGCAGCAGCCGCAGCGGCAGGCCCCCGGACTCTTCCCGCGCCAGGAACAGCTGCCCCTTGTCATCGACCCGCATATGGGTTGCGAAATCGCGGCCCGTGATATTGGCGTCGATCCGCCCGGCCGCGCGCAGCAGGAATGCGCCGTTCGCCGCCCGGATGCGTCCTTCGCCGCCGATCATCACCGCCATGACGCCCGCTTCGCCCATCTGGCGGCCCGCTTCCCCGGTCAGCAGGCGATGGACATCATCCAGCGCGCTCGGCTGCCGCACGGGCGAAAAGCGCCACAGCAGATAATCCTCCGCCCGCCCGGTGCGGCACACATCGACGTCCAGCCGCAAGGCGCCCTGGGTCAACCCTTCCACCCTTCCATCGCCGTCGCGCCAGGCAAGACGCGCAGCCGCGCTCAGGCTTTCAAGCAGGGCCGGGTCGGTCGTGATATTGGGCGGTGCGGGAAAGCCGGGAAACCACTCACCGAACCTGTCGCTGGCACACACCAGTCGTCCCGACCGATCCGTGACCGCAATCGCCATGCCCGACGCATCCGCAGCCGCGCGCGAAACGGTCCAGTCCGGCGCAACTTCGCCTTCGGTGGTTTCAGAAAAAGCAAGGCGATGATACCAGCTGAGCAATGCAGCAAGGGCCAGGACAGTAGCGGCGAACCCAGCCGCCAGCACAGCGTCGCCCGCCGCGTAGATGACAATAGCGGCAGAAACCAACGCTGCCAGAACCAGGAGCGGCAGGGCGAAACGGGACGGTTGTTCACCGGCCCACGCTTCCTCATCCCTCTTCACCCGCGCGGCCATGACCGGCGTCCCCCCTTAAACGACACTGGACTGCATCGCCCGCCGTCAGACGCGAGCGATTTCTTCCAATGCGCTGCTTTCGGGTGACTTGCCAATCCTCAATTTACGCGCATGCCATTTACGGCCCATGCGATGCCGCCAGATCCAGTCCGCCAGGAAATAGCCGACGACGGCAAAGGCGATGGAGATAAGGGCGAGGCCAAACAGCATGGCGGGCGCGGCTTCCGAAAACAGCCAGGCCACCCACTGGCGGATCGTGGCATGGTCATTGACCAGCGCCATAAAGCCCGACGCATCCGCCGTCCGCCCCAGCATCCAATTCCCGATATAAACCGACGCCATCAGGAACAGCGGCGTCGTTGCCGGATTGGACAGGAACGTCATGGCGGCGGCAACGGGAATATTGGCGCGAAAAGGGAGCGCCAACAGGGCCGCCCCCGCAATCTGGATGCCGGGAATCAGCAGAAAGATACCGACCAGCAGGCCCAGCGCCACGCCGCGTGGGACCGACCGGCGCGTAAAGCGCCACAGGGACGGCTCAAGCACCCGATGCGCCACGGGGGCGATGAAACGATTATCTTCCAGCGATTCGCGCGTCGGCGCATTGGCATGCCACCAGCGGGTGAAGCGATTGCTCATCAGCGATGCTCTTTCAAAATACGCTGCTGATCGCGCTTCCAGTCGCGTTCTTTTATGGTTTCGCGCTTGTCATGGGTCTTCTTGCCCTTGGCCAGCGCCAGTTCGACCTTCGCCCTGCCCCGGCTGTTGAAATAGATGCTCAAGGGGACAAGGGTCATGCCCTTGCGCTCTACAGCGCCGTGCATGCGCGCGATCTCCCGCTCATGCAGCAGCAGCTTGCGGGGCCGCTTGGGCTCATGATTATAGCGGTTGCCGTGGCTGAATTCGGGGATGTTGCTGTTGACCAGCCACACCTGCTCGCCCTTCACCTCGGCATAGCTTTCCGCGATATTCCCTTCGCCGAAACGGAGCGACTTCACTTCCGTCCCTTGCAGCGCGATGCCTGCCTCGAACACATCCTCAAGGAAATATTCGAAACGCGCGCGCCGGTTTTCGGCGACGATCTTCTTCTTGTCGAAGGTTTCAGGACGGGGGCGGGCCATATCGGATTAACTAACTCACTTCACCATATAGTGCCGCCGCGCGGTCAGACCAGACCCGCGATTTCCAGGGCGCGGTCGACCGCGGCGCGGCTTGCTTCCGACGGCCAGGTAATCGGCAGGCGGACATCGCCTGACATGTCGGACCGCACCCGGGTAAGCGCATATTTGACCGGCCCGGGTGAAGAATCGCTGAACAACGCGTCATGCAGCGGATAAAGACGATCCTGCAGCGCCAATGCACCAGTCCAGTCGCCCGCCGCGCAGGCCGCCTGAAACTGGGCGCACAGGCGCGGGGCGACATTCGCCGTGACGGAGATGCAGCCTGTACCCCCCATGGCGTTGAATCCCAGCGCGGTTTCGTCATTCCCGGACAACTGGCAGAAGTCCGGCCCGCAAGCGAGGCGCTGCGCGGTGACCCGCCCCAGATTTCCGGTGGCGTCCTTGATCCCGACGATGGTCTGATATTCCTCGGCCAGCCTGTGGATGACCGGCACGGAGATGTCGGTAATAGTGCGCGTAGGCACATTATAGAGCAGGATCGGCAGTTCGCACCTCTGGGCGAGATAGGCGAAATGCTGATAGACGCCTTCCTGATTGGGCTTGTTATAATAAGGGGCGACCACCAGCGCCGCATCCGCCCCCGCCGCCTGCGCCGCATACATATGTTCCAGCGCGATCCTGGTGTCGTTGGACCCGCACCCGGCAATGACCGGCACGCGTCCCGCCGCCTGGTCGACGCAGATGGCGATGACGCGATTATGCTCATCCACCGTCATGGTCGCGCTTTCGCCGGTGGTGCCGCACGGGACCAGCGCGCTGCTGCCTTCGTCGATCTGCCAGTCGACGAGCGCGCGAAAGGCTGCTTCGTCCACCGTTCCGTCGCGAAATGGCGTGACCAGCGCCGGAATCGACCCGGAAAACATGCATAAACTCCTTCAATTCGCCGGGATTCCGGGGCACTATGTCGAGATGAGGGCGACGCCGCGCTATAGCGCGTCATTCAGAGCCTGATAAGGTTGGAATTGCGATCATGTCCACTATGCTGTCGACTCGCCTTCCTGAAACTACATTGGTACGTATCCCCTTGATTGCTTTTCTTCTTTTTGCCGTCGGCGCCAGCGCGCAGACCGACCTGACAGCTTCCACCGGTCAACCGGCCTATCCGCGCGGCGCGGTTGTCCAGCCGCTTCCCCCCGCGACCGGACCAGCTTCATGGAATGAAGTCAGCGGGCGAGTCGGCGTCGCGACCGATTCCTCCGTCGCGGCAACCATCAGCCAGTGGCGCACGCTGCAGCAGAGCGATGGGCTGGGCTTTTCCACCTATGCCAACTTCATCATGGCCAATCCGGGTTGGCCCGGTGAGGACCGGATGCGCAGGCTGGCGGAAACCGGGATCAACCCCAACAGCTACGACGCCCGGCAGGTCGCGGCCTTCTTTGCCCGTTTTCCGGCGCGCACCGCCGTCGGCCATGCCCGCAACGCGATGGCGTTGATGCAGACCGGCAGGATGAACGAGGCGCGGGTCGCCGCTCGCAACGCCTGGGTCGGGGGGTCGCTGGCCCCGGATGACGAGATGCGGCTGCTCTCGCTGTTCGGTTCCGGCTGGACCAGCGCCGAACATGATCAACGCGCCGACATATTGCTGTGGGCCAACGACATGGCGGGCGCTCAACGCATGCTCGCCTATGTCTCGCCAGCCCGCCGCCCGGTCTATGAAGCACGCATCGCCTTTCGCCAGAAAGCGCCCGATGCGGCCACGCGGATGCAGGTTGCCGAAGCCATCGGCGCAACCGACGCGGGATTCGTGGCGGACAAGGCAACATGGCTGCTCAACACCGGCAACTGGATCGCCGGGCGGCAATATCTCGCCAATCGGCCGGCGCTCAGCTTCCGGCCGGGCAACGCGGAAAAATGGTATGAAGTCCTGCTGACCCACGCGCGGGCTGCAGCGAATGACAGTCAGTGGAGCTTCGCTTACGGCATCGCGAGCAAGGTGGACGACGCCTATGCGCCCGGCACCGATGTCAGCGGTCGCCCGATCGGCGAACGCGACGATTATACCAGCCTCGCCTGGCTGGCGGGTTCGACCGCCTTCTATAATCTCAATCGCCCAGCCGACGCGGCCGCGATGTTCCGCCGCTACGCCACGGCGGCGCGGTCGCCGCAGACCCAGTCAAAGGGCTATTATTGGGCCGGACGCGCTGCATTAGCAGCGGGCGACAAGGCCAGCGCCAACAGCTATTTTGGGCAGGCGTCCGTCTTTCCCGATCAGTTTTACGGCCAGCTCGCGCTGGAACGGCTAGGCCGCCCGGTGCCCGCGCCCGCACTGGTCGAGCGTGGCGTGGAGCTTTCCGCGGCGGACCGTACTGCCTTCAACAACCGGTCGGTGGTGCGCGCCGTCAAGGCGCTGGGGCAGATGGGCTATTGGGAGGATCAGAGCAAATTCGCCCGCGCCATCGCGAACAACGCCGACAGCGAAAGCGATCACTATCTGGCCGCTGAACTCGCCAAGAGCATCGGTCGTCCCGACATGGGCGTGATGGTCGGACGTCGCGCCGTATCGAGCGGCCTTACCGGCTATGGCGAAAGCGCCTTCCCGCGCGTCCCCGTCCCTCCTTCGGCGCAATATAACTGGACCATGGTTCACGCCATCGCCCGGCAGGAGAGCCAGTTCGACCGCGCCGCCGTCAGCCATGCGGGCGCGCGCGGCCTGATGCAGTTGATGCCGGGCACGGCGCGTGAACAGGCGGGCAAGCTGGGCCTGGGTTATAGTGCAGGGTCGCTGACCACCGACACCAGCTACAACATCATGTTGGGATCATCCTATTTCCAGCGGATGCTGGACTATTATGGTGGCAGCTATCCCCTGGCCGTCGCGGCCTATAATGCCGGGCCGGGCAATGTGAACCGGTGGCTTCGGGCCAATGGCGACCCCCGCCTGCCGGGCGCAGACATGCTGCGTTGGATCGAACAGATTCCCATTTTCGAAACGCGCAACTATGTGCAGCGCGTGCTGGAAAATGCGGTCGTCTATGAAGCGATGAACCCTGAACGCGCCCGTTTCCGCGGATCGAATACGCCGCTGTCCAAATATCTGGGCAAGCAGACGCCCGGCTGAACGGTTCGCCGGACGCTTAGTGGACGCAGAAATGATCGCTCTGCGTCCACCGTGCGAACCAATTTGCGCGTGACGCGTCCGGGCGGGTAAAGAGGCATGATGAACCCCGCCCATCCCAACTACATCACCCCCGAAGGCTTTGCGAAGCTGCGGGCGGAATATGACCAGCTGTTGGGCGTCGAACGCCCGCGCGTGGTCGAGATCGTCAGTTGGGCGGCGGGCAATGGCGACCGTAGCGAGAATGGCGACTATCTCTACGGACGCAAAAGGATGCGCGAAATCGATAGCCAGCTGCGGCGCCTTTCCAGGAAAATGAAGGATGCCAAGGTCGTCGATCCCCGCCAGCAGCCGGACAAGGGCAAGGTCTATTTTGGCGCCACCGTCACTATCGCGGACGATGACGACCAGCATCGCACCGTCACGATCCTGGGCAATGACGAAGCTGACGCCAGCGCCGGGCGAATCGGGTGGGGATCACCCATCGCCCGCGCACTGCGCGGCGCGGCAATCGGTGACTTGCGCCGGGTCATCCTGCCAGCGGGCGAAAAGGAATATGAAGTGATTGCGATCCGCTACCCGGACTGATCAGTTCCCTCTTCGCGTCCGGGCCGAGGGCGAACCGCAATATGAGGCAGTATGGACTTAAGGCAGCGGCCTAGTCATGTGGCCGCAGCGCCTGGTTGAGGCTGTTCAACACTTCGCCGATCGGCTCTGTCACGGTGACGCTGCGCCCTTCGCCAAAGCGGATGCGCGTGCCTTCATTGACGGACGATACGAAAGTCACCTGCGCAGCGTTGATGGCGGTTTCGGTACGATCGGCGCCTACGAACATGACGAGCATGCGGTCCTCTCCCTTATATATGGAAAGCCAGACTAGCTGCATTTGCGGCGCGCGCCAGCATGATTTGCGCGTCAGGCGGCCTGGATCGCGCGAATGAAGCTGCTGGCCCGCGCATCCAGTCGACGCGTTTCGTCCGCCAGACGGCAAGCGGTGCTGCCCATCGCCCGCGCGCCATCCGCCGCAGCGGTTGCGCTGGCGCTGATCTCGCTCGCCCGCGAACGGATATGGTCGCTCGACGCGCCTGCTTCGGCCACGCTGGCGGCTATGGTCCGGCTAAAGGCACCCTGCCGCGCCACCGCATCGAAAACCGACGCGGCCAGCCGATCCGCCGTCGCGATTGCGGCATCCATATGCGCGTGCCCCGCCGCAACATTACCGACGCTTTCGCGAATATGGCCAATGCGCCCCGCAATCTGCGCCGCCGCTTCACGCGTTTGCGCGGCCAGCGCCTTTACCTCGCGCGCGACGACTGCAAAGCCCTGGCCAGCCTCGCCCGCGCGCGCCGCCTCGATCCCGGCGTTCAGCGCCAATGTCGTCGTCGCCCTGGCGATGCCGTCAATCACTGCCGTGAATTCACCGATACCGTCCGCTTCGACGATCAACGCCTGGCTGTCCGCCGACCCCAGCCGCGCCTGTTGCACGGCTGCGTGCAGAGCCTTGCCCGCCTCACGCACTTCTTCTTCTATCGATAGGAACAATGGCCCCAGATCTCTGCCCGAAGCAGCAATTCCAGACAATGAATCTGCGGTCTGGGCAGCCGCGATTGCCATTTCGCCTGCCGCCTGACTGTTGGCCACGGCCTGTTCGGCCGCTTCGACCGAAAAGCCCGACAGCATGTCCGCCACCCGCACCAGTTCGGCGGCCAACGCCTCTATGTCGCTGCGGAAGGTGGCGCTTTCGCCGGTGATCCGTTCCAGTCGCGACGCTCGTGCAACCGCCAGCCGGGCGTCGCGCTCAGCCGTCAGCCCCAGCAAAAGCGGTCCACCCACGACCCCGGCGTAGCGCCCGCGTTCTACAATGATCAACCCTTCGCAGGATGCGCCCTGCGCCGCATAGACATCGATCAGTGCCTCGACGCTGGCGTCGCGTTCCACCACGGGGCAGCGCCGGACATGATCGTCCAGTCGTCCCCCAAAACTGGGGTTGCGCAGCAGCGCATGGCCAAAGGGATTGAACAATATGCGCCGCATGTCCCATTCGTAAATGGCGCCCGCCGGCCGGTCCTGCGCGTCCAGCACCGGCAGCAGTCGCAGATGCGGGTCATGCTGGAAATGGTCCACCGCCTCACTGAGTGGCTGGCCCAGCCGGATGGTCGGGGCGGACGCGATCAGGTGCAGTCCGCTTGTCACCCCATCACAGGACGGATTGTCATTCAGGTGGTCAGGCGCCGTAGTCTTGTGCATGAACGCCGGTTAGCGTGAAACTGGTAAACGCCAGGTTAGGTTTCTATGACACTTCTGTGACAATGCGTTGTTTTTAATAACTTTTATGATGATTTATAACCAAAGGCCTGCTGCGCCAGCTTGACAACTTCCGGGTCGGGATCGGGAAAGTCCATCGGCACCAGCTTTTCCAAAGTCTGGGCCACATGCTTCATCGCTGCGATGCGTCCAGCCTTGCGGTGATTATTGTCGATAATTTGCCAAGGCGCATATTTGCTGTCGGTTTTGGCAAACATGTCACCCAACGCGTCGAGATAGTCCGCCCGTCGCGCGCGGTTACGGTAATCATCCACGCCCGTCTTCCACCGTTTCCAGGGCGTGTCGAGCCGCTGCGCCAGTTGCTCATCCTGCGTTTCCTGGGTGATGTGGACGAACAGCTTTACGATGTTCGTGCCCGCGTCGACCTGCTGCTGTTCAAAGGCGTTGATTTCATCATAGGCGCGCTTCCATTCCGCCTTGGAGCAAAAGCCTTCCACCCGCTCCACCAGCACCCGGCCATACCAGCTGCGGTCAAACACCGCGATGTTGCGGCCAGCGGGCAGGCGCGTCCAGAAGCGCCAGAGGAAATGATGGTCGCATTCTTCCGCAGAGGGAGCAGCGATCGGCCAGACCCGATAATAGCGCGGGTCCCATTGCGCCGTCATGCGCTTGATGATGCCGCCCTTGCCCGCCGCGTCCCAGCCCTCAAACAGGATGACCGACCGCCGGTTATGGATGACATGCGCAACCTGAATCTTCGCCAACCGCTCCTGCAGCTTGTCGAGTTCAGCTTCATAGTCGCCTTTGAGAGGCTTGCCCTTCTCATAATCGGCAAGGTCAATCGCCATGCGCGTCATCCTTCCTACCCAGATAAGGAAAGCAACGCCCCATGCGGCGAAAAGTCAAATCCGGCTCACGACGATCGTCACAATCAGCTCTTGGCTTGCGGCTCCATCACCCGGACATGCAGTTCACGCAGTTGCTTGAAGTCGGCCGCGCTCGGCGCGCCCATCAGCAGGTCTTCGGCGCGCTGGTTCATCGGGAACAGCGTGATTTCGCGCAGGTTCTGCGCACCGCATAGCAGCATCACGACACGGTCCACGCCAGCGGCCATGCCACCATGCGGCGGCGCGCCATATTGGAATGCGCGATAGAGGCCGCCGAAACGATCCTCCACATCCTGCTGGCTAAGGCCCACCTTTTCGAACGCCTTGACCATCAGTTCCGGCGACTGGTTACGAATGGAACCGGACGCGATTTCATAGCCGTTGCAGACCATGTCATATTGATAGGCCTTGATCGTCAGCGGATCCTGATTCTCCAGCGCGTCCATCCCGCCTTGCGGCATGGAGAAAGGATTGTGCGCGAAGTCGACCGACTTTGTTTCCTCGTCATATTCATAGAAGGGGAAATCGATGATCCAGCACAGTTCGAACCGGTCCTTGTCAATCAGGTCGAGTTGCTCGCCCACGCGAATGCGCGCCAGGCCCGCCAGCTTCGCCGCCTGGCTTTCCTTGCCCGCCGCGAAGAAAACGCCGTCATTGGGGCCAAGGCCCAGCGCCTCGATCAGCTTGGCCGTGCGTTCTTCGCCATGATTCTTGGCGATGGGTCCACCGGGCACGCCGTCCTTGATGTTGATATAGCCAAGACCCGAATAGCCTTCGCCCCGCGCCCAATTGTTCATGTCGTCGAAGAATTTCCGGCTGCCCGCACCTGCACCCGGCGCAGGGATCGCGCGGATGACGCTGCCGCTGTCCACCAGCGAAGCGAAAATGCCGAAACCTGACTCCACGAAATGCTCGGTCACATCCTGAATCAGGATGGGATTGCGCAGGTCCGGCTTGTCCGACCCATATTTCAGCATCGCCTCTGCATGGGGAATGCGCGGGAAGCTGCCCGACGGCGTCACCGGCTTGCCGTCGGCAAACTGTTCGAACACCTGGGCGATCACCGGCTCCATCGTGTTCCACACATCTTCCTGCGTGACGAAGCTCATTTCGAGGTCCAGCTGGTAGAACTCGCCCGGCAGGCGGTCGGCGCGCGGGTCTTCATCGCGGAAACAAGGCGCAATCTGAAAATAACGGTCGAAGCCCGCGACCATCAGCAGCTGCTTATATTGCTGCGGCGCCTGCGGCAGCGCGTAGAACTTGCCCGGATGAATACGGCTCGGCACCAGGAAGTCGCGCGCGCCTTCGGGGCTGCTCGCCGTCAGAATAGGCGTCGAATATTCTGTGAAGCCGATCCCCTCCATGCGCCGACGCATGTCGGAAATGATCTTCGTGCGCTTGACGATATTCGCGTGCAGCGTCTCGCGCCGCAAGTCCAGGAAGCGGTAGCGCAGGCGGATGTCCTCAGGATATTCCTGTTCACCCGCTACCGGCAGCGGCAGTTCGGCCGCAGCAGACAAGACAGTGACGCTATCCGCCACGATCTCGATTTCGCCAGTAGCCATCCTGGGATTGATCGCTTCAGCTGCGCGGGCGACCACCTTGCCTTCAACCGTCACAACGGATTCGAGGCGAAGCGTCTCCAATATCTTGAGCGGGCCACTATCGGCCTTCGCCACGATCTGCGTGATGCCATAATGATCGCGAAGGTCCACGAACAATACGCCGCCATGATCGCGCTTGCGATGCACCCAGCCCGACACGCGCACCTCATTGCCGACTTCGGTCGAGGTCAGGGCGCCGCAAGTATGAGTGCGATAGACGTGCATGGCGTTTGTATCTTTCAGCTTCGTTTTACGGAAATGACAAAGTGCCGCGGCCCCGCTATGGGCGGTCTTGTCAAGCATTGACGAGCCCGTGAGCGACGGGCCAGCCCATAATAAGATCGAAGACCATATGCAAATCCATCCGCTGATCACCGACAGCAAGACACTTGCCCAATTCTGCGCCCGTATCGCAAAGTCGCCTTACATAGCGGTCGATACCGAGTTCATGCGCGAAAACAGCTATTGGCCGGACCTCTGCTTGGTCCAGGTAGCTGACAGCAACGAAGCCGCAGCTATCGACCCCAAGGCGCCGGGCCTCGACCTTAGCCCCCTGCTCGACCTGATGGTCGACAATGAGGATGTGCTGAAGGTATTTCATGCAGGCGGGCAGGACCTGGAGATCATCTACAACCTGACCGGCCGGACCCCGCATCCGATGTTCGACACGCAGATCGCCGCCATGGCATTGGGGCTGGGCGAACAGATCGGTTACGGCAACCTGGTCGATGCATGGCTCGGCGTTCAGCTCGACAAGGGCGCGCGCTTCACCGATTGGGCCCGCCGCCCGCTCGACAAGCGGCAGATCGACTATGCCATCGGCGACGTCACCTACCTCATCCAGATTTTCCCGATGATGCTGGAAGAATTGCGCAAGACGGGACGGGGCGACTGGCTGGATCAGGAAATGGAGCGGGTTTGCGACCCGTCCAACTATGTGAACGAACCTGAGCAAGCCTGGCAACGCGTCCGCATTGCCAGCCGCAAGGCCGATGTGCTCGGTCGCCTGAAGGCGCTCGCCGCCTGGCGCGAGATTGAGGCGCAGGACAAGAACCTGCCGCGCGGTCGCATCGTCAAGGATGAAACCCTGGCCGACATCGCCAGCCACCCGCCCCGCGCACAGGAAGACCTGGGCAAGGTGCGCGGCCTGTCCGCCACATGGAAAACCAATGACATCGGCGCGCGCCTGATGGCGGCGCTCGGCAGCCACAAGCCGCTGGACAAGGAAGAGATGCCCGAACGCGATCCAAAGCGACCAGGCCTGGGCAAGGATGGCGCACTGGTCGCGGATCTGCTCAAGCTGCTGCTCAAGATCCGGTCGCGCGACATCAACGTTGCCGCCCGCCTGTTGGCGCGGTCGGACGATATCGACGCGCTGGCGGCAGGCGTGCGCGAAGGCCTGTCGATCCTGGAGGGCTGGCGCTATGAACAATTTGGCCGTGACGCCGTTGACCTGGTGGAAGGCCGCCTGGCCTTTGCGGTGACGGGCGGTCGACTGAAGATGACGCGCACCGAACGGGAGTAGTAGACATCATGCGGATAGCGGCGTTCATCCCCCTCCCCCTGCTGGCCGCCTGCGCCAGTGCTGGCGGCGAAGGCCCCGCGACGATACCCGCCACGACCGAGGGCCCTTGCCGCAACGAGGGCCTTGACCGCTTCATCGGCCAGATCGCGAATGAGGCGACCGGTTCTCAGCTATTGCAGGCATCGAAGGCGCGCACCTTGCGCTGGGGTGCGCCCGGCATGGCGATGACCATGGACTTCCGCCCCGACCGGCTGACAGTCAGCTATGACGAAAAGATGGTGATTATCTCGGCGCGATGTGGGTAAGCTGACTGCGACCGGGGCATCGGTGGTTAACGGCGGCTGTCGCAGCGGGCACAGTTAGACAGGATGGCAACGCCTCACGTCATGCCAGCGAAGGCTGGCATCGCAGGCATTGGTGCGCAAGAGTCATGCATAAGCGCGCGCGAATCTGTTCTAAACGGCTAAAACTGTCTCGCGCGTCCAGTCATCCTTGCCGTCTCGAAGCCACTCTGGATTGAGGAATCACGTGCTCCTGCGCAGGCAGGAGCCCAATCCCGCCGTATGAACTAGGCTCCTGCCTGCGCAGGAGCACGTAGCACCAAGCCAACCTCTCCCCCATCCCATTAACCGGGGTGTCAGCACTCCAGTCCAACCAGCGCGCCGCCGCCAATCCGGTTTACATGGCGCTTTCCGTCGATTTCCAGCCAGTCCGGCGTGACCTCCAGCCGACGTCCGCGAATGGTCGTGCGCAGATGTTCGACCGCGATCCGGTCGCGCGCCACGATGCGCAGCACCGCCAGCCCATCGCCCCGCGCCGCCGCGATGCTGTATCGGTCGCCGCGCAGCAGGAAATGCCAGCTGCCATTGGGGGCCAACCACTCATTGCCGTCGATCACCTGCACTGGCCTGCCATCGGGGTCGCCCATGCGCAGGCTGATGCGCGTCGCCCCCTGGCTACGACAGGGCGGTGCGAACATCATGATTGGTTCTCCATCCAGCACCAGCGGAATGGGTGTGTCGCGCAGCAGTCGCGTGCCGCCGATGATCAACGTCGGCAGTCCCGGAGAAAAAGGCAGGCGGTCACGCGCGAAATGGCGCTGGCGGACGACCGGGTTGGTGTGAAATCCGTACACTTGAGAGGCCGTCAGCCGACCGTCTTCCACCAGTCCATGGCAGGTCGGACAAAGCAATGTCGCATCGGCGGCATCGGGCAGGAGGAGATAGCGGTAGATAGTTACGCCGCACCGGACGCAGGCAAAGCCGCATGACTGCCGCACCTCATCCCGCTGCTGCGCGGTCAGGTCGGGTAGCGAAAGCATCACTGGCAGCGCCATGAAAGACAACCCCGTTGCGCCGTCCTTCGCGCCATTGCGAAGCGGCGTTGACCCGTGGCGTCCTTTCCCGGAAGCTGGGCCTCACTGAAGGGCCCGTCACTTCCTATCGTTCAAACAAATTGGCGCGAGGTCAAGGGAGGGCAGGCAAAAGTCAGCGTTGCGGCAGCAGGTCCAGGTTGCGCGACGCCGCGATGTTACGGATGCGGCCGGGTCGCGGCATGGATTTGATCGCAATTTCAGCCACGTCACCCGCGCTGAACAGCTCCACATTGCCGACGTCGAAGATACGCTGACCAAAAGTCTGGGTAATGCGCACGCTGCGAATACTGGACAGCGCGATTTCCGTCCGCTGCTTCGACAACAGGCCCCGCTCCATCAGGACTTCGCGATCCGACAGCGCCAACCGCTCCCCCTTTGTCCGCAGCCACCAGACGCCGATCGCCAGCAGGCCGACGACGGATATCAGCAGCAGGATGAACAGGAACGGATGCGCCCGGAACATTGCGGGATGTTCGTCATACAGCCAGGCATCGCTCATCATTCTTCCCGTCAAAAGAGGCCGCCGGACATCATCATGGAAGGCCAGCCTGCGTCAATCCTTGCGCAACGCTTCCTTCTTGTGCGCGGCGCGCTTTCCTTCCGCCGTTTCGACGATGAACTGCGGGTCGTCCTTTGAAGCGGCGACCTTGTGCCCCTTGATCTGGGTGGGGCTGGACTGTTTTGTGACCACCTTGCCATGGGCTTGCCCGCCATGGCTTTTCCAGCTGACATGGTCGCCGACCTTGGGTTCCTGCTTCATTTCCGAATCCTCCTGACGGTCCAAGAACCCGGCAGGCGGAAAGATGTTGCGTTAGCTTTCGTCGCCCATCCGCAGCGCGGCGATAAAGGCTTCCTGCGGAATCTGGACGCTGCCATATTCGCGCATCCGCTTCTTGCCTTCCTTCTGCTTGTCGAGCAGCTTCTTCTTGCGGCTGATATCGCCGCCATAGCATTTGGCGGTCACGTCCTTGCGCATCGCCGCGATGGTTTCACGCGCGATCACCTTGCCGCCGATCGCCGCCTGAATCGGAATCTTGAACAGATGGCGGGGGATCAGATCCTTCAACCGCTCGCACATGCCGCGACCGCGCGATTCGGCGGTGCCGCGATGCACGATCATCGACAGCGCATCGACCGGCTCGCTGTTCACCATGATGCTCATCTTGACGAGGTCGCCCTCCCGATAGCCGATCTGGTGATAGTCGAAGCTGGCATAGCCGCGGCTGATGCTCTTCAACCGATCGTAAAAGTCGAACACGACTTCGTTGAGCGGCAGTTCGTACGTCACCTGCGCGCGGCCGCCGACATAGGTCAGGTTCTTCTGAATGCCGCGCCGGTCCTGGCATAGCTTCAGGATGGAGCCGAGATATTCGTCGGGACAATAGATGATCGCTTCGATCCACGGCTCCTCGATCTCGTCGATCTTGGTAGGATCGGGCATGTCGGCCGGATTGTGCAGTTCGATCTCGCCCGCGCCATAGGTCAGCTGGATCTTGTACACCACCGAAGGCGCGGTTGTGATAAGGTCCAGATCATATTCGCGGGTCAGCCGCTCCTGGATGATCTCCAGATGCAGCAGCCCCAGGAAGCCGCAACGGAAGCCAAAACCCAGCGCCGCACTGCTCTCCATCTCGAAGCTGAAAGAAGCGTCGTTCAGCCGCAGCTTCGAAATCGAATCGCGCAGCTTGTCGAAGTCATTAGCGTCGACCGGGAACAGGCCGCAGAACACCACCGGCTGCACTTCCTTGAAGCCGGGCAGCGCCTTGGCAGCCGGGTTCTTGACCGTGGTGATGGTGTCGCCCACGCGCGTCTGGCTGATGTCCTTGATCTGCGCAGTGATAAAGCCGATTTCGCCCGGCCCCAGTTCAGGCAACTGCTCGATCTTGGGCCGCATGCAGCCTACGCGGTCGATCAGATGCTCGGTGCCGCCGATCATGAACTTGATGTTCTGACCCTTCTTGATGACGCCGTTCATCACGCGCACCAGAATGACGACGCCCAGATAGGGGTCGTACCAGCTGTCGACCAGCATCGCCTCCAGCGGGGCGTCGCGATCCCCCTTGGGCGGCGGGATCTTCTTGACGATGGCTTCGAGAATATCGTCGATGCCAATGCCGGACTTGGCGCTGGCCAGCACGGCTTCCGACGCATCCAGGCCGATCACTTCCTCGATTTCGGCGCGCACCTTTTCCGGCTCGGCGGCGGGCAGGTCGATCTTGTTGAGGACCGGCACGATTTCATGGTCATGTTCGATCGACTGATAGACATTGGCCAGCGTCTGCGCTTCCACGCCCTGCGCCGCGTCCACCACCAACAGCGCGCCCTCGCACGCGGCAAGGCTCCGGCTCACCTCATAGGCGAAGTCGACATGGCCGGGCGTGTCCATCAGGTTCAACTCATAGGTCTCACCATTTTTCGCGACATAGTCGAGGCGCACGGTCTGCGCCTTGATGGTTATCCCCCGCTCCTTTTCAATATCCATATTGTCGAGCACCTGAGCCGACATTTCCCGGTCGGTTAGCCCCCCGGTGCGCTGGATCAGGCGATCGGCCAATGTCGACTTGCCATGGTCGATATGGGCGATGATCGAAAAGTTACGGATATGGGAAAGGTCGGTCATGGATCGCGCCGATAGCAGCCATTTGCGGGCCTGTCAGCAGACTCGCGCACATAGCGGCGCATCCCCTTACGGCTCGCTTGAACCGGAACGCTGTTGTGCTAGAGCTTGGCACGATAATAGGGTGGCCACGAAGCAGAACTGTTTCAACATTTTTTTCCAGGGGGTGCATATCCATGCGCATGTTCACGTCGTTCATCGCTGCCGCAGCCGCTTTGGCCGCTACGGCGTCTCCGGCGCTCGCCGCCGAAAAGGGTTCTTCGGCGCGTCAGCAGCAAGCCAAGAAAACCGCGGAAATCCCGCGCTGCACGAAGCGGCTCGGCACGGTTGCCATCGTCGAACCCGACAATCAGTGGTGGCGTGAACTGAACCTGGGCAGCCCCGAAGCGATCCTGAAGGTCTTCATTCAGCAGTCGGGCTGTTTCGGCCTGGTCAATCGCGGTCGCGCGATGGCCAACCGCAACATGGAACGCGCAATGGCGGATTCGGGCGAGCTTCAGGCCGGATCGAACCTTGGCCGTGGCCAGGTGAAGGCGGCAGACTATTTTCTGCAGCCCGACATCGTGTCGTCGAACAAGAATAGCGGCGGCAATGCATTTGGCGGCATGATCGGCGGCCTGCTGGGCGGTCGGACGCTCGGCGCGCTGGCTGGCGGCATTTCGATCAAGAAGAGCGAGGCGAACGTCACGCTGTCGATCGTCAATGCGCGGACCACCGAAGAAGAAGCGCTGACCGAGGGTTATTCCCGCAAGTCGGACCTCAGCTTCGGCGGCGGTGGCGGTGCTGGCTGGTGGGGCGGCGTTGCCGCAGCCGGTGGCGGCGGCTACCAGAATACCGAAATCGGCCAGGTCATCGTCCTCGCCTATCTGGACGCCTATACAAAGCTGGTGACGCAGTTGGGCGGTTTGCCCGCCAACGCTGCGGCAGCGGCACCCCGCGCGCAGTAACGCGACTGGCTTTCATGAAAGGGGGCGTTGCCGTCTTATGCGCAGCGCCCTTTTTCATGCCTGACTTGCGGCGGTCGCCTCCACTCGCGCAACATGGGCCACCCGCCGCTTCTTCCACCAGGCTAGGATCGCTTCCCCCGCTGGGCGTTCGACCAGGCGATTGATGGCCGTCCCTAGCGTCAACGCCACCATGAACGCGGCGAAAAAGCCGATCCAGGGACTCCATCCCGCATCGGCCATCTTCAGCATCACCACAAAACCGACATGTTGATGGATCAGGTAGAATGAATAGCTGATACCGCCCAGCCACAGCAGCGGGCGGATCGCGATGAAGCGGAGCCGCCCGGCGATGAGCGCGGCAAAGGCAGCCAGCAGCACGCACGCCATCAGGGCGACGTCCCAACTTTCCATCGTCACCACCGACAACAGCGCCAACCCAGCATAGGGGGCCTGTTGCCGCCAGCTACGCTGACCCGACCAGACCCGGTAGGACAGCATGCCGATGATGAAGAAGGGTATGTAACGCAACACCAGCAGCATCACGATGCGTTCGGGCATGTCCGGCCACAGGGCGAATATCCAGCGGACGACCAGCCATAGCGCTAGGACGGGCTCCAGACGTTGCAGCCCGGCCCACCACCACAGGGCGATCATACAAGCGTAAAAGGCAATTTCGACGGTTAGCGTCCAATAGGCACCATCGACCTCCGGGATAAACGCAAAGCCCTGCAACATGGTGAAATTGGCCAGGATCGCTCCCGGCCCAATCAGCAGCTGCGTCGCGCTTGCCAGATATTCGATCGACAAAGTCAGCAGCATGGCCGCGAGATAAGCCGGGTAAAGCCGGGCGAAGCGGTTGATCACAAAGCCCCGCACGTCTGAAATGCGATCCAGCGTGAAGAAAATCGCGAAACCCGAAATGGTGAAGAACAGCAACACGCGGTAATTCCCACCGGGAAAGCTGAACGGCACGTGCGAGGCTTGCGGGAAGAGTTCGTGGAAGCGTGTCGAATAGTGGAACGTCAACACGCACAGCGCGCCCAAGCCTCTTAAGGCATCAAGCTCCGTCAGACGGGATCGCGATGGCGTTGGTTCACTCACGGTTGCGTTGTAGCAATGAAATAGCAACGCTTCCGTTAAGATCGTGGTTAAGGCCCCGCCTTAACCTTCATTTGCAGCCTGGCTTGTCCGTCGATATCGCTCCAAGCGATCCTTGGAGCTATTTTACCCGTCCCCTGAAGACACAGAGACAATCAGAGCATGCCCCCGTTTCGGTTGGACAGGACCATGCTCTGATTGTCTTTTATTCTGCGCATTTTTTATGTCGTCAGATGATGCCATCTGACTTGAACTCGCTCTCGCTCAGGCGTCAGCGCCGTCCAGAATGGCGAAGACTGCGCCGGTCACTTCGTCGATATCGGCCATGCCATCGACGCGTGAGACAATGTTGCGCGCCTCATAGATGGGCAGGATCGGCGCGGTCTTGGCGCGATATTCCGCCATCCGGGTGCGCACCGTTTCCTCATTATCGTCAGGTCGCCGCTTGAATTCATGACCGCCACATCTGTCGCAAATATCCGCAACCTTGGTGGTCTTGAACATGTCGTGATAGCCCTCGCCGCAGCTGGCGCAGGTGAAGCGACCGGTGATGCGCTCGACCAGCGCGTCTTCGTCCACTTCAAGCTCGATCACATGGTCCAGCGTGCGACCGCGATCTGCGAGGATAGCGTCAAGCGAATGGGCCTGGGCCTGCGTGCGGGGATAACCATCGAAGATGACCCCGGTCTCAGCCGACAGACCATCCAACGCCTCGCCGATGATGCCCGACACGATTTCGTCGGAGACCAGTTCACCGGCCTCCATCACTGCCTTGGCCTTCAGGCCAATTGGCGTTTGCGCCTTTACCGCAGCGCGCAGCATATCGCCCGTCGATAGCTGCACCATGCCGCGACTATCGACCAGGCGGCTGGCCTGGGTCCCCTTGCCAGCGCCCGGAGGGCCGAGCAGGATGATATTCATGCGCGCATTCTCCCCATGTGTGCGCTTCGCTGTCCCGCGCAATTTAGCGCAGGCGGCCTTTCAATTTGGCCTTCTTTATCAGGTCGCCATATTGATGGGCCAGCAGATGGCTCTGGATTTGCGTAACCGTATCTACCGTGACGTTGACGACGATCAACAAGCTGGTGCCGCCCAGGTAGAAAGGAATGCCTGCGCGGGCGATGGCAAATTCCGGCACCAGGCAGATCAGCGCCAGATAGGCGGCCCCGATCACGGTGATCCTGGTCAGCACATAGTCCAGATAATTTTCGGTATTCTTACCCGGACGGATGCCAGGAATGAAGCCACCGTTCCGCTTCAGATTGTCCGCCGTTTCTTCCGGGTTGAACACGACTGCCGTGTAGAAGAAACAGAAAAAGACAATGCCCAGGCCATAGAGCGCCATGTAGACCGGACTGCCGTGCGACAGATACTGATTCAGAGTCAGGACGAAATCGCCCATCCGGCTTTCACCCGCGACCGTATTACCGGCGAACTGCGAAATGGTGAGCGGCATCAGCAGCAGCGAGCTGGCGAAGATCGGCGGAATGACGCCCGCGGTGTTCACCTTGAGCGGCAGATGGCTGCGGTCGGCCTGCATGATCCCCTGGCGCGTCTGACGCTTGGGATATTGGATCAGCACGCGGCGCTGCGCCCGCTCCATGAAGCAGATCAACAGAATCAGGCCAGCAGCCATGATGAGGATCAACATGATCAACAGGCCAGAGATCGACCCTTCGCTACCGGACTTGAACAGGTTGCTCAGCGTAACGGGCAACTGCGCCACGATGCCCGCCATGATGATGAGGCTGACACCGTTACCGATGCCGCGCGACGTGATCTGTTCACCCAGCCACATCAGGAACATGGTCCCGCCGATCAGCGAGATCACCGCCGCGACGCGGAACAGATAGCCCGGATCGACAACCGCCTGCACGCCCGACTGAGCACCGAAACTTTCAAGGCCAACCGCAATGAAATAGCCTTGCACGGCGGTCAGTCCAACTGTGCCGTAGCGGGTATATTGGTTAAGCTTCTTGCGCCCGCTTTCGCCCTCCTTCTTGATCGCCGCGAGTTTCGGCGAGAGGGAGGCGGCCAGCTGCACCACGATCGACGCTGTGATGTACGGCATTACGCCCAGCGCGATCAGGCTCATCCGCGAAAGCGACCCGCCCGAAAAGGTGTTGAAGATGTCGAGAATGCCGCCGCTCGTCTGTTGATATAGCTGCGACAGCGCAGTCGGATCGACGCCCGGCAGCGGCACGAAGCTGAGGAAGCGGAACACGATCAACGCGCCCAGCGTGAACCACAGGCGCTTCTTGAGATCGGTCGCCTGGCTGAACTTAGCCAGGCTGAGATTGGATGCGAGCTGGTCGGCTCTCGATGCCATCTTGGCTGCCCTTCAAAACATCTTGGCGGAGTCACGCTCCGGCCTGAATCGCTAACCCCTTAGCGGCGTGATCGCGCGCTGTCGAACTCCGAAATTCACACCGTTCATTCTGAGCAATCATCGCGCTTGTCGAAGCCGCCGCTCAGAGACGATGGTGAAGGTTCTACCGGGCCGAAACACAAGGCCCCGCTCACCCATATTGGGCAGCGGGGCCTTGCTTGCAAGCTTGGTAGAGCGCCTTAGGCCTTCTTGGCGGCCTTGGCGGTGCCCTTCTTGGCAGCAGCCTTTTCAGCAGCCGGCACGACAGCAATCACTTCGACCTTGCCACCGGCCTTTTCGACCGCTTCCACCGCGCCCTGCGACGCACCGGCAACCAGCAGGCTGACCTTGGCGGTCAATTCACCCTTGCCGAGCAGGCGCACGCCATCCTTGCCGCCACGAGCAAGAGCAGCAGCCTTAAGCGCTGCATGATCGATGGTCGCGTTGGCGTCGAGCTTGCCCGCATCAATCGCCTTCTGCACCGCGCCCAGGTTCACGATCGCGTAATCCTTGGCGAAGATGTTGTTGAAGCCGCGCTTCGGGATGCGCATGTGCAGCGGCATCTGGCCGCCTTCAAAGCCGTTGATGCTGACGCCCGAACGCGCCTTCGCACCCTTCTGGCCGCGGCCAGCGGTCTTGCCCTTGCCAGAGCCGATACCACGGCCCACGCGCATCCGGCCCTTGCGGGCGCCGGCATTGTCCTTGAGTTCGTTGAGCTTCGTCATAATGCACTCGCTTTCGCTATGTTCGCGCGAAGGCCCGATCCTTCAGGATCGGGCCGGAGCCCCAGCGGCGGCCGGGGCTTCGTGAGGCTGGGCGCAACCTATGAGGTTCCACCCAGCGGGCTGAGATCCCAGCTTGCGCTGGGATGACGGTCTTTTAATCGACCACTTGCACCATGTGGGGCAGCTTCTTGATGGCGCCGCGGACTTCCGCAGTGTCTTCAAGTTCCACCACGCGATGCATCTTGCCAAGGCCCAGGCCGATCAGAATCTTCTTCTGGCCGGCGGGGCGGCGGATCGGCGAACCGATCTGCTTGATCTTGATCTTCGCCATATCAGTTACTCCGCAATCGCTTCGGCATCAGCCTGCGCGAGTTCGGCGGAGGCGCCACCGCGACGGAGAAGATCAGCGACCTTCTTGCCACGGCGCTGCGCCACCGACTTCGGGCTGGTCTGTTCGCCCAGCGCCGCGAAGGTCGCACGGATCATGTTATAGGGGTTGGACGTACCGTTCGACTTGGTCACGACGTCAGCGACGCCGAGGCTTTCGAACACAGCGCGCATCGGACCGCCGGCGATGATGCCCGTACCGGCCGGAGCCGAACGGACCGTCACCTTGCCAGCACCGAAATGGCCCAGGCCATCATGATGCAGGGTGCGGCCTTCCTTCAGCGGAACGCGAACCATCGCCTTCTTGGCTGAAGCGGTCGCCTTGCTGATGGCTTCAGGCACTTCGCGCGCCTTGCCATGGCCAAAACCTGCACGGCCCTTGCCATCGCCCACCACGACCAGCGCCGCGAAACCGAAGCGCTTGCCGCCCTTCACGGTCTTCGACACGCGGTTGATGTGAACCAGCTTTTCGATCAGTTCTTCGCCCTGATCTTCATCGCGGTTACCGCCACGGCGGTCATCGCGACGGCCACGGCCACCACGTTCACCACGGTTGCGATCGCCGCCACGGCCACGGCCACGGCCGGGACCACGACCTTCGGTCTGAGGCGTATCACCGCCCTCGACAGCAGCGGGTGCGCCCGGCTGGGCCTGAATTTCGTTTTCATCAGCCATGATCAGAACTCCAGCCCGCCTTCACGGGCGGCATCGGCCAGCGCCTTGACGCGGCCATGGAACAGGAAGCCACCACGGTCGAACACGACCTTGGTGACGCCGGCAGCGGTCGCCGCAGCGGCAACACGCTTGCCGACTTCGGCGGCGGCTTCGGAACTGGCGCCAGTCTTGCCCAGCGCCTTGGCCCCTACATCCTTGTCCAGGGTCGACGCGGCGGCAACGGTCTTGCCCTGTGCATCGTCGATGATCTGGGCGTAGATGTGACGGCCCGAACGGTGGACGCTAAGGCGGGGCTTGTGACCCGAAACTGCCTTGAGCGCGGTGCGGACGCGGCGACGGCGCCGCGCGAAGAGGGAAAGCTTTGCCATCTTACTTCTTCTTCCCTTCCTTGCGGAAGATGAACTCGCCGGCGTACTTAATGCCCTTGCCCTTATAAGGCTCAGGCTTGCGCCAGCGTCGGATCTCGGCCGCAACCTGACCCACCTTCTGCTTGTCGATACCGCTGATCTCGACCGTGGTGTTATCCGGGGTCTTGATCTCAATCCCTTCCGGGATCGCGAAATCGACGTCGTGGCTGTAACCGAGCTGCAGCTTCAGGGTCTTGCCCTGCGAGTTGGCGCGGTAACCAACACCGGTGATGAGCAGCTTCTTCGAGAAGCCCTCGGTCACGCCGGTGATCAGGTTCTGGATCAGCGTGCGTTGCATGCCCCAGAAAGCGCGAGCGCGCTTTCCGTCATTGGCAGGCTTCACGGCGATCGAACCATCTTCGATGCTGTAGGTGACTTCGTCGGCCAGCGGCAGCGTCAGGGTGCCCTTGGGGCCCTTTACCGACAGCAGACCGCCTTCGATAGCAGCGGTGACGCCCGAAGGAACGGCAACCGGCTTTTTACCAGTACGGCTCATCAGAACACCTCCGCGAGCACTTCGCCGCCGACATTCTGATCGCGCGCTTCGGCGTCGGACAGAACGCCGCGAGGCGTCGAGACAATGGTGATGCCCAGACCGTTACGGACTACCGGCAATTCCTTGGAACCCGAATAGACGCGGCGGCCAGGCTTCGAAACGCGGGCGACATGCTTGATCGCCGGCTGGCCTTCGAAATATTTCAGCTCGATGCGCAGGCCAGGGTGCTTGCCCAGGACTTCCTCGGAATAGCCACGGATGTAACCTTCGCGCTGCAGCACGTCGAGCACGCGGGCACGCAGCTTGGAAGCGGGGGACATCACGCTGTCCTTCTTCGCCTGCTGCCCGTTGCGGATGCGGGTGAGCATATCACCCAGGGGATCGGTCAATGCCATCTCAAATGATCCTTACCAGCTCGACTTGGTGACGCCGGGGATCAGGCCCTTGTTGGCCAGATCACGCAGCTGCACGCGGCAGAGGCGGAATTTGCGGTAGTAAGCGCGGGGACGCCCCGTCAGTTCGCAGCGGTTCCGAACACGGGTCGGATTGCCGTTGCGGGGGATCTCCGCCATCTTCAGACGCGCGATCAGACGATCGCTGTCATCGGCCGCGGTATCATTCGCGATCGCCTTGAGCTTTGCATAGCGGCCGGCATATTTCTTTACCAGCTTCTTGCGGCGCTCGTTCTTGTTGATCGAACTCAGTTTCGCCATGACTTAAGTTCTCTTCCTTTGTCTATGCATTGGGAGAGAAGCGGGACCTTTTTCAGGCCGCCTGCTTCTGCTCTTCAAGCGGGAAGGGGAAACCGAAGAGACGCAGCAGTTCGCGCGCTTCCTCGTCCGTCTTCGCCGTGGTGGTCACGATGATGTCCATGCCGCGCACCTTGTCGATGCGGTCATAGTTGATCTCGGGGAAGATGATCTGCTCCTTGATACCGAAGGCATAGTTGCCACGGCCATCGAAGCTCTTCGGGTTCAGACCACGGAAATCGCGCACGCGAGGCAGCGCGACGTTAATCAGGCGATCCAGGAATTCATACATGCGCTCCCGGCGCATCGTGACCTTGGCCCCGATCGGCATGCCTTCACGCAGCTTGAACTGCGCGATCGACTTGCGGGCCTTGGTGATCACCGGCTTCTGGCCCGCGATCAGTTCCATTTCCTCGGCCGCCGAAGTGACCTTCTTCTTGTCCTGGGTCGCTTCGCCCACGCCCATGTTGAGCGTGATCTTTTCGATCCGGGGCACCTGCATCACGTTGGCGTAACCGAACTTTTCGGTCATCGCCTTGACGATTTCAGCGTCATACTGCGCCTTGGAGCGCGGAATGTACTTGTCAGCCATTACAGCACCTCACCGGACTTGACGGCGACGCGGACCTTCTTGCCGTCGCGATCCTCGAAACGGACGCGGGTCGGCTTGCCATCCTTGTCGGCGACAGCGACGTTCGAAATGTGGAGCGGCGCGGGCTTGCGCTCGATGCCACCCTGCGGGTTCGCCTGGTCGGGCTTGCGATGACGCGCATGCACGTTGACGCCTTCGACCAGGACCTTGTCCTTCGTCGGCAGCACCTGAAGGACCGAGCCGGTCCGGCCCTTGTCCTTGCCGGCCAGGATGACGACCTTGTCGCCCTTCTTAATTCTAGCAGCGCTCATTACAGCACCTCGGGAGCGAGCGAGATGATCTTCATGTGCTTCTTGGCGCGCAGTTCGCGAACGACGGGGCCAAAGATACGGGTGCCGATCGGCTCCTCGTTCTTGTTGATGAGCACAGCAGCGTTGCCGTCGAAGCGAATCACGCTGCCATCAGCGCGACGCACGTCCTTGGCGGTCCGCACGATGACGGCGCGATGCACGTCACCCTTCTTCACCTTGCCGCGAGGCGCTGCTTCCTTGATCGAGACGACAATGATGTCGCCTACGCCAGCGAAGCGCCGCTTCGAGCCGCCCAGCACCTTGATGCACTGGACGCGCTTGGCGCCGCTGTTGTCAGCGACGTCAAGATTGGATTGCATCTGGATCATGGATCCGGTTCCTTCTTATTTGGCCTACCGGGACTGTCCCGGCGGTTCCGAATTTCTAGCCAGAGCCTTTGACTCTACGCGAAGCGCGGGCCTGTACCTCTTCCTTGAGGAAAAGGCCAGCCCCGCGTCACGATTTCAGACCAAAGGCTCAGCGAGCCTCACTCAGGCCGCCGTTTCGGGCGACTTGTGTGTGTCCACGCGCTCAATGACCTTCCAGGTCTTGAGCTTGGAAATCGGAGCGGTCTCTTCGATGCGGACCGTTTCGCCTTCCTTGTAGACATTGCCCTCGTCATGGGCGTGGTACTTCTTCGAACGGCGAATGATCTTGCCGTAGAGCGCATGCTTAACCTTGCGCTCCACCCGAACCACCACCGTCTTGTCGGTCTTGTCGGAAACCACCGTTCCCGTCAGCACGCGCTTGGGCATCGTGTGTTTCCTTTACTTCGCGGCGGAGCTGCTACGCTCCGTCTGCAGGGTCTTGATCTGCGCGATCGAACGGCGGACTTCCTTCACGCGGCTGGGCTTTTCCAGCTGGTTGGTGGCCGCCTGGAAACGCAGGTTGAACTGCTCGCGCTTCAGGTTGTTGAGTTCGGTCGACAGTTCGTCGTCCGTCTTGGTCTTGAGGTCGGCAACGTTCGCCACAGCTTAACCCTCCAGGTGCGAGGTGTCGCCGAGGCGGGCAACAACCTTGGTCTTGATGGGCAGCTTCATCGCGGCGCGCGAGAATGCCTCTGCTGCGAGCGGACCGGGAACGCCGTCCAGTTCGAACAGGATGCGGCCCGGCTTGACGCGAGCTGCCCAATATTCGACCGAACCCTTACCCTTGCCCTGACGGACTTCGGCCGGCTTTTTCGACACGGGAACGTCGGGGAACACGCGGATCCACAAACGGCCCTGACGGCGGATGTGGCGCGTGATCGCACGGCGAGCCGCCTCGATCTGACGCGCGGTGATCCGCTCCGGCTCCATGGCCTTCAGACCATAGGAGCCAAAGTTCAGGTCCGAACCGCCCTTGGCGTCGCCCTTGATCCGGCCCTTGAAGGTCTTGCGGAACTTCATTTTCTTCGGTTGCAGCATGACGCTATTACCTTCTTATCTTCAGCGCGCCGGGCGCACGCCGGAGGTCTGAGCCTCCAGCATCAGCCGGTCGGTGGCCATCGGATCGTGGCCCAGGATCTCACCCTTGAAGATCCAGACCTTGATACCGCACACGCCATAGGCGGTGTGCGCCGTGGCTTCGGCATAGTCGACGTTCGCGCGCAACGTGTGCAGCGGAACCCGGCCTTCGCGATACCATTCAACGCGCGCAATCTCCGCGCCGCCCAGACGACCGCCGCAGGTGATCTTGATGCCTTCGGCGCCAAGACGCAGGGCCGATTGCACCGCGCGCTTCATCGCACGACGGAAAGCAACGCGGCGTTCCAGCTGATCGGCGATACCCTGTGCAACCAGCTTGGAATCGACTTCCGGCTTGCGGATTTCGACGATGTTCAAGCTGACGTCGGATGATGTCAGGCTGCCCAGTTTCTTGCGCAGCTTTTCAATGTCCGCACCCTTCTTGCCGATGATGACACCGGGACGGGCGGCATAGACCGACACGCGGCACAGCTTGGCGGGACGCTCGATCACGACCTTGGAGATCGCGGCCTGCGGCAGGTTCTTCATGATATACTGGCGGATCTTCAGATCCTCCAGCAGCAGGCGACCATAGTCGGCACCTTCCGCATACCAGCGGCTGTCCCAGGTACGGTTGATCTGAAGACGCAGACCGATCGGATTGCTCTTGTGACCCATGTGCTTACGCCTCCGCTTCTTCGCCAGCTTCACGCACGACAATGCGCACGCGGCTGAAGGGCTTGAGGATCCGGGTCGACTTGCCGCGGCCGCGGGCATGGAAGCGCTTGAGCGTGAACGCCTTGCCTACCGATGCTTCCGCGACGACCAGTGCGTCGACGTCCAGATTGTGATTGTTTTCCGCATTGGCAATGGCCGAAGCCAGAACCTTGCGCACATCGACCGCCATCGCCTTCTTGGAGAAAGCGAGGATGTTGAGCGCGTCCTCGACCTTGCGGCCGCGGATGAGCGTGGCGACCAGGTTCAGCTTCTGTGCCGAACCACGGATCTGCGTGCCAACGGCCAGCGCTTCATTGTCGGCAACGCGACGGGGAGCTTTCTGCTTGCTCATTAGCGCTTGCCCTTCTTGTCGGCTGCGTGGCCGGGGAAGTAGCGGGTCGGGGCGAATTCGCCCAACTTGTGACCCACCATATCCTCGTTCACCGAAACCGGCACATGCTTGCGGCCGTTATAGACGCTGAACGTCAGGCCGACGAACTGCGGCAGGATGGTGGAACGGCGCGACCAGGTCTTGATCGGCCCCGAACGGCCACCGGCGTCCTGCGCCACTTCCGCCTTCTTCAGAAGGCTGAGGTCCACGAACGGACCTTTCCAGACGGAACGAGCCATCTCGCTTACCTCTTCTTCTTAGCGTGGCGGCTACGGATGATCATCTTGTCCGTGGCCTTGTTGTGGCGGGTGCGGGCACCCTTGGTCGGCTTGCCCCATGGGGTCACCGGATGGCGACCGCCCGAAGTCCGGCCTTCACCACCACCATGAGGGTGATCGACCGGGTTCTTGGCCACGCCGCGGGTCAGCGGGCGGATGCCCTTCCAACGGTTGCGACCGGCTTTGGCCAGGTTGGTGTTGCCATTGTCCGGGTTGCTGACGGCACCGATGGTGCCCATGCAGTCCGAACGGATGTAACGCTGCTCGCCTGAGGACAGACGGACCATCACCATGCCACGATCACGACCGACCAGCTGGGCATAAGTGCCCGCCGAACGGCAGAGCTGACCGCCCTTGCCGGGCTTCATCTCGATATTGTGGATGATCGTGCCCACCGGCATCTGGCCCAGTTCCATCGCATTGCCCGGCTTCACGTCGGTCTTCTTGCCAGCGATGACCTTGTCACCGGGCGCCAGACGCTGCGGTGCCAGGATATAGGCCTGGGCGCCATCGGGATAGTTGACCAGCGCGATGAAGGCGGTGCGGTTGGGGTCATATTCCAGACGCTCGACCGTACCTTCCACGTCCCACAGGCGACGCTTGAAGTCGATGATGCGGTAACGCTGCTTGTGACCACCGCCGATACCGCGTGAGGTCACATGGCCCTTGTTGTTGCGGCCGCCGGTCTTGCGCTTACCTTCAGTCAGCGCCTTGACGGGCTTGCCCTTGTGCAGGCTCGACTTGTCGACGAGGATCAGGCCACGCTGGGCCGGGCTCGTCGGGTTGTAGCTCTTTAGCGCCATGGTCAGCGCACTCCTTCGGTGATGTCGATCGACTGGCCTTCAGCCAGGCGCACGATCGCCTTCTTGACGTCGGAGCGAGTGTAGGGCTTGCCCTTCCACTTCTTGGTCTTGCCTTTGGTCACGAGCGTATTCACGCTCTTGACGTCGACACCCCAGATCGCTTCGACAGCGGCCTTGATCTCAGGCTTGGAGGCATCGCCCGCTACCTTGAAGACCACAGCATTATATTCGCTGAGAAGAGTCGCCTTCTCAGTGATGTGCGGGGCGACAACCACGTCATAGTGACGGTTGTCGACCGTTGCGGCTTGCTTCTTAGCCATTGAAACGGGCCTCCAGCTTTTCGACGGCAGCGCGGGTCAGCACCAGCGAGTCGGCTTTCAGGATGTCGTAGACATTGGCGCCGACGGCCGGCAGCAAATCTACGCCGATGATGTTGGCCGATGCCTTGGCAAAGCTGATGTTGACCGCGTCGCCGTCAATAAACAGCGCCTTGGTCAGGTTCAGCTTGGCAAGATTGGCGACCAGCGCCTTGGTCTTTCCATCGGCAACGTCGAGACTGTCGATGACGAACAGCGAACCGTCCTTCACCTTGGACGAAAGCGCCATCTTCAGGCCCAGCGCGCGAACCTTCTTGTTCAGCGAGGGATTGAAGTCGCGAACGCGGGCGCCGTGCGCCTTACCACCACCGATGAATACGGGAGCGCGGCGATCGCCGTGACGGGCGGTGCCGCCACCCTTCTGGCGGCCGAACTTCTTGCCCGTGCGAGCGACTTCGCTACGCTCACGGGTGCCGCGAGCGGTGCCACGACGCTTTTCGAGCTGCCAGGTAACGACGCGGTGCAGGATGTCGGTGCGGGGCTCGATACCGAAAACGGCATCATTGAGCTCCACATCACCAGCAGCCTGCGCGTCGAGGGTCTGTACCTTGACCTTCATGATTAGCCCTCCTGGCCTTCGGTCGCTTCGGGAGCGGCCGCTTCTTCAGCGGGCGTCTCGGCCGGAGCAGGGTTGCTGTTGGCGGCAGCCTTGAGGCTGGCGGGATACGGAACGTCGGCCGGACGCTTCACCTTGACGGCGTCGCAAACGGTCAGCCAGGTGCCCTTCGCGCCCGGAACGCTGCCCTTGACGAACAGCAGGCCGCGCTCAACGTCGGTGCGCACGATTTCCAGGTTCTGCTGGGTCCGCTCGCGGTCACCCATATGGCCTGCCATCTTCTTGTTCTTGAAGACGCGGCCCGGATCCTGGCGGTTACCCGTCGAACCATGGGCACGGTGGCTGATGGACACGCCGTGGGTGGCGCGCATACCGCCGAAACCCCAGCGCTTCATCGCACCGGCAAAGCCCTTGCCCTGCGTATGACCGGACACGTCGACCAGCTGTCCATCGACGAAATGATCGGCAGCGATTTCAGCGCCGACGTCGAGGAGCGCATCCTCGGCGACGCGGAATTCGACCAGACGCGCCTTGGGCTCCACTTCCGCCTTGGCGAAGTGACCGCGCTGCGGCTTGGCGACATTCTTGACCTTCGCAACACCCGCGCCGAGCTGAACCGCGACATAGCCGTCACGATCAACCTCTTTGCGGGCCACGACCTGATTGCCCTCAAGGGCAAGAACCGTAACCGGCACGTGCCGTCCGTCCTCCTGGAACAGACGGGTCATCCCGACTTTCTTAGCGATCACGCCTGTGCGCATCACTGACTACTCCCATAGAGGCCCGCCTTAGCAGCGGGCGTATCCAACGAAAAAGCCGCTCTGGATTCCTCCATCGCGGCCCAACCCAATGTAAAGATCACCCCGTCCGGGTTGGATGCCACCCCCTACTCGGGAACAGCGACGGGGGACCAGGACCACGAGCCTTTCCGGTTCACCGGAGGCCGTGCGGTATCCCTTGTGTCGTTTGAGCGCCCGGTTGCCCGGAAAGCCCGATACCCTGCCATCCTTTCGGAAAGCAGGGACTTGTCAGCTTACGCCAACTTGATTTCGACGTTCACGCCGGCAGCCAGGTCCAGCTTCATCAGCGCGTCGACCGTTTGCGGCGTCGGCTGCACAATGTCAAGCATGCGCTTGTATGTGCGGACTTCAAACTGCTCACGCGACTTCTTGTCGATGTGCGGACCACGGTTGACCGTGAACTTTTCGATGCGCGTCGGAAGGGGAATCGGACCGCGGATAAGGGCGCCGGTGCGGCGGGCGGTGTCGGCGATGTCGCCGGTCGCCTGATCAAGCACGCGATGATCGAACGCCTTGAGGCGAATGCGGATGTTGCTGTCCATTGTTCCTGTACCGATGCGAAAGAGCCAAAAACCAGAGCATTTCCCGTCAGTTCGAGCTGACTTGTCGGAAAATACCGCAATTCAAAAATATACCGCCCCGTCCTGACCCTTCTAGCTCAGCAAGAGCCGGAGAAAGGCGATCCGGGGCGGCAGAAATTCCGAGCGGCGCGAATCAGGCGATTCGCGCCGCTGCGGTCCTATATTACTTCGAGATCGTACCGACAACCCCTGCGCCGACGGTCCGGCCACCTTCGCGGATAGCGAAACGCAGACCCGAGTCCATCGCGATCGGCGCGATGAGCTTGATGTTCAGCTTAACATTGTCGCCGGGCATGACCATCTCGGTGCCTTCAGGCAGAACAACTTCGCCAGTGACGTCGGTCGTGCGGAAGTAGAACTGCGGACGATAGTTCGCAAAGAACGGCGTGTGGCGGCCGCCTTCTTCCTTCGACAGCACGTACACTTCGGCGTCGAACTCGGTGTGCGGCGTAACCGAACCGGGCTTTGCCAGAACCTGGCCACGCTCCACGTCTTCACGACCAACGCCACGAACCAGCGCGCCGATATTGTCGCCTGCACGACCTTCGTCGAGCAGCTTGCGGAACATTTCCACGCCCGTGACGGTGGTCTTGCGGGTGTCCTTGATGCCGACGATTTCGACTTCTTCGCCAACCTTGACGATGCCGGTTTCGACGCGACCGGTCACAACCGTACCACGACCCGAAATCGAGAACACGTCTTCGATCGGCATCAGGAAGGGCTTGTCGATCGGACGCTCAGGCTGCGGGATGAAGCTGTCGACAGCCGCCATCAGCTTCAGAACGGCTTCGCGGCCGATTTCGTCGTTGGAACCGTCCAGAGCCTTCACGGCCGAACCCGGAATGACGGGGATGTTGTCGCCGTCGAAGTCGTAGGACGACAGCAGTTCACGGATTTCCAGTTCGACCAGTTCCAAGATTTCTGGATCGTCGACCAGATCGACCTTGTTCATGAACACAACGAGCTGGGGAACGCCGACCTGCTTGGCGAGCAGGATGTGCTCGCGGGTCTGCGGCATCGGGCCGTCGGTGGCGGACACGACCAGGATCGCGCCGTCCATCTGGGCGGCACCGGTGATCATGTTCTTGACGTAGTCAGCGTGACCCGGGCAGTCGACGTGCGCGTAGTGGCGGGCTTCGGTTTCATATTCGACGTGGGCCGTCGAAATGGTGATGCCGCGCTCGCGCTCTTCGGGAGCCTTGTCGATGTTGGCATAGTCAACGAAGGTTGCGCCGCCGGTTTCGGCCAGCACCTTGGTGATCGCTGCGGTCAGCGAGGTCTTGCCATGGTCGACGTGACCGATGGTGCCAATGTTGCAGTGCGGCTTGTTCCGCTCAAACTTAGCCTTAGCCATTTTATCCTACCTTCTAATCAAAATCAGCTTGGGTCTGACCGCTCGGCCGCGCCGCGCGAAGGCGCGTCCATAGCAGCAAATTCACTAAATACCAGCCCAAACCGAGCCGCTCGCACGGCCCGGTTCAGGAAAATCATCAGGCCATCTTCGCCTTGACTTCGTCCGCCACATTCTGCGGCACTTCGTCATAGTGCGAGAAGGTCATCGAGTAGTTCGCACGACCCTGAGTGAAGGACCGCAGCGAATTGACATAGCCGAACATGTTGGCCAGCGGGACCATCGCCTCGACCACCTGCGCGTTGCCGCGCGTATCGGTGCCCTGGATCTGGCCGCGGCGGCTGTTCATGTCGCCGATGACGTCACCCAGATATTCTTCCGGGGTAACGACTTCCACCTTCATGACCGGCTCAAGCAGCTTGATGCCCGCCTTCTGGGCCGCTTCACGCATCGCAGCGCGGCCCGTGATTTCAAAGGCCAGCGCGGACGAGTCGACATCGTGATACGCGCCGTCATACAGCAGGATCTCGAAGTCGATGATCGGGAAGCCGATGAGCGAACCGGTCGCGGCCGTTTCGCGCATGCCCTTTTCGATCGCCGGGATATATTCCTTGGGAATATTGCCGCCCTTGATTTCGTCCTTGAAGACGAAGCCGGAGCCACGCTCGCCGGGCGTGATCTTCACCTTGATGCGGCCGAACTGGCCGGTGCCGCCCGACTGCTTCTTGTGCGTGTAATCGACGTCCACGGGCTTGGCGAGATATTCGCGATAGGCCACCTGCGGCGCGCCAACATTCGCCTCGACCTTGAACTCGCGCTTCATGCGGTCGACAAGGATTTCGAGGTGAAGTTCACCCATGCCCTTGATGATGGTCTGGCCCGATTCGTGATCGGTCGACACACGGAAGGACGGATCCTCGGCAGCCAGGCGGTTGAGCGCGACGCCCATCTTTTCCTGGTCAGCCTTTGTCTTGGGTTCGACCGACAGTTCGATGACCGGCTCAGGGAATTCCATCCGCTCCAGGATGATCGGCTGGCGCTCGGCGCACAGCGTATCGCCAGTGGTGGTTTCCTTCATGCCCGCCAGCGCGACGATGTCGCCTGCATAAGCGGCATCGATATCCTCACGCGAGTTCGCATGCATGAGGAGCATACGACCGATCTTTTCCTTCTTGTCCTTGACCGAGTTTAGATAGGTGCCCTTGGTCAGGGTGCCCGAATATACGCGCAGGAAGGTCAGCGAGCCGACAAACGGGTCGTTCATGATCTTGAACGCCAGACCGGAGAAGGGCGCATCGTCCGACGTCGCACGGCTGTCGGGCTGGTCATTGTCGGGGTTGATGCCCTGAACGTCCTCAATGTCGAGAGGCGAAGGCAGATAGTCGACGACCGCATCGAGCAGCGGCTGCACGCCCTTGTTCTTGAACGCCGAACCGCACAGCACCGGCACGAAAGCCTGGCCCAGCGTACCTTTGCGGATCAGCTTCTTGAGCGTCGCGGTGTCGGGCATATTGCCTTCGAGATAGGCCTCCATCGCCTCGTCGTCCTGTTCGACGGCAAGCTCGATCAGCTTTTCGCGATATTCAGCGGCCTTGTCGGCCATGTCGGCGGGGATTTCTTCATAGGTGAACTCGGCGCCCAGATTTTCATCCTTCCAGATGATGGCGCGGTTCTCGACCAGATCGACCAACCCCTTGAAGTCCGCTTCCGCACCGATGGGCAGATACAGGACGGCAGGGGTGGCGCCCAGACGGTCGATGATCGTCTGCACGCAATAATAGAAATTGGCGCCGGTGCGGTCGAGCTTGTTGATGAAGCACATCCGCGGAACCTTGTACTTGTCCGCCTGGCGCCACACGGTTTCCGACTGCGGCTCAACGCCCGCAACACCGTCGAACGCGGCAACCGCGCCGTCGAGCACGCGCAGCGAACGTTCGACTTCAATGGTGAAGTCGACGTGACCGGGGGTGTCGATGATGTTCAGGCGATGCTCGGGGCCCTTGCCCTCTTCCGCCTTCCACACGCAGGTCGTCGCAGCCGACGTGATGGTGATGCCACGCTCCTGCTCCTGCTCCATCCAGTCCATGGTGGCGGCGCCGTCATGGACTTCGCCGATCTTGTAGGACTTGCCGGTGTAATAAAGGATACGCTCGGTCGTCGTGGTCTTGCCGGCGTCGATATGCGCCATGATACCGAAATTGCGATAGCGTTCGAGCGGATGGCTGCGGGCCATGATGCTTCTCCGTTGCCGGTGCGCCGGCGGTGAGTGAAAGAGTCTTGCGGCTGGCCCCTAAACCAATCCGTTCGCCATGGGTAGCCCCACGGCGAACGGACCGATATTCAAAAACCAGAAATGATGAAGCGGGCACGCGAGCGCCCGCTTCATGCTTACCAGCGGTAGTGCGAGAAGGCGCGGTTCGCTTCCGCCATGCGGTGCGTGTCTTCGCGCTTCTTGACGGCATTGCCGCGGTTGTTGGCGGCGTCCAGCAGTTCACCCGACAGACGGGCGGCCATGGTGGTTTCGCTGCGGTTGCGCGAAGCCGTGATCAGCCAACGGATCGCCAGCGCCTGGGCGCGCTCGGGGCGCACTTCGACGGGGACCTGGTAGGTCGCACCGCCGACACGGCGGCTGCGGACTTCGATGCCGGGCTTCACATTGTTCAGCGCGTCATGGAACATGCCGATCGGGTCCTTCTTGGACTTCGCTTCGACAGTGTCGAGAGCACCGTACACGATGGACTCGGCGACGGCTTTCTTGCCGTCCTGCATGATGCTGTTCATGAATTTGGACAGCACGATATCACCGAACTTGGGATCGGGCAGGATAACGCGCTTTTCTGGGCGACGACGACGTGACATATTCTAGTCTCCCTTACTTCGGACGCTTCGCGCCGTACTTCGAACGGCTCTGCTTACGGTCCTTGACGCCCTGGGTATCCAGAACGCCGCGCAGCACGTGGTAGCGCACACCGGGAAGATCGCGTACGCGGCCGCCACGGATCAGCACAACGCTGTGCTCCTGAAGGTTGTGGCCTTCACCCGGAATATAGGTGATGACTTCGCGCTGGTTGACCAGACGCACCTTCGCGACCTTGCGGAGAGCCGAGTTCGGCTTTTTCGGGGTCGTCGTGTAAACACGGGTGCAAACGCCGCGCTTTTGCGGGTTCGCTTCCATTGCAGGGACCTTGGACTTGGTCTTCTGCAGTTCGCGGCCCTTGCGGACCAGCTGGTTGATCGTTGGCATGAAGCCCTTCACCTTTTTCAGTTACTTTATCGCCTGCATTCCCGCTTTCCCTGCCGCCTGAGCGCGCCAGCACCCAAACGGCAAAAGCCCCGGGCGGGCATAAGCCCCCTGGAGCCGCAAGAGCAGTCGACAATGTTCAGCTCTGTATTCACCCCGCATGACGTCGACTGGGAAAGACGAATCTTTGCAACCGCAGGCCGCCGGGCAGGCGCGCCTATAGCCGGGCCATTCAACATGGTCAAGGAAAGCAGATGGATCATCGAAGCAGGCGCGCGAACGCGAAATTAGGGGATTGATAAGAAGTCATAAAGTAACTGGTTTGCCTGGCGTTCACCAATGGTCGCTGGCTGGGAACAGACGTGACGCAAATTTCCCGCCTTACGGGCGAATTCATCAACGCAGAACGAGAGGGAGCTTTTCAGGAGGAGCGCCTGCCCGAATCGCGACGCCATGCGCGGATGCTGTTCCTTTTCTCTGCCGTAATGAATACGCTGTTTCTGGCGAGCGACTGGCGTTTCGCGGGAACCCCCCATTTCTGGGTGGCGGTGCCTGCTCGAACCGTCATTGTCCTGTGCTCGATCGCCTGCCTGATGCTGGTCCGCAAGATGGCGAGCTTCAGAGCTGTGGAGCGCTATTGCTTCTTCTGGCAAGCGGTGGTTGCGGTGGGGGTCGCATTCCTGGTCACGTCCCGCACCGACCTTGCCCTGTTCGTCCTGGCGATGCTGCCCGTCGTTTTCTATCTGGTCGTGCCCACCAGCTTCAGGGGGAATTTCGGTGGCGGCATTGGTTGCGGCATTGCCCTACTGATCGGTTACCTCAGCCCCGCCCCGCTTTCGGCGACCGCGCCGGGCCTGATCATCGGGGTCCTGACACTTCATTGCGCGATGTGGATCGCGATCACGCGCACCAATCGGCTTCAGCGACAGGAATGGACTGCCAGCCGAGTCGCCCGATCGGCGCAGGCGGCTCTCGTCACCAACGGCGAAACGCTTGAGCGGATGTTCAGAAGCGTACCCATCCCTCTGCTGGTCACGCGGGAAGGCACTGTCATTCGTTTCAACGACGCGGCCGCCGCCATGTTCGGGACGGGAAGCGATATTTCGGACGTGCATGTGCTGCACGACAAGTCGGCCATGTTGACGACGTTGCGCGATTACATCGCCGCGGGAGAGGATGTGGACAATCATGAATGCCGCATTTTCAGCAGGGGATCGGTCGCGCACGATGTTCTGCTGGCGTCGCGACCAATCGTCATAGACGGCGAAGACTGCATTCTTTCCAGCATCGTCGACATTACGCATCGCAAGGAAGCCGAACGCCATCTGGCCCATCTGGCCATGACGGATGCGCTGACCGGCTTGGCCAACCGGTCGCACTTCATGACCAAGCTGGCTCAAGTCGCAGGTTCCATGGACCAGAGCCGGAGCCCGGGCAAGGCCGCCGTGGTCCTGATCGACCTTGATGAATTCAAGCGGATCAATGACAGCGCCGGGCATGACGCGGGCGACGCGGTGCTGCGCGCGGTGGCTCAACGGCTGCAACAGGTGGTCCGCCCAGGGGACCTGATCGCCCGGATGGGCGGCGACGAATTCGCCGTGCTGCTGACCCGCCTGAATTCAGCAGCCGACCTGCACAGCATATTGGACCGCATGACGTCGTCGTTGCATCAACCATTGACGCACGGAGCGCGCGACCTGGATTGCCGCGTCAGCATGGGGGCGGCGCTGTTTCCCGACCATGCCGAACACATAACCGACCTGATGAAGCACGCTGACATTGCGCTTTATGAAGCAAAGAATGCCGGGCGCGGCCGGGCCTGCCTGTTCGAACCTGGCCTGCTGGAAAGATGGCTGCGCGAAGCCCGCATGCTGGAATGCGCGCGTGAAGCCATGGTCCACGCCCCGCCCCAGCCCTGGTATCAGCCCAAGGTCGACCTGACGACCGGGCGCATCATCGGTTTCGAAGCGCTGCTTCGGTGCGTTCGCGCCGATGGATCGGTCATCATGCCCGGGGAAATCGCCGCCGCGTTCGAACATTGGGAACTGGGCCGCATCATCACCGAACGCATGGTTTCGCAGGTCCTTCGCGACTGCCGCAGATGGCAGGACCAGGGCATCGATTTTGGCCATATCGCGATCAACGTCCCCGGCGTGGAACTGCATGACAGCAGCTTCCCCGACCGCCTGTTGGACCACATTCGGGCCGCAGGCGTGCCGACCGGACGGATTGAGTTGGAGGTGACGGAATCGGTTTTCCTGGGTCGCAACGCCGAAGTGGTGGAACGCAGCCTGCATCGGTTGAGCCAGGAGGGGATTTCCATCGCTCTCGACGATTTCGGCACCGGCTTTGCGTCGCTTTCGCACCTCAAGCAGTTCCCGATCGATGTGATCAAGATCGACCAGCGCTTTGTCCGTGATCTGGAAACCGACCCCGACGACGCGGCGATCGTGCGAACCGTCCTCAACCTGGCCTATAGTCTTGGCATCCACACTGTGGCCGAAGGGATCGAGAATGAGCATCAGCTCGACTATCTGAAGGCCGGTGGGTGCCATTATGGCCAGGGCTTCCACTTCGGCGCAGCTATGCCCGCAGCGATGATCCCCGCACTGCTCGGCTGCAGCGACAACGAATCGAGCGCCGGGCAAATTGCCTGATTTTTGTTGGAACGAAACAACGCCGGGAACGTTTCAGCCTGCTTGAATTTCGCTTCGTCACGACTCGCCCCTCCCGGATTCGCTCCCGATCCTGTCTTTTGTTAGCGGCCCCTGGTCTTCGAAAGCATATGGGGTCAAAAGTTGTCGCATCAGTTCAAGAGGGGGGCTGCCGCCCTTCGGGCCTGGATTATCGCCCGGTGCCCGGAGCGTGAGATTGCGCTTCTTTCCGCCGGACAACTAAAGTCTATCCGCCTTTCTACCCGCGCGCAGCTGACCACCGCCTCCCTGCTGGCGGGACTGACGCTCACCTGGTTGGCCGTCACCTTGTCGGTCATGACGGGCCGGGCCGACCTGTCGCGCGAACGGGCGATGCTGGAGGCGAAGGAGCAGGCGGTCGCGGGCGCGGCGGGTAGGGTCGACCGCTATCGCCAGTCAATGGATGACCTTGCGCGCGACCTTCGGCAGCGGCAGGATTTCATCGACGATTTGTATCGCGCGCATTTCGGCGAAGATGCTGTTCAGCGTGACACGGGCGCCGCGAAACAGACCCAATCCTCCGATCTTAGCACAGGCGCGTCGCCCGAAGCCGCGACATTGGCGAAGATCGACGCGCGCCAGCGGCATTTTGCGGTTCGGCTGACCCAAGCCGTCCGGCAGCGGACGGAAAAAACCGCCGCCGCCATCCGCAGCTACGGCCTCAACCCCAATGCGCTGGCCCGCACTGCTGAGCGGGCGCAGGGCGGCCCCTTCGTGCCCTGGCATGGGCAGGGCGACGAACTGCCCGGTGAATTTGAAAAGCTGGCGGACGCATTGTCGCGGATGGAATTTCTGGAAAGCAGCCTGATGTTCATCCCGTCGGGGCGGCCGACGACCGCACCGATGCAGTCCAGTTCCTATGGCTATCGCCGCGACCCGTTCAACGGCAAGGCCGCCTTTCACGCGGGCATAGATTTTCCCGGCAGCCGCGGCCAGCCGATCCTTGCCGCGGCAGCAGGCAGGGTCAGCTTTGCCGGGCAGCGCAGCGGCTATGGCAATGTGGTGGAGATTGAGCATGGCAACGGCCTGACCACGCGCTACGCTCATCTGTCCGGCTTTGTCGCACGGGTCGGGCAGAAGGTGCGGCCAGGGCAAAAGATCGCGCTGATGGGATCGACCGGTCGGTCCACGGGCGATCACCTTCATTTCGAAGTGCGGATGAAGGGGGAGGCGATCAACCCTCGGCGCTTCCTCGAAGCGCGGGACGATATATTGCAAGTGCAAAAGATGGCCCGCGCGCGCCTGGCCGACATTGGCGGCCGTGGCTGAGCCAACGACAGGTCAGTTCACCGGGGGCCGCCGCCTGTAGCTGAGCGCTTCGGCGACATGCACCCGCCCTACCCCCTCGGCCCCCGCAAGGTCCGCGATGGTCCGCGCCACCCGCAGCACGCGGGTGTAGCCGCGCGCCGACAATTTCATCGCGACCGCAGCCTGCGCCAACAGCTCTCGCCCCGCCTCATCGGGCCCGGCCACCTCTTCCAACCGGTCGCCATCGACTTCCGCGTTGGTTCGAACCGTCGTCCCTTCGTAGCGGCGCGTCTGCCTGCCTCGCGCCTGGGCGACGCGTTCCGCCACCTGGGCCGATCCTTCGGCTGGCGGCGGCAGGACAAGGTCGGCGGCCGTCACTGCCTGCACTTCGACATGCAGGTCGATGCGGTCCAGCAGCGGCCCCGAAACCTTCGCCTGATAATCCGCAGCACAGCGCGGCGCGCGCGAACAGGCCAGCGCCGGATCGCCCAGATGGCCGCAGCGGCAGGGGTTCATTGCGGCGATCAACTGCACCCGGGCGGGGAAGGTCACATGTGCGTTGGCGCGGGCGACCGTCACCTCCCCCGTTTCCAGTGGCTGCCGCAACGAATCGAGCACGGTACGCTGGAACTCGGGCAGTTCGTCCAGGAACAGGACGCCCAGATGCGCCATGCTGACTTCGCCGGGCCGGGCACGAATGCCGCCGCCGACCAGCGCCGCCATGGACGCGCTATGGTGCGGGTTGCGGAACGGTCGCGCACGGCTGATCCGTCCCCCTTCCAACATGCCCGCGACGCTTGCCACCATGGATGTTTCGAGCGCTTCCG
>CAMPHJ010000015.1 GCA_946885845.1 uncultured Sphingobium sp. | reverse complement strand
GTTGGTTCGAAGCCTCGGCGCGATGCTGCTCACAGGTTTTGCCATTGAGTTGGTGCTGGCGCCGATTGCGTTGTTGCATTTTCATAAGGCGGGGATGCTTGGTGCCTTTGCCAATTTGCTGGCCATTCCGTTAACCACCTTCGTGGTGATGCCTTTGGAGGCATTGGCTTTGTTGTTCGACGTGGCGGGCGCGGGCGGGCCTTTCTGGTGGCTCACGGGACATGCGCTCGAACTGCTGCTGGCCATTGCCCATGGGGTTGCGGCGAGCCCTTGGGCCGTCGTGATGACCCCCACGATGCCGGTCGGCATATTCGGCGCTATCATCCTGGGCGGGCTGTGGTGCCTGTTGTGGCGGGGTCGGTGGCGTTGGGCGGGGCTGGTTCCAGTCACCCTCGGCGCCGCCGCGATGCTCATGGTTTCACCGCCTGAAATATTGATCACCAGCGATGGCCGCCATGTTGCCCTGCGTTCATCCAGTGGAGAGATGACCCTGCTTCGCGAGCGGGCGGGAAATTATGTGCGTGACATGATGGCGGAAAGTGCTGGCTCCAGTGGTGTCATGGGAGCCTTGGCCGATTTGCCGGAAGCGCGTTGCTCAACGGACCTGTGTGCGGTTCACGTGGAAGGAGGCGGGCGATCATGGCGATTACTACTGACGCGAAGCAACGTGCTAGTCGATAAAGCCGTATTCGAACGCGATTGCGCCGGTGCCGACATTGTCGTCGCCGATCGCCGCCTTCCGACATGGTGCCGACCGCGCTGGCTAAAAGCAGACCGGCAACTGCTGACACGGACAGGAGGGTTAGCCATAGACCTGGACCAGGGCCTGGTGCACAGCACGAAAATAGCAGGCGATGCGCACCCCTGGATCGTCCAGCCCGTCCGAAATCGTCGGCCAAGGGTGGACGGTCAGTTATAGCGCCGCAGAAGCCCGGCCAGCTTGCCCTGAATTCGTACCTGACGTGGATCATAGACTTGTGGGGCATAAGCTGCGTTAGCCGGATCAAGCCGCACGTTGAGACCTTCGCGATGAAAATATTTGAGCGTCGCTTCGATCTCGTCGATTAGCGCAACGACGATCTGCCCTTCGCGCGCCACTTCGGTACGCTGGATCAATGCGAAATCGCCATCCAATATGCCTGCTTCGGCCATTGAGTCACCTGAAACCTCCAGCGCATAATGATCACCTGATCCCAGCAGCGCCGCAGGCACGGACAGCATGTTCTGCCCTTCCAGCGCCTCGATCGGTACGCCTGCGGCGATACGACCATGTAGTGGAATGTCGATCACATCGTTGGCTGCAATCGGCGCTTTGGCAACGAGTTGCGGCTTGGGAGGGGCCGCCTTTGGCGCACGATGCATCGCTTCGGGCAGTTTTAAAACTTCCAGCGCCCGCGCCCGGTTGGGCAATCGGCGAATGAAGCCCCGCTCTTCAAGCGCATTGATGAGCCTGTGAATGCCAGATTTGGAACGCAGATCGAGCGCTTCCTTCATTTCCTCAAACGAAGGCGAAACTCCGCCTTCGTCCAGCCGATTTTGAATGAAGCTGAGCAATTCCTGTTGTTTTGGCGTCAGCATGCCTGCTTACCCTCTATGGAACGGATGGGGAACGCATAGGAAACGTAAGGAGCCAAGTCAAGCGGGCCGAGCGTTAAGCGTAACGATGGGAACGTAGCGATGTTGTAGCCGTTTCATGACTGCCTTTCCCAAGGCGTGAAATAGGAGAGAGAGAATGGCGAACCAAGATAAACAGGGTAGCGACCAGCGCCGCCAGCAGGGTGGGGACCGCTCCAGCGAGGGCGGGCGTCAACACCAGCAGGAAAACCGGCAAGGCCAGATGGGCCAAGACCGCGGAAAGAATAAGAGCGGCCAGGACAAGCAACAGCGCTAGGTCGTCTGATGATCGTCTAATGGAGGGGCCGCGCTGCGGCCCCTTCTTCCATCATAATGGAAGGATTACTACCTGCTCACCTGCTATTGCAGGCGCTGATGCAGCAGCGCGCAAAATCAGGCAATCGGCTTGGGCAAGCGAGGAGGCCGCCGCGCTGTCTTGTGAAGAAACGCACGTCACCCCCGCAGCATCGCGATAGGCGCGCAAATACTCATCGCGTTGTCCCGTTGCAGGAAGCGGCGTAGCGAGTGGCGCCGTGGATGTTCGAGGAAATGGATCAGACGCTCCTGCCATATGTCGGACCAGCGGGGACAGGAACAAGAGCGCCGTGACAAACGCCGAAACCGGATTTCCTGGTAACCCTAGAAATACTGCGCTCCCTAATGTGCCTGCCATCATAGGCTTGCCAGGACGCATGCGGATTTTCCAAAACTCCAAGTTGCCGCCAGCACGGGTGAATGCCGGTCGCACAAAGTCGTGATCGCCCACGGACGCGCCGCCGGTCGAAACGATAATGTCGGCCCCGGCGCAGCGTTCCAGGGCTTTGGTCATCGCGTCGAGAGTATCGGGCACGATTCCCATGTCCATCACGTCGCATGGCAAGCTGTTGAGCTGCGCAGCGATCATCGGGGCGTTTGACGAAGGCAAGGCACCGGGCGGCGCTGGCTCACCGGGGGCAACCAACTCATTTCCCGTGGAGATCAATGCTATCCGCAGGCGGCCGCCGACCGGAAGCGCGCCATGGCCCCCGAGCACGGCGAGCGCAATCTGTGCGGGACCCAAAGCCGTTCCCGCGACCAGTAGGCGCTGCCCCACGTGAAAGTCCGACCCCGCCATTCGCACGTTGCGACCCATGATGGGTTTTGGCCCTCTGGGACGCAGCACATCATTGAGGACGGCTGCATCCTCTTGAATAAGTACCGTGTCCGCGCCGAGTGGCAGCGGGGCGCCGGTAAAGATGCGGCAACTTTCGCCGGGCATAAGGGGAGGGGGGGCAACACCGCCAGCCATGCTTTCCGCCGTTATGGGCCACGGTCCGGGCCATTCCCCTGCGCGGATGGCGTAGCCGTCCATTGCCGAAAGATCTGCCCAGGGCTGGCTGCGCAACGCCATGATATCGTCTGCAAGCCAGCGACCGGCACAATGGGATATGGGCAATTGTTCGGCGGGCCGCCGAGTGGCCAGAGCCAGCAGCCGGGCCTGTGCCTCCGCGACTGGTAGCAGGCTCAAAGGGCGTGCCAGTCGCCGGACTTGCCGCCGGTCTTGGTCAGAAGGCGAACCCCGTTTATGACCATTGCCTTGTCGATCGCCTTGGCCATGTCGTAAATTGTCAATAGCGCAGTCGATGCGGCGGTCAGCGCCTCCATCTCAACACCTGTTTGACCGGCGGTCTTCGCCGTCGCCTTTACGGTGACACCTAATGTCTCAAGGGCAAAATCGACGGTCACCGATGTTAGCGCGATAGGATGGCAGAGCGGAATGAGTTCAGCCGTACGCTTTGCCGCCATGATGCCCGCCACCCGCGCCACGGCGAGTACGTCACCCTTTTTGACCAGGCCTTGAGCGATCGCACTCGCTGCTTCTTCGCTCATCGCGATGTGCCCCGTAGCCATTGCCTCACGAGACGTCACCGCCTTGGCCGAGACATCGACCATCCGCGCTGATCCGTCATCTCCCAAATGGGTGAGACCATTCATGCGCCGGTGAGCAGCGCGCGCGTTGCCCCCTCGACATCCGCCTGACGCATCAACGATTCGCCGACGAGGAAGCACCGCACGCCGTGGTCTGACATGGCGATCAGGTCCGCGTGACTACCAAGGCCGCTTTCCGCGACGAATGTGCAGCCTTGGGGGGCTTGGCCGACCAATTCGTAAGTTCGGGCGAAATCAACGCTGAAGTCACGCAGATCACGGTTGTTGACACCGATAAGGCGAGACCGCAGCTTCATCGCGCGCTCGAGTTCATGGACGTCGTGAACTTCGATCAGGGCGTCCATACCCAGGCCCAGCGCAGCGTCCTCAATTTCCGCCATCTGCACATCGTCGAGCGCCGCCACGATGATGAGGATAGCATCCGCGCCCAGCGAACGGCTTTCAAGTACCTGCCAGGGATCGACCAGGAAATCCTTGCGCAAAACGGGCAAGGTGCAGGCTGAACGGGCCGCGATCAAATAGTCGTCATGCCCTTGAAAATAGAGCTCGTCCGTAAGGACTGAGAGACAAGCAGCGCCAGCTGCGGCATAGGACCGGGCGTGGGCTGGCGGATCGAAATCGGGACGGATGAGTCCCTTGGAAGGACTTGCTTTCTTGACCTCAGCGATAAGACCAAAACCGGTGCGTGCAGCCGTGTCCAACGCTATCCTGAAGCCGCGTGGCGGGGTTTGTTCAGTGGCGCGGGATTGCAGGTCCGCAACGGTCGTCACGGCTTTCCGGCGAGCGACTTCTTCTCGTTTCGTGCCACAGATTTCGATCAGCTTGTTCGTCATTTATAAGCAATCCAGCATTGGAGCAGGGCGTTCGCAAGCCCTCGATCGATCGTTTCAGCTGCTTCTTCCACGCCTTCGCGAAGGTTCGTCACTGCGTCGGCGACCATCAGGGCGGCGGCGGCGTTCAACAGCACGGCATCGCGGTAGGGACCGGGCTCGCCCTGTAGCAGAGCGCGGAGCGCCGAAGCGTTATGGACCGGGCCGCCACCCCTGATTGCATCGACCGGATGGGTCGAAAGGCCAAGTTCGGCAGCGGTAATGCGGTGCATCGCGACCAGGCTATGGCCCTTCACCTCCGCCATGTCGTTGCCCCCTGCCAATGACAGTTCATCAAGGCCTTCGTCGCCGGAAATGACCAACGCGCGATCAACGCCCAGTTCCGCCAGTGCTGCGGCATAGATCGGGACATAGGCTGGCCGAGCGATGCCCACCAACTGGCGGCGCACGCGGGCGGGATTGGCGAGTGGCCCCATCAAATTGAAGATGGTGCGTTCGCCTATCGCCCTGCGGATGGGGGCAAGGCGTTTGAGCGCGGGGTGATAATTTTGCGCAAAGAGGAAGCAGATGCCAAGGTCAGCCAAGGTCGCTTCGGCAGTTTGTGCCGCTCGGTCGAGGTCAAGGCCAAGCGCCTCCAGCGTATCGGCTGCGCCAGCTTTGGACGAAGCGGCGCGATTGCCATGCTTGGCGACTGGAACACCAGCGGCCGCCACCACCAGGCTGACCGCTGTAGATACGTTCAGCGTATGATGACCATCGCCCCCAGTGCCGCACACGTCGATTGCGCCGTGCGGAGCGTTGACGGAAATCATGCGTGCTCGCATCGCTCGCGCGGCTGCGGCGATTTCCACAGCGGTTTCGCCGCGCCTTGCCATGGTGATGAGGAAGTCCGCGATCTTCGTTTCGGGAAGGTCGCCGTCGAACAGCAGGTCGAAGGCGAGGGCGGCATCATCGGCGCTTAGCGGCGCTGCGGGATCGGGCAGGCTGATCATCGCCTTTGCCTTAATCATGCTGCTGCGCTGGAGTCGAGAGTGGGACAGGGAAACTATTGTCGGGCGAGATCGGATTGTTAGGGAAAATGGGGATTTTTTTGGACGGATTTTGGCGTCATTAGAAGGAATCCCGCGAAGGAGTCATAATATTGTGGGAATGTCTGGGTGAGGGAGGGGAGGTCAGGCCGGGACGGGTCCCCGGACCGGGAGGCCCGCTATGCGCAGGAAGTTTGCCAGCATTTCGTGGCCATATTCCGTCGCTATGCTTTCGGGGTGGAACTGGACCGAGTGGATCGGCAGGCTTTCGTGACGGAAGCCCATGACCGACCCGTCGTCGCTGGTCGCATTGACGACAAGGCATTCCGGGATGTCCTCCACGATCAGCGAGTGATAGCGGGTCGCGGTGAAAGGGGACGGCAGTCCTTCGAACAGGCCAGTCCCGTCATGGGTCACCGGCGATGTCTTTCCATGCATCAGCCCGCCGCGTACGACATGGCCGCCGAAATGCTGGCCGATAGCCTGATGGCCCAGGCACACGCCCAGCAACGGCGCGCCAGCGTCGGCGCAGGCGGCGACGAGGTCCAGGCTGACCCCGGCCTCATTAGGCGTGCAGGGACCAGGTGACAGGAGGAAGGCGCTGGCGCCGCTGGATAGCGCCTGGCCCGTGGAGATGGCGTCGTTGCGCACGACTTCGACCTCTGCCCCCAGCTCCATCAGATAATGGACCAGGTTCCAGGTGAAGCTGTCATAATTGTCGATGACGAGGATCATGGGACCAGGGCTATAATGCGCCAGGCGCGCCGGGCCAATCGGAATCGGCGGCCCCGTGAACCTGCGAGCAGTCCGTGCGTTCGCCATCCGAAATAACCGAGAGGAAGGATGGCATGAAACGCTATGCATATGGCTGGATAACGGCCCTGTTCTTTCTTGTGTCGATCGCGCTGCACTGGTTGTTCGGCTGGTGGGCCTATGTGGATGAGGCTCAATCCCACCATCAGGCGCCGGAACTGGCCGCCTATGCCATAGAGATGGGGCGCGATACTTTTGAAAACTGGCAGTCGGAATTCCTGCAACTGATTTGGCAGGTCGTTGGGCTGGCCTATTTTCTGTACGTAGGGTCCCCCGCATCGAAGGAGAATGACGACAGGCTGGAGGCCAAGGTCGATGAACTGTTGAAGATCACCGGAGGCAGGGATGCCGAAGGCCTGATCGAGGAAATCGACCGGCGTTATCTGCGCACCGGGGGACATGCCAAGCCGCATGGCCATGACCTGGGACATGAATGAGAGCGAAAGTGAAATGGCGGTTGCGAGCGAATGGAACCCCGTCCCGTTTCAGCCGCTTCATGCCCAGATTGTTCACGAGGAGGACATGACATGGCCAAGGCCGAATTTACCGATGCGATCGCTCTGTTGAAGGCTGACCACCGCAAGGTCGAGGACCTGTTCGAACAGTTTGAGAAGGCCAGAAGCAGCGGGCGCAAGCAGGATATCGCCCGGCAGATCTGCACGGAATTGAAGATCCACACCATGATCGAAGAGGAAATCTTTTATCCCGCATTCCGCGGCAGGATAGAGGATGACACGCTGGACGAGGCCTATGTCGAGCATGACGGGGCCAAGGTGCTGATCAACGATATCGAGGCCGGGTCGCCCGACGATGATTTCTACGACGCCAAAGTCAAGGTGCTGTCGGAGGAGATCAAGCATCATGTCAAGGAGGAGGAGCGGCAATCCGATGGCATGTTCGCCCAATGCCGCAAGGCGGATGTCGATCTGGTCGAACTGCGCGACCGGATGATGGCGCGGAAAGAGGAGTTGATGGCTCAGGCGAAGGCGGGCGGATTGCCCATCGCGGAGCCAAGGGCCGTCCATTTGATCGCAGCGTGACCACAGAGGTTGAAAAAGCCCGCTGATTGTCCCATATCGCGAGGTGCCGGGTTCGCCCGGCTATGGTGATAAATCGTGTCGTGCAATAGGCGCAGCGGACCCGGGGGCAGTACCCGGCGGCTCCACCATTTGTCCCGCGTCCGCGGGGTGATTGACGGGGCCGAACTAGGATCGACGTGTGTTGAAAGGCGATGTCTTCACCCGGCCTGAGTAAGCCGTAAAAATGTTCAAAACACGTAAGTGCCAACGATAACGAGGCTCTTGCTCTTGCTGCGTAATTGATGGCCTCACGGCCTGACATTACCCAAATAGAACGCGGTTGAACCCACCGGGCAACAGAAGGGAATTCAGCGGCTGCCGGAGGGGCCGGGCAACAGAACCCTCCGGACCTTTTCCTTTCAGATCAGCAAGTCAGGCTAGGCTCCGGCCAAGGCCGCGACGCAGGGTGCCGGTGCCAGGACATTTGCCGAGCGACTCGGCGAGGAAAAGATTTTTCAGTTCGATTGCACTTTTATGACAGTTTGAAGAAAAAGTCATAAGACATTGGAATAACACAAAAGAAAATGCTTTTGTGACACTCTGTAGCGACTTGCTCCCTTGTCACCGAAGTGAAATAATCCTGACTATATTAGAAAGTTTTGTCAGGAGAGATGCTATGATCAAGCTGGTGGCGGTTTTGGGGGTTGCGGTCGCATCCATGGCTCCGGTGGCGGCCTGGGCCGAAGCTGACGAAGTCGTGGTGGTTGGCGTTCCCGACGGCGGGCTGGCCGCAGCATCGCTGATGTCCCGCGACTATGAAAATGCGGCGCGCCGTCTTGCGGCTCCGCGACCGGATGAGGCGAATGATCCGGCCCGGTTGATCAATCTGGGGAATGCCTATGCGGGCCTGGGCCGTATGCAGGACGCTCACAAGGCATATCGTTCCGCGCGATTTGCGCCTGAAATGACGCTGACGCTCGCCAACGGCCAGGAATCGTCTTCGCGTGACATCGCCCGTGTCGCCATGGGGCGGTTGGAGACCAGCTACGCGATGCGTTGATCCTGCTATCGTAAATTGCTTTTGGGGGCGTCGTCCGGTGGACGGCGCCCTTTTCCATGCCAGCCCCTGATTCATCGAACTGACAAAATAGTCTTCGAACTGTCATTTTACCGTCGCCAATCCGTCACGGAAGCAAAACGTCCCTGTCATCTGCCGCGCCTAGCTGCTGCACCGGAGGGCGACAGGGGGCGTTGTCCGATTCGAGATCCCCTTCGCTCCGCGTTCCAACAACAGCCGGAAAATTCCGGAGCGGAGACGACATGGCCAAGATTAATCGCATTCAAACCATATTGATGGCGGGCGTTGCCTGCGCGGCGCTGAGCGCTTGCGGGGCGGACGACATCGCTTCGCCGGGCGAAGGCGCGGTCGTTATCCCGGCACCCACGCCGACTCCTACTCCCGGAACGCCGACCCCGACGCCGGGCGTCGTGACTCCGGCGGCGGATTGTCCGACCATCGCGGGCGCCGACCAGTTGACTGACCTTGGCACCATTTCCAACGGCACGAGCAGCTGGCGCAATTGCGGCTTCCCCGCGCGCTTCAACAGCTCGACGGCGATCCCCAAGACGGCGGGCGTGCTTTATTCCATGCCGGGTCGTGTCGATGTCGGCACCGATCAGGGCGCAGCAAGCACCAACACCGACGTAACCCTGACCATCGATCCGGGCGTGGTGATCTTCGCTGGCACCGGCAACACATTCCTGGCGGTCAATCGCGGCAACAAGATCAACGCCGTTGGCACCGCTTCCCAGCCGATCATCTTTACCAGCCGTGAAAATGTGCTGGGCACCGCGACCGATCAGTCGTCGGGCCAATGGGGCGGCGTCGTGCTGCTGGGCCGCGCGAAGATCACCGACTGTCTGGCGCCCGCCGCTGCCGCAGGCACGACCGCCTGCGAGCGTGACACGGAAGGCGCGAGCGGCGCGCTATATGGCGGCGCCAACGACGCCGACAATTCGGGCCGGATGAGCTATGTCCAGATCCGCTATTCGGGCTTCGTCCTGTCGGGCGGTAGCGAATTGCAGGGCCTGACCCCGTCAGGCGTCGGCAGCGGCACGCAGATCGACCATATCCAGGTCCACAACAGCTCCGACGATGGTATCGAAACCTTTGGCGGGACGCCGAATTTCCGCCGACTGGTCCTGACCGGCAACGAAGACGACAATTTCGATTCCGACGTCGGTTATCGCGGCACGGTGCAATATGTCATCAGCGCCCAGCGCGGCGGCAACGACATTGGCGACGGCTTCCTGGAAACCGACTCCAACGGCGGTTCGGCCGCGAATAATGGCGAGGACGCGCTGCCCCGCCAATATCTGAAGATGGCCAATTTCACCTACATCCATCGGTCGACGACGGGCAGCAATGGTTCAGCCATGCTGCTGCGCGGCGGCGCGGACCTGACGCTGGTCAACGGCCTGATCGTCGCGCCGACCAACAGCTGCCTGCGTATCGACAGCACCACGACGGTGCGCGACGCCGACCCGGCGCTGCAGGATGCTGGCAAGCCCCGCTATATTTCGGTGGCGATGCAGTGCAACGGCACGCCCTACAAGGGCAGCCGTGGCGTGGATGCGACGGCGGTCCAGTCGATTTTCGAAGCCGGTGCCAACAGCACGATCAGCTATAATCCGTCGCTGACCAGCCTGTTCATCAACGGCGCGACCGAAACCGCCCTTACGGCGACCGATCCCAAGACGATCGACGCGGCGTTCGACACCACCAACTATGTCGGCGCGGTGAAGGATAGCAGCGACAACTGGTATGCCGGTTGGACCTGCAATTCCGTAACGGCGAGCTTCGGTTCCGCCAGCGGCGATTGCACCGCCATCCCGACGACCTGATCGACTGACCTCAACAGGGGCGGGGGAGCGTTGGATCGACGCTTCCCCGCCTTGTTTGCACAAGAATTTTCCCAAGGGGGACTTTAAGCCATGTCGAAGCCGCTCAGCCTGGCGCGCATGCTCCTGATTTCAACCGCGCTGTCCGCTCCGGCGGCGATGGCGCAGACCGCGACCGATACCGCACCGGCAGCCGGCGTTCCGACCGCATCGGAAGAAGCCGACGCACAGACCGGCAATGTGGACATTTCCGTCCCCGGTTCGGACATCATCGTGACCGGCCGCCGCACCAGCAACGTGTCGCAGGCCGCGCCGCAGGTGGTGAACGTGCTGTCCGCCGCCGACATCAAGCGCACGGGCGAAGGCGACATCGCCGGTTCGTTGCAGCGCGTGACCGGCCTGTCGGTCGTGTCCGGCGGATTTGTCTATGTTCGCGGCCTTGGCGACCGTTATTCGCTGGCGCTGCTCAACGGATCACCGCTGCCCAGCCCGGAACCGCTGAAGCGAGTGGTGCCGCTGGACCTGTTTCCGACCAGCGTCATCGCATCGACCATGGTGCAAAAGAGCTTTTCGGCGAACTTTCCCGGTGAGTTCGGCGGCGGCGTCATCAACCTGACGACCAAGGCGATCCCGGTTGAAAGCTTTCTGGAAGTCACGCTGGGCAGTTCGGCCAATACCGAAACTTCGGGCCAGCTGGGCTATACCCATTATGGCAGCAAGTCGGACTGGACCGGCTTTGACGACGGGACGCGCGACCTGCCGCCGTTGTTGAGCGACGCCATCGGCAGCGGCACGCCGTTTCCCAACATGCCGCGCGCCGACTTGCGCGCCATTGCGATGCAGTTCCAGAATGCCGACACTTCGGTGGTTCAGCGCACCAACAGCCTGCCGTTCAACTTTTCCGCGTCGCTCAATGGCGGCACCGCGGTCGATGTGGGCGATGATGGGCGGTTGGGGATATTGGCTACCGCTTCCTACAGCAACAAATGGCGCACGCGCGATACGTTGCAGCAGGCGTCGCTGGATGTCGGCGCGGGTGCAGGCAGGAATAACCAGCAGATCAGCACCGAAAATGAGGTGACGGTGAACGGCCTGCTGGGCGTCGGCCTGGAACTGGGCGACCAGAAGATGCGCTGGACCAACCTGTATATCCGCGACACGTTGAAGCGGAGCGCCATCGCCATCGGCCAGAATGACGGCCAGATTCAGGGCGCGGACTATCTGACCCAGCAGACGGGCTGGTACGAACGGCAGTTGATCGACACCCAGATGGTGGGCGAGTTCAAGCTGGGCGAGGCGATCAGCCTGGATGTGCGCGGCGGCTATGCCAATTCGCAGCGGGAAGCGCCCTATGAGCGTGAGTTCATCTATGTCCGCACCAACCGCGACCTGGCGACCGACCCGGTGGGGGATCGCTTTGTCAATGCGCTGAACCGCCAGCGCGGCGATGCTTCGATCACCTTCAGCGACCTGAATGAGGATCTATGGTCGGCAGGCTGGGATTTGAGCTACAAGTTCTCGCGCGATCTGTCAGCGACGATTGGCTATGCGTTCAGCGACACGAAGCGGACGTCTTCCCGCTACGAACTGCATTTCGATGCGACCAACCTGCCGGTGCCGGTGCAGCAGTTGCGCCCCGACTATCTATTGTCGGATGCGTCGATCCAGCTGTTCGATATCAGCCTGCTGGAATTTTCAGGCAATTATCCGGTCTATGAAGCGGCGATGCGGACCCATGCGGGCTATGCTCAGGTCAAGGCGTCGGTGCTGCCGGGTGTGTCGTTCGACGCAGGGGTCAGGTATGAAAAGGGCCGACAGTCGGTCACGGGCATCGATGTCTATGACACGGGCGTGACGCCGTTCAACCAGATCCGCAAGGACTATTGGCTGCCCGCCGTGACGGTTACGGTCGAAGCGGCAAAGGGACTGCAGTTCCGGGCCAGCGGGTCGAAGACCATCGCCCGCCCGCAATTCCGCGAGCTGATCGCGCAGCCCTATCTGGATACGGAATCCAACCGCTTCTATCGCGGCAACCCGTTCCTGCAGGACAGCGAATTGTGGAACGCCGACCTGCGCGCCGAATGGTATATGGGGCGTGACGAACGGCTGATTGCTGCGGCCTTCTACAAGAAGATCAAGAACCCGATCGAAACCTTTACCACGATCACCGACACCTATGCGGTGACGACGAGCTTTGCCAACGCGCCCGAAGCACAGCTGTATGGCGCGGAGTTCGAGGCGCAGAAATATCTGCCGCTCGACCGCTGGACGGATTCGCCGTTCCTGCAGAGCCGCCGCATCGCGCTGATCGGCAACTACACCTATACCCAGTCGAAGCTGAAGGTGAGCGCTGGCGATACGACCATCCCCTATAGCTACACCACAGGCCCTCTGCCCGCGGCGTCGGACTATTTCCAGGATGGCGCTCCGCTGACGGGGCAGTCGGATCATCTGGTGAATTTCCAGATCGGCCTGGAGGATATGGACAGGCTGTCGCAGCAGACGCTGTTGCTGACCTATGCCAGCCCGCGTGTCACCAGCCGTGGTCCCAACCTGCAGCCCGACATCAAGGAAAAGCCCGGCCTGACGCTGGACTTCGTCGCGCGACAGGCGGTGCTGTTGCCCGGCGGGATCAACAGCGAGTTCAAGTTCGAGGCGCGCAACATCACAGGGCGCAAGTTCCAGGAGTTCCAGGAAGCGGGAGGGAACAAGGTGTTCTACAACCGCTACAAGATTGGAACGACGATTGCGGCTTCGATGACTGTAGCCTTCTGACCTGGGGTTAGAGGCGTGAGGAAGCGGCCGATCCGTCCAGTGCGGGTCGGCCGTTTTGCCATGTCCGGGATTCGCGCGTTTTGCTTCGCCGTGCTAGGTAGCTGCGCATGTGCGGAGCCAGGCCGTGAACCGGGAAATCGAGCTGAAGCTGGAATTGCCGCAGGAGGCCGTGGGCGCCTTTGAGCAGTCGTCGCTGATCCCCGACGGGGGCGATCGGGCTGAATTGAGCGCAATCTATTTCGATACGCCCGACCGGCAATTGCGCGATCGGGGCTATAGCCTGCGCATCCGCCGGTGCGGCGACAAGCGGGTGCAGACGGTGAAAGCCGATCATGGGGAGAGTGGCGGCGGGCTGTTCGCGCGTGGCGAATGGGAAATGCCGGTGGCGGACGACAGGCCGGTGATCGACACGCGCACGCCGCTGGCGGCGGCGTTAGGCGGTGCGGCGGAATCGATTGAGCCAGTCTTTCATGTCGATGTCGAACGACAGGCCTGGATATTGGAGGAGCAGTCCGACCGGGTCGAAATGGTTCTGGATAAGGGCTGTGTCCGCGCGGGCGAGCGCGAGGCGTCGATCTGCGAGATCGAGCTGGAACTGAAAGCGGGCGACCCGTCCGCATTGTTCGCGCTGGCGCGCCGGATCGATGCGGTCGCGCCTGTCCGGCTGGGCATCGCCGCGAAGGCCGAACGGGGTTATCGCCTGCTGGACGCGGCGCCCGTTTCGTTCAAGGCGGAACCTGTCGACCTGAAGCCGGGCAGCGACCCCGGCCAGGCTTTCAAGAGCATCGCGCGCGCCTGTGTGCGCCATTATCGGCTGAATGAAGCGCTGCTGATCGATCATTATGATCCGCATGCGCTGCATCAGGCGCGGGTCGCGATCAGGCGTCTTCGGTCGGCGATCACCCTGTTCAAGCCGATGATCGAGGCGCGGCGGGCCGTTCATTTTCAGGATGAGCTGCGCTGGCTGGCGCAGATGATGGGTGAAGCGCGTGATCTGGACGTATTGATCGCAGGGGTCGAGCCTGGCGACCTGCATGAACAGATAGAGGCCGTTCGCGAACGGGTGCATGCCGACGTGCTTGAGGCGCTGGGTTCGCGCCGTGCGCGGGCGTTGATGATCGACCTGGTGGAATGGCTGGCACTGGATGTCGCGCTGCAGTCAGGCAGGCTATCGGTGGAGGCGTTCGCGGCGGACCGGCTGCAGCATTTCCACCGATGGGTGGTGAAGCATGGCCGCCACATGGCCAAATTGGATGACGAACATCGGCACGCCGTGCGCAAGAAGGCCAAGAAGCTGCGTTACGCTTCGGAATTTTTCGAGGGCCTGTTCAGTGGGACAAAGAAGAATCGCAAACGTCACGCGAGCTTCATCGATGCGTTGGAGGCGCTTCAGGACCAATTGGGCGCGTTGAACGACAGGGTCAGCTGGCCGGACCTGTTCAGGCGTTACAATATCGACATCAGTAAACAGTCAGACGCATTGGGCGGCAAGGGCAGGAAGAAGTTGATCGCCGGGGCCGCGAAAGCGCATGCCGAACTGGCGGATGCCAAGCCTTTCTGGGGTTGAGATTTAGAGTATCGCCCGGAAAAGTGGGAAACGGTTTTCCGCGAAAAGCGATGCGAGGACCTTAGCCCCAGGGCCGTTCGCGATACCATTTGGTGATGATATGTTTGACGCCGCTGCGCACTTTCATGCCGTGGTGCATGCTGGCGTCGTTGCAACGTCCGGCGTCGTTGCGATTATTCCAGGCGAGCAGCTTGCCGGTTTCGGGCTGCACCGTCTTGCCGATCTTTACAAAGCGGGTCGCGCCTCCTGCGTGCGGCTGGTTGAGATAGACCATCAGTGTCCAGGTGCGGTTGCCCGATACTGAACAGTAGCGCGGGTAATCGGCACCGTGGGGATCGAAAAAGTCGGTGTGCGCCTTGAATTCCTGACCCACCGTATAGCGTTGGCCCTGAATCGGTTCGCCATAGGCCGGATCGATCCCGGTGAAGGCGGCCAGCCTTGCGTCGATCTGCGCCACCAAAGGGTCCGCCATATCAAGGTCGCAGGTTTCGCTGGTGCGGAAAACAGTGTCCCCGTTGGCGTCGGCGATGGTGGAAGGCCGCCGCCTGTGTTCGATCCGGTCGATCAAGGCGGCGCATTCCGCAGGAGCCAGAAAATCGCGTTGGATGAAGAGCGTCAGGTCACGGCTGGGCACACGCTGAACGCGTGGATGGGCCGCGATCCGCGCGGGGTCTGCGTCGGGCGCCGTGGGCGGATGATCGGAAGGCATGAAGAGTCCGAATATGAAGGAAAATCGGGGCCACGCTATCGTTCGGCGCTGGAAAAGCAAGCATCGTCGCTGGCCATTTGCGCCCTGTCACATTCACGTCACATGACTGTCATTCAGCCGTAAGAACAAGTTTCTAGCAGGCGGGGGTAACAAGGGGGACAAGCAGGCCGATGCGGGTGCCATTCACCGACAATATAGGGGGTTGGGGCCGCCGCCTGAAACCTGTCGACTGGTTGGCCGTGGCTGAGAAGCTGTTGCTGGCGCTTGTTGCGCTGCAATGTGCAAGGCTGGTGCTGGCCGTGCTGACGCCGGTCGGCAGCTTTGGTCCCTGGGCGGGACGGCAGGCGCAATTTCCGAGCGTCGAAGCGCGGCAGGGGCTGTTTTCCACATTTGATCCCTTCAATCGCGGTGTCCCGGCGCAAGCGGCCAATGGCGGTGTCGTCACATCCCTGGCGCTGAAGGTCTATGGCATCCGCCTGAACGAAGGATCGGGGCTTGGCTCCGCCATCGTTGCTGGCCCCGACGACGTGCAGAACAGCTATGCGATCGGGGACGAGATCATGCCGGGGGTCGTGCTGAAAGGCGTGGCGTTCGACCATATCATAATCGATCGGGGCGGGGCGGAGGAACAGGTCTTCCTGGACCAGTCGCAGCCCGCGCCCGCTGCTCCTGTCCCCGGATCGGCGGATGGTGAAGGTCCGGCCAGCGTGGCGGGGATCGACAATCCGGGCGCGGACGGCCTGAAGCGTGACATTGGGTTCACGCCCCGACTGCAAAATGGGCGCATCACCGGACTGATCCTGTCCGCGAAGGGGCCGTCGTTCCAGAATGCCGGTTTCCAGCCCGGCGATGTCGTCACCCAGATTGATGGCCAGCCAGTGGGTTCGGCCAGTGATCTGCAGGCGTTGCAAGGCAAGATCATGCCGGGCGCGCGCATTTCCCTCACCGTAGAACGAGGCGCTGGCCTCGCTACGATCAACCTGATCCTGCAAGGCCAATGACCAGAAAACTCCTTATTTCCGCCGCGCTCGCCATGGTGCTGGCCGCGCCGATCATGCCACCCGCAATGGCCCAGCAAACGCTGAACGTGCGGGACGCCGACATTCGCGCCTTCATCCAGGACGCAGCGCGCGTCACCGGGCGAACATTCATCATCGACAATCGCGTGCAGGGAAAAGTGTCGGTCGTGACCGACCGGCCATTGTCGCGATCGGAATATTTCGAGATTTTCCTGTCGACCCTGCGCGCCAATGGACTGGTCGCCGTGCCGGGGCCGGGTGGGGCCTACCGCATTCAGCCCGCCGATGGAGCGGCCGGACAGCCCGGCCTTGTCGGGCGGTCGAGCAGTCGCAATCAGTTCGTGACGGAAGTTTTCCGCCTGCGCTCCATCGATGCGGCCAGTGCGCTGGAAACGTTGCGGCCATTGGTCAGCAAGGATGGATCGGTGACGGCCAATCGCGCTGGCAACAGCGTCGTCGTGGCGGACTATGCCGACAATATCGGGCGCATAAGGCAGGTGATCGCGCGCATCGATCGGGACACGGCAGCGACCCAGACGGTGCTGCTGCGTAATGCGGGCGCGCGCGAGATTGCGACATCGCTTCAGGCGCTGGTGCAGAGCGGCAGCGGCGAAGGGGCCGTGCGCGCCGCGACGATCGTGCCCATCGACAGCAGCAACGCCGTGGCTATCCGGGGTGACGCCGGGACCGTCACGCGGCTGGCGCAAATGGCCCGCGATCTTGACCGGCAGGCGGCGAGCGGGACCGAGATACGTGTTTATTGGCTGGAACATGCCGACGCCGAAAAATTGTTGCCGGTGTTGCAGCAACTGGTCGGGCAATCCACCAGCCAGCCGGTGACGGCGGTCGCGCCCGCAGGCGGGGATGGGGCGGCACCCGCGCCTGCCGCCGCTATCGGCGTGTCGGGCGGCGGGGCGGGCGGCAACGGGATTTCCACGCGGGGGCCAGCCATCGTCACGCGTTATGAAGGCGCGAACGCCATCATCGTCGCCGCGAACAACGATGTGCAGCGTATGCTGGGCGAAACGATCCGCCAGATCGACACCCGGCGCGAGCAGGTTCTGGTGGAGGCGATCATCGTCGAGATCAGCGACGCGGCGGCCAGGAAGCTGGGCGTGCAATTCCTGATCGGCAGCACCAAGACGGGCTTTGCCGCGACCAACTATTCCAACGCATCGCCCAATTTGCTGACGATTGCAGGCGCGATCGGGGCCAATGAGCTGGGCAAGTCGACGACCACCGTCGTCAATGGCGGGGTGACGACAACAACGACCACGACCGAGAATAGCGCGCTGGCCGGGACGTTGCAGCAGGCGGCGGTCGACACCCTGATGAACGCGACCGGCGGTTTTGGCGGGGTCGCCACGCGGCTGGGCAGTAACGGCATTTTCGGCGCGATCATCAATGCGGTGAGGTCGGACACGGACAGCAATATCCTGTCTACGCCGTCCGTCATGACGATGGACAACCAGAAGGCGTCGATTCTGGTCGGGCAGCAGGTGCCGATCACCACCGGCGAGGCGCTGTCGCAGAATTTCGACAACCAGTTCCGCACGGTCCAGCGGCAGGATGTCGGCATCAAGCTGGAGGTGAAGCCGCAGATCAATACGGGTGGCGCGATCAAGCTGTTCCTGCACCAGGAAGTGTCCAGCGTCGCCGGGCCGGTCAGCAACAATAATAGCGACCTCATCATCAACAAGCGCGAAATCGAGACGATGGTGACGGTGGACGATGGCGAGATATTGGCGCTGGGCGGGTTGCTGGACGACAATGAGCGCAAGACGATCGAGCGCATCCCGCTGCTGTCCGACATTCCGGGGCTGGGCGAGCTGTTCAAGTCGCGCAGCAAGAGCCGGACGAAAACAAACCTGATGGTGTTTATCCGTCCGACGATCCTGCGGTCGAAGGAGGATGCGCAAAAGCTGACGCAGCAGCGCTATGGCTATGTCCGGGGCATGCAGTTGGCGCGCAACCCGGATGCCGAACCGGGCATCGATGAATTGGTGCGCGACTATATGGGCGCGACGCCGCCGGCTCCGATGCAGCCGGGCGATGCGGTGGTGGAGCCTGCCGCTGCGGCTGCTGCCCCGGCGCAAGTGATCGAGCCGACGATGCGGCAGTCGAGCGGCGTGGTGCGGCCGGTGGATATTCCGGCAAGTGGGGGGCAGCGGTGAGCGAAGCGGAAACCGACATCAACGCCGCGCCGCGCGCTGTCGACATACCCTATGTCTTTGCGCGCAAACATGGCGTGGTGATGCTGCCGCCCGAAGGCGACAGGCTGACCATAGCGGTGCGGGAGGGGAGTAATCCGCGCGTGCTGCTGGAAGTCCGGCGGCATCTGGCGCGCAGCTTCGACGTGCGCTTTGTCGATGGACCGCAGTTCGACCGGCACCTGTCCGACCATTATGCGATGGAGGGAAGCGCCGCCGCCATGGCGGGGTCGCTGGACGTGGGCGCGGACGAACTGGACATATTGGCGGCGGATATTCCGACGGCGGACGACTTGCTAGACAGCGCGGACGATGCGCCGGCCATCCGCCTGATCAACGGCATAATTGCCGAAGCGGCACGGCAGGGTGTTTCGGATATTCATATCGAGCCATATGAAACGGGGCTGATCGTGCGGATGCGCGTCGATGGCGTGCTGCGCGAAACGTTGCGCATGCCGCCGCATGTCGCTCCGGTAGTCGTCAGCCGCATCAAGGTCATGGCCCGGCTGGACATTGCTGAGCGGCGCGTGCCGCAGGATGGTCGCATTGGCCTGACGCTGGGCGGAAAGCTGTTGGACGTGCGCGTATCCACCCTGCCCAGCAGGGCGGGCGAGCGGGTGGTGCTGCGCATTCTGGACAAGGAAAATGCGGGCATGAACCTGGACCTGCTGGGCATGGCGGGGGCGGCGGACCGGATTTTTCGCGAGGGATTGCAAGAACCGAATGGCATCATCCTGGTTACCGGGCCGACCGGGTCGGGGAAGACGACGACGCTGTATGCGGGGCTTCGCACGCTGAATGACGGGTCGCGCAACATACTGACGGTCGAGGACCCGGTTGAATATGCGATGGAGGGGGTTGGCCAGACGCAGGTCAATGCGAAGGTCGGGCTGACGTTCGCGGCGGGTTTGCGCGCCATCCTGCGGCAGGACCCCGATGTGGTGATGGTGGGCGAAATCCGCGACCGTGAAACGGCGGAGATCGCGGTGCAGGCTTCGTTGACGGGCCATCTGGTGCTGTCGACCGTGCATACCAATGATGCGGTGGGCGCGATCACGCGGATGCGGGACATGCGGGTCGAACCGTTCCTGCTGGCGTCGACCCTGCGCGCGGTCGTCGCCCAGCGGCTGGTGCGGCGGTTGTGCCAGCATTGCCGGGAGCCGGTGCAGGCGGACAAGTCGGCCAGCGCGCTACTTGGTTTCGACCCCGGAACGATCATCTATCGCGCGCGTGGATGCGAGGAATGCAACGGCACGGGATACAAGGGACGGATCGGCGTGTTCGAGGCGATCCGTGTGGATGACACCATCCGCCGCCTGATCAACGATGGCGGCGATGAATCGCTGATCGCGCGCCATGCTTTCCTGAACGCGCCTAATCTGGGTTCCGCGGCGCGGGCTTTGGTGCGCGATGGGCAGACCACGGCGGAAGAAGCGATCCGCGTGTCGCGTCGCGATGCCGCCGAGGTGGAAACCATCGGCGATGGCTGAATATGATTATATCGCCATCGATCCGGCGGGGAAGGAACGCAAGGGATCGGTCAAGGCGGCGACGATCGAAGATGCCCGCGCCCGTCTGGATGCGCGCAAGCTGTTTGTCGTCCGGCTGGAAGCGGGCGCAGCGGAGGTCGCGCGCAAGCGGGCCGGGCTGTCGCTGCGCGCGCCCCGGCTGTCGGGGAAGGAATTGACGCTGTTCACCCGGCAACTGGCGACTCTGATCGAAGTCAGTCCGCTGGAAGAGGCGCTGCGCACCATCGGGCGGCAAAGCGAACATGGGCATGTCCAGGCCATTGTGGGCAAGGTGCATTCCGGCGTGATGGAGGGTCGAAGGCTGGCCGACGCGCTGGGTGCGGAGCCAAGAAGCTTTCCGCCGCTGTATCGCGCGATGATTTCGGCGGGCGAGAGTTCGGGCAGCCTGCCCACGATCATGGAACGGCTGTCCGACCTGATGGAACGGCAGGCGGTCATCCGGTCGAAGGTATTGACGGCCATCGCCTATCCCAGCGTGCTGGCGGTTTTCGCAGTCGCCGTGGTCGCGGCGCTGATGATCTTTGTCGTGCCCAAGGTCGTGGAGCAATTCGATACGGTGGGACAGGACCTGCCGCTGCTGACGCGGATGGTGATGGGGCTTTCGGCTTTCCTGGCCGGTTACTGGTGGCTGCTTGCGATATTGATGGTCCTTGGCGCGGTCGGGTTCTGGCGGGCGTTGAAGGTAGAGGGCTTTCGCTATCGGTTCGACGGCATGATGCTGCGGCTGCCTTTGCTGGGCCGTCTGATCCGTGATCTGCATGCCGCCCGGATGGCGCGGACATTATCGACGATGGTGGCGAGCCGACTTCCCCTGATGGAGGGGTTGGTGCTGACCACGCAGACGGTGCACAACCGGGTGCTGCGGCAGGCGTCGGAGGAGATTGTCGAGTCCATTCGCGGTGGCGGGAGCCTGTCGGCGGCGCTGCGGCGGGCGGGGGTATTCCCGCCGTTGCTGGTCTATCTGGCCGCGAGTGGCGAGAGCGCCGGGCGGCTGGACACGATGCTGGAACGCGCGGCCGATTATCTGGAGCGGGAGTTTGACAGTTTCACGTCCGCCGCGCTGGCCATGTTGGAACCCGTCATCATCATATTGATGGGCGGCATTGTCGCCGTCATCATCCTGTCCATCCTGCTGCCCATCCTGCAATTGCAGAGCCTTACGGGGGCCTGAAGGAGTTTATATGAATATCCAGATGAAGTTGGTGAGCGACGTGCTCCTGCGCAGGCAGGAGCCTGGTTCAGAGCGTGGGACTGGGCTTTCGCGAGGCACCCGTTTCGCTCGATTGCATTCGCAGGAGTGCGAGTTGGGTGATCGTCGGTGCGAATATTCGGATGGTGGGACTGGGCTCCTGCCTTCGCAGGAGCACGAAGTGCCCAGCGGGGAAAATGGCTTTACCCTGGTGGAGCTGATGGTGGTCATCGTGATCATCGGCCTGTTGGCGACGATTGTTGCGATCAACGTCATTCCGGCCACCGATACAGCCCGCGTTGAAAAGGCGAAGGCGGACATTTCCACGATCGAACAGGCGCTGGAGCAGTATCGGCTGGATAATCTGAGCTACCCTGCACAGACCGACGGCTTGCAGGCGCTGATCAATCCGCCTGCGTCGCTGGCGCAGCCGCAGCGTTATCGGCGGGGCGGCTATATCAAGAAGCTGCCCGATGACCCGTGGGGCCGCGCCTACAGCTATGCGGTGCCGGGACGAAAGGGCGCGTTCGACATCAGTTCGCTGGGCGCCGATGGCCAGCCGGGCGGCGAGAGTGAGAATGCGGATATATTTTCCAGCGAGCTTTGAGCCGAAGGTTCGTCCGTTGGCTTTGAGCGAAGTTGAAGGGCGTCGCCGGGCCAAGGTGAATGGCTTCACCTTGATCGAGTTGATGGTCGTGCTGACGATCATCGGCTTCATTTCGGCTGCCGTCGTGATCGCCATGCCCGATCCGCGTGGACGGGTGGTGGACGATGCCGACCGCTTTGCCGCGCGCGTTGCCGCCGCGCGCGATGAAGCGGTCGTCACGTCCCGCCCCATGGGCGTGTGGGTTTCCGCGTCGGGATATGGCTTTCAGCGGCGTGAGGGGCGGCAATGGGTGGCTGTGGAGGACAAGCCTTTTGTCAGCGCCAACTGGAAGCCCGGCACGCGCGCGCTGGTGGGGAAGGACGGGCGGCAGCAGATCGGGTTCGATGGAACGGGCCTGCCCACCGACCCCATGACCGTGACGCTGGCGCGTGAAGCGGAGCGAGTGGCGGTGACGGTCGATATGGCCGGGAAGGTCATGGTCGGTGGTTGAGCAAGGGTGGCTTGGGCGTGCATTGTCGCGTCGTCGGGACTGGGTTCCTGCCTGCGCAGGAACACGGGGGGGGACGGACGCGGGGTTTACGCTGCTGGAGATGCTGGTTGCGTTGGCGGTGTTCAGCCTGGCCGCGCTGGCTCTTGTGCGGTTGCAGGGGGTGACTTTGCGGACAGCGGCGGATTTGGACAGCAAGGCGCTGGGGCAGATCGTCGCGCGCAACCTGATGGTGGATATGCAGACCGACCCCGCGCCGCCATCGCTGGGCACGCAAGAGGGTGAAGTGGACAATGGTGGCCGCCGCTGGCGCTGGCAGCGCGAGGTCAAGGCGATGGACGACAAGCGGCTGTTGCAGGTCGACCTGAAGGTGGACGGGCAGGCCGGGTCGTCGCCGGTCGTGCTGAGCTTTGTCCGGGTGATGCCATGATGCGGAGCGATACCAGCGGATCGACTTTGGCGGAAGGGCAGGGCGGCTTTACCCTGATCGAACTGCTGGTCGCGCTGATGATCTTTGCCATGCTGGCGGCGGCGGGCGTATTGCTGTTGGGAAACAGCGTGTCGGCGCAGGCGCAGATCAAGACAAGGCTGGATGATCTGGCGGCGGTGCAGCGTGCCGGTGGGGCGCTGGCCGCCGATCTGGGGCAGGCGGTGCCGCGCATCAGCCGCACCGAAACGGGGACGCTGGCCCCGGCATTCTGGTCGCATCGAGAGGATGAGGCCGTGCCGGTCATGCAGTTCGTGCGTGGCGGCTGGGACAATCTGGGCGATATGCCGCGGCCTTCGTTACAGAAGGTAGAATATTGGGTGCGGCAGGGGCGGCTGGAGCGGCGCACCTATGTGCAGGTCGATGGCGCTGCGGGCGATGAGCCTGCCGTCCTGCTGGACCATGTCGATGATGTGGCGCTGCGTTTTCGCGATGCGCAGGGGGAATGGCGCGGGGCGTGGACGCCGACCCAGCCCGACCTGATGCCGCGCGCGGTCGAAATGACCGTGACGCGCACGGGCGAACCCCCGGTGACATTGCGTTTCCTGGTCGGACCCGGCCCAGCGGAAACGCCCGTTGTGGAACGGGAGGCAGCCGTTGGTTGACGGTCCCCGGTCCGATGAGCGGGGCGCGGCGCTGCTGACGGTCCTGTTGCTGGTCGCTGTCATGGCGGTGGTCGCTGCCACCGCGCTGGAGCGGTTGGCGCTGGCGACGCGCATGACCGGCAATGGCGGATCGATCGACCAGGCGCGCGCCTTTGCCGACGCGGGCGCGGAGATTGCGCGGATCAGGATTGGCGATCTGGTCGCGGCCAATCCCGGAAAGACGACGCTGGCGGGCAATTGGATGGGCACGGCGCAGCCCATTGCGGTGCCCGGCGGGATGGCGACCGCGCGGGTGACGGATGGCGGCAATTGTTTCAACCTGAACAGCGTGGTGGTGGGCGAGAATGAGGCCAATCTGAAGGTTCGCCCGGTTGGCATATTGCAGTTTCAGGCGTTGTTGCAGACGTTGGGCGTGGACGCGCGGCAGGCGCAGGTGGCGGCGGCGTCGTTGGGCGACTGGATCGATACGGACAGCGTTCCGCAGCCGGGCGGGGCGGAGGATGAAAGCTATGCGCAGGCGGCCCGTCCCTATCGCGCCGCCAACCGGTTCATGATCGATGCCAGCGAATTGCGGGCTGTCGCGGGTGTGACGCCCGCCATTTACGATGTGGCGCGGCCCTGGGTTTGTGCATTGCCGACAGCGGAGTTGTCGCCGATCAACATCAACACGTTGTTGCCGTCGCAGGCTCCCCTGTTCGCGATGTTGTTGCAAGGGCAGATCAGCGTTGGGCAGGCGCGCGAGCTACTGGCGCGGCGGCCTGCGGAAGGTTACGGCAGCACGGTGCAATTCTGGGCGCCATTGGCGCGCCAGGGGATCAACCCGCTGGAAGAAGTCGGGCAGCAGGTCAAATTGACGACAGGATTTTTCGGGGTGGAAGTGTCGGTGGACGTCGGGGGAACAGAGGTGGTCGAACAGGCGCTGGTGGATGCGCGGGAAAATCCGGCAAGGTTGATCCGCCGCAGCTGGGGAGCGGGCGCATGATTGTCCGCGACGGACTGATCGCCTTTCTGGCCGAACAGGGTGAACCGTTGTGGACGCGCGTGGTCGATGGCGCGGTCGTGCAGCAGGGGACCGGCGCGAACTGGCTGGCGGAATGCGGATTGACGGAGTTGCCGCAGGGCGCGGTGGTCATGCTGGTGCCGCCCGCCGCGCTGGTGACTTTGCACTGGACGCGTCATCCCGACCTGCCGCCGCGTCAGGGCCGAGCCGCGGCGCGACTGGCGGCGCTGGCGACGGGGATCGTGCCCGCCGATCAGCTGTTCGCGGTGGCGGATCGCAATGAAGACCCCGCGCGCCCGCATATCGTCGCGGTGGCGGCGCGGGCCGATTTGCAGCACTGGCTGCTGTGGGCGCAGCATCATGGGCTGGACCCGGATATCATCGTGCCTGCGGCCCTGTTGCTGCCCGAACCGGATGAAGGGTTCAGCCGGGGCGTGGTTGGCGGCGAAATGCTGTTGCGGGGGGTGGATTTCGCGCTGCCCGGCGACATTGCGATGGCGCAGATTGTCGGCGATGCGCCGGTGCGCGACGTGCCTGCCGAACAGGTGATGGCGACGGCGGTGGCCGCGCTGGCCGATCCGCCGCTGGACCTGCGTCAGGGGGATTTTGCCAAGCGGGTGCGCCGTTCGGTCGACAAGCGGACACTGGGCCGGATCATGTTGTGGAGCGGGCTGATACTGATCATTAGCCTGATGATCGCGTTGATCGGCATGGCGCGCGAGCATGTGACGGCGGGCCGGTTGGATGCGGAAAGCCTGACGCTGGCGCGGGAGGTGGCGCCGGGGGCAGACAATCTGGACGTGGCCGAGGCGGAGATGAACCGGCGGCTGGCCGAGCGCGGCGCGGGGGCCTATGCCTTTACCGCGCCGGTCGCCGGGTTGCTGGCGGCGATCCAGGCCGAACCGGGCGTGTCTTTGACGGCATTGTCGCGCGATCCCGACGGCATGATCCGCGCGACGATGGCTGCGGCGAAGGCGGATGAGATCAATCGGGTGCTGATCGCCCTGCAGGCGGCGGGCTTCACGATAACGGCGACCCCATCCCAGGATCCGGGCGGGCGGACGCTGGCGGACATAACGGTGCAATCATGATGGAACGGATGAAGGGCCTGTGGGACGATCGGTCGCCCCGCGAACAATGGATGCTGGGCGTCATGGTCGCCATGCTGGCGGTGGTGATCCTGTGGGTTGGCGTGCTGTGGCCGTTGCAGGCGGGGCAGCGCTCTGCACGTGACGCGCTGGCGCAGGCGACCGACCGCAATGCCGACATCAGGACGAAGGTTAAGCTGCTGAAGTCGTTGCCCCGCAATGCTGCCAGCGTGGCTGCTGTGGCTCCGGTCGATCAGCTGATCGGGCAGGCGGCTGGCGAGGCGGGGCTGACGCTGGAGCGTGCGCAGGCGCAAGGGGCGAACCGGGTAGAGATCGCCATGGCGTCGGTGCGGCCGGTGGCGCTGTTTTCCTGGCTGGCGGCGCTGGAGGCGCAGGGGGTTCGGGTCGATACGATCAGCGCGCGGCCTTCCGCCACGCAGGGCAGCCTTTCGGTGCAGGCCGTGCTGGTGCGGGGGGCAGGGCAATGATGGGGCTTCATCTGCCGCGTCGGGCGCGGCTGACGTTGATCCTGCTGTTCGCGTTGGGGTTCATTCTGTTCATGCCGCTGCGGATCGCTCTGGGCCTCGCGGGGGTGGAGCGGGTCGGCGTCGCGGCGCGGGATGTGCGGGGCACGATATGGAGCGGGCGGATCGACCAGCTGATGCTGGGGACGATGCCGCTGGGGTCGGTGCGCGCGGCGCTTTCGCCTGTGTCGCTGCTGATGGGCCGAGCGCGGTTCGACATAGAGCGGCGCAGCGGCGCGGCGGACGATATCAGCGGTGCGCTGACGGTCGGGTTCGGCCGGGCGGGCGTGGATGATGTGACGGGCGTGGTGCCGCTGGGGCGGACCTTCGCGCCGTTGCCGATCGGCAGCCTGGTGATGGAGGATGTGAGCGCCTATTTCTCTGGCGACCGGTGCGGCCATGCCGAAGGGCGGGTGAAGGCGCAGATGGCGGGGCAGTTCCCCGGCCTGAACCTGAGCCAGGGGTTGTCGGGGACGGCGAGTTGCGATGGCGACGCGCTGCTGCTGCCGCTCGCCAGTCAGTCGGGCATGGAAAAGCTGAACCTGCGCATCTGGCGGTCGGGCCGCTATGTGGCGGAGATGCGGGTGGAGACGGCGGACGCGACGCTGGCTGACGCGCTGGCCAAGGCGGGATTTGCAGGCGTGGGCGGAGCGCGCGTGCTGAAGGTCGAAGGGACGCTGTGATCGATCCGCTGGCCGCCTGCCTGGGTGGGATCGCCGGGGCGATTGCGGGCAGTTTCCTGGCGACGCTGATCCTGCGCTGGCCCGATGGCCGTAGCGTGGCGCGGGGGCGTTCCGCCTGTGACGGATGCGGGCGGGTGCTGAGCATATTGGACCTGGTGCCGTTGCTGAGCGCGCTGGCGCAGCGTGGGCGTTGCCGGACCTGCGGGGCGGCGATCGATCCGCTGCATGGGCGCGTGGAAGCCGCGTGCGCCATCATCGGTGCGCTGGCGATTGGCCTTGCGCCGGGGCTGGTCGGAGCGGGATGGGCGTTGCTTGGATGGATGCTGCTGGTGCTGGCGGTGCTCGACTGGCGGCATTTCTGGCTGCCCGACGCGCTGACCCTGCCGCTCGCGTTTCTGGGATTGACGGTCGGGCTGTGGATTACCAGCCCGATCCTGACCGACCGGCTGATCGGGGCGGGGGTGGGCTATGCCAGTCTGCTGGTCGTCGCGACCGGCTATCGCCTGATGCGGGGGCGCGATGGGCTGGGGCTGGGCGACGCCAAGCTGCTGGGCGCGTTGGGCGCATGGTTTGGCTGGCAGGCGCTGCCTTTCATATTGCTGGCGGCGTCCAGCCTGGGATTGATGGCGGTGCTGGCCAGCCTGGCGGTGGGAAGGGCGGTGGACCGGCAGACCCGCGTGCCGTTGGGCACATGCCTGGCCGTGGCGGCGCTGCCGGGATGGTGGGTTTCCACGATGGTGGTTTGAAGGGGATTTGGCGTCGCGCTTGCTTTCTGCATCGACATTTCTATCGTCCCGCCCTTGATCGGCCGGGATGGGGCCGTGCGGGGGAAGGGTGACGAATGGCGGGAAAAGCAGCGGGAGCGGGGCGCGTTGATGAAGAACGGCGCGATCCGGTGGCATCGTCCGCGCGGGTAAAGGTCAGCGGATGGAGGGCAGCCGTCGCCGCGCTCGCGGTCATGGGCGCATTGCTGCTCAACCTGCTGCTGTTCCATGGTTACCCGTTATCGAAGCCCGAAGTGGGGATCGCGCTGCTGGTGCTGGCTGGCGTGGCGCTGATTTATGGCGGGCTATATGGGTTTGCTCACCGGTGGTTACGCGCCCTGCTGGAAGGCGTTCTGATCGCCACGGCACTCAATGTTGCCGGGGCAAATGCGCCATGGCCAATTGCCACCGGGCTTGCCATCGCCGCTCTGGTTGTCCTTAGCGGCAGATCCGTGCTGCCTTTCATCACCGTGGCCGCTTTGGTCACAGCGATGGCGAGTTTGGCAGGGGTCGGGCAACACCGCGAAGCTGCCATGAGTGAAATTCGCAAATCCGCAGCCGCCCCGTCCTCCGCCGATTTGCCAGCGGTCGTTCATCTCATCCTGGACGAACATCCAGGTCTGGACGGATTGCCGACGGACAATCCGCGCACGGCCGCCGTGAGGGCCGAACTGGAGCGTTTCTATCTGGGCAATGATTTTCGGGTCTATCCCCGCGCGCATAGCGATTTCGCCTATACGCTGAATTCCATTCCCCAGATCCTGAATTTTGGCGAGCCGCAGGAACCGGACCGACCAAAGCAGGAAAAAAAGAAGGTCGAGAAGATCGCCTATTTCGACCTGATGGGGAAACGCGGTTATCATGTTAAAGTCTATCAATCCGAATATCTCGACCTTTGCAGTCCAGCATCGGTCACCAACTGCCTGACCTATCAATCGCAAAATATTGGTCCGGTATCGAAGTCGTCACTGTCCACCAGCAGTCGGGCCGAAATCATTCTTCGCAAGCTCGTCACTCCAACGCTCGGACGGCTGGGAGAGCGGGCCTATGGCCTGCTGCGCAAGCTGGGTTTGCCCCTGCCAGTCCGCGATGTGACCGAAATTCGAATGAATCCGATCAACGCTGCCCTGGCTTTTGATCGGTTCAATGCCGACCTGGCTGCGGCAAGGCCTGGAGAGGTCTATTTCGGCCATTTCCTGTTGCCGCATTCGCCATTTGGCCTGACGCCCGAATGCCGATTGAAGGAAGGCGCCTGGATGCGCCGTCAATATCCTGGCCCGTTCGGGCCGCGCGAGAATGCGGGCTATGACCAGTTGCTGTGCACCTTGCGCAAAACGCAGGAAGCCTATCGCGCGATCAGTCGTTCCCCCGCCGGTTCAAATTTTGTGATGGTGGTGCATGGCGACCATGGGTCCCGAATGACCAACGCAAAGCCGCTCGCAAACCGGGCGAAAGTGATGACGGACGGCGAGAAAATCGCTAATTTCTCCACTCTTTTCGCAGTGCGGGGACCTGCAATTCCGGGGGGCACGGATGCGTCCGCCCTATCCGTGTCCGCGCTGGTAAAGGATTATGCGCAGTCGGGGTTTTCGGCGACTTCCCATGGCGTGCCTGCGAATCGAAATCACGTCTATCTGGGAGACGATGATTTCATTCCCCGCGCAAAAGTCCTTTTGCCTCAAGGGTGGTAGCAGCCGGTTCGCTGGCAATCATTCCAGGTTGTGGCCGGGATATATTTTCGCTAATTGTTCATAAAAGTGACATAGGCGGGAAATATCAGTGAAAAAATCTTTTGTCCCCTTCGGCATCTTTGCGCTGGTAATTGGCTCGCTTAGTAGCCCGGCCCTTGCCTATCTTGACGGCGCTACCGGCAGCATGCTGATCCAGGCTGTTATCGGCGGTGTTGCGGCTGCGGGCATGTTCGGGCGTCACTTCATTGCGAAGATGAAAAATGCGGTGTCTTCTGCGCTCCGCAAGGACGGCACGCGGCGCGATAGCTGATCGTGGCGACAAAGCTGGTCGATGACGCCGGATCGTTTCGCGATCCGGGCGGACGCATTTTCACTCAGGACGATCGCGTTTTCCGCGCGATCATGCCATCGGCAGCAGCCGCCTATGAAGCGGCGCGCGATTCCGGTCTGCTGCAAAAGCTGGTGGACAAGGACATGCTCGTCGGGTGGGAAGAGCGTGATCCCGCGTCGCTGGGCGGCGATCTGGGCAAAGCGCGTTATGTGCTGGAGCACCCGCGCATTCCTTTCATCTCCTACCCTTATGAATGGAGCTTTTCGCTGCACAAGCAGGCGGCGCTCCATCATCTGGATGTTCAGCTGGAGGCGCTGGAAGGCGGTTTCGCCCTGTCGGACGCCACGGCCTATAATATCCAGTTTCTGGGCAATCGGCCCGTGTTCATCGATCATGGGTCGTTGATCCCCTACAAGGATGGCGACATCTGGATCGGCCATCGCCAGTTCTGCATGCAATTCCTGAACCCGCTGATTTTCTGGTCGCAGTTCGGCGTTGCCCCCAATAATTGGTTCCGCGGGAGCCTGGAGGGCATAGCGCCGGAGGATCTGGCTCCGTTGCTGCGCTGGCGGCACAATCTGTCGTGGACGGTAATGGCGCATGTGACGGCGCAGGCGGCGTTGCAGACCCGTTCGCTTCGCAAGGGGCAGATTGCTGGCAAGCCGAGCGAGCGGCGACTGCCGCGCGCGGCGCTGAAGGGCATGTTGGAAGGGTTGCGGCGGTATATAGGCGGCCTGAAGCATAAAGGCGGTGAAACCGTCTGGGGCGACTATGCCAAGGACAACAGCTACGCCACGTCCGAAGCGGCGGCCAAGCGCGCTTTCGTCAGCGAGATGGTGACGGCGACCCAGCCGGGGCTGCTGTTCGACCTTGGATGCAATTCGGGCGACTATTCGCTGGCGGCGCTGGAAGCAGGCGCGCGGTCGGTGGTCGGCTTCGATTTCGACTATGGCGCTTTGGAACGAGCCTATCACCGGTTCCAGGGTAGTCAGAGCAACTTCCTTCCGCTGTGGCTGGATGCCGCCAACCCCAGCCCGTCGCAAGGATGGGCGCAGGCTGAGCGCAAGGGGTTGAGCGAACGTTCCGCCGGCGCGGATGCGCTGGTGGCGCTCGCCTTCATTCACCATATTGCCATCGGCCGGAACGTGCCGCTGGAAATGGCGGTCGACTGGATCATGGGCATGGCGCCGGTCGGCGTCATCGAATTCCCGCCCAAGGCGGATTCCATGGTGCGCAAATTGCTGGCGCAAAGGGAAGATATTTTCCCCGATTATACCGAAGAAGCCTTCCTGAAATATGTGGGTGCACGTGGGCGGATTGTTGCGCAAAAGCATCTTTCCGAAGGCGGCAGGTTGTTGATCTGGTATGATCGTCGCAGCTAACAGCTGGGCGCTGGATTGCGACCGTTCCTGATTGAGGTTATCCAGCGCCGCCATGCGTGTGCCTGACAGCTGCCAATCCATCCCGCCGGGAGCGGTCATATTCCTGTTCAATCATGATGCGACGCATCAGCTGGCGCACACCGCCGGGATAGTTCGCGCGCTGGCGGGCAAGCCCATGGATTTTCCGCTGGTCTGTGCTTTCGGCACGCACGCCATCGGGCAGGGTGTCCGGGACATTGTCGGCGAAGAGGCCGGTTCGCGCATCATCTGGTATGATCTGGGGCTTGGTCGGGCCGGGCCGGTTCTGCGGATGATCAACCGGATCGCCCCGACCGAGCGGATGGAGCGGTTGAAGCGGCACGCCGCCGCGCTGCGCAATGCGGCGGTGATCGTCAGCCCGGAACGCACTTGCCTGCTGCTGAAGCGGGAGTGGAAGGGGGGCGGTCCGCAGTTCATCTTCATACCCCATGGTGCAGGCGACCGGTCCGTGACCTATCATCCCGCCATGGCGAATTTCGACGCGATGCTGGTGTCAGGCCAGAAGGTCGCCGACGAAATGCTGAGCCATGGGCTGGCGCGGCCCGATGCTATCGCCATCATCGGTTATCCCAAGTTCGACCTGATCGACAGGGACGCGCGGCCGTCCTTTTTCAGCGATGACCGGCCGACATTTTTATATAATCCCCATTTCGATCCCTATCTGTCGAGCTGGTATGGCCATGGCCACGCCATCATCAACTGGTTCGCATTTGGCGCGGGGCGCGACTTCAACCTGATATTCGCGCCGCACATCATGCTGTTCCGCAAGAAGCTGCATATCTCGCCGGAATATCGGGTGATGAAGCGGCGGCCCGACCTTGATCCGCGCTGGCGGGGCCTGTCCAACATCCATATCGACGTGGACAGCGAGCGTCTTTGCGACATGAGCTATACGCTGGGTAGTGACGCCTATATCGGCGATGTCAGCAGCCAGATTTACGAATTTCTCTACCGGCCCCGGCCCGCTTTCTTCATCGATACGCATAGCCGCCCACAGGATGAGGCGCTGCCCTATCTGTCGTGGAGCGCGGGGGATGTGGTGCGATCTGCGGACGCGCTTTTCCCCCTGTTGCCCGCCTATCGCGAACGTGGCCTGCATTATCGTGCGCAGCAGCAGTCGATTTTCGATTATACCATGTCGGCGGGCGCGCAATCTTCGTCCGAACGGGGGGCGCTGGCCATTTTGTCGTGGATGGAGGCGGGGCGCTTTCCGTCCTGATGCGTCAAAGGGTTATGGGGCGGGCTGTTTGAGACAGGACGTGAATATCGCCACCCACTGGGGCGTTTCGATCACCCGGCAGGAAGCGGCGCGTAACGGGGCAATGCGGTCGATCGATGGCGCGATGCGGTGTGGCGGGGGCAGGGCTGCGCTGTAGCTGGCGGGCAGGATGCCACTTTCCAGGAAATGCCGGTCGAAAATGAGGAGGTCGATGTCCAGTCGGCGGACTTCGGCTGTCAGGGTGGGTTGGCGCAATTCGGCCATCGCCATGGAGCTGCGCAGGAGCGCCTGATGCTCCCGATGATAGCGGCGGTGATAGGGTATGTCATGTTCTGGCGTCGCCAGCACGGTTCGCCCGGTGCGCGCGGGGATGATGGCCAGGTCATCGTCGATCCCCGCGATGCGCGTGCCGCCTGGGGTATTGGCGACCAGCGCCAGCAGGTCGGGATTGGCGGGATGGACCAGCCGCATCTTTGGCGTGGCGAAGGCGGCCATGCCCAGCAGCGCGGCGATGCCGATAATCGCCGTGCGGGTTATCGGGCGGGACCGGGCGAGGCGATCCATGGCCCGCGACCACCAGCCGCCGATCAGCAGGCCAAAGGCGAGGCTGCCCATCACCAGCAGAACCGGCTGGCTATAGCGCGCGGGAAGATGGAAGGTGAAGGCCACCAGCGCGGCGAGACTGTAGCAGATCAGCGATGACAGCAGGCTGTAGGTCAGCAGCGGCCATGCGGTGGCGGCGTTGGGGCTGGCATCATTGGCGCGGCGGCCTCTGGCGATCCACAGGGCGATGATGGGCAGGACGCTCAGCAAGGCGTTCAGGATCAGGCGGGGGTCGGCATTGCCCTGGCAATTGACGATGGCGGGCAGGAAACCGATCCGCGCCGAACAGAGCCAGGCGACATCGCCATGTTTGTCGACGATGCTGCTGCGGCCATCGAACGTCGCGATGCTGGGGATGTGGCGGGCTTCATCCAGGAGCAGGGTCGGTCCCCAATCGGCAAGGCCCGCCTTGAAGAACAGGCCTGACGCGACGACCATGATCCCGGCCAACGCCAGCATCGTCACGGACTGCCAGCGCGGCGGCCATGGTTTGCGCCAGTCCATAAGGTGTAGCGCGAAGATGCCGAGGCAGGTGATCGCCGGGGCTGGATAGATGAGGCTGGACAGCAGCAGGCCCGCCAGCGTCAAGCCATGGCGGCGGGTGGCCATGCCCAGCATCATTGTCAGGATGAGGGGCGAGGCGAAGGCGCGGGGCGTGCCAGAAAAGATGGAGTCATTGTGCAGGATCGCCGCCATGACGCAGAGGGCCGCGATCAGCTGGCGCGAACGGTCGGCGGTGAAGCAACCGGCCAGCCGCCATGTGAGGAGGGCGCTCACCCCGATCAGCGGGAAGGCGAGCAGGCTGGCGATGTGGACCAGCCCGATGCCCAGCGCATTCGCGCCATATAGCAGCGCGCTATAGAGCGGCGGCGCGGCATGTTGCCAATAATCGGCCAGCACATCATGGGGCATGGCGGCCGGGTCGCCGATCCTGGCCCCCCAGGCGAGGAACTGGCGCGCATCGTCCGACATCGTCCAAGGCCCGGTGGCGAAGGCTTCCACCCCGTAGCGGGCCATGGTCAGGATGATCAGACCGACGAAAAGCGTCAGCCCGGCGTCAATCCGGCGTGTCGGCAAGCGCAGCTCCCTGATTACGACGATGCCAATAGTCGCGCATGAACGGTGCGCCCGCGATGGCGGGAAGAATGTAGCGAGAGGTCGCGAGCACGCCCATGGCCGCGCCTGCCGCCGGGGACAGCCAGCCCTGATAGAAGTGGATGATGGCGGCGTCCCTGGTGCCGATGCCCGCCATGGTCAGCGGCACCAGCCCGGCCAGGATCGACAGGGTTGCGAATGCCAGATTGTCGATCAGTGGGACGGTCGCGTGCACGGCCTTGGTAAACAGCCAGAACTGGCACAGATGCGCGCCCCACAAGGCGATGGAAAACAGGAGCGTGGCCGTCGCCCGCGCCCGGCGCGACCAGAACCAGTCCGTCATGGTGACCCATTCGTCCATGAACCCGGCCAGCTTTCCCGAAATCTTGCGCGGCAGGCGGGCGATGATCCAGTTGAGCGGCTTTCGCGCGAGGGGGAAGGGGGCCATCATAACGGCCAGCAGCAGGAACAGCCCGGCGACGGCGGCGGTAAACAACCACAGGAGCCAGTCGGTGCCTGCGGTCCAGAGCAGCGCGAACATGCCCCAGAACAGAAGCGCGGCCATGTCCATCATCTTTTCAAAGACGACGAGGGAGACGGCGCGGCCTGCGGGGAAACCATATTTCTGGGCCAGTACCCAGCTTTTGGCGATGTCGCCCATCTTGGATGGGAGGACGGCGTTGAGCGTCGATGCCGACAGGATCAGGCGCAGTGACGCGCCGAAGGGAATGGGCGACCGGCTGAGCATGGCGAACCGGATGGCCGTTGCTATCGTCAGCGGCACCGCGGCGAGCAGGCTGGCGGTCAGCCACATGCCGTCCGCGTCACGAAATACGGCCAGCACGCGGGCAGTGTCGACGCTGCGCCAGATGATGATCAATATGCCAAAGCTGATGGCGAGGCTGAGCAGTTTGCGCATCAGGTCGCGCCGCCGATGGGCAAGCGCCGTTCGATGATCAGGGGATCGGCATCGCCAAGATGGGCGATGGCGTCGGTCAGGTCCTGCCAGGGTTGGATGTGGTTCGCTTGCCAGACCCGCGCCATGATGGTGGTGGACGATGTCTGGAACCCGGCGATGCCGATCCGCGCGACGTCACGCCAGCCTGCGTCGGCAAAGATTTCATCCCGGACGGTCCAGCCGGAGCCATCCCAGCGGAGCGCGCGATGGAAGCGGAAAGGCGCATCGCGGCGACCGGTCACCAGGATTTTTTGAAGCAGTCGCCGGATCAGATCGGGGAAGAAGCGGCCAAGGACGATCATGATACAGCGCAGGATGACCGATTTGACCGGCGTCAGCAGCGTTGCCTTGGCCCATGCCATGCGTCCGATGACCGACAGCCCTTCGGGACCCTGGGCGATGTCATAGTCGCCCGCCAGATGCTGCACGGCGGTTTTGCCTTCATGCGTCTGGATCGATATGCCGCTGTCGGCGGTAGCCAGCCGGTCGCCGTCGAACAGTTGGTAGGCCCCGCCCTGGCGCAGCCCGCAATAAAGGGTCTGGTCTGCTTTCCGGTCGACCAGCATTCCCGAACGCGGGAAGTAAGCAGAAGGTGCGGATGGCGGGGCCGGGGGCCGATCTTCGCGCCATTCCGACCAGCATAGCAGCCAGCTCCATAGATGATGGCCGATGATGTGATCGTCGGAATAGCAGGGCGGGCCGTCGCCTGCGAACAGTGCGGCGGCGCGATCGGTGACGGCCATCGCTTCGGGCATCCAGTCGCCAGCGATTTCAAAGCCATGCGGGAAGAAATTTTGCGTGCCCCGGCTGGTGTAGGAGCCGCCTACCGTGCCGTCGGGATGGACGAAATGCGCAAAAAAGCGGATGGCGCGCTGACAGGCGGGGCGTAGGCCCAGGTCGGGACGGCGGCGGTCGCTTTCGGCCAGAAGTCCGATGGTCAGGCTGAGATAGCCAGGGTCAGCGCCGCCATATTCGTCGAACCAGCCTTCCTCATCCTGCCAGGACAGCAGCCGCGTGGCGCGTTCGCGCAAGGGCGCTTCCCATTCGGGACCGTCCAGCGCTGACATGCGGATGAGGTTGGCGACGATCAGCGCTTCATGATTGGACAGGCGGCCCGATTCCTGATGGGTCGCGAGCCATTTCGCCCGTCGCCGGAAAAAGTCGCGGATTTCAGGGTCGTCCTGAAGCCCGATGATCGACGCGGCTTCAAGGCAGGCGAGCAGGGAGAAAGCCGCCGCGCCCGCCGCCCGTTCGAATGGATAGTAATCGTCGCAGGACCCGTCGGGATGCGCCGAGCGGGCGGCGAAGCGGATGCCTGCTTCCACAAAGTCCCGAATGGCGGGCGCACGGTGATAGACGTTGCCCGGTATGTCGAGCGACCAGGCCAGCGCCAGCGGGTAAACGAATTCCTGGCTCATCCCGCATGGGAAGTCGATCATCCGATAGTGCCAGTAGATGCGGTCAAAGCAGCCATAGGTCCGGCTGACCGGTGTGCGGTCAAGCAGGGTCAGGATCTTCGGGATTTCACCCAGTGCATGCCGGGCCATCAGGTCGCGCGGGGACGCCGTCATAGGGCGCTGCCATCCTTCATCACATCATATCGGGCGGTGCGGGTGTCGCGCAGGCGCAGTTGCAGGTCGTGGAGCATGCGCCGGTTGATGAGCAATTGTTCGCCCAGCAGCCCCGCGATCCACATCAGCCCCGCCAGCAGCAGCAGGCCAGCCGCCGCGATCAGGCTGGGCACATGCGCGCGATCCGTCCCGCCCGCGAACAGCGCCATCCAGCGGATCACCAGCCCGCCGCCGACCAGCAGGGGCGCAAGGCTGAGGTAGAAGAACGTCATCCACGGTTTGTAGATGAAGAAGCTGCGCAGGATCGAGCGGATCGAGCGCAGGATATAATTGTGCATCGACCGCAACAGCCGCGACGGGCGTGTTTCGCCGTTCACCCGGATCGGCACCGACGTGATGGGGATGTTCGACAGCCCCGCCTGAATGATCGATTCCAGCGTGTAGGTGTAGCCGTCGAAAATATTGATTTCGAGCGCGGCGGTGCGGGAAATGGCGCGAAAGCCGCTGGGCGCGTCGTGAATGTCCGCCTTCGAAACCCAGCGCACGACCTTGGTCCCCAGCCGCTGGAGCTTGCGCTTTACCCATGAAAAATGGGCGATGGTGGAAATCGGCCGGTCGCCGATCACCATTTCCGCCCGCCTTTGCAGGATGGGCTGGATCAGGGCGGGGATATCGTCGGCATTATATTGATTGTCGGCGTCGGTGTTGACGATGATATCCGCACCTTCGGCAAGGCAGCGTTTGAGGCCCGCCATGAACGCATAGGCCAGCCCCCGGTTGATCGGAAGGTCGACGATATGATCGACGCCCAGTTCTCGCGCCACTTCAACGGTGCGGTCGGTGCTGCCGTCATTGATGATCAGCCACTCGACCTTGTCCACGCCCGGAATATGCCTTGGCAAAGCAGCGAGCGCCGTTGGCAGCGAGTCTTCTTCATTGAGGCAGGGAATTTGTATTATCAGCTTCATCGCGTCTCGCCCGTGCTTTTGCCGATTGAACCCATTGGCGGGATTGAATATCGCGAAGCCGTATTTAGCCCTGTTTGTCAATCGCCGCTCCGTTACGCCGGAGGGAAGCTGCCTTATCTGTCCGGGAGCCGCGACTTTTGAATTCATCCCTGTCCGTTGCGATCTATCTATATGAACCCAGCGACGGCGGGTTGGACCGGGTCGCGATATTGCTGGCCAATTATCTGGCCCGGCACGGTGTTCGGGCTGAATTGTGGATGGCCCGCGTGGACGGGCCGCTGGCGTCGATGATCGACCCCGGCGTCGTGATCAGGAAAGTGGCGACAGCGTCGACGATGCGTGGGGTGGCGATGCTGACGCAGTTGCCGGTGCTGCGCGGCATGCTGCGACGCCATCGCCCCGACATCCTGTTTTCGGCAGGCAATCAGAGCAACCTGCTGGTCGCCTGCGCCGCGTTGGGCATGCGGACGCAGGCGGTGGGCCGCATTTCCAACCCCATCGTTCGTCCCGGAACGCGGGGGCCGCTGGCCTGGCTACGGCGCAAGAGGTTTCAGCTGACGGCCTGGCTGAGTTGCAGGACCATCGTCATGGGTGGCGCTGACGCCGACCTGCTGGCGGGCAATTGCGGGGCGATCCGCCGAAAGGTCGCGCTGTTGCCGAGGCCGACGGTGACGCCTGTCCTGTCGCAGGCCGGTGAGAGGCGGCGGCTGGCGCGGCCTGGCGCACGGCGTGAATTGTTGGCGGTCGGCCGCCTGGCTCCGCAAAAGGACCATCGCACGATGCTGGCGGCGCTTGCCCTGCTGAACGGGCATGACTGGCGGCTGCGGGTGGCGGGGCAGGGGCCGTTGCTGGCCGCGCTGCAACAGCAATGCAGGGATTTGGGGATTGCCGACCGGGTGGAATTTCTGGGGTTCGTGGGCGATCCGGCACGACTGGCGGAGCTATATGGCAGTTCCGAACTGCTGCTGCAGTCGTCGCGTTGGGAAGGATTGACCGCTACGGCGATTGAGGCGCTGGCCTGCGGTTGCCAACTGGTCATTACCGACTGCACGCCCAACCTGCGGGAGATCGTCGCCGATGCGGGGCAGCATGTGATGGTCCCGGTCGGCGATGTCGCGGCGTTCGCGGCGGCTATCGACTGGACATTGTCGCGTCCCGCCGACACGGACCGGGCGCGGCAGGCTGTGCGCGCCTATGCGGTGGATGAGGCTTTGGCCGCGCATCACCGGATGTTCGCGCAGGTGGTAGATTAGCGCTTCATCGCAGGTGAACGCGCACCGCCAATGCCCGTAGCAGAAAGCCTGCAAATGTGGCGATCAGCACCGATGTCGCGGTGCCCGATGCGCCCATGGGGGGGAGCAGGATCGCCAGGCATGCGCCGAGTATGAACACTTCAATCACGCGGACCATGACTGTCAGCCTTTGGCGGTCGATCGTCATCAACAGCGGGTCGAAACTGACGCCCGCCATTTCGATCGCGGCGGCGCAGCCCAGCAGCAGCAGCAGCGGGTAGGCAGGCAGATAGGCGGGTCCCGACATCGTCACCAGCAGCCATTCGCCCATGACGAACAGCGCCAGCACGATGATGGTGGCGCTGAGGGCGGTGAAGGCGCTGATCTTGCGCAGGAGCTGGCGCAGCTCACCATGGCGGTCTGCGCCCGTTTCGCGCACATGGCTGCGGGTGGTTTCGGAAAAGATGGCGCGCGACATCAGCTGGGAAAAGGTCGTCATCGCATTGCCCAGTTGTGCGGCGAGCCGGTAATAGCCCGCCTCCGCCGCGCCGACGAACATGCCCAATATGAAGATCGGGAGGCTGTTGATCACCGTCACCAGGCTGAGATTGATGTTGCTGGCCATCAGGAACGGCACGATGCCGGGAAAATGCTGCTGCGCCCGGCGCGGCCTGACAAAGCGGATGCGCCCGATATGGCCGCGTCCGTGCCGGTAGGCGAGGATCCAGTAGGTGGTGGACACGACGATTTCAGACGCCGCCCATGCCATCAGAAAGCCCAATGGCGTGGGCATCAGCCACCATGCGGTCACCGCGCCCGCCATCCGCACGATCGGCATCATGCTTTCGGCCAGCGCCGCCGCTGCGAAACGATCCAGCAAGCGGAGCACGCCGACAGCCGTTGATCGCAGCGCCAGCAACACCACTGCCGCATAGCCAAAGCCCAGCCAGGCAATATCGGGCTGCCAGCCCAGATATGGTCCCAGCCCAAAGGCCAGCAGCGCCGCGACGCCCAGTCCCGCGATGGCGCTGAGCGCGTCGATGGTCAGAGTCGATCCGATCAGCAGGCTGAGCATGTCCCGCCGATCATCGCGCAGGGGTATCTGCCCATATTTCACCACCGCCTGCCAGCTGTCGAAGGTGATGATGCGCGCGATGAATTGCGCCACGGCGATGACGAGGCTGAATATGCCGAAGCCTTCCGGTCCGAGCGTCCGGGTGGTGATGGCCAGGTAAAAGAGGCTGAGTATGGCGCCCAGGCCCTTGCTGCCCAGCAGCCAGCCAGTGTTGCGGGCGATGTTGGCAAATGGTCCCTTGCCCGGCGTCAGCGGGATCGACCCTGTCTTCGGTATTCTGGCCATCGCGCCTATTCTCCGAACATGCAGGCAAAGCCAAGCGGAATCAGGATGGTGGGGGCAACATGGTCCGGTGCAGGGCGTCGCGCCAGCCCGCGACCAGCGGCGCGCGCTGATCAGCGGTCATGGATGGTTCAAAGCGGTCGCCGGTCGACCACAGCCGTTCGATTTCTGCCAGCCCCGACCAGATTCCGGTCGCCAGCCCGGCAAGGAAGGCCGCGCCGCGTGCTGTGCTTTCCAGGTCCGATGGACGTTCGACCGGCAGTTCCAGCAGGTCCGCCAGGAATCCGCACAGCCAGTCGTTCGCCGCCATGCCGCCATCGACGCGCATTACGCCAGGGCGCACGCCGGAATCCGCCGTCATCGCGTTCAGCAGGTCCATGGTCTGGTATCCGACCGCCTCCAGCGCGGCGCGGGCAAGGTGCGCCTGCGTCGTGCCCAGGGTCAGGCCGTAAATGGCTCCGCGCGCCTGTGGGTCCCAGTGCGGCGCGCCCAATCCCACAAAGGCGGGCACCATGTAGACGCCATGACTGTCGGCGACTTGGGTCGCCATGTCGTCGGTCTGGCTGGCATGGGTGATGACCCCGATGCCGTCGCGCAGCCACTTTACCGCTGCGCCCGCGATGAAGATCGATCCTTCCAGCGCATAGCAGATGCGGCCATCCAGCCGATAGGCCGGGGTGGTGAGCAGGCGGTGGCGCGATGTGATCGCCTGTGGTCCGGTGTTCAGCAGGGCAAAGCAACCGGTGCCATAGGTGGACTTGATCGATCCGGGCGCGAAGCAGGCCTGCCCGAACAGCGCCGCCTGCTGATCCCCCGCAATGCCGGTGATCGGGATCGCGTGGCCGAACAGGTCTGGCGTTGTCGTGCCGTAGACATGCGCATTGTCATGCACGGCGGGCAGGATCGCGGCGGGCACGCGCAGCAGGCGGCACATGTCTTCGTCCCAGCATTGCTCGCGAATGTTCCAGAGCAGGGTGCGCGACGCGTTGGTCACGTCGGTGGCGTGCACGGCTCCACCCGTCAGCCGCCACAGCAGGAAGCTGTCGATCGTACCAAAGGCAAGCTCTCCGCGTTCGGCGCTGGTCCGGGCGCCTGCCACATGATCCAGGATCCAGGCGGCCTTCGTCCCGGAAAAATAGGGGTCGAGGAGCAGTCCGGTGCGCGCTCGCACATCGTCCTCCGCGCCGTCCGCCTTTAGTTGCGCGCAAAGGTCGCTGGTCCGCCGATCCTGCCAGACGATGGCCCGGTGGATGGGCTGCCCGGTCTTGCGGTTCCAGATGACCGTGGTTTCGCGCTGGTTGGCGATGCCGATGGCCGCTACGCTGGCTGCCCCACCCGGTACGCGCGCCATGGCTTCGCGAGCGGTGGCGACGGTGTCGCGCCATATCTGTTCAGGGTCATGTTCCACCCAACCGGCGATGGGGTAATGTTGGGGAAATTCGGACTGGGCCATCCCCACGCGGCGTGCAGCGGCGTCGAACAGGATGCTGCGGGTCGATGTCGTTCCTTGGTCGATTGCCAGGATGTGCTGTGCCCGCACGCGCCCCTCCGTCACTGACCTGCCCGTTGTTGCGCAGGGGGCCACTTTCGGCTGCTTTTCTTTTCGCGTAAACCCTGATCAATCGGTTGGGGAGCGGCGATAAAGCGTGGATGACTATGACCTGCTGATCGTCGGAGGCGGGATCAACGGCGCAGGCATAGCGCGCGATGCCGCTGGCCGGGGGTTGAAAGTCCTGCTGGTGGAGCAGCACGACCTGGCGTCCCATACCTCTTCCGCTTCCACCAAGCTGATCCACGGTGGCCTGCGCTATCTGGAATATGGCGAGTTCAGGCTGGTGCGGGAAGCGCTGGCGGAGCGGGAACGGCTTTGGGCCATGGCGCCCCATATTATCTGGCCGTTGCGCTTCGTCATCCCGCAGACCCAATCGCTTCGCCCGGCGTGGATGCTGCGGATTGGCCTGTTCCTGTACGATCATATTGGCGGGCGGAAGAAGTTGCCTGCGACGCAGACGATCGCGCTCGATCGATCCCCGCTGGGTGCGGCGCTGGCGGACAGACGGGGGCGGGGGTTCGTCTATTCGGACTGCTGGGTGGAGGACAGCCGCCTTGTCGTGCTGAACGCGATCGATGCAGCCGAACGCGGCGCAGAAGTACGCACGCATACGCGCTTCCTGTCTGCACGCAGGGACGGCAAGGGCTGGATTGCGACTGTATCGGGCGCGGAGGGAATGCGCGACATTCGCGCGCGCGCGCTGGTGAATGCGGCGGGGCCGTGGGTGGCCGACGTGATCGGGCGGGTTACAGATGTGCGCAGCGAACGGCGGGTGCGTCTGGTCAAAGGCAGCCATATCGTCGTGCCACGCCTATATGATGGCGACCACGCCTTCTTCCTGCAAAACCCCGACCGGCGGATCATGTTCGCCATACCCTATGAAGGGCGCTTCACCCTGTTGGGCACGACCGAAGAGCCGTGGGAGGGTGAGGCGGGGCCAGCCGCGATCAGCGAACGGGAAACGCGCTATTTGCTGGATGGCGCTAACCGCTATTTCAGGCGCCAACTGGGCGCGGCGGATATTGTGTGGAGCTATGCCGGTATCCGCCCGCTTTATGACGATAATGAAGGCAATGCGTCGGCGGTGACGCGCGACTATGTGCTGGACGTCGATACGCAGAATGACGGCGCGCCGATATTGAGCGTGTTTGGCGGCAAGATCACCACCTATCGCAGGCTGGCGGAGCAGGCGATGAAGCGGTTGGCGCCCTATTTCCCTCAGGCCGGAGCCGCGTGGACGGCAGGTGCTCCACTGCCGGGCGGCGATATGCCGGACGCTGATTTCGAGCGATTTGTTGACGGGCTTTACGCCAGCTATCCCGGCATTCCGCGCGCGCTAATATTCCGGCTTGCACGCGCTTATGGCACGCGGGCGGTGCGGTTGTTGGGGCAGGCGCGGAGCGTTGAGGCGCTGGGCGAAGATCTGGGCGGCGGGCTTAGGGCTGCGGAGGTGGATTATCTGCTGTCTGTGGAATGGGCGCGATCGGCCGAGGACGTGCTTTTCCGGCGGTCCAAATTGGGTCTGCACGTCCCGCAGGGCACCGCCGCGCGTGTGGAGGCTTATATAACCGCGATCCGCTGAAGGATAGACGGGACGGGCGGCTTTAACGGACCTTCAGTCCAAGCTCGCTTAACAACTGCGCCGCTTGCTCCCGTGAGATTGTCGCGCCACGAAATCGAGACGCGTCATCGAGCCGAAGGCCGCCCAGGTCTGCGCCGCGCAGATCGGCTCCATCGAAGCGGGCTTCCGCCACCAATGTCTCACGCAGGCTGCAATCTTCAAACGACGCCATGCGAAAATCGCATTTGCGCAGATCGCTTTGGGAGAAATCGATCCGGGCAAGCGTGGCTTTTCGGAAGGAGCGGCCCACCAATTTGGTGTTGATCAGCAATGTTTCTTCGAAATGAACATTGACGCCTCGCGCATCGGAAAAATCAACGCCAGTAAACTTGCTGCGTTTGAATGTTGCGCCCTCAAGCAAAGCGCGCTGCAGGGATGCATTGTTGAAGTCGCAGGCGATAAAGGACGCTTCGGAAAGATCGCATTCGGCAAAATTGGCAAAGGCACCGCGACAGGATTGCCAAATGGTGCCTTCAAGTTGGGCTTTGCGCAGGTTGGTTCGTCGCAGATTGCATTGTTCGAAGGACCAGCCGGAAAGGTCCAGGCGTGACAGATCGGCATCTTCAAGGTCGCAGCCCACGAGTTTCTGCGGCCCGGTCAGTGCCTGTATTTCTTTACGATCCAACATTCGGTCGCGGATCGATTTGTCGTCAAAAAGGTCGTCCATCGCGATGGTGGTAGCGACGGTTTGGCCGCCACGCCAGATATCCAGGATTTCGGTCGAGAATGGTGACCCCTACGGGAATCGAACCCGTGTTTCAGCCGTGAGAGGGCCGCGTCCT
>CAMPHJ010000014.1 GCA_946885845.1 uncultured Sphingobium sp. | reverse complement strand
GCCATGTTGCCATGCGCCGCGAGCGCCGATCGCACGACCTGCGCCGCCACCGCTGCGCCGCTCCCTTCGCCCAGCCGCATGTCCAGCCGCAGCAATGGGTCAAGACCAAGCACGTCGAGCACCCGCCCATGCCCCGCCTCCGCGGAACAATGGGCGGCCAGGCAATGGTCGGTAATTTGCGGATTGTCGCGTGCCAGCGGAGCGACCGCCGCCGCGCAGATGAATCCATCCAGCATCACCGGCAGGCGGGCAAGGCGCGCCGCCAGCACCGCGCCAGCGATTGCGGCAATCTCCCGCCCGCCAAGGCAGCGCAACGTTTCGAACGCGTCCCCGCAATGCGCGCCATGCCGGGCAAGCGCCAGCCTGACAGCCTCGACCTTTCGACCGACTCCCGCTGCGTCGACGCCGGTGCCCCGGCCAACCCACTGTTCGGCTTCTCCGCCCAGCACATGCGCACAAAGGGCGGCGGCGACAGTCGTGTTGGCGATGCCCATCTCTCCCAGCAGCAGCAAATCGATGCCGGGTTGGATGATCGCTGCCCCGGCATTGATCGCCGCCAGGCACTCCGCCTCGGTCATGGCGGGGCCTTCGGCAATATCGCCGGTCGGACGATCCAGATCGATCGGCACAATGACCAGTTCCGCCCCGCAGGCGGCGGCGAGCGCGTTGATGGCCGCGCCCCCCTTACGGAAATTCGCGACCATCTGGGCCGTCACTTCGGGTGGAAAGGCGCTGACGCCGCGCGCGGCCACCCCGTGATTGCCAGCAAACACCGCGACGCGGATCTTCTCGGCGCGGGGCCGTTCCCGCCCCTGCCATCCGGCCATGAACAGCGCGATGTCCTCCAGCCGCCCCAGCGAACCGGCGGGTTTGGTCAACGACGCCTGCCGATTGGCCGCAGCTTCCGTCGCGTCGCTGTCGTGCGCGGGCAATGTCGCCAGCGCCTGATCGAATGCGTCCCGGTCGCGAAAGAACGTCATGTGCAGACAAAACCGTCGGGCGGCGTGCGGACGATGAAATGCCCCTTCACCCCCTGCGGCCAGTCGGCATAGCGCACGACGCCCTCCGCGCTTGCCGCGTGGCGGACTGCATAATCGAGGATCGCGCGCGCCGCCGTTTCATCGGGGGTGAAATCGCCCAGCACATAGCCAACCTTGCCCGGCGCGCGCAGATGGACGGCGCAATGCCGCTGACAGGCGAAGAGGCAGGGCATTTCCTGCACTTCCACGTCCGCATAGGCGCTGTCGCCCGCCTGCACCGCGCGCAGCGCCTGCGCCAGCAGGGCGCCGCCGCGCCTTCCTTCGCCATCTTCCCGTTGTTCGGGGGACAGGCGGCAGGTCGAACAGACCACCACCGCCGCCCCGGCTTCGACCGCGCGCAGCATCAGCCGCGCCCCGGCATCAAATAATGGATCATCATCCTTGGCTCCGCCTTCCGACCGCAAACAGCCTTGTGGCGGGGACGAAGCGGGAAGCGCACAACGAAATGCGTCCCGCACGACCTAGCCGGCAAGGCAATGGCTGTCGCTCGGCGAGGATACCCCCGTTCGCCCGGCACACCCTGTCCGGTCGAAGAACGACTGCGGCAGGCAGGTCTCCTGGCTCACGGGTCAATGCGTCCGGCCGCCTTCTCGGGAACGCCCGAAGGGGTCCCAATGGCGTGAATGGCCGTCCGCTCACCGCTTACAGTTGCAGGGGCAGCGCGGGCTTTACCCGACTTCCCTTTTCATCCCCTTGCGAGGAACCTGTCGCGTCGCCGCTGATAATGCGGGCGGGCGGTGGTCGCAAGGGATAGATGGGACATGGGCCTTTCGCTGCCCATGCCCCGCCGGATCAGAAGTCCAGTTCCGCGCGCCATCCCACGACGTTGACGCCATAGTCCCGGTCGGTCCCGGCGGGGATCGCCGCATCGGTATAGCGCAGATGAGCGTAGTTTAGGTTGAAGCGCAGATATTCGATCGGCGTCCATACCAGCCCCAATATCCAGGCATTCTGCGTGCCACCGACAATATCCTTGTCGTTCAGGTCCAGATGATCGTAGCGCGCCGTCACCTGAAGCGACCCCATACCGCCGTCGCCAAATTCCTGCTTGGGCTTGGTGCTGCCGAAAATGCCATTCTTGTACGACCGGGTTTCGCCCGTCAGGAAATAGCCGACCTCTGCATAGCCGCCAAAGAAAGTCGGGTCCGAAAGGCCGGGCCGCTTCGTCCGCAGCCAATGCGTCTCACCGGCCCAGTAAAGCGGCCCGCGCGCACCGGCAAACTCCAACCCATAATGATATTCCCCCGTCGAATCGATCGATGGCGTGGCAAGATATCGGCTGTTGATGCTGTGCAGATAAGGCCGCTGGCGATAGCGCTGCGGCTGGTCGGCCAGACGATTGAAGTCGCGCCAATGCCCCGATGCGCCGAAATGCAGCTGCGTCTTGCCGATGCGCGGCGCCAGCACGATGCGACCATCCACGCTATAGCTGTTATTTTCGTCGCCATCCTCGTCATTGGTCAGCGAATCGGCGCTGTCGGAAAACAGGCCAAGCTGGGCGAGCAGGATGCCGGAGCGATATTGGGCGGACAGGCCAAGGCGGCGCTCGAAATTGAAGGCGTCGGTAAAGGCGGCGCGTTCCATCACCGAACCGGTCGTATCGCCGATCAGTTCGTCCAGCGACTGGAACTGGTTATGGTTGCCCAGCGTCACCAGCCACTTGCCATTTTCATAGGTGATGAAGGTATCGACCAGATCGATGCTGTTGTCCGACAATTCGGTTTCCAGCTTATAGCCGAACCCGGCCCCCAGCTGGCCTTCCGCGCCCAATCGCAAGCGGCGCAGCTCGTTCGAATAGCCCTGCGCCCGGTCGGATATGCTGCCCGGCGCCATCAGCAGGGCGGCGTCATATTGAATGCGGCCCTTGACCTTGAACTTTGCGTCGTCGCTGGAAAATTGCGGGCTGCCCTTCCAGCTGATCTTGGTGGCCGGTTCGCCCGCAGCCGCCGGTTTGGACGCGCTGGCAAGCGCCGGTGGAACAGCCGAAGCGGCCGAACCCGCCGCAGCCGAAACAGGCGCTGCCACATCAAGGCGCGTTTCCAACATCTGCACCTGCGCCTTGAGCGCGGCGATCTGCGCGCGCAACTGCTCGGCTTCGGCCTGGCTGATCGACTGTGCGCTCGCCCATGAGGGCGCTGCTATCTGGAGCATCGCGATGGCGATCGCCCAACGGCTGGCTTTCATTGCTTGGTCCCTTCTCATGGGCCGGGCAGATATGTCAGCTATGTGACCAATGGATGACTGCCATGTTACGATTATATTTCAATCGATCCTTCTGGCCCATCGCTTCCCTTTCCTGACGATGCGTTCTATGCACGGCATCGTGAAGGTCCGCCACGGCGGCTTTCACCTGATCGCGCCGGTGCCCCGAAGGGGCTTGAATGGGAATGCGGTGCGGATGCCTTTCCGGCATCCAAATCCGCGGCTGTCCCTGCAACTGTAAGCGGTGAGCGAGATACATATCGACCTTCCATGACATGGGAAGGTCAGCCACTGGGCCGGACGCTAAATCTTGCGAGGCCTGGGAAGGCCATGTGTCGAGCGATGACCCGCAAGCCAGGATACCTGCCGGCGTTTGGTCGCTCTTGCTTTGGTCCAGGGGATGGCCGGGGCACGGTGTTCCGTCTGAGCGACGCCTAGTGCGGCGGGAGCCGCAACGGCATGCGTGCCGGGCGCACAGGCGTCCGTCCGGCAATCGCTGTCGGCCGCGTTGCGGAGGCTCCCGTCCCGGTTCGCCGACGCCGACGGGACTGCCTTATGAACGATCATTCCCCTATCCTTCACCCGCCACCCGACGGGGGTCGGCTTCGCCAGCGCGCCACATGGATGTTCGCTGGCCTGATCGCCGCCAATCTTGGCCTCTGGCTATGGGCCGGGGCCTTGTTCGCGGACGACATGGCGATGCTGGGCATGGCGCTGCTGGCCTGGAGCCTGGGCCTGCGTCATGCGGTGGACGCGGACCATATCGCCGCCATCGACAATGTGACGCGAAAACTGATGCAAAGCGGCCAACGCCCGCTGACCGTCGGTTTCTGGTTCGCGATCGGCCATAGCGCCATCGTACTGATCGGCGCGGTCCTGATCGCCACCGCCGCCAGCGCGCTCAGCCGGGTGGAGGCTGCGGGCGAAATCGGCGGCGTCGTCGCCACCATCATTTCAGCGACATTCCTCTTCGCCATTGCAGCGGTGAACCTGATCATCCTGAAATCGGTCTGGGCAACCTTTAACCATGTTCGCAACGGTGGCGCATACATCGCTGAAGACATGGATATATTGCTCGGAAATCGTGGCCTGCTCGCTCGCCTGTTCAAACCGCTTTTCCGTCTGGTGACGCGCAGCTGGCACATGGCCCCGCTGGGTTTCCTGTTCGGCCTGGGTTTCGATACGGCGACAGAGGTGGCCATATTGGGCCTGTCCGCCGGGCAGGCGGCCAGTGGACTGGCGCTGTCCACCGTCCTCATCTTTCCCCTTCTCTTCGCGGCGGGAATGGCGCTGGTCGACACGGCTGACGGCGCGTTGATGATGGGCGCTTATCAATGGGCCTTCGTAAAGCCCATTCGCAAACTCTATTACAACATCACCATCACGCTGGTTTCCGCGATTGTCGCAATCGTGATCGGCGGCATCGAAACCGCGGCGCTACTGGGCGACAAACTCGGCCTCAACGGCGGCATCTGGTCGCTCGCCGCCAGTCTGGGCGAACAATTCAACAGTCTGGGTTTCTTCATCATCGGCCTGTTCGCCGCCTGCTGGCTGATCAGCTGGGCAATCTATCGCTGGAAACGCTTCGACGAGATTGAAGTCCCCCTCGCCATTCAAGGAAACACCCCATGAACAAGGTTCCTGCTACCGTCATCACCGGCTTTCTGGGGGCGGGAAAGACCACCCTCATCCGCCACATCATCGAAAATGCGGGGGGCCGCCGGATCGCCCTTATCATCAATGAATTTGGCGATGTCGGCGTGGACGGCGCGCTCGTTCAGGGCTGCGGCGACGAAGCCTGCCCTGACGACGACATCATCGAACTGGCCAATGGCTGCATCTGCTGCACCGTGGCGGACGATTTCCTGCCGACCATGCAACGGTTGCTCGACCGGCCGACCCCGCCCGACCACATCATCATCGAAACGTCCGGCCTCGCCCTGCCCAAGCCGCTGGTCAAGGCATTTCAATGGCCTGACATCCGCACGCGCGCCACGGTGGATAGCGTGATCGCGCTGGTGGACGCCGACGCCCTCGCCGCCGGGCGCTTCGCCCATGACGAAGCCGCGCTGGCCGCCGCCCGCGCCGCCGATCCGACGCTCGACCATGACAGCCCGATCGAGGAACTGTTCGAAGACCAGCTCGCCTGCGCGGACCTGGTCCTTCTCAACAAGACTGACCTTGTGGATGCTGACCAGCTGGAAGAACTGGAAGCCAGGCTAAGGCAGGACGTCCGCCCCGGCGTCAGCTTCATCCGCACCGCGATGGGCCGTATCGACCCCGCCGCGCTGCTCGGCATCGACGCAGCCGTGGAGGATCAGATCGACGCCCGCCCGTCCCACCATGACGGGGATGACGATCATGATCATGACGACTTCGACAGCTTCGTGCTCGACCTGGGCGAACTGGACAGTCCCGAACCCTTGCTCGCCGCGCTGGACAAGGCCATTGCCGGGCATGACCTGCTGCGGGTGAAGGGCTTTCTGGCGATCCGGGGACGCCCGGCTCGTCTGGTCCTCCAGTCGGTCGGCCCCCGCCTCCAGCATCATTATGACCGCGCGTGGCGACCGGACGAACCGCGCGCGTCACGCTTGGTCATCATCGGCCAACATGGGCTTGATCGCCACGCCATCGCCAGCGCGCTCGACACCCGGACGGTGCCTGCCTGATGCATTTGCTGACCGCCACGCCCGGCACCGTATCGAACGGCGACGAAGCGATCGACCTTGGCCAGACGCCGGGGGACATCGTGGTGCTGACCGTGGCGGACAGCGAACTGGCCTGTCTCGCCAGCGCGGCGGCGACGCTGGGGGACGCTGCCCCCACCATCCGCCTCGCCAATCTGCTCCAACTGCGCCACCCCTATTCCGTCGATCTCTATGTCGAACAGGTGATCGACAGCGCAAAATTCGTCTGCGTCATCCTGCTGGGGGGCAAGAGCTATTGGCCCTATGGCATTGATGAAATTGCAAAGATTTCCAGACAAAAGGGCATCGCCTTCGCCGCGATCGCCGATGGGCGGGAACAGGACCCGGATCTTGTCCAGGCATCCACCGTCGCTCCCGATATCTGCGACCGCCTGCGCGACTATCTTCGCCAGGGCGGCGTCGCCAATGCCGCCGCCTTCCTGAAAACTGCCGCTCGGCTTGGCGGACGTGATGCAGGCGATCCCGATGATCCGGTCCCCGTGGCCGATGCCGGGCTATATTGGCCCGGCACTGACCGTGTGACCATCAATCAGGTAAGGGGCCAGTGGCGCGAAGGGCAGCCGACCGTCCTTTTTCTCTTTTACCGCGCGTTGTTGATCGCCGGAACGCTTGACGCGGTCGATGCCATGATCGCGGAACTTCAATCCCATGATCTCAATGTTGTGCCAGTCTATGTTCGCGCGCTTCGTGAACCATTTGCACGCGACTTTCTGCGTGCGTCGATGTTGGAAACGCCACCGGACGTCATCCTGAACGCGACCGCCTTTGCCGCCTCCGCTCCGGGCGAACCACGAACCCCATCCGTCCTTGAACAAGCGGACTGTCCGATCCTCCAGGCCGTCTTTGCCAGTGCGGAGGAACAGGCGTGGCAAGCGAGCGCGCGCGGGCTTGGTCCACGCGATCTTGCCATGCACATCGCCCTTCCCGAAGTTGACGGGCGGCTGATCACACGCGCTGTCGCCTTCAAGGCCGCAGCCAGATTTGACCAACGCACCGAATGCAGCATCATCGTTCCGCAGATTCTCCCGGATCGTGCCAGATTCACTGCTCAACTGGCTGCAAATTGGGGATATTTGCGGAAATCGAAACCGGCGGATCGCCGGATCGCGCTCGTCCTCGCCAACTATCCCAGCTGCGCAGGCCGCATCGGCAACGGCGTCGGCCTCGACACGCCTGCCAGCGCCGCCGCTATCCTCCGGGCAATGGCGGACGGCGGCTATGATATAGCCGGTGCGCCGCTGGAAGGCGCATCCCTGATGGACCTGCTGACCCATGACGTCGCGCCCGCCAGCTTGCCGCTGACCGCCTATCGCGCGGCGTTCGACACCCTCCCCGCATCTGCGCGAGAGGCGGTGACCGCACGCTGGGGACCACCCGAATCCGACCCGTCCCTGCGCGACGCCGCCTTCCCGCTCTCCATCCACCGCTTTGGCAATGTCGCTGTCGCGGTCCAGCCATCGCGGGGTTATGATGTCGACCCCAAATCCAGCTATCACGATGCCGCGCTCCCCCCGCCGCACGCCTATCTCGCCTTTCATTTCTGGCTGGCGCGGGATTTTCACGCGCAGGCCGTCGTCCATGTCGGCAAGCACGGCAATCTTGAATGGCTCCCCGGCAAGGCGATTGCTCTGTCGGAAAGCTGCTTTCCCGAAATCTGCGCTGGGCCGATGCCGCAAATCTATCCCTTCATCGTCAACGATCCGGGCGAAGGGACCCAGGCAAAGCGCCGCATCGGCGCCTGCATCATCGATCATCTGACCCCGCCCCTCACCCGCGCGGAAAGCTATGGCCCGCTCAAGGAATTGGAGGCGCTGGTCGATGAATATTATCTCGCCGCGGGCATGGATCCGCGTCGGCTGGATAGCTTGCGCAAGGACATATTGGCCCTCGCCGCATCACAGGGGCTGGATCAGGACGCCGGGGCGCAAGGGACCGGAGACGACGCTTTAACTGCGATCGATAACTATCTGTGCGACTTGAAGGAAATGCAGATCCGCGACGGGCTGCACATCTTCACCCAGTCGCCTGAAGGACCGCAGCGGCGCGACCTGATAATCGCCCTCGCCCGCTGCCCCAGGGGGCTGGACGATGGGCAAGGCTCCTTGCTTCGGGCGCTGGCGGACGACTTTTCCCTTGGTTTCAACCCATTGGACTGCGTCATGGGGACGGCATGGGATGGCCCACGCCCTCCCGAACTCCAGCGCCTCACCCCTGACGCATGGCGGACCACCGGCGACACGGTGGAACGGCTGGAGCTTTTCGCCATCCACCTGCTCGACAGCGGCGCCGCTGCTCCCGGCCCCCATGGCGCCGCCGTGCTTGACGCCCTGCATCACAACCTCGCCCCCCGCGTGGATGCCAGCGGCCCAGCCGAAAAAACCGCCCTCCTCGCCGCCCTCGACGGGCGCTTCGTCCTCCCCGGCCCGTCCGGCGCACCAACCCGCGGACGCCCCGACGTCCTGCCCACCGGCCGCAACTTCTATTCAGTAGACACCCGCGCCGTCCCCACCGTCGCCGCCTGGAATTTAGGCCAACAATCCGCTGCCTCACTCATTCAAAACTATTTCCAACGCCAGGGAGAATATCCCCGCGCCATGGCAATTTCCGCCTGGGGAACAGCAAATATGCGCACAGGCGGCGACGACATCGCCCAAGCGCTTGCGCTGATGGGCGTGCGACCGCGATGGGAATGGGCATCCGGTCGGGTGATCGGCTTTGAAGTGATGAAGATCGCAGAACTGAACCGCCCCAGGGTGGATGTCACCTTGCGCATATCCGGCTTCTTCCGCGACGCCTTCCCCGATCAAGTCGACCTGGTCGACAGCGCCGCCCGCGCGGTGATGGCGCTCGACGAACCGGAAGAGGAAAATCCCGCCGCCGCCCGCCACCGCGCCGAGACCGCCGCACTGATAGCGGATGGAGCATCCGAAAAAGCAGCGTCCCGCCGCGCAGGCGCTCGGATCTTTGGGTCGGCGCCCGGCACTTATGGAGCGGGCTTGCAAGCGATGATCGACGAACGCATCTGGCATGATCGTTCCGATCTGGCGAACGTCTATCTCGACTGGGGCAGCCACGCATATGGCGGCGGAGTGGATGGCGATGCCGAACGCACCCTGTTCGTCCAGCGGCTTGCCCAGGCCGACGCCCTGATCCAGAATCAGGACAATCGCGAACATGACCTGCTGGACAGCAACGATTATTATCAGTTCGAAGGGGGCATCTCCGCCGCCGCCGAACATCTATCCGGCAGGAAGCCGCTCAGTTACCATAATGACCATAGCCGCCCCGAACAACCTGTCATCCGCACGTTAGAAGATGAGATTGGCCGGGTCGTCCGCGCCCGCGTCACCAATCCCAAATGGATCGCAGGCATGATGCGCCACGGATACAAGGGCGCGTTCGAGATGGCCGCTTCCGTTGATTATCTGTTTGCCTTCGCCGCCACGACCCATGGCGTGAAGGACCATCATTTCGACGCCGTCCACGCCGCCTTTATCGAAGATGAAGATGTCCGCACCTTCATGGCGCAAGCCAATTCCGCCGCCCTTCGCGAAACAGCCTCTCGCTTGCACGAAGCGCTAGACCGGGGGCTGTGGCGGCCCCGGTCCAACAGCGCCGCCATGCTTTTGTCCCAACTCAAGGAAGCCCACCCATGATCGAACGCACCCCTGAACAACATGCCGAAAAGATGAAAAAAAAGCAGGCCGCTCATGACAAGATCATGGCGACCAAAACACAGGAAAAGGGGCTGCTGATCGTCCATACTGGCAAAGGCAAGGGCAAGACGACGGCCGCGCTGGGCATGGTCGTCCGCGCGATCGGCCATGGCAGGAGGGTCGGTGTCGTCCAATTTGTGAAGGGCGCAATGACGACCGGGGAGAAGGCGGTGTTCGATGCTTTCCCCGAACAGGTGGACTTTAAGCCGATGGGCGAAGGTTTTACCTGGAACACGCAGGATCGTGAGCGTGACATAGCGCTGACCCGAACTGCGTGGAATGAGGTGAAGAGGATGATCGCCGACCCGTCCTATGATATGGTGCTGGCAGATGAGCTCAATATTGCCCTGCGCTACGACTATTTGCCTTTGGAAGAGGTTTTGGAAGCCGTGAGGGCGCGTGATGAAATGAAGCATGTCATCATCACCGGTCGCAATGCGCCCGAAACCCTGATTGAAGCAGCGGATTTAGTCACGGAAATGACGTTGGTGAAGCACCCCTTCCGGTCGGGTGTGAAGGCGCAGGCGGGGATTGAATATTAACCATGAGCGGCCCCGCCATCACCCCCATCGACAGCGCGCGGTTCGAGCAGTTGGTGCGGGCGCGGCGGGATGTTCGCCATTTCCTGACCGACCCCATCAATGAAGCCGATGTCGAATGGCTGATCAGCATGGCGCATCGCGCGCCGTCGGTCGGCCTGTCCCAGCCGTGGCGTTTCGTGCGGATCGACACGCCTGCACTGCGCGAGCGGCTGGCCGCCCATGTCGACGGGCAGGTTGGTGAAGCGGGCAAGGAATATCAAGGCGAGCAGGACCGGCTGTATCGCAGCCTGAAATTGCATGGCCTTCGCGAGGCGCCGATATTGTTCGCGGTCTATTGCGACGAGGGCACCGATACCGGCCATCATCTGGGCGCGGTCACCATGCCCGAAGCGCGCCGTTACAGCTGCGTCATGGCGGTCCACACATTATGGCTGGCGGCGCGCACGCGTGGCATCGGCATGGGTTGGGTGTCGATCCTGGAATCCGAACGCGTGGACGCGATGCTTGATATTCCCAGGGGCTGGGAATGCCTGGGCCTGCTGTGCCTGGGCAAGGCGATGAGCGAGGAAGACGTACCCGAACTGGAGCGGCGCGGCTGGGAACAGCGCACCGACTGGCATTCGGTAGTCGTAAGGCGTTAGACGAAAGCATCGCAGCCTCCGGCCTTTTCGTAAGGAGAGGCATGGAAGAGAAAACCCAACTCGACAAGTTCAAGGAAGCCGCCCGCGAGCTAGAGACGGACGATGACCCGCAGCACTTCAAAGAGAGGCTGGTGAAGGTCGTGAAGCATAAACCGGTGGAGAAGCCGGAGTGAGTTGGACCGACAAACCGGACCTCACCCGATATGAGCGGCAAACGTTTATAGATTTTCTCACGGCGGCCTTGAAACAAGATCGCATCAAGCCGGGAATGATCTATCCGCCCGACCGCCACAACTAGAAAGCGCGCTCGCCAAGCTGGAGCGAACTCGCTAGGTTTGTAAAGTGCATAGTCGCCAATTCTTTGTTGTCGCATCGCTTGTCGCGGAACACCGGTTCCTACTTTTCCGCGCGATGCTCTAATCCCCGCCACCGAGCAGGAAGCCCAGCGCCAGCGTTTCGAACCGTTCCTTGCATTCGATCATGGCCCAATGGCCGCACCGGGGGAAGACGTGCAGTTCCGCGTTCGGAATCACGCGCATGGGCAATAGAGCGCCGTCCAGAGGGCTGACCTTGTCATCGCGGCCCCAGGTGATCAGCGTAGGCGCCTGTATCCGGCCCAGATAGTCGATCCGCTGCGAAACCGCGGGGCCGGTCATCGTCTGGGCGATGAAATCAAGGGCTGAGCGCGTGTACATTTTGCGGCTGCTGGCCATCGTCACCGGTTCCAGCGCCGCCTTGTACCGGATGTCGATCAATTCATCGGTGATGATCGATTTATCGAAGACCATGGATTCCAGCCAAGCGACGATATTGTCACGGGTGGGATTTTCGATGAAATCGACCAGCCGCGTCAGCCCTTCATTGGGGAAGGTCGATGTGATGTTGAACCCGACGCCGCCAATGGTGATATAGCGCAGTACGCGATCCGGGTGTGCCGCGGCCAGGTGACCGCCCACAATTCCGCCATAGCTGTTGCCGATGACGTGGGCGCGATCAATGCGCAGGCCGTCCATAAGCGCCACGACCGCATCGCGCGCCACGGTAACGGGATCGCCATCGACTGGATCGCTTTTCCCATAGCCGGGCGCGTCGAGGATGATGGTGCGGAAATGACGCGCAAAGAGAGGCAGATTGCCTGCGAAATTGGCCCAGCCGGTCACGCCGGGACCGGACCCGTGGAGCAGCAAGAGAGCCGGACCCGACCCTGCTTCATGATAATGTAGCCGACCATTTGCGGTTTCCAGAAACCGGCTCGTCAATTCGAAGCTGAGTTCTGTCATTTCTCTCTCCCTTATCCTTATTCGGCAAGGGACTAGTGGGGCGGCAGAACGGACGCAAGAGACAGCGCGGCCCATCCCCCTTTCCTTTGCCCGACGATCGCCCTATGAGGCGAAGCGGATCGGCTAGCCGGTCCATCGATCGCGTCGGTGTCCCTTCGGGGGCTTAATTGGGAACGCGGTGCGGGAGCTTGCTCCCTAATCCGTGGCTGTCCCTGCAACTGTGAGCGGTGAGCGAGATACGGACGATCGCCTGACGGGTGATCAGCCACTGGAGAAATCCGGGAAGGCCCGTGTCCCTGCATTGACCCGCAAGCCAGGAGACCTGCCGACGCAAAGGTCGCTCTTGCCATGATCCAGGGGATGGTCACGGCTCGGTTCTCCGTTTGAGCGACGAAATTTTGCGCGGCTGCGGCTGTGCTGGCGTGCGGCTGTCCGCCACGCCGGTACGCCGCCGCCATCGTTGCTTGGCGTCTGGAGGGCTGGAAAAGTGCAGGACCGATCACGGCGTGCGTTCGCCGATCAACCGCCCCGTGCCGTGGTGCGGGGTTGGTGCCCCAGCGCGTGGCAACCGATGATGGCGGGCGATGGGCTGTTGGTCCGCGTGCGACCGCGTCTGGGGCGGATGACCCGCGCCCAGACACTCGCCCTGTGCGACGCCGCGCTGCGTTTTGGCAACGGCCATATCGACCTGACCAATCGGGCCGGGCTGCAAATCCGGGGAGTGCGCGATTGCGACCATCCGCCGTTGGCGCACGCGCTGGCGGAGGTCGGCCTGATCGATCCTGACGGCGCGGGGGAGACCCATGCCCCGGTGATCCTGACCCCCGACTGGACCCCCGGCGACGACACGGAAGCCATCGCCCTGGAGTTGATCGACCGGATGCGCGAATTGCCCGCCCTGCCGCCCAAGGTCGGCTTTGCCATCGATGCCGGTTCCACCCCGGCCCTGACGCACAGCCCGGCGGATTTCCGCATCGAGCGGGATGGTGCGGGCGCGCTGATCCTGCGCGCCGACGGTCGGGATTGCGGCACGGCGACGAGCGCCGAAAGCGCGGTCGATGACATCATCGCGATCACCCGATGGTTCGTCGCGAGCGGCGGCGGACAGGCCGGACGGATGGCCCGCCATGCCGCGCCGCTGCCCCAATGCGCCGACCGGCGGCCTGCTCCGCCCCGCAATGTCGCCGCCGTCATCGCCGCCAGCCCTGGTCGGTTCAGTGGCGCGCCATTTGGCCGGGTCGAAGCCGAAAGCCTGCATATGGCGATGAGTGAAAAGACATATGCGGTGCGCCTTACCCCCTGGCGCGGCCTGATATTGGAAGGGGACGACGGGCCGTCCGACGATCCCGCCGACCCCCTGCTGCGCACCTGTGCATGCCCCGGCGCGCCTGCCTGTCCCCAGGCGAGTGTCAACACCCGCGATCTTGCGGCGCGGCTGGCTCCACATGTCGCCGACCTGCATGTTTCGGGATGCGCCAAGGGCTGCGCATGTCCGGCGCAGGCCGCTACCGTCCTGACGGGGCGAGACGGCGCTTTCGACCTGGCGTTGAATGCTCATGCCGGTGCGCCGCCGGTGCGCGCCGGGCTGAACCCCCTTCAGATCATCGCCCTGTTCGGAGCAAATTGATGCCGCATGTCTATGAAACCGACGGGGCGGCCATTTATCGCCAATCCTTCCGCACTATCCGCGCGGAGGCGGACCTGTCGCACCTTTCACGCGAGGAAGAACGCATCGCCGTGCGGATGATCCATGCGGCGGGGCTGGTCAGCCTGGAAACCCATATCCGCTTTTCGCCGGGCTTTGCCAAAGCCGCCATCGCGGCGCTGGATGACGGTGCGCCTGTCCTTTGCGACGCCCGCATGGTGTCCGAAGGAATCACGCGCGCGCGCCTGCCCGCCGCCAACTCGATCATTTGCACGCTGCACGATCCAGAGGTGCCCGGCCTTGCCCGTGCGATGTCGAACACGCGATCCGCCGCCGCGTTGGAATTGTGGCGACCGCATCTGGCGGGCGCGCTGGTCGCCATAGGCAATGCGCCGACCGCGCTGTTCCACCTACTCAACATGCTGGAAGACCCCGCCTGCCCACGCCCGGCGGCGATCATCGGTTGTCCGGTCGGCTTCGTCGGCGCGGCGGAATCGAAAGAGGCGCTGTGGCGGGTGCAGCCCGTGCCTTGCTGTATCGTGGAGGGCAGACTGGGCGGCAGTGCGATCACGGTCGCGGCGGTCAACGCAATTGCGAGCGCCGCCGAATGAGCGGCACTATCCATGGCGTGGGTTTAGGCCCCGGCGCGCAGGATTTGATGAGCGTGCGGGCCGACCGGCTGATCCGCGAGGCGCGCCACATCGCCTATTTCCGCAAGGCGGGGCGGCCCGGCCATGCCCGCCGGATCGTGGAGGGCATGTTGCGCGCGGATGCTGTCGAATATGCGATGGAATATCCGGTGACGACGGAAATTCCATTCTCCGATCCCCGTTACAATGCCCGTCTGTCGCCCTTTTATGCCGATTGCGCAGCGCATCTGCACGGGCTGGCGGCGCAAGGGGAAGACGTCGTCGTCCTGTGTGAGGGCGATCCGTTTTTCTACGGCAGTTTCATGCACCTGCACAGCCGCCTGGCGGCCCATGCGCCGGTGCGCATCGTGCCGGGCATTACCGGCATGTCAGGCGCGTGGACGGCCAGCGGCACGCCGATCAGTTGGGGCGACGATGTGCTGACCGTGCTGATGGCGACACTGCCGGAGGATGAGTTGGCGCGGCGCATTCATGACACCAATGCGTTGGTGGTGATGAAGATCGGCCGCAACCTTGCCAAGCTGCGCCGCGCGGTCGAGATCGCGGGCAAGCAGGACTGCGCCTGGCTGGTCGAATATGCGACCATGGCGGACCAGCGGATCACTCCGCTGGCCGAAGCAGACGCGATCACAGGCTATTTTTCGATCCTGTTGATCCATGGGCAGGGGCGGCGGCCATGAGCGGATGGGTGGCGGTCGCAGGACTTGGCCCCGGCGCGGAGACGCTGATCACGCCGGAGGTCAGCGCGGCTCTGGATGAGGCGACCGACATTATTGGCTATGCGCCCTATGTCGCGCGGGTGGCCGACAGGCCGGGCCTTATGCGGCATCCTTCGGACAATCGTGTCGAGTTGGACCGCGCCGCGCATGCGCTGGACCTGGCGGCGCGGGGCCATCGGGTGGTGGTCGCTTCGTCGGGCGACCCCGGCGTCTTCGCCATGGCGTCCGCCCTGTTCGAAGCGCTGGAGTCTGGCCCTGGCGAATGGCGCGAAATCGACATCCGCGTCCTGCCGGGGATTACCGCGATGCTGGCCGCCGCCGCGCGGGCGGGCGCGCCGCTGGGCCATGATTTTTGCGCCATCAACCTGTCCGACAATCTGAAACCCTGGCCATTGATCGAACGGCGGTTGCGGCTTGCCGTGCAAGCGGATTTCGCCATGGCATTCTACAACCCGCGTTCGATTTCGCGACCCGAAGGATTTGCCCGGACGATCGACATCCTGCGGGAAACTTGCGAAGCCGGTCGCCTGATCCTGTTCGCGCGCGCCGTGTCGACCCCGCAGGAGGAACTGCGCATCATGACATTGGATCAGGCCACGCCCGAAATGGCCGACATGCGCACGATGGTGATCGTGGGATCTAGCCGCACGCGCATGATCGACCGCACCAGCGGCCCCATCCTCTACACCCCGCGTTGGGCCGAATGATCCAGCCAGTCGACCACGTCCGCGACGCTGTGCGTCGTCTGCGCATCGGGCAAGGGTGGCCGGTCGATCATCAGCACCGCTATGCCCAGCGCCCGCGCGGCGTCCAGTTTCGCCCGCGCGCCGGTGCCGCCCGCATTTTTGGCGACGACCAGTTCGACCCGATGCTGCCGCATCAGCGCAAGGTCGCCCGCCAGTGTGAAAGGCCCGCGATCCACCATCAGCCGGTGGTTCGGCAAGCGGGGCGCAATGTCCGGCGCGTCTACAAAGCGCAGCAGATAGTCATGCTGGGGCTGATCAGCGAAGGCGTCCACATGCATCCGTCCCAACGCCAGCATCACGCGCCGCGCGCCGCCTTCCAGCGCGGCGACGGCGGCGGGAATGTCGGGGACGTGGTTCCAGCGGTCGCCCGGCCCCGCTTCCCATGGGGGGCGAGTCAGCATGATGTGATTTATCCCCGCGATCCGCGCCGCTTGTGCAGCATGGCGGCTCATCGTCGCGGCGAAGGGGTGGGTGGCGTCCACCAGATGCGTGACCCGTTCCTGCCGCAGATGGTGGACCAGTCCGTCCACCCCGCCAAAGCCGCCGATGCGCAACGGAACCGGCTGCGCACGCGGCCGTTCGGTGCGTCCCGCATAGCTCAGGACGGCGCGCATCCCACGTTGCGCGACTGCGGTGGCGAGGGCGCTTGCCTCTGTCGTGCCGCCCAATATCAGGATGTTGGTCATGGTCGCTGACAGTCCCTGGCTGACGATCATCGGCATAGGCGAGGACGGCGCCGCCGCCCTCAATCACGCCGCCAGCTCTGCGTTGGATCAGGCGCAATTCATTATCGGCGCGCCGCGCCAGCTGGCGCTGCTGCCGCCCCTTAATGCGCAATGCGTTCCCTGGCCAGTGCCGTTCGAGGATGGCGTTGCGCTGCTGCTGGGCCGTCGGGGGCAGCCAACGGTCATGCTGGCATCGGGCGATCCATTCTGGTTCGGCGCGGGCGCCAGCATCACCCGCCGTCTTGCGCCGGGCGAGTGGGTCGTTCATCCTGCTCCTTCCACCTTCTCGCTCGCCGCCGCGCGGATCGGCTGGGCGCTGCAGGACACGGCCTGCCACGGGCTGCACGCCGCGCCACTATCGCGACTGCGCCCTGACCTTGCGCCGGGCCGTCGCGCCATCATCCTGCTGCGGGATGGCGCTGCGGTGGGGGAATTGGCGGACTTTCTGGCGCAATCGGGCTTTGGCGCATCGACTTTGCACATCATGGAGGCGCTGGGCGGGCCACGGGAGCGTATCCGGCAGGCGCGCGCGGACAATTATGCGCTGTCCGACGTGGCGCATCCGGTGGCGGTGGCCATAGCGGTGGCGGGGGATGGCGATGTCTTGCCATGCGCCAGCGGGATCGGCGACCACTGGTTCGATCATGACGGCCAGATCACCAAGCGACCCGCCCGCGCGCTCACCCTGTCAGCGCTGGCGCCGCGAGCCGGTGAGACATTGTGGGACATTGGCTGTGGTTCGGGGTCCATCGCGATCGAGTGGCTGTTGAGCCACCCGTCGACGCAGGCCGTCGCCTTCGAAGCAGACCCCGCCCGCGCCGCGCGGGCGCGGGGAAATGCGGAACGGCTGGGCGCTGATCGGCTGACGGTGGTCGCGGGTGTGGCTCCTGCCATATTGCAGGACCGCATCCGGCCCGACGCGATTTTCATCGGTGGCGGTATCAGCGATGCGCTGATGGAAACCGTTGCGGGCATGGCTGGCGGTCCAACCCGCCTTGTCGCCAACGCCGTGACGCTGGAGTCCGAAAGCCTGCTCGCCCGGTGGCATGCCCGTCTGGGCGGCGATCTGTTGCGCATAGAGCTTGCCTCCGCCGCTCCGCTGGGCGCGCGGCGGGGCTGGCGATCTTCCTATCCTGTGGTGCAGTGGAGCGTCACGCTATGATCGTCGCGGGATTTGGATGCCGGGACAGCGTCAGCGCGGCCGCCCTGCATGCCGCGTTGGACCTTGCTACCCGCGACATGCCGTCGCCCACGGCGCTCGCTACCCTGACGCACAAGGCATCGCTGCTCGCCCCCATTGCGCTATCGATGAACCTTCCCCTGCTGCTCATCGATCCGTCCGCCATTGATGGCGTCCCGACCCTCACCTGTTCCCCGGCCAGCCTTGCCGCCTATCGCACCGGCAGCGTGGCCGAAGCCGTTGCGCTGATCGCCGCTGGCGCAGGGTCGCGGCTGATATTTCCCCGCATCGTTTCGCCCAGCGGGGGAGCGACCTGCGCGCTTGCCGAAGGATTTTCCGCATGACCGTCCACTTCATTGGCGCTGGTCCCGGTGCGCCCGACCTTATCACGTTGCGCGGACGGGACCTGATCGCGGCATCGCCCATATGCCTTTATGCAGGGTCGCTGGTGCCGCGCGCCCTGCTGGACCACTGCCCGCCCGGCGCGCGCATCGTGAACAGCGCGTCCATGACATTGGATGACATCATCGCGCTTTTGGCCGAAGCCCATGCGGCGGGTCTGGATGTCGCCCGGCTCCATTCGGGCGACCTGTCGGTGTGGTCGGCGATGGGCGAGCAACTGCGCCGCCTGAAGGCGATTGGCGTCCCCTACAGCATCACGCCCGGCGTCCCGTCCTTTGCGGCGGCGGCGGCGGCGCTGGGAACCGAACTCACCCTGCCGGGCGTCGCGCAGTCGGTCGTCCTGACCCGCACATCGGGCCGGGCCAGCGCCATGCCGGGCCGGGAAAAGCTGGCGGCGTTCGGGGCGAGTGGGGCGACGCTCGCCATCCACCTGTCGATCCATGCGCTTCGCCAAGTGGTGACGGAGCTGACGCCGCTCTATGGTCCTGAATGTCCGGTCGCAATCATATGGCGCGCAAGCTGGCCTGACGAACGGATCGTCCGCGCCACATTGGCGACGATAGAGGCGGCGGCGGAAGGTGGGCCGGAACGCACCGCCCTGATCCTGGTTGGCCCGGTGCTGGGCGACAGCGATTTTGCCGAAAGCAGCCTCTACGCGCCCGGCTATGATCGCAGGTTTCGCCCCGCATCCACAGACTCGCGCTTCATCGGACAGGAAGAGTGACGCCCGGCATCCTTATCGCCGCGCCGCGTTCTGGTTCGGGCAAAACCACGGTTACGCTGGGGCTGCTGCGCGCCCTGAAACGCAACGGTGTCCGGGTGCAGGCCTATAAATGCGGCCCTGATTATATCGATACCGGCTATCATCGGATGGCGAGCGGCCGCCCTGCCTTCAACCTGGACAGCTGGGCCATGGACGGCGGTCTGATCCAGTCGATCGCGGCGCGGGCGCAGGATGCAGAAATCGCCCTTGCCGAAGGGGTGATGGGCCTGTTCGACGGCGCCGTCGCGCCCGGCAGCGCCGGAAACGGCAGCAGCGCCGACATCGCCGCGATGCTGGGCTGGCCCGTTTTGCTGGTCATCGACGTCACGGGGCAAAGCCAGTCCGCCGCCGCGCTGGTCCATGGATTTCGCAACATGCGCCCGGACGTGCAGGTCGCCGGGGTCGTCCTGAATTGCGTGGGCAGCGACCGGCATGACCGGATGATCCGCCAGGCGATGGAGGACATTGGCATGCCCGTGCTTGGCTCCATCGCCCGCTGCGGCGACCTGTGCCTGCCAGAACGGCATCTGGGTCTGGTCCAAGCGGGGGAACTGGCGGAGGCGGAGCGCATTATCGACGCCCTGGCCGACCGTGTTGCAAGTCATATCGACATTCAGGCCCTGTGCGCGCTAGCCAACGGGAAACCGCTGAGGCAGGCGCATCATCATTGCCCGCCGCCCGGTCAGCGCATCGCGTTGGCGCAGGATGCTGCATTTTCCTTTACCTACGCCCATCTGGTCGATGGCTGGCGTGATGCGGGGGCGGAAATCCTGCCATTTTCCCCGCTTGCCGACGAAGCCCCCGTGTCAGACGCCGACGCCGTCTGGCTTCCGGGGGGTTATCCCGAACTGCATGCCCCGCGCCTTGCGGCCGCCAGCCATTTCATCGCCGGGCTTCGCCGCCACGCACAGGACCGACCAGTGCATGGCGAATGCGGGGGGTATATGGTGCTGGGCCAAGCGCTCATCGATGCCGATGGCCAAGCGCACGCAATGGCCGAGCTGCTGGGACTTGTCACCAGCTTTGCCGAGCGCCGCCTGCATCTGGGCTACCGTCGCGCGCGATTATTTGCGCCCATGGCAGGCTATGGGGCAGGCGCCGTGCTGAACGGCCATGAATTCCATTACTCAACGGTTATCGAACAGCTCGACGACCCACTTGCCGACGTCACCGACGCGGCGGGCACGACGGTTGCGTCCACCGGATCGCGGCGCGGCCATGTCACCGGCAGCTTCTTTCACCTTGTGGCAAGCGCGGCATGATCCGGCTGCTGCTCATCGGCATCGGCACGGGCAATCCCGACCATCTGACGCGCGCGGCGATTAGGGCGATGAACGAAGCCGACCTTATCCTGCTCCCCCGCAAGGGCGATGCGAAGTCGGACCTGATCGACCTGCGCCGCACCATCTGCGCACAGGTCCTGACCGGACCTGCCCGCATAGTGGAATTCGACATGCCGGTTCGCGCCGCCGAGCCAGCCTATCTGGACGCGGTCGTCAACTGGCACGCCGCCATCGCCGATTTATGGATGGAACAGGCCGCGATCCACCTTTCGGGCGGCGGCACCATGGCGCTGCTGGTCTGGGGCGACCCGTCCCTTTACGACAGTAGTTTACGGATCGCTGCGCGCCTGGGACCACAGATCGACATCCGCGTGATCCCCGGCGTCACCAGCATACAGGCGCTGACCGCTGCTCATGGCATAAGCCTGAACCGCCTGGCAGCCCCGGTGCTGATCACCACGGGCCGCCGCCTGGCGGAACAGGGATGGCCAACGGGGATCGATGATGTGGTCGTGATGCTGGACGGCGATTGCGCGTTCCGTGTCCTGCCACCGCAAGACCTGCATATATGGTGGGGCGCCTACCTGGGTATGGAGTGCGAAGAATTGGCCCATGGTGCGCTGGGCGACGTTGGTCCCGCCATAGTGGAACGGCGCGCTGCGCTGCGGGAACGGCACGGATGGATCATGGACGTGTATCTGCTACGCCGGGCAACCAGCGAGGTTAACTGACGGGGGAGCAGAGTTCGGCCATAGGCTTGTTGATCACAGTGCGGGCCGCATCGAAGGAACCCATTGTCGCACGTCGGCGAAATTCGGCGGCCATCGCCTGATGCATGGTGCGGGCATAAGGGTCCGCCGTCGTCGCCGCCAATTGTTCGTGCATTCTGGCCCGCTCAAGACATTCCTGGGCATTAAGGGCATTGGTCATGAACCGCACTCCTGCTGTCCTGCCACATCAGGCTCGACTCGCGATCCGTCCGGCCAGACCGAAAGCACTGCCACATCGGGCGGAATTTACGCTTCCCGCAACCCAATGGGAAACGGAATCTTTGGAACGCCTGTTCGCATGACCACAATGCGCACCGGTTCAGCGCATCCAGTCGTCCTGCGGCTGGCACCGGTGGCTTTGCAGTTCCTTGCGGCTGTCCACATCAACCTCGCTCAGCACCACTTCATAGCCCCATAGATTGGCCAGGTTCTGCAGAACCAGATCGGCGTCCGACGATTCCAGCACCACCCCGTCACTGACCGCATTTTCCAGCATCAGCGTCCTGTCGCCCGCCAGATCGACGTCGACGACCTGAATGTCCGGTTCCTGCCGGGCGATGTCATATTCACGGGACAGCGCCCTGCGGATGCGCCGGTATCCCCTTTCATCATGGATGGCGTCCACCGTGACGTCCGCTTCGCCTTCATGGTCCAAAATCTTGAACAGGCGCCACTGCCTGATGAGATGGGGGCTAAGGAACTGCGACACAAAACTTTCGTCGCGATAATTGGCCCATATGTCCTTCAGCACCTCTACCGGATCGCCCGATCCGGCGATATCGCCGAACCATTCGCGATCCTCCTCCGTCGGGTCGATGCAGATACGTTCCACGTCCGACATGATGCCAAAGCCGAGCGCATAGGGATTGAAGCCGCCAAAATGCCCGGAATCATAGCTGGGTTGATAGACCACATTGGTGTGCGACTGGATGAATTCCATGAACGCCCCGTCGGTGATCCACCCGCGCCTGTGCAGCGCCGTCATGATGCGATAATGGGTGTAGGTTGCCGCCCCTTCATTCATCGCCTTGGTCTGGCGCTGGGGATAGAAATATTGGGCGATCAGCCGCACGATGCGCAGGATTTCGCGCTGCCAGCTTTCCAGGCGCGGCCCGCTCTTTTCCAGGAAATACAGGATATTTTCCTGTGGCAGGCCCAGCGCCGCGCGCCTTTGGTCGCTGGGGATCGTGTCGGCCTTCTCACCAATGGGGACCGTGCGCCATAGATCGTCATAGATGCGGTCACGATAGGCCTGCCGTTCGGCTTCCCGTGCCGCTTCCGCCTTCAGGTCGCGGGGGCGGACGCGCGGATAGCGGTGGACGCCCTGGTTCATGAGCGCATGGGCGGCGTCCAGCACGCGTTCCACCGCCAGTTGGCCATGGCGTTCCTCACAACTGGCGATGTAGCGTTTGGCGAACTCCAGATAATCCAGAATGCCATCCGCGTCGGTCCATTGCCGGAACACATAATTATTCTTGAAAAAATGATTATGGCCGAACGCGGCATGGGCGATGACCAGTGTCTGCATGGTCGCGCTGTTTTCCTGCATCAGATAGTTGATGCACGGGTTGCTGTTGATCACCAGTTCATATGCCAGCCCGCGCAGCCCCTTTCGGTACAGCATTTCGTTGGTCACGAATTGCTTGCCGAAGGACCAATGCTTGTAGAATAGCGGCATGCCGATGGACGAATAGGCGTCCAGCATCTGTTCGGCGCTGATCACTTCTATCTGGTTGGGATAGATATCGAGCTTCATTTCCTGAAGCGCGATCGGCTCTATCGTTTCATAGATGCGGTTGATGAGCGTGAAATCCCAGTCGCTGCCGGTAAATAGCGGTGCGGGGGCGAGTGCGCCCGTCATCCCTGCACCCTGTCGCTGACGCCACGGCGCTGGAACAGTTCGCGGAACACCGGATAGATTTCGCGCCTGTGCGTCACCTTACGCATGGCGAAATGCGGGTTAGCCACCATCACCGGCGCATAGGCATCCCATAGTCCAGTGGTCGCCGTCGCGCTTTCGATCGACGCAAATTCTTCGCGGCCGACCTCAAGATAGGCGACATATTGGGCGATGGGCAGGACCTCATCCTCCATCAGGCTGACCACGCGCGCATTGTCCGACGCCAGCGTGTCCCCGTCGGAAGCCTGCGCCACATAGATGTTCCAGTCGGCGGGGTTGTAGCGATCCCGGATCACCTCCAGCAGCTTGTCGAGCGCGCTCGACACCAATGTGCCGCCGGTGACCGTGCTGTAGAAGAAGGTCTGTTCATCAACCTCAGCCGCGCGGTCGGTATGGTGGATGAACACCACATCGACATGTTCATAGCATCGCGACAGGAACAGGTGCAGCAAGGCGAAGAAGCGCTTGGCCAGGTCCTTCATATGCGCGGTCATCGACCCGGACACGTCCATCAGGCAGAACATGACCGCCTGCGCCACGGGGCGCGGCACGGGTTCGAACCGGCGATAGCGTAGGTCAACAGGGTCGATATAGGCGATCAGATTGCGCCGCCGGATGATAAGGTCGCGATCGTCCCGCAGGCGTGCCAGCGTTACGGCATCGTCTGGATCGGCGATGGCCCGCGCCTCTATCTGTGCAATTTCCTCGTCCAACCGTTGCAGGTCGCCGCTGCTGGGCCTGCGCAGCGCCAGCCTGCGCGACAGCGCCTTTTGCATGGTGCGCGGGACCGACAGGTTCGACGGGTTTCCCGCGGTCGAATAGCCTGCGCGCCTGATGCCTTCGATCTTGCCAGCGACCAGCCGCTTCTTGGCCATGTCGGGCAGTTCCAGATCATCCAGGAACAGGTCCAGAAATTCTTCGCGGGACAGGGCGAAGCGGAAATCATCCTCATCCTCCCCCTCTCCTGCCCTGGAGCCGCCGCCCGATCCGCCGTCGGGCCGCTTGATCCGGTCACCTTCCAGAAAATCGCGGTTGCCCGGCAGCACCTGTTCCCGGTTGCCGCCCTTCCCGGCGCGGCGCAGCGTGGGTTCGTGGATGGCGTCGCGGCGGATGGTGATCTGACCTTCCTTGTCCAGATCCTTGATGCTGCGGTCCTTCAGGCTGTCACGTACCGCCTGGCTGACATAGGCCCGCGCCCGCCTCAAGAAGCGTTGCCGATTGACCAGGCTCTTGCCCCCAGGGTTCAGCCGTCTGTCGACTATGTGCATGCCGACCCGAGCGCCTCCTTCAACCAGCCTGCTTGACGCGGATATACCATTCGACCAGCCGCCGGACCTGCCGTTCCGTATAGCCGCGTTCAACCATGCGGGCGACGAATTCGTCATGCTTCATCGCGGTGTCGCCGTCGCGCTTCGATCCAAAGCTGATGACCGGCAACAGGTCCTCAACCTGGCTGAACATCCGCTTTTCGATGACTTCGCGGATTTTTTCATAGGATGTCCAGCTGGGGTTGCGCCCGTCATTGCTGGCCCGCATCCGCAGCGCGAACTTCACCACTTCGTTGCGAAAATCCTTGGGATTGGCGATGCCGGCGGGCTTTTCGGTCTTGGTCAGTTCCTGATTGATGATTTCCCGATCCAGCAGCTGACCGGTGTCGGGATCCTTGAAGTCCAGATCCTCTATCCACGCGTCGGCATAGGCGACGTAGCGGTCGAACAGGTTCTGGCCATAGTCGTGATAGGATTCCAGATAGGCTTTCTGAATTTCATTGCCGATGAATTCGGCATAGCGCGGCGCCAGCTCGCCCTTGATGAACTCCAGATATTTGGCTTCCGTTTCGGCGGGGAATTGTTCCTGCCGGACCATGCCTTCCAGAACATACATGAGGTGGACGGGGTCCGCGCCGATTTCGTTCGTGTCATGGTTGAAGGTCGCCGACAGCGCCTTGAAAGCAAAGCGGGTGGAACTGCCCGACATGCCTTCGTCCACGCCCGCCGCGTCTCGATATTCCTGGATGCTCTTTGCCCGCGGATCGATTTCCCGCAGCATTTCGCCGTCATAGACCCGCATCTTGGAATAAAGATTGCTGTTTTCATGTTCACGAAGACGCGTGAGGACGGAAAAGCGCGCCAGCATGTCCAGCGTTCCGGGCGCGCAGGGCGCCTTGTTGAGGTCGGATTCCCTCAGAAGCTTTTCATAGACATGTCGTTCTTCGGTCGACTGAAGAGAATAGGGCACCTTGATGACATAGATACGGTCGATAAAAGCTTCGTTATTCTTGTTATTCTTGAAGTTCGACCATTCCGATTCATTGCTGTGCGCCATGATGATGCCGGTATAGGGGATCGCGCCGATATTTTCGGTCCCGATATAATTCCCCTCCTGCGTCGCCGTCAGCAGCGGGTGAAGCATCTTGATCGGCGCCTTGAACATCTCGACAAATTCAAGCATGCCCTGGTTCGCCCGGTTCAAACCACCCGAATAGCTGTAGGCGTCGGGGTCGTTCTGGGACAGCATTTCCAGCTTGCGAATATCGACCTTGCCGACCAGCGAGCTGATGTCCTGATTATTTTCATCGCCCGGTTCGGTCTTCGCTATCGCAATCTGCCGCATGCGCGAAGGCATCAGGCGGATGACCTTGAACTGCGAGATGTCACCGCCAAACTCATCCAGCCGCTTGCGCGCCCATGGGCTGATCAGGCCGGTCAGGCGGCGGCGGGGAATACCATAGCTATCCTCGATCAGCGTACCGTGCGTTTCCGCATCGAACAGCGCGAGCGGGCTTTCGAAGATGGGACTGATCTCATCCCCCGCCTTCAACGCATAGATGGGATGGGTTTCCATCAACGCCTTCAGCCGTTCGGCCAGCGACGACTTGCCGCCACCCACCGGACCCAGCAGATACAGTATCTGTTTTCGTTCCTCCAAACCCTGGGATGCGTGGCGCAGGAAGCTGACGATATGTTCGATCGTGCCTTCCATGCCGTAGAAATTCGCGAAGCTTTTATAGCGGCGAATGGTGCGGTTCATGAAGATCCGGCCCAGTCGCTGGTCGCGGGATGTATCTATGACCTCCGGCTCACCAATGGCTGCCAGCAGCCGTTCCGGCGCGGATGCGTGCATGATGGGATCATTGCGGCAGCCCAGCAAATAATCCTCAATCGACATCTCGGCCTGACGCCGTTCGTCGAAGTTCCGCGTGAAGCTAGAAAACAGTTCATTTGTCGTCACTGTCGACTCCCGTCGCAGTAGCCATAGTTGTAATATACTATGTATGACCCTGTAAAAACAGGCCTATACAACAGGAGGACTGGAAAAAATTAATCCTGCACATCCGAATAGTTCGCAACAAGGCATTGGACAGCGGTCACGTCATCGCCGTGCGCCTGGCGCGGAAGCGGCCGGTGGCAGGCATTGGCCGCCCCCGTTCCAACATGATATAAGGGTAATCACCGCAGACCCGTCCCCCATTGGGGACCATCATGGACATGGAGGCGCCCATGACTTCGATTTTGCTGCACATCCACGACGACAGAGGCGCGGAAAGCAGGTTGCAGGTCGCCTGCGACATCGCGCGCGGAGCGGATGCGCATCTGCATTGCGTGCAGGTCACATCCGTGCCCGGCCTGATCGCATCCGATCTATATGGCGGCGCGTCCATGGCTCCCGCAATGATGGCGGAACTGCATGATATAGATGCCCGGCTGCGCACGCGCATGGAAGAGCGGCTGCGGCGAGAAGGCGTCAGTTGGGACTGGCGGCAGGTCGATGGCGATCTGGTGAACGGCCTGCTGTCCGCGTCCACGCTCGTCGATTTTCTGATCGTCACCCTGCCAGAGGGCCCCCGCGCGGAAATGAGCGACCCCCCGCATATCGTCGCCGACCTGGCGATGGGCAGCCGTGCTCCGGTGCTGGCGGTTCCGCAGGCCGCGCGCGGCCTGACCGTCGCCGGTCGCGCATTGGTCGCCTGGGATGGATCGCAGGAAGCGTCAGCCGCGCTGCGCCTTTCGCTACCGCTGTTGAGGCTGGCTGAAGAGGTCCATGTCGTGACGGTCGAGGAAGCCGGGAGACATTCCTTCCCATCCACCGATGCGCCCGAATATCTGGCCCGCCACGGCATCAAGTCGCAACTTCATATCTGGCCGCAGGACGGACGTTCGATCGAAACGACGCTGCAGGCGGCCATAGGGGTGCTGAGACCCGACTGGATCGCCATGGGCGCTTACGGCCACAGCCGCCTGCGCGAACTGGTGTTTGGCGGCGTCACTCGATCGATGTTGCGACAGGCGCGGGTGCCCCTTTTGCTCGCGCATTAACCGCTTTGAGGCCCGATCCGGCATTTGCGGGCTGATAAGGCAGGGCAATTGCAACCGAAATGAAGCGAATATTTACCCGAACACGACCGGGGTAAAGCCGTTTTGCGCGTCAATCGGCACGCAAAAATAGCGGGAATGGCCTTTTACCCCCGCCTGACCGCCATTAACCTCTGACCGCCCTTCGCATCAAAATGGCCCGATCTGCCGTCCCCTTATCCATGTGGATTCTCTACGGAATCCCCTTGTCGGGGGTGGGCGCCGGAATGCGCTGACTTCGGTCGGGGCAGCGGCTTTGCGTAATCGCAAGCCAGAGGGGGATTGAATGCAGATCGGTGCGAAAGCCAGGATCATGATGATCGCGGGGACCGTCGCCGCCCTGTTGTTCCTGATGTTGGGCATCCGGGAATTGCAACGATCTTCCGCGGCAGTTTCGCCATCACCCGGCGCGAGCGCATCGCCAAAGGTCGGCGCGCCGGTCGTCGTGCTCGCAGCGGCCGCGCGCCAGATCGGCACGGGCGAAACGATCACGCCGGGGATGATCCGCAACATGGTCGCCGACCCTCGCCGTAATCCGCAACTTGCAACCCCCGCCGAACTGATCGGCAAGGTAGCGACGCGGACGATTGCGTCCGGGGCACCCATCCCGCGCGACGCAGTTGGCGGAGAGGCCAAACTTGCCATCCGCGTCCCAGTTGGCATGCGCGCGATCAGCATCGATACGACCGCGGAGATCGCCGTCGCGGGCCTGGTCCGGCCCGGAGACCGGGTGGACGTGCAGGTTGTCTATCCAGGCGCCGACGCGATCAGCGGGGCGCGGGGCGCAGGGCGTAGCCGCGCGCAAACGCTGCTTCAGATGGTGCAGGTGCTGGCGGTCGGTGAAACCATCGTCGGCGCGCAATCCTCTGCCAGTTCGACCGGCTCTTCCCCTCCTCCACCTCCGGCCCGGACGGTCACGTTGGCACTGACGCCCGATCAGGTGTCCACCCTATCGCTTGCCAAAAGCACCGGTGCGCTGACCTTGTCGCTGCGCAATCCTGTCGATGGCGAACAGACGGCCACCGCCGCTGCCGCGACATCCAGGACGCCCGATCCCCTGCCGGTCGCCGCTCCCGCGCCTGCGCGCAAGACGCCATCCTCAAGGGCAAAGCGTCCTTCGCACGCAATCCAGCTTGTCGTCGGCGAACGCCGCGAAACCATATATTCAGGGGGTGACGCGCGTTGAACAGGATCTTTACCCCTGCCTTGCTGGGCCTGGCCCTGTCCGCCGCCTGCCCAGGATATGCCGCCGCGCAGGAAGCCCCCATGCCGCTGCGGGGCAAGCGCACCATCACGTTCACACAGCCCATCGGCCGGGTAGAGGTCGATCGCGACAATATCATTGCGGTCGCCGCGCCCAGCGCCCGCTCTCTGCGGCTGACCGGGGTCGGAACGGGAACGGCGACGCTGAGCGTCTATGGCATGAACGGCGCGCTGCTTGAAGAAAGGCTGGTGACGGTAGGATCGTCAGCATCAGCGACTGACGCAGTGGACGACATAGCGGTCGAACGCCGTCTGACCAGCGCCGAACGAATTGTCGCGGGCGAACAGGTGGTAGCCGTCGATGTGCAGTTCGCGGCAATATCGTCCTCGACTCTCAAGGCGTTGGGATTCAACTTCGCAAAGCTGAGTGGCGATCTGCAGGGGGCGATCGTGTCGCCCAGCACGCTGACCAGCGCCAGTTTTTCACGCGACGGGTCCAGAATCGACGCCAGCGTGCCGATCCAGAATGCATTCAACCTGTTCCTGTCTTCGCCCAATCGCGGCGTCAGTGCCGTGCTGAGCGCGCTGTCGTCGAACGGCCTGTCCGAATTGCTGGCCCAACCGACATTGCTCGTCCGGTCGGGCGAACAGGCGAGTTTCCTGGCGGGCGGGGAAATACCCGTGCCGGTCCCGCAGGCATCCGCCGGGTCGGGCAGCGCCATTTCCATCCAGTATAAGGAATTTGGCGTGCGCTTGGCCGTCACACCCTTCGTCCTGTCGAAAGACAATATCGTGCTCAAGATAGCGCCTGAAGTCAGCGAACTGGATTATGCCAACGGCGTCCAGTTGCAGGGCTATGTCATCCCCGGCCTGCGTCGCCGGTCGGCTGAAACGACGGTTGAACTGGGTAGCGGCCAGAGCTTTGTGATCGCAGGGCTGAGCTATTCCAGCCAATCAGTCACGCGCGACAAGACCCCGTTGCTGGGCGACATCCCGGTGCTGGGGGCGTTTTTTCGCCGCCAGCAAAGCCAGAAGGAACGGCAGGAACTGGTCATCGTCGCCACCCCCCGGCTGGTAGGACCGGTGCAGGCGGCCAGCATGCCGCCATTGCCCGGTACGACGGATGCGATCGCCCCGGACGCGCCCAGCTTTGGCCTGGTGAGGCGTTGATAATGGCGAAAATACTCCTCTTGTCGGTCGACCGCAGCCTGGCCGAACGGATTGAACAGGCGATGAATGGCCGCGCGACGGTCGATATGGCGCAATCGGTTGCCTCCGACATGCCCGCCGGTCCCGCCGTCATCGTGATCGATCGCACCGCGATCCCGCCCGAACGCTCTATTTCCGCCGCAGTTGCTGCAGTGGCCGAAGGCGCGGGAGGACGTGCGATCGTGCTGGCAACGCCCGACTGCGACGCTGACGAGATATTGCAGGCTGTTCGCGCGGGGGCGCATGACCTCATTCCGCGCCAAGGTGAAGGCAGCGAGATAGCGGACATATTGTGGCGGCTGTTGAATGAAGCGATCAGCGGCAAGGACGGCGGTGCTCGTCTGACCCTGGTTTTGGGGACGGATCAGGAGGCGGCGGCCATGGTCGCCACCGACATGGCGGTCAGCCGGGCCAGGGACCGGTCGCCCACATTGTTGATCGACTGCACGATGCCAACCAGTGCGGCGCAGGCCTATCTGGACGTGCCGGTCAGTTACGGCATGGCCGCCGCGGTCGGGGACATGGAGCGGCTGGACGCCAGCCTGCTGTCGAGCGCGCTGGCGCGTCATGGCCCAAGCGGGCTGTTGCTGCTGACATTCGATGGCGGAACGGGCACGGAGCCGGTGGGGATCGGCCCCACAGACATTGCCGCGCTGGTCCGCCTGCTGCGGACATGCTGCGCGGAGGTGGTGCTGTGCGCGGGCAGCCTGCGCCATGCCGGATTGCTGAAGGATCTGGGAACGCAGGCGGACCGGATCGACCTGATCTGCGCGCAGTCCATCAGGGAGCTGGAGGCGTCCCGCCGCCTGATAGACCGGCTGGGGAGCGATGAGGCGATGCTGGCCAAGACGCGGCTGCTGGTCTGGGATCATCAACCGTCCGTGCTGCTCGACGGGCGGCGCATGGCCGATATTCTGGGCATTTCCAGCGTCCATGCGCTGCCGGTCGATGCTGCGCGGGCGCGCAACGCGTTGAACGCGGGGCAGCCGATCTCCATGGAGAAGGATGGCGGCCCCTATATGCAGGCGATCCGCAAGATGTGCGGCATCCAGCCCCCCGCCCCCAGCGCCGCGTTCGCGCGCATCGACCGGGTTCGCCGCGCCGTCCGCCGATCACTGGAGCGCACATGATGAGCCTGCTGACCGAAGACAGCCTGCCGATCAGTCCCGCGCGCGGCGGTGGCGGTGACGGTGGCCGTCCCGCGCCCGTGGCCCAACCCGCCACCCAGCGGATGAGCGACAGCTATCAGGCGGTGAAGGCGCAAACCTGCCAGCAGGTGATCGAACAGCTGGAAGCGCGGGGCAGCGCCGCCGACACGCTGGGGCCGGGGGCGTTGCGGGCGGAGATCGAACAGGTCGTCACCAGCCGCAGCCGACGCGGCCAGATGGCGTTGAACGCGGCGGAACGATTGCTGCTGATCGAGGATGTGGAGGATGAGGTCGCGGGGCTGGGGCCGCTCGCGCCGCTGCTGCGCGACCCGGACATCGACGACATCATCGTCAATGGCGCCGGGTCGATCTATGTCGAGCGGGCGGGCCTGCTGGCCAAGGTCGACACCCGGTTTCGCGACGATGCGCATCTGATGAACATCATCCACCGGATCGTCGGCCCGATCGGCCGCCGCGTCGATGAAGCCAGCCCCTATGTCGACGCACGCCTGCCCGACGGATCGCGCGTCAACATCGTCATCCCGCCGGTCGCGCTGGACGGGCCGCTGCTGTCCGTCCGCAAGTTTCGCATGCAGGCGCTGGGCGTCGATGATTTTGTCGACCGGCAGGTGATGAGCGCGGACATGGCCGCCTATCTGGCCGCCGCCGTGCGTTCGCGCCTGAACATCCTGATCTGCGGCGGAACGGGCGCGGGCAAGTCCACGCTGCTGAACATGCTGTCCCACTTCATCAGCGATCGCGAACGGTTGATCACCATAGAGGATGCCGCGGAGTTGCAGTTGCGGCAGGATCATGTCGTCCGGCTGGAAACCCGCCCGGCCAATGTCGACGGCAACCGTGAAGTCAGCGCGCGCGAACTGGTCCGCAACGCACTGCGCATGCGCCCCGACCGCATCATCCTGGGCGAAGTGCGCGGCGTCGAAGTGGTGGAGATGTTGCAGGCGATGTCCACCGGGCATGACGGGTCTATGGCCACGCTGCACGGCAACAGCCCCCGCGACGCGTTCGCGCGGCTGGAAATGCTGTTGGGCTTTGCCGGGCTACAGAACGACATCAAGGCGATCCGCCGCTTCATCGCCAGCAGCGTGCATATCGTCGTCCATATCCAGCGCCTGGCCAATGGCAGCCGCCGGATCGTGGGCGTCACCGAAGTCACCGGGCTGGAGGGGGACGCCTATTCGCTCAACGAACTGTTCAGTTTTCAGGAGCAGCCCGCCATGTCGGGCCTGGGGGAATTCCGCACCTTGTCCCCGCGTCCCTATTTCGCCGACCGCCTGCGCGACTATGCGGGCGTGACGGGTCAGCCGCTATGTTGAGGGGGGCGGCGTTCCTGCTGTTGGCGGTGCTGATCATGGTGGCGGTGCTGGGGCACTGGTTGGCGCTGCGGTTCGCGGCCCGGTCCCGCCTGGACCGGCGTCTGGCCGCATTGTCGCAGGTCGGCCCTGCCGCCATCCGCCAGAGCGCCCCGTTGACGGTGCCGGACCGGATTGCCCCGTTGCTGGCGCAGGCGCAGCTGGAAATCACGCCGCGCGCCGCCGGGATGATGGCGGGCGCGCTGATGCTGCTGGCGATTGCCCTGTTGCTGATGTCCGGCCCTGTGGCGGTGCTGGGCCTGTTGCTGGGCGCGCCGCTGCTGCTGTTGGGATGGGTCAGGCGGCGAGCGCAGCGTCGGATCGACGCGCTGATCGACGCACTGCCATTTTACATCGACGCCGTCCGGCAAATGCAGACGGTGGGCAATTCGCTGTCGCAGGCGCTGGAACGGTCACTAAGCGAAGCGCCCGCCATCGTGCGCGCCTATCTGGCCCCGGTCGGTCGCCGCCTGGAACTGGGCGCGCCGGTGGGTGAAGCGATGCAGCAGTTGGCGGACCGGCTGCGCGTTCCTGAAATGTCGATGCTGGCAGCCGCGATCCGCACTAACCTGCGTTATGGCGGGTCCATTACCGGCGTCCTGTCGAACCTGGCCGCGATCCTGCGCGAACGCATTCGCATCAAGCGCGAGATGAAGGCGGCCACATCCGAAGCGAAGGTCAGTTCCCGCGTGCTGATCGCCATGCCGCTGGTGGCGATGGCGCTGCTGATGTCGATGAACCCGGCCTATATCGACTTTTTCCTGGCCGACCCGCGCGGGCGCAAGCTGGCGGTGGTCGCTGTTGGACTACAGGCGGCGGGCATGCTGGTCATGCGGCGCGTCATGCGGCTGGCTTTCTGATGCCTTCCGCGCTGTTCTTCCTTTGCGTCGTCGTCATGTTGGCGGGTGTCGCCTTCGCCGCCAAGGGCGTGCGGCTTTCGCTGGCCGACCGGCGGCTGGAGGCGCGGTTGTCCGCCATAGCGCCCGCCGCCACGCCGGGTGGAGAGCGGTTTGCCCTGCCCGGCTTCATCACGGCGCGCGGACGCGACCGGTCGGAACTGGAAAGCAGGCTGCAACTGGCCGGTTTCCGCGATCCGCGCGCGCTGCAAATATTCGTGTGGGTGCGGTTGGGGGCCACAGCCGGATCGGCCCTACTGATCATGCTGATCTGCCGCATCGCGTGGGGCGGCTGGACCGCCCGGCCACTGTTGATCATCATCGGTGCGGGGCTTGTCTATGTGGGCATGAAACAGGGCCTCTACATGCTGGCGTCAGCGCGGTCGCGCAGGGTGACGGCGGAATTTCCATTCCTGATCGACCTGATGCTGATGATGCTGGAAAGCGGCGTGTCGCTGGACCAATGTTTTCGATCGATCGCGCGCGACGAACAGGTTGCGGTGCCCGAACATGGTCCCCTGATCGGCCTGCTGATTGCCGATCTGGACCGGGGCATGCGCTATGAACAGGCGCTCGACCGCTGGTCGGGGCGCGTCGCCATCAGCGGCGCGAAGGAACTGGCCGCGCTGTTTCGCCAGGCCATGTTCCAGGGCGTCGAACTGGCCCCGGCGCTGCGCGAATTCGCGCGCGAATTTACCCAGCGCCGCGTCGCCCGCGCCCGCGAAGCCATGGGCGGCATCACCGTGCGGATGGTGGTGTTGATGATCCTGTTCTTCATGCCCGCCTTGTTCATCGTGCTGGGCGGGCCGCCGGTCATCGCCATATTCGACACTTTGAGGGGTGCGGCGCGATGATCCGGCTGTTCCGTCTTCCCCTGATGGCCCTGATGCTGATGGCCGCCGGGCCAAAGGCCGACCCGACCCGCAGCCTGTACCTGCAACTGATCGAACAGGCGCGTGCCGATGGGCGTCCCCGCGCGGCCATCGCCTATCTGGACGATTTCGACCGCCGTTATCCGGGCGAGATTCAGGCGCAGATATTGCGCGTGAACAGCCTGCTGGACCTGCACGATGTCGATGGCGCGGAAAGGGCGGCGGCGGTTTTGCCGGAATCGCCGGAAAGCAGCGTCGCGCGTGGCCATGTGCTTTGCGCGCGGGGCGATTGGGGGCAAGCGGCGGCGCTTTACCGCCAGGCGATGGTCGCGCGTCCCGCCGACGCGCTGCTGCGCAATGCGTTGGGCTATGCATTGCTGCGGTCGGGCCAGAACGCGCCTGCCATCGAAGCATTGCGCGACGCGGTAGACCTGGCGCCCGCAGACCGGGCGATCCGCAACAACCTGCTGCTGGCGCTGACGGTCGGAGGCCAGCGAGCGGAAGTCGACGCAAGGCTTCGCCAGATCCGGGACGGCAGCGAACAGGACGCGCTGCGTCGAATGATCGCGACCGAAGCCGCCCGCATTGCAAGGAAGGAAAGCTGATGTTTTTTCTGCTGGTCGCAGCCGCCGCGCCTGTCCCGCCGGTCCCCGATCAGGCGCGGCGGGTGATTGAATGGCAGTTGCGTTCTCCACCACGCGACGAGCAGGCCGCCGGGCTGTCGGTCGAGGAGGCGGAGGTCATCCGCCAACGCTATATCGAATCCATCGGCCAGCGTCCCCCGCAGTCGTCGGCCTCTGACCGCCGCGATGGGCGATGATGCCACTGCGCGCTTTCCTTTGGCGCGACAGGCGCGGCGCGGTTGCACCGATGATCGCGGCATTGGGCGCGACGCTGGTCGGCGCGACGGGGTTCGCGCTGGACGCGGGGCTATATTATACGGCCAATCGCGAATTGCGTGCCGCGACCGAAGCGGCTGCGCTGGCCGCCGCTATGAGCCCCGCCGATGCTACCGCGCGGGCTGGCGAGGCGTTAAGCCGCAATGGCTATGACCCGGCCATCCTCCGGTCGGTCGAGGTCGGGCGCTATTGCCCCGACGCGGCGACGCCTGCCGACCAGCGTTTCGATGCGACCTTCGCCCGCTGTCCCGGCGATGGCAGGACGAATGCGGTGCGCATCCAGACGGGAATGCCCAGCCGCCAGTTTTTAACCCGCGTTCTGGGCAGCGCCAACCCCATCCCCGAATTGGGCGCGACGGCTACCGCCACGCGTATCGACGAAGCGGGCGTGGGCATCACGTCCGGCATATTGACCGTCACCAACGCGCTGGTGAACAGCGTCAACGACCTGCTGGGTGCGATATTGGGCGTCAAGTTGCAGCTCAGCAGCGCCGAGGTCGAAGCATTGATGGCAAGCGATGTCGATGCGGGCGGATTTTTCGATGCGCTGGCGGCGCGGGTCGGGGAAAGCGGCACTTATGCCGACCTGACCGCGCGCACCGTCAACTTGCAGGACCTGCTGCTGGCGGCGGCGAGCGCGGCGGACCGGGCGGACACCGCCGCAGCGCTGACACTGGTGGCGGGGCAGGTTGGCGCCGGCTACCCGGTGCCGCTGTCCGGCCTGTTCGGCCTGGGCGTGTGGAAGGATATGCCGGTGGGCGAAGCCGCCGACCAGCCCGCTTTGCGCGCCGGGATCAACGCCTATCAGCTGTTGGCCTTTGCGGTTCAGTCGGGCGGCGGTTCCATCGATGCGTCGGATGCGCTCAGCCGGATCATATCGGGCACCACCGTGCGCATATCCGCCATCGCGACCGGGCCGATGGATCGGCCCCGTTTTTCGTTCGGGCCTGCTGGCGAAACCAGCGTCGGCACATCCGCGCTGCGGATCAATCTGGACCTTGGCCTTGACCTTTCCATCCTGGGCATTGGCGTCGATGCGGTTCCCGTCCTGATCGACGTGGCGGCGGCGCGGGCGGACGTGAGCGGGATCGAATGCCCGGATACTGCCGAACAGGCGCGCGACACGCGGGTCAGCCTGATCGCCAGTTCGGGACTGGTGAACGCCTATATCGGCCAGGCGCCCGCGAATGCGATGACCAGGCCCATGCCGCCGCTGTCGGCCAGCGACATTGCGCCCGCGCGCATATTGAGCGTGCTGGGGATCATCACCGTCGATGCGCGCGCGGTGGCGCAGCCGTTGATGGGGAATAGCGGGACGTTGACCTTTGGCCCTGGGGGGCAGGGCAGCATCGGTCGGCCCGGTGCACCGGCAACGCCCGCCAGCATCGGCAACGGGTCGCAGGCGGGGACACTTATATCCTCCCTGGTCGGCAGCCTGGCGGCGTCCAACGGGTTGCAGGTGAATGTCATCGGCCTGTGCATCGCGCCGCTGTGCAGTGCTTCGGCGATCCGTTCGCAGTTGCTGAACGCGATCACCGCGCCCGTCACCGGGCTGGTGGGTGGCACGGTCGATCCGCTGCTCGACAATCTGCTGGCCGCACTGGGCATTCAATTGGGCCATGCGACCTTGTGGGTCACCGGCGCGCGATGCGGCGTGCCCGTGCTGGTCTAGCGATATTGGCGGCGCGGTGCCCCCTCCCCCGCGCCGCCATCCTGTCATCGGAGGGATTAAGGACCATGACATGATCGACAAAGCCCGCAATTTCATGAAGCGCCTAGCGCGCGACCAGAAGGGCCTGACGGCGGTGGAATATGCCGTGCTGGGCGCCGTTGTCGTTGCCGCGATCGGGGCCGTGGGCACTAGCTTTGAAGGTGAGCTTACGGGCGCGTTCACCGCGCTGTTCAACGAAGTGAACTGATCGTCGGCATGAAGCATTTGCGCCGGATGCTGGCCTGCGACAAAGGCATGGCAGCGCTGGAGTTCGCCTTGATCGCTCCAGCGCTGCTGATGCTCGTCTTTGCGATCATCATCTATTCCTTCTGGTTTTCCGCGCTGATGGGCGTGCGTCACGCCGCAGCCGAAGGGGCGCGCGCGGCGATGGCGGGGATGTCGACCGTCGAACGCACGGCGCTGGCCCGCGACCGGGCGCAGGCGGTGATCGACGGCTATGGCGCGCTGCTGTCGTCGGGTTCAGCGCCGCAGATCGACGCAGGCGCGGATGGCACCGGGATGTTCAGGGTCAGCGTCAGCTATGACATGAGCGGATCGACGCTGCTGCGCTACGCGGCGTTTGTCCCCATGCCATCGACCGTGCTGGACGCGACGGTCGTCGTGACGAACGGAAGCTACTGACTGGCCCGTTGCGTATGCGCAAAATGGGGCGATTTTTCAGGATCGGGCGGCGAGAAGTGCGGTGCGCAGGCCCGCCAGCAGTCCGTCGAGGTCGGCATCATCCGCGATCTGGAGGTCGACGGCCAGGCCGCCGCTCTTACCCGCCCGCACCCTGCCGATCCGATCGCCCGCCAGCATGATCGGCATTTCACGCGTTTCGTCGCGGGGGCGCGGCGCGACGGCTTCCCGAAGGCGCGCCAATACCGTGGCGGACGGGATCATCCGTTCGCCCTGTGCCGCAAACGCCTGCTGTTGAGCGCCGATCCGCTTTGCCTCCGCGATCATTTCCGCGCGCTGCTGCGGTCGCCGCAACAGAGGGGTGAGCAGTTCGGAGTAACGGACCTTGAGTTCCGCGCGGGTGGCGAATGCGTCGACGACTTCCTGCGGCAATTGGGCCAGGGCGAGCAGTCGGCTCAGCTGGCTGTTGGACAGGCCCAGCGCTTCGGCCATGCGCGACTGCACGCCGCCATAGAAGCGGTCGACCGCACCTTGATAGCTGCGCGCGCGGTCCAGTTCGCAAATGTCGGCGCGTTCGCGATTTTCAATGTCGGCGAGCCGGAACGCTTCTTCATCCGACATGTCCACGATCAAGGCGCTCAATCGCAATTCGGGCCGTCCATTATGGTTGAGCCAGTTTATGGCGAAACGCCGTCGGCTGCCGACCAGAAGCTGATAGGGCAGGTCCGCGCCGGAGGGCGTGAGCCGGACGAGCGCGGGGATGCGGTTGCCCCCCTCCGTCGCGATGGATTCGATCAACGACCGGCAGCTTTCGGCGTTGAGCGCAGGCTGGTCACGGGGATTGCCGTCCCACACCGCACAATCCGCCGCGCGCAGCAGCAACGGCGTGCGGGCGTGCGCCGCATTGTCGGTGAAGCTGGTCAACCGATCGTCCAGGCGTGTTATCGCGGCCTGCTGGTCCGGCCCAGTGCGACCGGAGTCATAGGATAGCGTCGTCAATATGTCGCGGATGAAGCCTGCCATCATGGGGTCCCGTTCAGATAATCAACCCTGGTTGCATAGCGCTTCATTCAGCCTGCCGCTCGCCCAACTGGGTTCGCTTCGGTGCAAATACGCAAAATGCCGTTGCGCGTCAGCGTCAGAAGCGGCGGCTGATCGACAGGATCGCGGCATGGACGCGATGATCGGCGGCATAGTCGCCGCTATAGCCGAGGCGGACGGTCGTGCGGCTGTTGTGGGTCGCGGTGACGGCTGCGCTTAGCAGCGCTTCGTCGCGGGCCAGCCCCGCGGGGCGAAGGGAGAAGACGGGCAGGTCCCGCGTTGCGAAGCGCGCTTCGATCCGGCTGTCGGGTTGCGCACGCAGTTCGCGCCGCCATTGTGCTTCGACCGTGGGGCGGATCGCCCAGTCGCCCTTTTCAATCGTCGCCGAAGCCCGCGCGCCCAGGGTCGAGCGGAGTGACCGGGTGCGATAGTTCGCGACTTCCAGAGCCGCAGCGCCGCCGCCTTCCCGAAACCCGCCGATATCCGCATGGCGATAGTGCAACCCGGCGAAGGGCTGCACCCGCACCGCGCCGGATTTCAGCATTGCGCCCGCTTCGACGCTGGCGCCGACACCGTCGCCGTCCGCCGCCGCCGTCAATCGATCCGAAAAGCCGTTCCATGTGACCTGACGCCGCAGTTTGAATTCCGAGAAATTATAGTTTGCGGTCGCATCGACGTAGAATTTGCCATTCTGGTAACTGGCATAGGGACCGATCTGGCTGTTGAAGGACGTGATGCGGGGCCGTTGATCCGGGTCAAGCCGGGCGTCGATGCCGTCAATGCCCAGCGTCGCGCCGACGATCAGGTTCGGGACAGGGCTGATATCGATGGCGAAGCGGATCGAGCGGCTGTCCGTCCGTGCCTCTGGCCGGTCGGTCCGTCCGTCATATTTCGCCTGCCGAAGCCCGCCGGTCAGCATCATGTGGATGGTGCGGTCGCCGCTGTCCGGCACGTCCCCTGCCGCATCCAGCGCGATGCTGCGCCGTTCGGTCAGATAATGGCGAATTTCGCGGTCGGCGGCGTCCATCGACTGTATCGACAGGCGGGGCAGCAACGTATAGCTGCGCGCCGTCAACTGGCCCAAAGCGTCCGCGCGTTCGCCGGTGGATGGCAAGGCGTCGATGCTCGCCAACATGGCGGCGCGATCGCTGCCAGCCGCCGGGGCGCTGCTGTCCAGCGCGGCGGCAACCGCGGCCTGACCATTGGTCACGGCATATGGGCCATAGGGCGCAGCCTGAGCCGCCGTCGCAAACCCCGTCGAGAGCGCGAGTGCGCCCACAATCGCGGCGCGCAAGGCCATTTTCGGCAAGCCGGATTGAATATTCGCCAATTTATAGCCCCTTCATTTTGATGAATTTGCGCGCACGCAATTCGTGCGCCGGAGTGCCGATGATCAATTCGTCAATCGCAATTCGCCGCCGCCCATCGGTCGGAATGCGCCATTGAACGCGGCGAGGCCCGCGACGCTGTCGCCATAATGAGCGTTCAGCCATCCCCGCCGCAGGCTGGGCCTGCCCAGATGAGACCCGGCGATCCAGTCCGCACCTTCTTCCCTGGCGAGGTGCAGGTGCCAGGGCGATTCGACGCCGTCCAGAATGACGATCCGGCTCATGGTCCTCGCCAGCCCGATCAGATGGCCCACGCGCAGGCGGTTGCGTTCCGACCGATAGGCGGTGCGCATGAAGGCGCTGTCCAACTTTACCGCGTCGGGCGACAGCGCCGTCAACTCGGCAATCGACGCCTGCCCCGATCCAAAATGAGCGATGGCAATGCGCACGCCCAGTCCGCGCAGGGTGCGGACAAAGCTCAGCGCGTCACGAAAATGGGGCATGCCGCCATTATCGGCGATTTCGATCACCAGCCTGCGCGCCATAGCGGGGTCGCGCTTCAGCCGGTCGATGGCGTCATTCCACCCGGCCCCTTCCCCATGCAGGTTCAGCGACAGGCTTTGGCTGGACATCGCGATGCTGAGGCAGGCGGTGGGGTCATTTTCCAGCTCGTCCAGAACATCGGCCAGCAACCGCCGGTCCAGCAGATGCGCCATGCCTAAACGATCCAGCGCCGCATAGCCGTCCGCGCAGTCAATCTGTTCGCCCATGTGGCCCACGCGCTGCAACAGCGCTTCATAATAGAGAATGACGCCCGGATCGTCCGGTTGGGCCACGGGCCGCCAGGTGAAGAAGGCAGATCCGCGCCGCGCCAGCCGCATCAGCTTCGCGGCTGCTCGCATGTCCTTTCGGTACTGGATGGCGCCTTCGTCCGATGGGGCGATGAACGGTGGGCTGGACAGGCAGGAGTGCATTAACCGGGCGCGGGCCGCACCCATGTGCGGGCCGTCCAGCGGTACGTCGGCTTCGTAATCGACGGTGGCCCAGCCTGCCGACACTGACAATAATATGTCCTCTTCACCCCAGCGGAACGGATCATCTGACAAGGCGGCGCACAATGTTTCAGCCAACTGTCCGCCAGGCAGGCACCGCATCGGCACATGCTGGACGATCAATTCCACATGGTCTCGATGAATCCGGCACAGGGTCGATCGTCCAAAATGCCGTTCGGCCAACCGGCGCAGATGCTCCATCGCGCTCTTCGCTGCATCGTCGCCAAACAGGATTTCAATCGGCAAATGATTGTTCAGGCGGACGACCACCAATAGGTCGGCCCTGCGTGTCGCCATGATATTCAAGGCGGTTCCTTTCCCGATGATGGTGTGATTTTTCCGTCTGGATGGCAGAGGGTTTGAGGAGACGGCGCGCCCGGCCGCCTCCTCGCCCCGCCCCCGGTCCCCGACCTGGGGGACCAAGGAGGCTGGGAAAGCGCGCGCGACTCTGTGGGGCAAGGCCGCGCGCGCCCTCATCACCGGCCCAGCAAGCCGCCGAGCAGACCGGTCACAGGTGCGGCGGGGCTGCCGCCGCCGGTTGGGGCGGTGGGAGCCAGGACGCCGCCGATCACCCCCGTGACCGGTGCAAGCAGGCCACCGGTTGACCCTTGCGGGTTCAGCACAGAGCCGATTACGCCGGTCAGCGGTGCCGTCGGAGTCCCACTGCCGCCCGCTGCGGACCCCAAAAGGCCACCCACGACACCGGTTACAGGCGCCAGTGGCGAAGCTGCGCCTCCCCCCGATCCGCCGGGCAACGTGGGCGCCAGACCGTTTACCGTGTCCAGCACTGGCGAGAGCACGCTGTCCACGGCAGCCGTCGCCGTTGCCGCGATCGGAGCAACGGTCGTGGACAGTTGATCCACGGCTCCCCCCGCCTGTGGACCCAGCAGCGTGCCCACAAGATTGCCGACCGGCTTCAGGCCCGCCTCTACTCCGGCGGCCGTTGTCGGCACTGCGACATCGACGATCTTGCCGGATGTCAGCACATCGGCGGTCAGCAACTGTCCCTGCGCCGACGGCGCCGTGGAGGGCAGCAGGTTGACGCCGATCACGCTGTCCGTGGTCGAAGCGCCGCCCAGCACATTGCCGCCGATATTGGTAGATACCAGCGGTCCCGTGATGGGGGAGCCGGGCGTAGTCCCACCGCCTAGCGGCCCGTTAAGCGTGCCCACGGCCCCTTCCACCAGATTGGTTACCGGGGCCAGTGCACCATTGCCGCCAACCAGCGGGGACAGGACCGGAGCCAGTACGCCGTTCACGGTGCCAAGCAAGGGAGTGGCGGCCTGATCGACCACCGAAGTCACCGTTGCCACGACGGGCGACAGGCCATTCGTCAGCTGTGTAACGGTGCCGCCCACCTGATCCCCCAGCAGGACGCCGGTCAGCGCGCCGACAGGGGCCAGACCCTGCTGGACCGCCTGCGGCGTCGTGGGCAGGGCGATTTCAGCCACGGTCCCGTCACCGGTCAGCAGACCAACGGTGGCGAGCGTGCCTGTCGACGATGTTTGACCGGGCAGGATGTTGACGCCGATCACTGTGCCGGGGCCGCTGGGCCCGCCGATGGCCTGATCACCCACCACGGCGCCGATCAGGGGACCGCTCAAGGCGGGGCCGGTGGGACCTCCGGGACCGGTGGGACCGCCGGGGCCGGTGGGACCTCCGGGACCGGTGGGACCGCCGGGGCCGGTTGGACCGCCAGGACCAGTCGGACCGCCGGGGCCGGTTGGACCGCCAGGACCAGTCGGACCGCCCGGACCAGTTGGACCTCCGGGACCAGTGGGACCGCCCGGACCAGTCGGACCTCCGGGGCCAGTGGGACCGCCAGGACCAGTGGGACCGCCAGGACCAGTTGGACCTCCGGGACCCGTTGGACCACCCGGATCGGTGGGACCGCCTGGGCCGGTCGGGCCTGAAGGGCCGGATGGACCGGATGGGTTCTGCCCGCCGCCGGCTCCAATATCGAAGCCCACGCCATCAGCGCATGCGGACAGAAGGAAAAGCGGAATTGCCGTGGCGCAGAGAAGGTAGCGCTTGCCGGATTGTATCGGCCCCACAAAGGACATGGAAAATCTCCCTGTTACATCGCGAACGGTTCGCAATGCCCACAGGCTAAGCATGGAAATCCCTTATGGCTCGTTCTGAAACGGCCAATTTGGTTATATGGGAGTGGTGGTACGGGAATGGAGAAGAGGGCCGTGCGAAAACCGTTCCGCAGGACACGCAAAGTGCGATGAATAGCCAGTATGATCAGGAAATGTCGGACGTCATCGCCAGTTTTAGGTGATATGATGGCTGATCATACGCAATCCGACGGGAGCGAGCATCTCCACCATCATATCCATAACGGTTATATTTAATTGCCTGTGGCGTTACCGCCACCGAGGCCCTTCGACCCAGGTCACCAGGCTGCGCCGCAGCCCCTTGGTGACGGGCAGCACCCGATGCTGGAGGAAGGACGGGAATATCAGCAAGCTGCCGCGCGGAGCGAAGGTCACGCCGGGTTGCTGCACCTGATAAAATTCGAACGCGCCGCCTTCATAATCCTGTGGGCATGAAAGTTGGACGACCACGGACAGCTTCCGGTCGAACGGACGGCCGGATTCCAGCCAGACGTCATGGTGCCAGTCATATTTGCCGTGCTGGTCGCCATGATATTGCGTGAACTGCAATTCATAGGGCGCGACGATATCCACGCCGAAGTTCGTCCGGTTGGACGCTTCGACAAACTGCATCAAGCGCGCGACAATGTCCTTTTCGCGATGAGGATCGAACCAGCGGACAGTCGATGACCGATAGGTTGCGTCGCTACGAGTGGTTTCGTTAAAGCCGACCGTCGCCGACTGATCGTCATAAGTGGCGGCGCGGTCGATAATCGCATCGCATTCGGCTGGCGTCAGCGCAGACGGCCAAACCTCCCAGATATTGTTCATGGATGGCTCCCTCCCACATGCGAGCGCAGGAGCGCGCCCGTTTTGCGTGCACGCAATATTGCTGGCGTCAGAAGGCGCGGCCCAATCCGAAGAAAAAGCGCGCTTTGCGGCTGTGGGCGCTGTCGGGCCGCTTTACCGGCAGCGCGACCTCAGCGCTCGCCCGCCATTTTCCGCCCAACCCGACGCGAACGCCTCCTCCGACGGACGCGAGAGACATATTTTCTGCTGGCAACCCGTAAAAGGGCCGCGCCACCGAATGCGCGACCGCGCCGTCGGCATAGGCGAAGATTGCGGCGTTTTTGACCGGCATGACCTTGGGCGGCAGGGTCCAGCTGATTTCGGCGGCGGCGGCGGCGGCCTGCTCGGCAGTGCGGACGCCAAGGAGAAACGCCATGCCCGCGCCCCTTCCGCCCAGCGAAAAGCGCTCCGTCACGGGCAGTTGATCGCGGCTATATTGACCCTTGAGCGAAAGTTTGACGGACAGGCGCTTGGACAGGCCGCGCACTGCCACGGCCTGCATGTTCGCTTTCGTGAAGCCGGTTTCGGAAAATCCGGTGAAGGGCTTTGCGCCCAATATGTTCACGCCCCGGCTGACGACCAGTGACGCTGCCTCTCCATCATTTTCGCTGGCATGCGACCATGATGCGCCCAGCCTGACGGCGCGTGCTTTGTAATCGCCGAACCGCAGGTCCAGATAATAGTTGCTGCTGTCCACCCCGTCGAACGAGGCGGTGATGGTCAGGTTGCTGCTGTTCGATCGAATGAGGGGGTGGCTGAGTGAAATGCCCGCGAGCGTCGCGTCGCCCTTGATCAGGCCGTCCCGTTGTCGCGTTTCGACGTGTGCGACATTGGCGGACAGGGTGGTGCCGTTGCTGCCGATCGGGGTGCTGTGGCTGAGCGAATAGAGTTGGTAGCGTTCGGGATAGAAAGGCAGATAGCCCGCGATGCGCGTGCTGTCGCCTTCGCGCAGCAGGCCGTTGCCGGTGATCGACAGTTGCGCCTGGACGCCGTTCACCACGTTGGTGACACCGCTATTGTCGATCAGCAACCCGACCTGCAACTGCTTGCGCTTGACGATCAGGTCGATGATCAGGTCGCCTGCTTTCGCGCCCTGCCGGACCCCGGCGTCCACTGTCTGGCCCGGAATGTCGCGCAATAGCGACAGGGTCCGTTGCAGCACCGATTTCCTGAGCGGTTGGTCGCGCATCATCCGCTGCATATGAGCGTCGATCAGGCGGGTAGGCGTGCTGGGGGACAGGCCCGCCAGACGGTAGTCGACCACCCGCCCTTCGACCAGCTGAACGATCAACTGGCCCGCCGCCGGGATCTGCGCCGGGATGGAAACCGAATAATAGGCGATGTCGCTGCGCGCATAAGCCGCGCCGACTGCCGTCGCCACGGCCTGTAGCGTGTCCCGTGTCAGCGGACGTCCGATCAGCGGCGAAACCGCTGCGTCCAACCTGGCCGCTGGCAGCGACGCGCCCATATATATGACCCTGGTCAGGCGGATGCTGGCGGCCGGTTCCGCGGCGGGGGAAAGGTTGACGGTAGGCGCGGGTTGCCTGGGAGCGGCAGGCGAGGGCTGAATATCGGGTTCGACGCGGTCGGCCCGATTCCGATCGATTGCCGGGGCACTGGCCGCACCCGCGCCGGGATTGGCGAGTTGCGCGCGCGCCTGCGGGACGCCGGACAGCAGGCAAGCGGCCGCGACCACCGCCAACCCATCCCACAGCCGTCCCAACCGCATATGCAAACGCCACCCCTGAAACCATGTCACTGGAAGCGGCAGGGGTAGAGCAATTCCCCTTCGATTCATTTCCAACTGAAACCGCAACGGTGGTTTTGGCGGGGATATGGAGGCGTCGAGGGCGAAACCTTCGCCGAAATGGTGCGATTGGCTCGTTGATCGTCGGGCACGTCCTATCGCTCGCTAACATGGGTCAATCTGCGTTCGATCTGAAGCTGGTTGCGGGGAACGCTGGTCCGCCGTGCTCGTTGCTTCGGTCATCATCTGCACTGGAGGACATCATGGGCGCACAGGCCAGTTTACATCGCATCACACATGGCGGCAGTCGCGACGCTTTGATCGGCGCGGGCATCGGCGCAGGGCTGGCGCTGCTGGGCGCGGCGGGGCGCAAGTTCGCGGTTCAGGCGCCAACCGCTCTGGCGGGCGACTGGGACAAGGCATTGGCGCTGGAACATAAGATGGCGCTGACCCTGTTCGACAAGCTGGAGGAGACGGGACCAGACGCCAGGGGCCGCCGATCCATGCTTTTGACGCAGCTTAAACATGCGCTGGGCAAGCATGCGATGGAGGAAGAGAATACCATCTACGCAGCGATGCGCATGACGGGGATGCGCGACGAGGCCGACGACCTGAACGGCGACCATGGCTATGTGAAGCAATATCTGTACGAATTAAGCGATCTGGTGAAGGATCATGCCGCCTTTCAGGCGAAACTGTCCAATTTTCGATCCGATATAGAAGCGCATATCAGGCGTGAGGAGGATGAGTTGTTTCCCCGCCTGAAACTGGCGCTCGACGAAGCCGGGAATGGCGACCTGACCCGCCGCATGAACAAGGAAGGGCTGAAACTGGCCTGACCGAGGGCGATTGCTTCAGGCGGTCGCGCCCTGGTTTCGCACCGCCGCCGCCTGACGCAAGGCCCGCAGGTCGGGAATACGCAGCCATTTCGCCTGCAGTTCCACCAGCCCCCGCGCCCGCAAGAGTTGAAGGGTGCGGTTGACGTGCACGGGGGTCAGCCCGGTCATATCTGCAATTTCCGTTTGCGTCAGGGGCATCGCGCACTGCTGGCCATAGGCGAGGCCCGATCTACGGAGGCGTTCAAACAGATCCAGCAAAAGATGCGCAACCCGTTCCAATGCCGTCTTACGACCCAGGGTCACCATCCAGTTGGTCTGCCGCTCTATCATATCGCTGAGGCTGAGCCAGAAGGCCGATGATCCTCCCGCACCGGATGCGGCGGGCGGGCTGCATGGAAAATAGCTAGCCCGGACGTTGGTCAGCGCAACTATCGGTTGTGATGGCTTTCCGCCCAAGGCCCATTGAGGATCGCAATAATCCCCCGGCAAATACAGTGCGGTGATCTGTCGCCGTCCGTCGGACAATAGTCGATAACGGCAAGCCCAGCCTTCATCGATTTGAAAAATCACGGCAGGCTTTTCATCTTCGCGCGCCAGAAACTGGTGCGGGCGGAAATGGACTTGCGGCTCTTTGAATGCAACCTGGCTCAACATGGATGTGTCCCTGTTCAAGCCCCCAAATTGTCGTGGACCAATCTGTGTATGTTATCCTTCACCTATGTTGGAGTGTGGAGGTTGTTGCGACAGAACGTCCCATGCAAGGGATAAAATCTCCGCTCGTTCAGCCCCCGTCTATCCGGCGCGGCACGCACGCTGACACATGTTAGCGCTTCCGCTCTGCTCTGTTGGAACCTGGCGCCCCGATACGCGCTGACAGAAGCACAAGCTGGTGCAGCATGTTCGCGTAGAAAGGTATCTCTTTCCGTCACGTCGGCATGATGCACCTTGTGTCGACAGAAGGATTTCAGGCCATGGCCAGCATAGCTCAACCCACGCTCGACCGCCGGGGTCCGCCCGTTCCCCGCGATCTTAAACATGTCGAAATCAAGACGGACCTGGAAGTTCAATATTGGTCACAGCGGCTGCAGGCTTCGCGTCGTCAGCTGGAGGACGCCGTGGAACATGTCGGTCATAGCGTTAGTGCTGTCACCGATTATCTGGACCGCAATCGCTAAGCTTCGCTCGCCCGCCGGACCTATCGGCCAGGTGGATCATGCGGCGCTGGCATGGTGATCGGCCTTAATCCTTCGCGATCCTGTGCCCCAACTGGCGCCGTGGGATCAGGGCGGTAATGTTCGTCCGCACGAACTGAGCCATCGGGGTGGCGGTCGGTCATAAGGTCGGTTGGCTTATGACCCGGCGATAATTGCGATCTTCCCCGCCCGTTGTTCAACAGCTTTTTAACCAGCAGTCCGGCTCCGGCGAGCAGCGCGAGTTTGCGTAACATAGTGATCTATCTCCTGGATCGGGACTGGTTAATGACGGGTCACTTCAGGGGCCTGGATGAAGGGCATGTCTTCAGGTTCCACCGTTGTGGCATGTCCGGTCGGCGATGCGCGCCAATCCCCATAATCTTCATCACGCCATGGATAAGCACGGCCAGTTTGCCGGTCGAGTGAGCGGGCGACCAGCGCGTCTACAACCGCGATCCCGGCGGCAAAGGCGATCGCGCCCCATATTGCGCCGCGACGAGGCGCACGGCCCGCAGCCAGCCCCAGCGCGGCCAGATCCAGAGCGTCGCCAGCCACCCGTCCCCACATCAGGGTCGAATGAGCGGGCGCGGCCATGAGGCCAACGCCGGTAATCATCTCGCGCGCTCCAAATGCGCGAAGCGTGTTTCGCCCCGTTCGATGGTTGGCGCCCAATGTGCGGGCGATACGGCGGGTTGCTGCGATTTCCGCCACACCCAGCGCCAGCGAGAAAACGCCAAGGCCAAGGCTGATGCGCCTGGGGTCCATGAAAGCCTCCATATGCTGCTTCTGCCCTGAGCCAACGGTCGCGACGCCTGCGCGTTCCCACTGGATTTTCGCCGCTATGCCGCGCAAGACAAGGTGAAGGGAAAGCGCGTCGGGAAGTTGAGGCATTCGTCCCATTCGGCGACCTGGCGTGATGACGAGGGCCGCTGCGCCATGCAGCTTTCACCCGGCCCGCGAGTTGTGCGCAGGATGCTGGAAGATATTGCAGGGTGGGTCGCGCCGATAGCGACGATGATCGCCGCCATGATGACCGCCGCCAATCTGGGCGCGCGGATCACTGGTTGGGGGTTTGTGGTATTCACCGTCGGTTCGATCGCCTGGTCGACGGTCGGGTTCGCCACCGGCCAGACCAATTTGCTGGCGACCAACCTGTTCCTGATGCTGGTGAACGCCGTGGGGATATGGCGTTGGCTTGGGCGGCAGCGCGCCTATGAGGATGGCGGCAAGGCGGCGCAGGAAGCGAGCCGCCGGTCCGCCGCGTCCACGCTGTTCACCGCAACCGGGGTCGCAGGCATGCCAGTCCACAGCCGGTCGGGCGATCCGGTCGGAAATGCCGTGGAAGCGCTGATCGAGTGCGAAACCGGCGGGGTTAGCTATGTGGTGGTGGCGTCGGGGGGCATCGGTGGCATTCAGGAAACTCTGCGCGCCGTCGCCCGCGCCGACATATGCTTCGGGTGCGACATGTTGACGCTCACGCTGGACGCCGATGCGTTCGAACGGTTGCCTGTTTTGAAGGATGACGCCTGGCCAGCCCAGGCGCCGTCCATGCTGGTGGAGAGCGCCTGATCGCGGAAGGCGATACTCTAAAAACGCCTAAGGACATGTTCCACGCTGTCGCTGGTGGTCGCAGCCTTGCCATCGCCGTCTTCGACTTCCTTTTCCAGCGCGGCGCGGATCGATTCCACTTCATTGGCGGAGCGATGCTCGATCCCGATGAAATGTTCCCGTGCCGGGCCGATGGCGCGGATCAGTTCGTCCAGCTTTGCCTGCATGGC
>CAMPHJ010000013.1 GCA_946885845.1 uncultured Sphingobium sp. | reverse complement strand
GCAGCTGGTGGGCACGGGCTATCGCCAATCATTACTGTGACGAATTTGCCGAAAGACACGCTGCATTAGCGTAATTGCTTCGTCGGATTGTACGATCATGCTCGCGGTTATGGATGCTTTCGCCTATGGGCTGGCGGATCCCGAATGGTTCAATTTCATGGATGCATGATGCAGGCTCGCGAACTTCTTGACCGATTGATCGCTGCGCGAGGTGAGACATATGCACAGCTGTCGTCAGTGCTCGGCAGAAACACCGCTTACGTTCAACAATTCGTGAAGCGTGGCACGCCCCGCACGCTCAGCCGCGGAGAGGCGCATCTACTGGCGCAGCATTTCGATGTGCCTCCCAATTTTCTGCACGCTGCGGAAAAGTGCCCCGACTACGGACCAGCGCTGCTTGCTGCAGTGAAAATTCGGGGGGCGCTCGCCGCTTGTGAGCGCCTGGGGTTGCATCTTGCAGCTTCCCACATTCAGCATGCCCTTGATATCGTGCAGGTAGAGGTCGCGACGCGATCGGAAAGCGGTACTCAGCGCGGCTCGGACATCGCAGCTGCTTGATCCGATTTAGACTCAATTCTCTGGACCTGTTCGATATTCCATTAATGTTCACCGCATAGTAAGGCTATCTCACATATCTGGGAGCAGGATATAGGGAGAGCGCTGCAATGACTCGCATTGAGGATGGGCCCGTCTCAGAGGCCGAATGCAGCCTGATGCTACAGAAGGTCCTCTCCAGTCTCGACCGGCTTTCTGAAACGGCACCCACAGCCGACGCGCAACGCTATAATTTAGTCTGCTCCCATCTGCAGCATGGGCTCGACTTACTCAATGAGGGACATTCGGCCTAGGCCGATCTTTGTGTCACTCTCAGCCACCCGATCCAGCACTAGCTCAAGCCTTTCCAGACCCAATGCCGTGAGGCCCAGAAACACTCGCCTCCCGTCCTTCCGATCGTCCTGACGATAAATATATCCTCGATCTTCGAGAACCCTGACCCATCGCAAGCCGGTGGTCGATGGAACCCGAGCAGCATGGCCCGCGTCGCTGATCGTCACCGGCCTGCCGTCCACTTGGCTGATGTAAAGGTCGATGAGCATTGCCCATGCGGGCGCGCCGGTCAGCCCGGAACCAAATTCTCGGTCCGTCGCGAGCATGGCCGTGGCCCAAGCTCGCGCCATTGTGATTCTGAGTGACCGTTTGTCCTCAGGCTCTGCCGACCTGATGGGTGGTTGGGCAGAGATTCTTAACCTATGCCCGCTCTCGAGCCTTAAACCCAATGCCTTTGCCAGGTCGAGCGTTGCCGCCTTGATCGCGGCGAGCTTATTCACTTCCTGGTCGCTCTCCATTTCGGCCATGAGACTCTCCATTCCCTTACGGAAGGCATAGCTTCACGAGCTTAACCATCAATGCGAAAATGTCAGGAAGGGGTAAATTTCTTCATATTTGCAAAACATTGCCTACGAGAGTGCGCGCGCCTTGCAATTTCGGTCCGGCTTCGTAACAATCGAAAGAATCTCGTCCATCTGGCGGACAACTTCCACGGTGACGCCGCGTTTCTTTTCCAGATTGGGATGCACTATGACGCGGGCGATCATTGCGCGTAGCCGGGGGACTGCCTCCAACCTCGCCTCGGGCGCGGCCAGCGCCTGGTCCAGTTCCTCGACCTGGCGGCGGTAGACTTCCTCCATATGCGGGTGGAGCGTCAGGACCGTCGGCACGGCATCCATGTTCGCCAGATCGCGGGTGAGCTGGTCGACATCCTTGCGCGCCGTGGCGAGCATTTCGCGGATTTCGGTGAATTCGCTGCCGCCGTCGGCGAAGGCCTTCAGCATGCGATCCTTCCTCCGCTGCGCCTCTTCCAGCTTGCGTTCGATCTTCGCGCGGTCCCTGCCCAGATCGGCGGCGGCGCGGGCGAAGTCGCGATGATATTCGCGGACATAGGCGCTCACGAGATCCGGGGCGAGCATTCCGGCCTTCAAGTCCGCCAGCACGCGTCGTTCAAAATCCTCTGTGTTGATCAGGCGGTTGTTGGTGCATGCGCCGCCGTAGCGCCTGACGCTGCATCCCCAATGCTTCCCAGTGGTGCGCACGAAGTTGGCCCCGCAGATGCCGCAATATGCCAGATTGCTGAGGATATGTTTCGGGCGGCGCGCGCGGTGCGGCTGAACCGTGCTGTTCGCCTCCAGCTGGTCCTGCACCTTCTGCCATAGAGCGTCATCGATGATGCGCATGTCAGGCACGGGCGCGCGCACCACATCCTCTTCGCTATTATAGCGCATCAGGCGGCGCCGGGTTTGGGGGTTCACCACCTGTCGGCTGCGGCCATAGGTCAGCACCCCAATGTAGATCTCGTTACGCAGGATGCCGCGCTTGTGGTTCTTTTCACCGTGAAGGGAGGTGCTGTGCCAGAGCTTGCCTCGCGGGCCTGGCACCCCTTCCCCATTCAGATCGCAGACGATGGCGAACGGGCTTTTGCCGCTGGCATATTCAGTGAAGATGCGGCGGACGATCTCCGCCTTGTCCGGGTCGATTTCGCGCAGGCCGCGAATCACGCCGCCCTTGTCGTCCAGCCTGTTCGCCTGAACATAGCCATATGGAATGCCCCCGCTGGCCCTGCCCTGCTTGACCGTGCCGATCTGGCCACGCCTGACGCGCTTGGCGAGGTCCGTTCGGAACTGCGCATCCATGAAGCCTTTCACCAGGCCGATCATGGGCGTCACGGTGCCGTCGAACAGGGTGAACAGCCGCGCGCCTGCGAATTCCATGCGTTCCCGCAGATTGTGGGCATCGGCGACGTGGCGGGAAACGCGGTCGGTCGATTCGGCCAGCACCTGGTCGACGCCGCCGCTTTCCACCATGCGCATCATCGCATTCAGGCCGGGACGCTGATCCTCCCCAATCCCGGCAGCGCCGGAGATAGCAGCGTCTTCGAACGTGCCGACGATCGTCCAGCCTTCCTGCTCCGCGCGCTGGCGGCACAGGGCTATCTGATCGGCGGTCGATCGGGGATTTTGATTTTCATTGCTGAACCGGGCGTAGATGACCGTCCGCATTGCACTCTCCATTCATGCCGGACGCAGCCGACTGCTGGCGGGCGGCGCGAAGGGCGGTAATGTCTCTTGCAACCTGCGCGCGCGCAAGTGCTTCGACAAAAGCGATCATTTCCGGATCACTGCCGGGCCTGATCCTGACGGGCGCGTTCATGCCGCCGCCCTCCCCTCATCGGGGACCGGGTGCACTTTGGAGTAGAGCAGCGTGAATTCGAGCGCATACCAGATGTGGCGCATCGTCTCGATCCGGTCGCGCGTCATGCCTGCCTTGCCGTTGTCATGGGCGATGATCATCCGGTCCAGCGTGGCGCGGACGTTGCGCGCCATCAGCGCCTGGTCGTCAGGGTGCCAGCGGCGGGGTTCGCGCCGATCGCCGCCGAGCACGCGCACGAAATGGACGATGTTAGACCAGATGATATCGTCCCATTTCGCTTTGTCGGCGTTGATCTGGCCTGCCTGGACAGCAGACTGCGCTGCCGCACGTCGGCGGTCCCGCTCCCGGCTCGCTGCTGCTGACAGGGCGACGGGGGGCAAGGGGTCACGGCCGAGATAGAAGCTCACGACGACAACTCGCGTTGCGGGTGCTCGTCGGCGGCCGGCTCAAGATATTCGATGAACCAATCCGGGTGATAGGGCATGGCATGCGGCTGCCTATCCAGGCAGATCATCAGATAGGCGCCCTTGCTGCCGGTGATGGTGCCAGGCACGGGATGCCGACCGCCGCACCAATTGACGCGGCCCCCCACCGTGGCGGGCACGCCATAGGTTTTGCGGATATAATCCAGGCTCATGGGTTGATCCTCGCGATCATCTCTGAGGCAAATGCGCAAAGCTGGGCCAAGGCGGGGAAGGCTGCGCACCATGCCAACGCCACGGCCAGACCGATCAAGCCGGGGACCAGCGGGTTGAAGCCCGGCGTTTTCGGGTCAGGATCGACGGGCATGGCGGATGTTGTCCTGCTGATCCCGTGGGATCGGTTCGAACAGCAAGGCAGCCGTCATCTTGTGCCGGTAAGCGGCGAACATGCTGACGATGGTCCAGCCCGCGAGGAGAAAGGCGGCGCTGAAGACGGCCGCTGCGATCTGGCTGAAGGCGCTCATTGGGCAGAGCCCCGGACATAGCGCGAGGTCCGACCGAAGCCGTCACATGTCTGGCCCTCCTTTCGCCAGCCCAGGATGCGGAGGAGTGTGGCGATCTGGAAATCGTCACGGGGCTTCGGGATGCGGCCTTCACGGGCAGCTGTGGCCAAATCGCGCCGGAGAGCCGCAAGAGCGACCTGGTTAGAGTCGCGGAGGTGGCGCGCCATGAAGAGGCCGATGCGCTTGCCCGCCTCGCTCCGGTCCGACAGCACGATCAGTGCGTTGTCGTCTGCCAGCTTGGGATCGACCAGTTCATCAAGGTCAGCGCGGCGGGTGAGGCTGGTGTTAGGGCCGATGCGACCCAAGAGCGCGGTGCCGTCGGCGGCATGGCTGAGTACGCGCCAGCGCAAGCCGTGAAGCAGAGCAATGCTGCCGGGGAACGGAAACTGATTTTCGGTTCGAAGCAAGAGGACCTCCACATTCGTGAGGACCAATCTATGCGATTATCGCATTGCCTTTGTCAATGGAAAACTATGCGACAATCGCATAGGTCCATAGCCCCGTTGATATTTGTTCAACTTTTGTTCTTAAAGCGCCCCCATCTGAAGCGGAGTGAGTCGAGGATGATCAACAAGATCTGTGCGTACAGGGTAGTGTCTTTTGGTCAGCCGAGGGGGCCATGGCGGCTGCGGCTCTCCCAGGTCCGTCGAGAAGCCATTGGGGCGGGACTGGGGGCATACGACGAGTGGGGCGGCTACTTCGATGTGGTCCCTGGCGCGATCCAGACGCGCGACATCAAGCCCGAGCAGATCGGTTTAACTCAAGCCCAGGTGGTGGAGCTGATTACATCCGAGCGGCGCGCCAAATTATCCGGCCGATCACCTCATAGAACTCATCGCCAAGCACGATCTCGCGATGGGATGGATTTGAGGAGCAGGGCGCAAGGCGAGCGGGATCGGTTTTGAACTGCTTGAATGTGGCTTCGCCATCTGCATTCAAAACAGCGTAATACCGATCATTGAACAGAACGCGATCGTCGGGATCGACGATGATGAGCGCGCCGTCGTCAACGAGCAGGTCCATAGAGTCACCGTTGACGCGCAGGCCGAACGCACGCGGCGGTGTCGACCCATCCGGCATTGGGACAGCGTCGATCGGATGTTGAATCGCTTCGCGCCAATTACCTGCCGAAATCTGGCCTATCACCGGAATGGAGCGGATCGACTGAGCGAGTTCTTGGAATAGAACCGCCTTGATAGCTTCCATCTCGCGTACGCTGATTTTGCGTTTGCCGCGCAGCGCCTTGTTCAACTTATCCTGATCCAGTTCGATGCGTCGGGCGAGTTCTGACTGGCTCATTCCGCGCGCGTCGAGCAGCTGCAATATCTCTTCGGGGTCCATACCGCGAGATTGCGAACTCATGCGACAGTCGCAATTGCTAAAGTCGCATAATTTAGCTTGATTGCCCTGTGCGATTATCGCATAGGTCGAACTATGAGCGACGAAGCGAATAGAATAATCGACGGACTGGGTGGCACGACTGCGGTCTCCCGCATGACGTTGGTGCCCCCCTCGACCGTCCACAGCTGGCGGAAAAATGGCATCCCCCTTTCGCGTATCGCCCATTTGAAACTTGCCGCTCAGGCCGCGGGCATCCCTTGGCCTCTTGATACGGAGGCGGAACAGCTTCCGTCATCCGATGCCTCGGACAAAAATATCGGGGGCGACGAGTGATGGAGCGGGGCTTCAGTGTAATCGCCTGGGATGAAGCGCAGTCATTTCGGAACGCTGCGCCAGTAATCCTCTCGGGCCATTTGGGCAGCCGCCTTTGCAAGGTGCTGAGCATAAGCGTTGAACAGCGGGACGGTGAAGGTGACGACTGTGTTGTCGCCGTTCGGCATCTTGAAATTGAGTCCGATGAAGCGATCGCCTGCTGCGTCGTGGAAGCCTCCAACCTCGATAGCGTCCGTGCCCTGAGGGGTAATGACGGTCTCAGCCACTTGAATTCCTTTCGTGTTCGATTCGACGCCGGCACGATAGCCTCCACCGGGAGCGCGTCCAGCACCTCCGGTGGAGGTGACACCCCTCAGCTGGAAAATACCGGAGATAGTCGAATGACTTGGGTCGCAATCCCCGAAGGGCTCCGCTAAAATGGGCTCACGGTGGGAACAGGCGCTGGAGCCCGCCGATCTGGCTCTGAAGTTGGCTACGAAGGATGCGATCCGGGGTGCGGGAGGGCAGGAATTCCTGTCCGAAAGCCTTGGCCGCTCGCAGTCACGGTTCAGCGACTATGGATCGCCGAACAAGCCTGACTTCATGCCAATCGATCTGGTGCGCAAGGTGCAGGCGCTCGGCGCGGGCAAGCCCGGCTGGCCGCACATCACCCATGCGCTGGCGCGGGCGGACGGGTTCGACCTCTACAAGCTCCCGGAAACGGGTGCTCCGTCGGGGGACTGGCTGGCGCATGTGTCGGCGATCTCTCGGGAAACGGCGGAGATCACCTCCAAGATCTGCACCAGCGTGGCCGACGACCTGAAGGTCGATCGGGACGATATCAAGAAACATGCGCTGATCGCTGATGCGGAGCAGCTGGTGACGCTTGGCGTCCAGCTTCTCGCCCAGCTGCGCGCGGTCGCGGAGAGCTGAGAGTGCAGATGATGAAGCCGGATCAGTTCGCTTCCTGGGTGGCACGCGCCGCGCCGGGTGATGACGTGGTCTATTCGACGGGTGATCGTCCTGAAAAGACGATCGGCGAGGCGGTGCGGGCGCTGCATGCGCTGGGCCTTGTCGCGCTGACTTCGAAGCGCGGCACCAACGGTTTTCGCTTCATCGCCCAGCGCTTGCCTGATCCGAAGCCGGTTCGCGGGCCTGAGCATCGCGGGCGCTATGCGCGGCGGGAGGTCAAGGGGCGGTACACCGCCGAACGCATGATCCTGAAATTACTGATCGCGGCGGCGGAAAAGGGGCAGCCCTGCCCCACCAACGCTGAGCTGGCGCGGCGTGTCGGCCTGTCCGGTGCGGTGTCCGCCAGCTACCGGATGCGCCGCCTGGTCGCGGCAGGAAAGATCGTGGTCGAAGAGCCGTCGCCCCTTGAACGGCGGCTGGTGACGATCGTCGCAACTGGCAAGCAAACGAAGAGGGCCATGCTGTGAGCGACATGATCCAATGTTGCGGATGCACGACCATGTGCGGTGACATGCCCGACGCGGCGCTGCCGACCGGCTGGGACGTGATGCGCGCGCCGGGAATCGGTCCCGCCTATTTCTGCAAAGGGTGCGTGGGGCGCGGCGCGATGGAGCATTACCGCGCGCAGCAGGGCCTGCCGCGTCGTGCGCGGTGGCGGTTCCCCGGCGGGATCATGGCGGTCTATCGCCCGGAGGCCCGTCAGGTGCTGTTGGCAACGGCGGACGGCATGGCTGAAATCAGCGAAGAGGAAGCTGAACATCTGGTCGCCGCAATCGCCGCGGCACTCGCCACCCGCAGCCTGGCCGAACGGCTGGCGGTAGAGGCGCGTCAATGAGCTTCGTCGACATGGTCATCACCCGCCGCCATTTCGAGGCGCGCTATAATCAAGTGGGCCGCTGCATGCTGGCCGACCTCGCCGAGATATTCGGCGTCGGTTTCGACACGGCCGAGCAATGGGCCGACGAAATCGACCGCGCAACCCATGAACAGATTGCCGCCGTCAGCAGGCCCCAAACAGGCGGCGGCATGGCGGAGACGGGCGCGACTGCACATCGCCCCGTCTTCGCATGTTCCCATCCCCGCAATCGATAAGCCGAAACCGGCAAGCCCAAGAGAGAAGGACGTTTCATGGCCAGAGCGAAGAAAGCAGCGCCCGCGGTGGCTCCTGAAGAGATTACGGCACCGGTGAGCCTTCGGGTCGCACCAATGGCAATTCAGCCGGTGCCGCTTGGCCGTCTTGTCCGTGCGCCTGAAAATGTGCGCCACACGGACAAGGCGGCCGATGTGGAGAGCCTGGCTGACGATATCGCCGCGCACGGGCTGCTCCAGTCGCTGATCGGCTATGCTGGCGATACCGACATCGACGCGGCGGCGGTTTACATCATCGGCGGCGGTCGCCGCCTGCAGGCGCTGCAGCTGCTGCGCGAGCGCGGTGTGGTGGACGATGGCTATGAAGTGTCGGTGCTGATCCGCGACCAGGCCGAAGCGATTGAACTGTCGCTGTCGGAGAATCTGGCGCGGCGGGACATGAACCCGGCAGATGAATTCGCTGCGTTCGTGGAGCTGATGCGGCCCGGCACGCTATCTCCCGCCGATATCGCCAAGCGGTTCGGCTTTTCCGAACGCTATGTGAAGCAGCGGCTGCGGCTGGGCGGCCTCGCGCCCGAGATCCTCGATACCATGCGTGAGGGCAAGCTGACGATCGACGCGGCGATCGCCTATGCCGGAACGCAGGACCTGAAGCTTCAGCTGAAGATCTTCAACGCGGAGGCGAAGAAGCCATGGGGCCATGGTGTCCAGAGCATCCGGTCGGCGATCGTAAACGCGCAGATGACGACGGGGGATGCGCTGTTCAAATTCGTCGGCGCCAGGGATTATGAGAAAAAGGGCGGTCGATACGAGGATGATCTGTTCGGCGATGCCGAGGGCTATAGCGGTCGCAAGCTGATCGACCCGGACATTGTCGCAACAGTGGCCGCTGACCGCGCCCACTTCCAGCAAGTGCGCCTGTTGGCCGACGCTAAGGATTCGCATCCGACGACCAGCGATCTGCTGCCCTGCCCGGGTCTGAGGATCGGCCGGTTTCCGACAGCGCCGAAAGGCTATGCGCTGGTTGAGCGCCCCTATTATCGCCAGGATCTTCCGAGCTATCCCGAACTCCGCGACCAGGCCGTTGCCAAAGGCATCGATATCGTCGGAATCTACGGCGTCGAATATAACGGCAAGCTGATTGTGCACGAGCAGTTCTTCGTGCCCGGTGCGCGACTGGCTGACATCATACCGGCCCGGCAGGAGGCTCCGCGCAAGACGGAGGCAGAGTGGGCAGCCGAGCGGCGCGCGGCTTCGATCCGATCGGTCGCGGCATGGCTGGTCGCGCGAGACCATCACAAGGAACGCACCGAGGGGCGGCTTTGGTGGAAATCGCAGCAGCCGCGCCTTGGTTCGCTGATGAAACAGGATGGCCTTGGCGAGTGCTACAGCGTTGATGTGTCGATCCTGGTCACGCCGGATGAGATCGATGCGCGGCTGGAAGAGGCCGAGAAGGAATATCTGCTGCAGGAGGCGGAGAAGGCTGCTCGCCGCGAAGCGGAGGAGCGGGCGAAGGCAGAAGCCGCTGAAGCGCTGGCCGCCCGCCGCGCGGAAATGCTGGCGATGGATCCCGCGCCCGTCGTCATCCAGGTCGATGGCGTCGCGCACTTCCGGTGGACCGATGGCACCTATGGCGATGAGCAGGAAGACACGCCGGAGGCCGAAGAGTGCTCCCTCTACGATGATCTGGAGGAATTGCTCGAAGGTGCAGATGCGATCGGCCTGATCTGGCCGTCGATCGAAGCCTGGGCCGACAATCCCCATGGCGACAATGTTTCTGAAGCAGAGGAGGAAGCGGCATGAGCTGGGAACCAATCAGCAACGTGAAGCCGACGCCGCCGTCGGCCGAGAAGGTGCCCACCATGGGCGTAAGCATCGCCGCCCGCAGGGTCGGGATGAAGGGCGGGCGCAAGGCCCGCTATATCAAGGTCGGGATCGGCCCGCAGCTGGCGAAGGCGCTTTGCATGGTGGGTGAGCAGGCTGGCCTTCGGCTGTCGCTGGGGGGGGGCAAGTTCGCCGGTCATGTCGCGCTGAGCGTGGACAATGCCGCCGATTGCTTCCGTGCCAAAAAAGGCAAGGGTGGCGGCTATATGGTGACGATCAACGAGGCCAGCGCGGCCGGGCTGTTCGCTCTCGAATTTCCTCCATTCGCTGCGTCGGCCGAACTGCTGCCCGCCGAGCGCGGCAAGCCGCCGATGGCATCCTTCAAGGCCAGCGAGCCGATGCTCGCGGCGGAGGATTGAGCCGATGATCCGCTTCTTCCCTCGCTTCGCGATCGTGGATCATGCCGCATCTGGCATCGATGCCGATGAGAATCCGGAAGGGTTCGTGGGGTGTGGTCTCCTGATCGAATGGGGTTCGTTCCTGTTGGAAATCGTCTTTTATCGGAAGGACCGACCGGCATGATCAACGTCAATGTGAAAGTGCTGCGTGCCGCGCTGAAAGCGGTGAATGCGGTGGTCGAAAAGCGGACGACCGTGCCGATCTGCGCGATGGTGCTGGTGCGATCGACGCCGGGCCAGATGTTCCTGACGGGCACCGACCTGGAGATCATGGTCGAAAAGACGGTCGACCTGGAGGATGCCGGGGCCAACAAAGCCATGAATTTCTGCGTCGATTCCGCCACGCTGGAAAAGATCGCAGGCAAGTTGCCGCCGGAGGGCATCGCCAGGATCGAAGCCGATGGCAACACCGGCATCACGATCAAATGCGGGCGCGCCCGGTTCAAGCTGCCGACGTTGCCCGCCGATGATTTCCCGGTGCTGGCCGCGCGCGATTGGGATGCGCAGTGGGAGCAGGACGGAACGCAGCTGGTGCAGATGATCGAGAGCGTGCGTTTCGCGATTTCGACGGAAGAGACCCGCTATTATCTGGGCGGCATTTTCCTGCATGTGCCCGACGGGTCGGAATGCCAGTTCGCTGCCGCGACCGATGGGCACCGCCTGGCCCGCTTCCATTGTGACGTCGCCGATGGTGCCGATAGCATGCCCGACATCATCATTCCCCGCAAGGCGGTCGCGGCCCTCGCCCAGCTGCTCGATGAAGAGGGTGGCATGGTCGATGTGGCGGTCAGCACGACCAAGTTTCGCTTCGAGGTCTGCAAGACGGTGCTGACGGGCAAGCTGATCGAAGGGACGTTCCCCGATTACACGCGCGTCATTCCCGCCGACAACCGGCTGGACTGCTGGTTCGAGCCGGGACCGCTGGCCGAGGCGGTAGAGCGGGTGCTGACGATCAGCAGCGACAAGACGAAGGCGATCGCGTTCAACTTCGCCGCCCAGGCGGTGACACTGGAGGTCGTCAGCCCCGAAAATGGCACGGCGAGCGAGGAAGTGCCCTGCGAATATGAGGGCGAACCGCTGCGCATCGGTTTCAACGGCAGCTATCTGCTCGATGTGCTGAAGCACCTGAAGGGCATGGGCGAAGAGCGCGCGCGGGTGAAGCTGGCGAACGCTGCCTTGCCCTCGCTCTGGCAGACCAGCGATGATGCCGCCCGGCTGTATGTCCTCATGCCGTTGAGGGTCTGACGATGGCAGACGCGCTCTTTCCCGAATCGCCGATCGCCGCACCTGCGCCCCGGGGCCTCGGCCGCATGATGAGTGGCGGCGGCGCGAAGGTCGATCGGCAGGGCAATGACTATTATCCGACGCCGGCGTTGGTGACGCGCGCGTTCATCGCCGCCGAACGGGAGGCGCTGGCAGCCTGGTGCGAGGACGGTGACCGGATATGGGAGCCGTGCGGCCGGGGTGGAGCGATCGCGCGCGAATTGCAGGCAGCAGGCTTTACGACCGTCGCAAGCGATCTGGTCGGGGATCCCGCGAACCAGGTGGCGCAACAGGATTTGCTGCTCTGCCGCAAGGCGGCTTCAAACGTGGTGATAACGAACCCGCCATTCGCACTGGCGGAAGAGATGATCCGGCATCTGCTGGTGGATCTTCGCTGCACCTATGTCGCCATGCTGCTGAAGTCGAGTTTCTGGCACGCGCAGACGCGCACCGGCCTCTGGCGCCAGCGGCAGCCGCAGCGGATCTGGGCGCTGAACTGGCGGCCTGATTTCCTGGGCAAGGGCGCGCCGACGATGGAAGCCATCTGGTGCGTTTGGGATGACGACGCGATCGATCGCCAGTGCATTTACGATGTCCTGACGCCGGTTCGCGCGCCGGATTTGCTCGCGCAGGCTGATCCAGATCCCGACTGACCTTAGCGGCTTCTGCGCACCGGGGCGCATGGAGGGTCGGGCATGGTGCCCGGTCTACCGACCCAAAGGCGAGAGCCGCCCGGACCAAACTGCATCTTCATAGCCTGATTTTCGGGGTGGGTTTCTGTGTCTCTACCAACTTCATTCCTAGACCAAATCCGCGCCCGGACGCCGCTCTCTGCCCTGATCGGGCAGAAGGTCAAGCTGGAGAAAAAGGGCAAGGAACATAAAGGCTGCTGCCCGTTCCACAGCGAGAAAACGCCCAGCTTCACCGTCAATGACGACAAGGAATTCTATCATTGCTTCGGCTGCGGCGCGCATGGCGACGCGCTGCGCTGGCTGACCGATCATGAAGGCATGGACTTCATTGATGCGGTGAAGCAGCTGGCGGAAGCGGCCGGGATGGAGATGCCCGCGCGGACGCCCGAACAGGATGAGCGGGAAAGGCGGCGCGCGGCGGTCAGCGACGTGATGGGTGGCGCCGCGTCCTGGTACCAGCAGCAGCTGCACGGTGAGGCACGCGCGCGGGCGCAGCTGGAGGCGCGCGGCATCTCCAGCGTATCGATCGGGAAATTCGGCCTGGGCTATGCGCCCGGGCAGCGTTCGATCGGATCGAGCGGCATCGCGCCGGCGCAGCTGGTCGATGCCGGGCTGCTGATCGACACACAGGATGGTTTCCGCGATCGCTTCCGTGGGCGGATCATGGTGCCGATCCAGGACGCCCGCGGGCGGGTGGTCGCTTTCGGCGGCCGGGCAACCCGCGAAGGGCAAGAGCCCAAATATGTGAACAGCGAGGGCGCCAGCTTCGACAAGGGCGCGACGCTGTTCAACCTGCATCGCGCATCGCCGGCAGCGCGATCGGCGCGGCGGCTGATCGTTGTCGAGGGCTATTTCGATGTCATCGCGCTGGACCAGGCCGGCATCGAGGAAGTGGTCGCGCCGATGGGCACCGCGGTCACGCCGCAGCAGTTGGAGCGCGCCTGGCGGGTGAGCGAGCGGCCGGTGCTGCTGATGGACGGCGACGATGCGGGGCGCAAGGCGGCGCTGCGGGCCTGCGAACGGGCGCTTCCCCTGGTCGGCCCAGGCCGGACGTTGTCGATCGCCACCCTTCCGCAGGGTTCCGACCCGGACGACCTGGTGCGGGCAGAGGGACGTGAGGCGATCGATGCGCTGATCGACGGTGCGATGTCGATCGCCGACACGCTGTGGCGCGATGCGTCGGATGCGGCCGACCAGTCCACCCCTGAAGGCAGGGCCGGGATCTGGAAGCGGCTGGCGGGCATGGCGGCGACGATCGCCGATGAGGAAACGCGTTCGCAGTATCTGAGCGACTGGCGGGCGCGGTACGATGCTGCCTTCCCGCCGCCGCCGCCTTGGGCGCGCGACATCGAAACCCTTCCGTCTGGAAGGCTGGAAGCTCTGTCCGAACAGCCCGAGGCGGTGCGGGCGCGGCTGAAGGCGATGGCCGCGGCCTGGTTCGATGGCCGGATGGAGCATTTGGAGGCGAGCAAGGATGCGCTGCTGCGGCTCGCCTTTGTGGCCGGGCGGCGGGTTGGCGCAGGGCTGCTGGTCGAAGCCGAGGTCAGAGATACACTGTGGGCACAGGGCGAGGGGATGCCGGATATTCAGCCCGGCGATCTCGACAAGGCGCTGGGCGACGGCATCAACCGCGCGTGGGACATCGGGCCCGACTTAGTGACGCTGGCATGCGCCATGCACCCCATGACCGATTTCGGCATTGGCGAAAGGCTGATCGCGCGGGCTGGCGATGCGTTCCGGTTCACTACTGCCAAAGGATGGCTGGGGTGGGATGATCTCCGCTGGCGGGTGCTAGACCAGGACAAGGATGGACCGCCACCATCGGAACTTCAGGCGGCGATCTTCGACACAATCCGCGCCATGCAGCATGAAGCGCGAGCGGTGCGCCAAACCGGCGTCCATGACCCCGATCTCAATCCCTATGGGCTCGACCGGCTCATCCCCAAGGGCAAGTCGAACGTCCTGCTGTCGTCCATCCTGGCGAAGTTCGGCCGCGACAGTGAGCAGGCGGGTAAGCCCGGCTCGATCGGCAGGCTGGCGCAGAAGTGGCTGACGGTGCCGATCGAGGCCTTCGACCGCGACCCGTACGCCATCAATGTGCTGAACGGCACGCTCCGCTTCGAGCGATTCAGGGACAACGAAGGTCGGCGCCGGGCGCGGTTCGCGCTGGAGCCGCATCGGCGCGAGGATCTCAATACCAAGCTGGCTCCGGTGGCGTTCGATCCTGACGGCGTGTCGCCGATCTATGATGATTTCTTCGCGTGGGCGCATCCCGATGATGGCATGCGGCGCTACCTGCACCAGGTCATCGGCTACACCTCGACGGGCGACACCGGCGAACAGAAGCTGTGGTTCCACTATGGTCTGGGCGCAAACGGCAAATCGACGGCGATGGATCTGTGGGCGCATGTGTTGGGCGACTATGCCGGCACGATCGGGATCGAGACCTTCCTTGACCAGGGCATCAAGAAGCGGGGCGACGCGGCTTCGCCCGATCTGGCGCGGCTTGGCGGTGTGCGCCTGTTGCGCGCATCGGAGCCGGAGCGCGGCGCGAAGCTCAATGAAGCGCTGATTAAGGCAGCGACGGGTGGAGAGCCGATGGCCGTGCGCGCGCTGCACCGCGGCTTCTTCGACCTGCTGCCCCTGTTCAAGCTGCATATCGGCGGCAATTACAAGCCATCCATCCCCGGCACTGATGAGGGGATCTGGCGGCGCATGAAGCTGGTGCCGTGGAACGCGCATGTCGCCGACGGTGACCGCGACGAGCAGCTGCCGATGAAGTTGCGGGCTGAGGCTGCGGGCGTGCTCAACCATATTGTGCGCGGGCTGCTGGACTGGCTCGCCAACGGGCTGATCGAGCCAGACGCGGTGCGGGAGGCGACGGCGCAATATCGTGAGGATAGCGACCCGCTTGCCCGATTCCTGAAGCTCTGCACTGCGCAGGATCCGCAGGGCCGTGTGCAATCGTCGCGGCTCTACGAAGTCTTCCAGGCATGGTGCAAGGCCGCTGGGGAGAAGGAGTGGACGCCTGTCGGGTTCAGCAAGGCGATGCTGGACAAGGGCTTCGTGAAGAAAACCAGCAACGGCGTCCAGTGGCTCGGCATGCGCCTGGTGCGCGAGGTGAATGACTTTGTCGATGAGCATGGGCGGGTGCGCGACGTGCCCCTTGAAGCGCCTGACGAGCCGCATGCCGGATCGGGCGAGCCTCCGCCCGACCTGCCGGAGGATTGGGTGCCGGACTTCTGACGGCGGTTTGACCGACGCCAAGGCTTCCAAAGTGGAAGGGTTGCGGAAGGGTTGGCGGAAGGAGAAAGCGGCGGGTTTCTGCGCCTTTGGAAGGGATGGAAGGGATGACGACATATTGCCATCGCATGTGCGCGCAGGCGCGGGCGCATGCATGAGTGAAAATATACGTTATCTATTCCAACCCTTCCAAGGCTTCCAAAATAGAAGATTAAACACGGTATTTCAGTATGTTGATGATTGGAAGGGTTAGAGCATGGGGGTTCCAGTGACGGAAGGGTCGCAATTCTGGACATTCGCCGACGTTGAGGAGCGTCTGGTCGAGGCCATGCAGTTCCAGTGGCGCACGGAGAGCGGGCGCTGGGCCTTCGCATCTGATGGGCCATGGCACCTGATCGTGAGGGACTGGTGGGATTGGGCCGCGCATGAGGACAAGCCGGTGCCGCGCATTCCCCTGTCACGCGAGCAGCTGGCGCGGATGGAGGAGGCGTCTGCCTGGTTGGCTCTGGCCCCTGAGCGTGATCGCAAGCTGGTCGTGCTGGCTATCATGTCGCTGGCAGCGGGCCGCAAGGTGGTGCCGTGGCGGGCGCTGCTGAAGCCGATGAGGCTGGTGCTGGGCGCTGATGGGCTGCGCAAGCGATATAGCCGCGCCATTACCTGCATTTGCGAGGCGCTGAACGCCGCAGAAACCCGCGCATAGAGACGGTGCAAGGGGTAGAATGTTGCATCCTGCAAATAAACTTTGTCCGTCTTTTCGCTCAAATCGTGTAGCAAATGCATACGCTGGTAGCGGACCTATGTGCGGGACCAGCGGGACGATCCTCTCCAACACTGACAGCGCCCCGCTTGGCCCCCGCCTTGCGGGGCGTTGTCATTTACCAGGCGCGATCATGGGAAAGCTCAAGGCTCTCGGCTCCCGCCTCGGCGGGATGCCTGCCAAGGTGAAGGCTGCGCCCAAGGTGGCTGAAGGGTTCTACTCTTCGCCGGAGTGGCGCGGGCTGGTTGCCGACATCAAGCGAGGGCGCGGTGCCCGCTGCGAGCGGCCCGGCTGCCCGACGCCCACGCACCGGATCATCGCTGATCATATCGTTGAGCGGAAGGACGGCGGCGCGGACCTGGACGCCAGCAACGTCGAGCTGCTCTGCTTCACCCATCACCAGCAGAAGACGGCGGCGGCGCGGGCAGCGCGGGCGCAGGGTCGGACATGGGGGGGTGGGTCAAAAGTCTAGGGCTCCGGCGGCCCTATTACCGCCTACTGTCCCATTCGGAGATTTTTTTCTTGGGCGACGTATTTTTGAGCGGTGTGGTCGACCTGTTCGGTGACCCGATCCCCGCGTCGCGCGGGAAGAAGGGGCGACCGCCTCATGTACCAACCGCAGAAAACCGCCGTTTTGTACAGCTTTCGCTTGCCTGCGGGCATGATGAAGAGGCTATTGCCACCGCCTTGCAAATCACCGTGCGGACGCTGAACCGCCATTATTTTCATGAGCTTAGCGGCAAGGCATCGGCCCGCCTCAAGCTCGAAATGAAGAACATGGCGGCCATGGTCAGCCAGGTGGAGGCTGGCAGCGTGGCCGCCATGTCGTTGCTCGACAAGAAGATGGAGCGCCTCCGCCTCCAGAGCCTGTCGGACAGATTTACCGACCGCCCCGCCAAGGCCGCCTCGCAAAAGCCGATCGGGATCAAGGCTGCCGCGAAGGAAGCCGCTGGCAAGGTCACCGGCAAGTTCGCTCCGCCGGTGTCACCGCGCCTGAACTGAGGCTGCTGTGCAGCAGGATTGGTCGACCGCGTGCCCGGACTGGCGCGAGAGGATTGTTGAGCGGCGCTCGCTTGTGCCGTTCGATCCTCTCTTCCCTGACGAGGCGGAGGCGGCGCTTGCCGTCTTCAAATCCTTGCAGATCACCGATCTGCCATATGATGCTGAGCTGGAGCGCTATCCGACCTTCGGGGAGGTAAGCGAGCCATTCGTTTTCGAGTTCGTGGGTGCCATATTCGGCGCCTACAATCCGGACACGGCACGACGCCTTATCAATGAGTTCTTGCTGCTGATCAGCAAGAAGAACTCGAAGTCGACCATTGCAGCCGGAATCGCGGTGACAGCGATCGTGCGCAACTGGCGCCACTCGGCCGAGCTGTTGGTGCTGGCGCCCACGAAGGAGGTGGCGAACAACGTTTTCACCCCGGCGATGGGGATGGTCCGCGAAGATCCTGAGTTGAACCTGCTCCTCCACATCGTGGAGAATCAGCGGACAATCAAACATCGGGTGACCCGCGCCGAATTAAAGGTGGTCGCCGCTGACACGGACATCGTGTCGGGCAAGAAGGCGGCATTCATCATCGTCGAAGAGCTTTGGCTGTTCGGCAAAATGCCCCGTGCCGACGCCATGCTGATGGAGGCGACCGGCGGTCTGGTTTCGAGGCCAGAGGGTTTCGTCGTCTATCTCTCCACGCATAGCGACGAAGCGCCGGCAGGCGTGTTCGCTTCCAAGCTGTCGCTGTTCCGCGAAATCCGCGACGGCACAGTGGCCGATCTGCGGAAGTTCGGGATGCTGTATGAGTATCCGGAGGATATGATCGAGGCCGAGGCATACCTCGACCCGAAGAACTTCTACGTCACCAATCCGAACATCGGCCGGTCGGTCGATGCGGAATGGCTGATGGGCAAGCTCATAGAGGCCCAACGCGAAGGCTCTGGGGCGCTTCAGATATTCCTAGCGAAGCATCTGAATGTTGAAATCGGCCTTCGTCTTAGCCGTCACCGCTGGCGCGGCGCGGATTCATGGGAGGCGGCGGGCGACAAGACGCTAACGCTGGAAGAGCTGCTGCGCCGCTGCGAGGTCGCGGTGGTCGGTATCGACGGCGGCGGCTTGGACGATCTTTTCGGACTGTGTGTCGCCGGACGCGAACGCGGGACGCGGCGCTGGCTCTTTTGGTTCCGTGCCTGGGCGTGGCCGGAGGTGTTCACGCAGCGGCAGTCGGAAGAGTCCGTGCTGCAGAATTTTGTGGATGACGGTTCGCTGGTGAAGGTCGGCCATAATGGTGGGCTGCCGCTGGAAGACTGGGACGATCTGAAAGCCGATCTGGCCGAACAGGATGTAGCGGAGATCGTCGCCGTCATCGAGCAGGTCCAAGCTAGTGGGCTTCTGCCCGACAAGGGTGCCGTGGGACTCGACCCGCAAGGTGTGGGCGCATTGGTCGACGCTCTGGCGGAGATCGGTCTCGTTCATCCGCAGGTGGTCGCGGTGAGCCAAGGCTTTCGGTTGTCGTCCGCTGTCTGGTCGATGGAGCGGAAGCTGAAGCTAAAAATGGTCGTCCATGACGGGTCGCGCATGATGGCGTGGTGTGTCGGTAACGCGAAGGCAGAGCAGAAAGGGAACGCCGTGCTGATCACGAAGGAATCCGCCGGCAAGGCCAAGATTGACCCGCTGATCGCTGGTTTCAACGCTGCCAAGCTGCTGGAGGCTAATCCAGGTGCGCAGGGGGGCGGGATCGATGATTTCATCGGCGCCCTGAAGGCGCGCGCAGCATGATGTTCGGTCGCAAGATGCTGCGCGGCCTGCGTACGGCGCTGTCGCTGCTTAGCCCGTCGTCATGGAAAGGTGTCTTCGAAGCGCCTTCCTCGACCGGCAAGATGATAACGGCATCGAACGCCCTGACATTGTCCACGGTTTGGGCGTGTGTGCGCCTGGTATCTGGGACGATATCGTCGCTGCCGTTCATGGTGTATAAGGAAGGAAACGCCGGAAATAGGGCCGTCTTCAAGGCTCATCCGCTCTACGGCCTGCTGCATGACAGCCCAAATGCCGATCAAACCGCGCTCGATTTCTGGCAGTTCATGTGCGTTGCGCTGGAGCTTTGGGGCAACGCCTTTGCGCGGATCTCGCGGGGGACCGGTGGCAAAATAGTCGCGCTCACGCCGTTGCGCCCTGATGCGGTAGCCGTTCGGAAGGCTGCTGATGGGTCGATTCGCTATCGGTATGTCGACAATGGCCAAACATTCGATGTCGCCCAGGACGAAATGTTTCATGTGCGGGGATTTGGCGGATCGCCGCTCGGGGGTCTGTCCACCCTCGCCTTCGGCCGTCATTCTTTCGGCGTCGCGATGGCTCACGAAGAGGCCGCCGGGCAGATGTCCCGGAATGGCCTCCGTCCAAGCGGTGTCCTGACCACCAAGGATGCGAAAACGCTGACCAAGGAACAGCGTGACGACATCTACAAATATGTTGTCGAACCCCTGTCTGGCGACAACAACGGCAAGCCGATGGTGCTGGAGGCGGGTCTGGGGTGGCAGAGCCTTAGCCTGAATGCGATCGACGCCCAGATGATCGAGAGTCGACAATTCTCGGTTGAGGATGGCTGCCGTTGGTTCGGCGTCCCGCCGCACATGGTCGGTCACACTGCTGGCAACACCCATCTGGGCAGCAGCATTGAACAGCAGACGCTGGGATGGCTGATCTTTGGACTACGCGAACGCATCAAGCGGATCGAGCAGGCGGTGATGAAGCAGTTGCTCACGGCGGCCGAGCGGCTGACCATCACGGTGGAGATCAATATCGAGGGCCTGCTGCGTGCCGACAGCGCGGGGCGGGCCGCGTTCTATTCCACCATGGTCCAAAACGGGATCATGACCCGCAACGAGGTTCGCCGCCTCGAAAATCTGCCGCCGTTGTCCGGCGGCGATCAGCTGACCATCCAGTCGAACATGATCCCGGCGGACAAGCTGGGCACCATGACCAGCACCGGAGAGGCCGCCAAGCGGTCGATCATCGACTGGCTATTTCCAGAGGGCCTGCCCTCGTTGAAGCAGAAGGAAGACGCGTGATGCTGTTGCACCACAAGCATGGGCAGCTGAAGGTTCGCGACTTCAGCCTGTCGATCAAGGCGAGCGACGTGGCCGAAGATGGCTCTTTTGAGGGCTACGGTTCCGTTTTCGGCGGCGACCCGGACAGCTATGGTGAGGTTGTTGCCCCTGGCGCGTTCCTGGAAAGCCTTGCGGAGCTGAAAGCGAAAAACCGGATTGTTCCGGTGCTTTGGCAGCACCGGACTGCCGAGCCGATCGGGGTCTATGACTATCTTGAAGAGGATAGCCATGGACTGAAGGTCAAGGGGCGGCTGCTGAAGGATGACGTTGCCCAGGCACGCGAAGCGCACGCGCTATTGAAGGCCGGTGCCGTCACGGGCTTGTCCATCGGTTACTGGGTCCGGCAGGCCAGCTATGACGAAAAGACCGGCATCCGCACCCTGATCAAGCTCGACCTGGTTGAGGTCAGCCTGGTTACCTTCCCCGCCAAGGATGATGCCCGTGTCGAAGCGGTGAAGTTCAAGCTGGAGCGCGGTCAGCTCCCCACCAAACCCGAATTTGAGAAGGCACTGCGCGAGGCTTTCCCCTTCTCGAAATCCCAGGCTGCGGCAATCGCCAGCCATGGCCTGGATTACCTGCTCCGGAGCGAGTCCGCGAGCGCTGGCGACATCAAGTCCATCTCCGACGCCATCGCAGGCTTCGACCTACCCCAGCTCTGATAGGAGTTTTTATGAAACATCCAAATATCCTCGCTGCCTCCTCGGCGGCGGCCCTCGCCATGGGCGGCATGGTGGCCCCCGAATTCGGCCGCAAGGACGGCGGTGGCGACACGCCTGACGTCAAACAGCTTTCCCGCGACCTGAAGGCCGCGACCGACAAGGTCAAGGAATTCGCAGAAGATGCGAAGGGTCGCCTGGAGAAGGGCGAACAGCTGAGCACCGCAGCCAAGCAGGCGGCTGACGAGGCGCTGGTAAAGTTCAATGAACTTTCCGCGTCGATGGGTGAAATCGAACAGAAGCTCGCGCGGGCGGGCAACCCGGACGGCGGCAAAGCTCGCAAGTCGGTGGGTTCGCTGGTCACTGCCGATGAAGGGATTAAGGCCTTCATGGATCGCGCGCCTTCCAAGGGTTCGGTGTCCTTCTCATGCAAGGCGATCATCACATCGCTGACCACGGACGCGGACGGATCCGCTGGCGACCTCATTATTCCCGATCGCCAGGCCGGTATCGTGGCGCCTCCGGAACGCCGCATGACGGTGCGCGACCTCATCACGCCCGGTCGCACCAACTCCAATGCCATCCAGTTTGTGCAGGAGACCGGCTTCACGAACAACGCAGCGACGGCGGCCGAAGGGACGACCAAGGCCCAGTCGGAACTGAAGTTCGATCTCAAGACGCTTTCGGTGGCGACCATCGCCCACTGGGTTCAGGCGTCGAAGCAGATCCTTGCCGATGCTCCCATGCTCGAATCCTATATCGACGGTCGCCTTCGTTATGGGCTGGCATATGCTGAGGAGCTACAGCTGCTGAAGGGCGACGGCACCGGATCGAACCTGCTGGGCATGGTCCCGCAGGCGACTGCCTATGCAGCGCCTGGCGGCCTGGTGGCTGATACCATGATCGATCAGCTCCGCTATGCCATGCTTCAGGCGGTGCTCGCAGAATACCCGGCTACCGGTCACATTCTCAACCCGATCGATTGGGCGCGCATTGAAACGCTGAAGAACGACATCGGCGAATATATCATCGGCAACGCGGCCGATGGAGCACAGCCGCGCCTGTGGCGTCTGCCCGTAGTGGAGACACCGGCGATGACGGTCGACAAGTTCCTGACCGGGGCCTTCAAGTTGGCATGTCAGCTTTTCGACCGTGAAGACGCCAACGTCGAACTTTCCACGGAAGATCGCGACAACTTCATCAAGAACCTGGTGACGATCCGCGGCGAAGAACGGGTCGCCCTGGCGGTGTATCGTCCCGAAGCGCTGATCTACGGCGACTTCGGCAACGTCGTCTGACCTGAGGGGGAGGGCGGATCAGTCCGCCCTCCTTTCCAGACCGCCGGAGCCGGCGGTCTGGAAAGGAGTATCTCATGAAAATCAAGGTTTTGCGTGACTACAGCGGTGCGGAGGGCACCGACGTAGACAAGAACGTGCTCGCTGGTTCGACCCACATCGTCACTCGCGCGCGCGCCGCCGAGTTGAAGGCGGTCGGCCTGGTCAAGATCATCGGTGACGATGTTCACCCGAAAGACGAACAGGAGGAACAGGTGGCTGAAGAAAAGCAGGCCGCGCCGATCGTGAACAAGCAGGCGGGCGCGCCAAAGAACAAGGCTGATCCCAAGTCGGCGGACAAGACGGCCGAAAGCAAGGCCACCAACTGATATGCATGTCGTCGCCGTGACTCCAGCTGCTCCATCAGTGACCTGGGAAGAAGCGAAGGTGCACCTGCGCCTGGATGGAGAGCAGGAGAAGGTCTTTGTCGAAGGCCTGATCGCGGCGGCGACACAGCATGTGGGCGGGCCAGATGGCTGGCTAGGGCGCTCTATCGGCGTGCAGGATCTGGAGGTTCGAATGGGGCTGCCAGTTTCGGAGAGCATCCGGCTTCCCCTGCCCCCAGTTTTGTCCCTCATCAGCATCGCCTATGTCGATCAAGAGGATAACGAACATACGATCGACGCCAGTTCGTTGAATGTGTTCGATGGTGAAATTGAGCGGCCGGCAAGCGGGTGGCCTTGGTTGAACGGCTCGCAGCGGCGCGATGCTCTGCGGATCCAGTATCAGGCAGGCTACGAGACTGTGCCAGCACCGATCAAGGCTGCCATCCTCATGATGGTCGGCGACATGCATCGGTTTCGGTCATCCGCGTCGGATCTGAATATCACCCCTACTGCCATCCCCATGTCGGCCACGGTCGATGATCTTCTCCAGCCATACCGGGTTTACCGCTGATGTCACTCGATCCGGGAACACTCGACCGCCTCATCACGATCGAGCGGCGCGTTGTGACGCAGGACCCCGTGTACGGCACATCGTCGTCCGCGTGGGAAGTGCATGCGACCGTTTGGGCGCAGGTGCGGGACGTGCTGCCTTCGCGTGCTGAAAATCTGGATGATAGCGTCTCGATCGCTCGGCGACCTGCGCGGATCCGCATGCGGTATCGCAATGACATCACCAGCGACATGCGCGTTCAGGTGGATGGCCGCACCTTGCGGATCATCGCGGGCCCCGCCGAGCTGGGCCGCCGTGAGGCGCTGGAGCTGATGGCTGAAGAGCTATCGTCATCGGGGGAAGAGCCATGAAAGCAGAGATTTCCGTGCCGAAGTTGACCCGCCAAATCACGATTAAGGCGGTTGTCACCGGCGTTCGCCGTACCCGCCTGCGCGTGTGGCTCGGCTGCAAGCTCCTGATGCTGGCCGCCGCTGTGATGGGTTGCAATGTCGATGTGGAGATTCGGCCATGACTGATCTCCCGCCAACCCGATCGTCAGTAAATGATCCGGGCATCGACTGGGATATTGCCGCTCGTACTGAAGTCCGTCTGAACGGCGCAGCCCAGAACCGGGTGATCGAGTATGATTGCGAGGCCGGTTTTTTGGTGCGCACCGTGGTTGATGAGAAAGACGACCTGGTCCTGAACGAAACCGGCGACGAGGTTGCGACGGAGATCGTTCACGGCGCTGTCACCGTTGCTTGGAAAGGTCAGGAATGAGCAAATCGTTTCCCGTCAGCGGCCTGAAGCAGCTGGACGCCTATCTCGCCGCGCTGCCGATGAACATTCAGAAAAATGCCATTCGGGCGGGACTGGTGGCAGCAGCCGCTCCGATCCGTGATGAGGCCCGCAGCCTGGCACCGAAGGATAGCGGAGCAATGGCGCGGTCGATCAAGACAGGCTCGGCCCGCCAGAACCCCGATGGCACGTTTTCGATCTCCATCAGCCTCAAGGGGCCGCACGCGTTTCTTGGCCTGTTCCATGAATATGGCGTCCGCCCCCACGTGATCAATGCAGGCGATAGCGGCCTGTCCGCGCGCAAGCTGACGCAGAAGATGCGGCGCGAAGGCTCATCCGATGCGGAAGGCGCGATCAGAATCGGAGACAATTTCGTGTCGGGCGTGGTCCAGCATCCCGGCCATCGCGCCCATCCGTTTATGCGCCCTGCTCTGGACGTGAGGGCGGATGAGGCGACCAAGGCGTTCGCCAACCGCATTCGGAGCTACATCGAGGGCAAAACCGGCTTCACGGCACCGCTGGAAGAGGCGGCCTGATGGACGGCGTGGCGGCGGTTCGCGCGGTGCTGGTCGCGGACGCGGCAATGATCGCGTTGGTCCCTGTGGCGCGCATCTTTGCTGGCCCTGCACCTCTGGGGACGGCTCTGCCCTTCGTCATGCTGGAAAGCATTTCGAAGCAGGACCGCAATGTGCCTTCGCCAGGCGCTAACCGCTTCGTGACCGAACGGGTGCAGGTGACGGTGGTGGCGGCGAACTATCTCACCCAGAAAGCCACTCTGCGCGCGGTTCGTCATGCCGCCGCCGACAAGATCAATCCCGCTGTGCCCGGCATTTCCGGCGTCACGATCCACACCGACAGCGCCGGGCCGGATTTCTACGACGCCGACTATTCCGGTTGGCGGGGCAGTCAGGATCTACGCACGCGCTACACGGAGACACGCTGATGATCGACACAATCTCAACCCGGCGCATGACGCTGAACGGCAAGGCCTATCAGAAGGGCGCCAAGGTGCGCATGCCGCTCCAGCAGTTCAATGATCTGGAACCGACCGGACTGGTCGAACGTGCGCCCGATCAGCCGAAAACCGAACCCAAAGCGGCAAAGAAAGCCGACTGACAATATTGCCAATTCCGGCAATGCCCGCCCGCCGTCGTGCGGGCTTTTTATATGGAGATAACCGATGACGGTTTTCACATCGGCGGGCACTGTGCTTGGCCTGTCGGCCGCCGCGCCCGCAACCTTTGATGCTGCAGGATATGCGGCCCTCACCTTCACCGATGTGGGCGAAGTCAGCGACCTGGGCGACATCCCTAGCCGCGTCTATGAACTGGTGACCTGGAACCCGATCGCCGAGCGGGGCCAGCGCAAGTCGAAGGGCGGCTACTCTCTGGGATCGCAGACGATCACCGTCGGCATTGATCCTGACGACGCTGGTCAAGCGCTTGTCGATACCGCCACCGCATCGGATACCATCTATTCGGCGAAGATCGCTCATCCGCAGCTTGGCACCATCTACGCCCGCGCGCTCGTGATGGGCGGCCCCAAGAGCTACGGTGATGTCAACACCATCGCCACGCGGCAGGTCACGCTGGAATATACGATTGTCGATCAGGAAACCGATGGCGTCGTGTTCGTCGCGCCTGCCTGATCCCTATAGCCCCTGAGCTTCTTGTCCCCTGCTTCGGCGGGGTTTTCTATGTCCGGCTCGCCGTCAGGGTGGCGGGTCGGGCACCCTTCCCTGAGAGGTTATTATGACGTTCAATATTCTCCACCGGCGCGTGGCTGACACCGCCTCGATCGAACTCACCGACGCAGACGGCGCGCCCCTTCTGGACGATGACGGCAATCGCCTGACGGTCACGCTTTGCGGCCCCGGTTCGAAAACATGGCAGGCGGCGGACGCAGAGCGTAATCGCCGCCAGGCCGCGCGCGCCGAAAAGAACATGCGAAAGATCGCCAGTTCCATTGCCGACAATCGCCGTGCGGATGAAATCGACTTCCTCGTTGCGATCACGGTCAGCTTCAATGGGTGGGTCTATCCCGGCGAGTTCCCTTCGAACCGCGACATGTTCAAGGCGGCCTATTCCGATGACGGCATCGGCTATATCCGCGACCAGCTTTCGACAGAGGGAAACGACTGGTCGGCCTTCAGGAAGATCGGCTCAACGGTCTCCGTCTCTACGCCCGCCAACTCGCCTGGCTGAACACGGCTCCGGAAACGGAGCATAAGGGCAAAGGGAAGCCACCCGAGCCGGTCACACGACTAAAAGCGATGGAAGGCCGGGGTGAGCATCCCATGCTTCCCCCGGTTGCCCACCGGCATCTGATAGGCTGGTGGCTGGAGATCGGCCCGACCGTCATGGCTGGCATGGGTGAAGGGCCGATAGGTTGGCAGGAGATCGCCGCATGGCAGCGCCTGACCGCCAACCAGCTTGAGCCTTGGGAGGCGCAGGCAATCCGGCGCATGTCGCGTGATTTCCTGACACAGCAGCATGAGGCGCGGAAGTCGACCTGCCCGGCGCCCTATCTGCTGGATGAGGGTCTTTGGCAGGCGCGGGATAAGGTGGCTGATCAGTTCAAGGCGATGATCGGGGTAATGCGCAAGAACTGATCAATGGGCGCGTCTCACTCCGGACTGTTCGTCGAGATAGAGAACGGGCTGGTCAGTCACCCGAACGGCATCTTCTTTTCCGGGCAAGAAATAGATCGCCTGAATGATCCATCCGGCGATCAGTAGCGTGAACGCGACGCCAGCGAGAAGCGCGCCGGTGGCAATCGCGATCGCCCGCATTGTTCCAGAACCGGGATCATAGGAACTGACATCAACATTGAAGCCGTAGATCATCGCTGCAGCTGCAACAGCGAGCATTATCCATCCGCCGTAAATCTGATTGGTGCCGCACGGCCTTTGCATCATCGCGCCTTTCGTTGGGATGCCGAGGCTAAGGACAAGCGGCCGAGAAGTCGAGACGACATCGTGAATCCCAGGGGTTGCCATCACTGGCGGCCCCTTTTTTTGGAGCAATCTAATGGCAGGTGGCGTCCCAGCAGGGCGGTTGAGCTTGGAGATCGTGGCAGAAGTCGCGCGGCTCGCCAAAGACCTTGATCGTGTCCGCAGTATGGTGAAGTCAGCCAGCAACGACATCGCCGCTAATGCACGCGCCGCCAACGACAATCTTGCGGGTATCGGTCGCAATGCAGGGTCTGGTTTACGATCGTTTCAGCGGGATGCTCAGAACGTCAACAGATCCATGGGGGAGACAAGAGCGGGCGCACAGCAGCTATCCTATCAGATTGCGGACGTCGCGCAGCAATTCGCGGTCGGCACAAATCCTATGATCATCTTTGCTCAGCAAGGATCGCAGGTGGTGCAGGCGATCGCCCTGATGCGCGGATCTGCTGGGGGATTAGTCGGCTTTCTTGCAGGCCCGTGGGGCGCTGCATTGATGGGCGCGACCATGGTGCTCGGCCTCATGATACCCAAGCTCATGGAAGCCGAAAAAGGGATGGAGAACGTCAAGTTCGCCTCGAACGCCGTGGGCGACGCGCAAAGCATCCTCGGCGGCGTGATGGATACCACCACCGGCAAGATCAACACACAGAGTGGTGCGTTGATGGCGCTGGCCAAGGCCCAACTGGCCGTCGCGAGGGTGCAGGCGCAGACCCGGCAGTCAGAGGCTAGAAACGCCATACAGGGTGCTGGAAAGCTCGGCTTCCTCGAATCTTTTGGGCATGTTCTTGACAGCCAAAAATCTGTCGCGGGTCGCGGGCTTACGCAGGACATCATGAAATCGCTGCTCGCTGGGGCGACAACCTCCAAAGCGGCGATCACGACGCTGGAGAACCTTAACAAGGCTGGCATGATCACCGACGGGGCCTTCACCAAAGCTGCCTCGGCTGTTGCGAACTTCGCCGTGGAGGGCGAGAACCTGAAGACCTATGAGTCTGCCCAGCGCATCCTCGACGGGGTGGGCACGTCGCTCGATCGAAACCTTATCCTGAAACCTGCGCGGTCAGCGAAGGCGGTCAAAGCGGCCCTCAGCGAAGCCCAAAAGGCATGGCAGGAATTTGTGAAATGGCTGGATGATGCCGTCGATGCTGCGCCTGGTCACGCTTGGAGCCTGATGCAGGACATCGAAAAGCGCCAGAAGGATTGGGGCAAAGACCAGATCCCGGTAGGCGACACCATGATCCAGCAGGCGAAGGATCTGGAAGCACTTGAGGATGCCCGCGCGCAGGGCGCTCGTGAGACGCTGGACATCTACCTCCAGCAGCTTGATGCGATCGGTCGCATGGGCGGTGCGTTCGGCCCTCTTGTGGGCATCCTGACGGGCATGAAGACCGGTAACTTCTCCGGTGTGGGCGGTAAGCTGGGCGGCTTGCTGGGCCTGCCCACAGGCGGATCGACCACCGACATCGATGGTCGGGTCATTGCCGAAACGCTGGGCGACAAGCTGAAGGAAGTCTTCTCCAAAAACGGGGAGTTCTTCCAGGGCCTGTCGACGGTGCTCGCGAATGCCGCGCTGGGATCTACCGTCGCGGGTCTCGCTGGCGGCAACAAACTGGGCGGCGCACTGGGCGGGGCGCTTGGCGGGGCGTTGGGCAAGGAAGTCCTGGGCGGTGCGCTCGGATCGCTGGCGAAGGGCGGCCTGGGCAAGATGTTGGGATCGCTCGGCGGTCCGCTCGGATCCATCGCTGGCGGCCTGCTGGGCGGCGTCGTGGGCGGCCTGTTCAAGCCTGCGCCCAAATACGGCACGTCCAAGCTCTACATGAACGAATATGGCGAGCTGGCCGGTCGTTCGACGGCGGGCAATGACGCTGCATCCAAGCGCGCGGCCACGGGTCTTGCCGGTGGCGTCGCCAAGGGGCTGATGGGCATCGCTGAGCAGTTGGGCGCAAAGATCACCGGCGTACCGAACATCGCGCTGGGCACGTTCGACGGCAAGTATCGCGTCAACGTCGAAGGGCGCGGCGGGAAGATGGATTACAAGGGCAACAGCGCCAAGGGCCTCTACAGCTTTGGCGACGATCAGCAGGCAGCGATCGAGTTCGCCATCCAGAAGTCGATCGAAGGGGCAGTGCTGACCGGCATCAGCGCGGCATCGATAAAGATCCTCAAATCGGGACAGGATCTGGAAAAGGCCATCCAGAAGGCAGTGATGATCGAAGACATTCCGCGCGAACTGCAGCGTCGGATGGACCCGGTCGGCCATGCGATCGACGAGCTGAACAAGAAGTGGATGCGCACGATCGATGCACTGCGCGAGGGCGAGGCAACGTCTGAGCAGATGGCTCAGGCGCAGAAGCTATATAATCTGGAACTGGCCGAAGCGAAGGAAAATGCCGGATCGGCCACCCAAGCCATGAAGGACTTTCTGAAGGCCATGGATATGGGTTCGTCCTCACCGCTGTCGCTGCGCGAGCAGGCGATGAACGCCAAGAGCGCGCTCGATCCATTCCTTGCCCAGATCAATGCCGGAAAGTCGATCAACCAGGACAAGTATCTGGAAGCCGCGCAAACCTATCTGGATATCGAACGGCAGATGTATGGATCGACCGCCAGATATTTCGATGCGTTCGACGCCATCCAGGCTGCCACGAACAAGGCGATTGCAACGGTCGATAATGCCGCGCCGATCCGTACGACGTCGGACCCGTTCATCGAGCAGACGGCCAGCGCTACCAAGTCGATGGCTGCCAGTGCGGAGAACCAGGCGCAGCTGATGGCGCAGCAGCTGCCGGTCATGAAGGACATGGCCGCCGATATGAAGGCGTTGAGGCAGCAGCTCGCCGCGAGCTTCGCCGGATCGAAACGGAACTTCGGCTGATGCCCGCCTTACCGTCAGACATCGCCGCAGCGTTGCGGCCACAGATGGTCGTGTCTTCGCAGGATGCCGCCATCAAGACCCGCTTTCCGTCCGCTCGCGACGGCAGCGACGATCCGGTCGAAGGCTTCTTTGACAGCGCCACCGACGCGGCGGCGGCTCTGGCCCAGCGGATGGCCCTGTTGGGGACGGTTCGCCGCCGGTTCGTGGTCGCTGTGAATGACATTGTCGAAGTGACACCCGGCACCGAGCCCACGCACCGCGTCATCGATGCGGAACAGGGGCTGGACGCGTCCCTGCTGCTGTCCCGGATCGAGGTCGATCTGGAGCAGGAAACCACTCAGCTGGAATATTTCGGATAATGAGCAATTCGATTGTGGTTAAGCCACTGGCGTTCGCTTCGGTGAGCGCCAGTTCGACGGCTGCTGGCCATGACGCGTCCTATGTCGGCAACGATTATATGGGTGTTGTCTGGAAGAGTGAGACCGGCGCTGCCACGCGCACCATCACGGCTGACATGGGGGCGAACGTCACCATCGACACGGCGGTGCTGCTGGGCTGCACAGGGGCGGACGCCAACTGGACGCTGAAGGTGGAGGCGGCGACCTCTGCCCAAGGCCAGACCTTCCCCGGTGGGTCGTGGATCGGCGCGACGCTGCCGTTTCTCGCGGGTTCGGCCATGCCAGTTTCGGGCAGGGGTCGCGCGATTTGGCTTGCCCCCGCATCGCCCCCGCCTGCCTCCCGCTACTGGCGCTTCACCATCGGCGGCCTTGGCACCGGCGCTGCGACCGTCGCGCGCCTGGTGCTGGGGCGCAAAATCCAACTGGACAAGAACATCGTCTACGGCGCCGCCTTTGGCGTGCGCGACCTTGGCAGTCTGGACTTCAGCCGCCGCGGCATCCTGTTGCGGCAGACAGGCAAGAAGCTACGCACGGTGAACGTCACCTACCCCGGAGCGACCCGCGAGGAAGTGGAAGCCTATATCCACCCGCTGCTGGAAGAGTTGGGCAACACCGATCCCGTCGCCTTCATCCTTGATCCCGATGCCGACGCGCAGCGCCAGAACCGCATCTGGTACGGTGTGATGATCGGTGACCTGGGCACAGTCTGGGCAAACCCGACCGGCTTTGAGTGGCGCGCGAACATCGTGGACCTTGGCGCGTGAAAGCCTATCTGATCCAGATCGACGCCTGGAGCGGATCCACGGCGGTTCCCGTGCGCCTGGCGAGCCATGACGATGATCGTCTCTGCCATCTGGACGGGCAAGTCTGGTTGCCCTCCATCGCGACGTTGCCGACGCTGCGCTATGATTTTTTCGATGGCGCGTTCGATGCGGGGTCGATCACGTCGCCCACGGGGTCCTTCACTGCCGCGATTGGCGCGATCCCCAACCTGCCCGCGCTTGCGCTGCACGACGCGCGGGTGCGCATCTGGCGGGGTGAACTGGGCGAGGCCTGGGGGACCTTCACGCTGATCTTTGACGGGCGGGTGAAGGAACAGCCTTCGGTTGCCGACGGCGTTGCCACGTTCAACATGGGCACGGACGATAGCTGGCTGGATCAGCCGCTGCTGTCCACCTATGCGGGCACGGGCGGCTCCGAAGGCTCGACTGATCTGCAGGGGCAGGTGAAACCGCTCGCGCTGGGCGCGCCGCGCTTTGCTCCTGCGGTGCTGGTCGATGCGGTGGACAATATCTATCAGATCTCCGCCTATGGCGCGATCAACGCCGTGCCGCTGGCCTTCGACCGGCTGACACGCTTCGGCGCTACCCAGGCCAATTATGCGAGCTTTGCCACGCTAAAGGCGGCGACCGTTACGCGCGGGCGCTGGGCCACCAGCCTTGCGGGCGGCTATGTGAAGCTGGGCGCGCCTGCTGACGGCATGCTGAGCTTCCATGTCGAGGGTGACTCCGTTGGCGGGTGGTCGCGGCTTCCCGGCGCTATCATCGCTCGCATCGCGGCCATTGCTGGCGGAACCGCCAAGGTGGCGGCGGGCGACATCACGGCGCTGAACGCGGCCCGCCCGTGGAACCTGTCGCTGATGGTCACCGCGCAGACCACTGCGCGCGACTTGATCCAGCGCATTGCCACCAGCGTGAATGCGGTCGCCTATGTGGACTGGCTGGGCATGTTGCGGGTCGCGCCGATCGGCATCGGTGCGGCCACCCTCACCATGGCCGCTGATGGCACCGCCCTGCCGCCTGTCGCGAGCGTCGAGCAGGTTGCCATCGCCGCGCCGTTCTGGCGGCTTTCGCAGGGTGCGGTGCCGACGTGGCAGGTCCATTCGCCGGGCGACATCGCCTACAATCTGAACGCACCGCTGGGTGAGTATCAGACGGGCACGGTATACCGGCAGGGGGACGTTGTCTCGCTATCGAACGGGTCGCAATGGCTGTTTATCGGCGCAACTCCGGTTGCCGGTTCCGCCCCAGCAACCGGCAACGCCAACTGGCAGCAGATCGCCGGGCCGATCGTGCCCGTCGCCAACGACGGCACTTCGCTGGAGCAGCTGCTGGGCGATCTGCAGGGTACGGTCGACGCCAAGCGCACCGTCTTTGTCCGCCAGACCGCGCCCACGGCGGCCGAAAGCGCTGAGAACGACTGGTGGAACCAGGTTGATAGCAGCGGCAAGCTGATCGCCACCTATGTGCGCGTGGCGGGCACGGGGCGGCTGGCGATCGGCAGCAGCACTATCATGCTTGGCGGCAATTATGTGACGCTGGCGTGGGCGCCCGTCGAAGATCAGCGGATTGGCGCTGCGCTCGATGCGGCGACGGCTGCATCGAACCTGGCCGATAGCAAGGCCGTGGTCTTCACCATGTTCTCCAGCTCCGATCCGGTGCCGACGGCCACGGACGTGGGAGACGTACTGGTGCGGGCGTACATGACGCCGGTCCAGATGGATTATTGGACGGGCTTGGCATGGGTGGCAGCTGCAACGGTGGGGGCAACGGCGGAACAGCTGACGGCGCTGGCCAATGCGCTCCTGGCGGCCGAGAATGCGCAGGCTACCGCAGACGGAAAGATCGACACTTTTTACCAGACCACCCCGCCTGCTGGAGCGAAGATCGGCGATCTCTGGTTCGACACCGACGCTGGCAACAAGCTCTATCGTCACGACGGGTCGGATTGGGTAGCCGCCCAGGACGCGGCCATAGGCGATGCGATCAGCGCCGCAGCAGGCGCGCAGGCCACGGCTGACGGCAAGGTGCGCACGTTCGTCGGCGAAGGCACGCCCACGGCTACGGGCACCGGCGACCTCTGGTATCGTGCCAGCGACAAGACGATGCGTCGCTGGAACGGTTCGAGCTGGGCGGTGGCTTCGCCCAGCAACGTTGCGGATGGCGCCACGGTTGGCGCGCCTTCCGGCACGAACGTCGGAAGCACCCCGGCGACGACTGTGGAGAGCGGCGCGAATGCTGGCGGGAATGCTGCCAATCCAAACGGCACGATCAAGGATGATAAGGTTTCGACGCCTTCGATTGCCTCGGAGTCTGTCACTAAAAGCTATTACGCCGTTCTCGCCGCCACGACGTCCAGTCTGCCGGTCTCGGCCGAAACGGGCATCCTCTCCCTTTCGGTCGCGGGCGTCGCTGCGGGCGAGGTGCTTCGCCTGTCCGGTATCCTTCGCCTCCTGTGCCCTGATGATCTCGAAGGGGAATTGATCATTCGATACAATGTCAACGGCGGGGCGTGGAGCGAAGTTACAAACGACGGCTATAAATTCGACAGCGACGGCGGAGCCGCCACGAGGATGGCTGTTCCTATATCCCGGTCGTTCGTCGCTCCAGCCACTGGGACGTATCTCTTCGCCCTGATCTTCTACAACCGCAAATCCGGAACCAATGCGGCGGCCGGAACCAACTTCGACGTAATGAGGCAAAGACGATGATAGCAGCTGCGTTTTATCGGGGCGGCATGCTGCACCGCGTGCTCAATGTGCCCGACTATCCTTCGATCATCTCCAACACGGGGCAAGATGAAGTGGGCTATGAGCTTCCGCCTGAGGCGGTGTTTTCGTTCCCGATCGACCTCGCCAAGGTCCGCGCTTTCTACCACGCGCGCATCGATGTGGCGGCCGGTGAAGAGCGGTCCAAATACATCACCGACGTCCCCGGCCAGGCCCAGACCTACCAGCGCAAGGAAGATGAGGCGCGCCGGTGGGTTGAAGGCGACGAGACCGCCCATCCCGTACTCTACCCCTTCATGATCGCAGAGGCGACGATGCGCGCGGTGCCGGTCGCCCAGGTGCGCGACGAGATACTGGCACAGGTCAATGCCCTCGCGCCGCTCGCCGCCATGATCGAGGCGAAGCGCATCTGCGCCAAGCGCGCCGTGGATGCGGCAGAGGATATTCCGGGCATCGCTGCGGCGGCTGCTATTGATTGGGAGGTCGCATAATGGCTGATACGCTCTGGCAGGACTTTCCGGACAGCGCACCGCAGGCGGCGGATATATTCCTCGCCATGCGCGGCGCTGGCGGCGTCAACTTCACAGCCACCCAGCTCGCCGCGCTGATAACCTCGATCGCCGGGATCAGTTACGACGGCAGCGGCAGGATCGGGATCGGGACGACTTCGCCAAGCGCGCGACTGCATGTCGCAGAAGGTTCGTCATTGCCGTCTATTTCGGCGGGAACCTCGGCGATATTTGGCCGCACTTCGGGTTCCTCGGCTTTTGCCAACGTCTCCATCATCGCCGGTAATGCCAGCGCAAGTACTCTTAATTTTGGCGATACTGACGCCGAAAACGTAGGTTATATTCAGTATAACCACGCCGACAATTACTTACGCTTCATCGTCAGCAACGGCGAGCGCGCGAGGTTCAATAGCAATGGCGACTTGGGCGTCGGGACGACGAACCCCAATCAAGGCAGGATACACGCGGCAGTTGCCAGCGATGGCGATAGCGGCGTCGCGGTAACGACACCGACGGGGGCCGTTGCTATCCTCAAGGCGGATAACGTCCTGGGTGCCCAAGTCCGCTTCGGGGGCACGGGCGGCGGCGCAAATACCCTGCGCTTTGTCGGACCCGGTGAGGTGGAGCATTTTCGCGTCAACAACAACCAGATCCGCCCTGGGTCCGACAACACGTCCGATCTAGGAACGCCCGCGCTTCGATATAAGCTGGCTTACGTCGTATCCGGTGCCATCAACACGTCGGATGCGCGGGCCAAAACGGAGACGTTGCCTGTCCCGGACGAGTGGCTGGACGCATGGGGCGATGTCGAATGGATCCGGTTCAAGTTTAAGGACGCGGTTGAGGAAAAGGGCGAGGGCGCGCGTTGGCATATTGGATTGATCGCGCAGCGAGTCCGTGACGCCTTCGCTGCCCACGATCTGGACGCGCAGGCAATCGGCCTCCTCTGTTACGACGAATGGGAGGAAGAGCTTGAGCCGATCCGCAAAGAACGCATCCGCTTCGAAGCGCGACAGGTGGGCGAAGAGCCGACCGGCGTCCTAGGTCCCGGTGGTCAACCCATCATGCGGCCGATCATGCAGGACTTTGAAGTGCCTGAGATGGTCGACACGGGCGAGACCCGCGTCACGCTGGAGGCAGGCGACCGCTGGGGCCTGCGCTATGACGAATGCCAAGCCATGGAAGCGGCATGGCAGCGGCGCGAGCTGGCGCGCAAGGATGCGCTAATCGCGGATCTTGCGGACCGCCTAGCAAGGCTGGAGGCGGCATGATCAGCACCATCATCATGTCAGCCGCGAGCACCGCGGCACAGTCGGTGGCGCAAGGCCCCGCGACCTTCGCACCGCCCAGCTTCAACGAGGATCCGTCGCTGTTCCTCTTCAACCTGTTCATCATGACTGCCGCGACATTCCTTGGCGCCATGATGGTGGGCAAGCAGATGAACAGGATCTGGGGGCAGCGCTTTCATGATCATCCGCTGGACCCGGTCACATTGTTTCGGGCCATCACTGTGCTGGCGGCAATCGGGCTGACAATCCGCTGCGGGGCATCGGCGATGGAGCTTTGGGGCTGGAACCCGTCGGATCCTTCCACCACCGCGCGGGTGTTGATGGCGAAGCGATGGCTTGATCCGATCGGCGTTGGCTGCGGGTTCCTGTGGATGGCCATGGTCATTTTGGGGGAACCGGGGATTGAGCATCAGTTGCGGAAGGCTCCATTGCCCGTCGACATGTGGTCGCGCTGGCCGGTGCTGGCGCGCTCTGGCGCGATCATCGTGCTGAGCTTCATCGCCGCTTTGGCAGCAGTATGTCTCCGGTGAGACTGATATGGGGGGCTTCGGCAGCCGTGACCGGCACACTTTTTTCGCAGCAGCCCGTTGTCTGGTGGCTGGCAGGCTATCCCTTCCCCGCAGGCCCGATGGTGGTCTGCATCTGCGCCGTCATCATCACGCGCGTGGTCATCGGCCTCCAAGCCAAGGGCAAGGCGCAATGGGCGCTGGATCTGTCCATCACCGCGCTATGCCTGCTGGTCACCGTCCTTTGGGTGCAGGCGCATCAGCTGGACATGCTGGCGGCCGGGATAACGGGCATCGGCATAGCGGCGATCGGCGCGAGCATCATCGGCATGGTCAAGGGCTTCGTAGCCGGGCGCATCAAGGCGGCGATGCGCGCCTTTGGTGAGACGCTGATCGGTGGCGGGGACAGGGAGCCGCCAGCGCAGCACTGACGACGGTAAATCCCGCAAGGGCTGAACGGTAACAGGGCGCTCTCGGGCGACCTTTTTCATGGGAGAATGAGATGGATCAGGCTGCGCTTCAGCGGCGACTGGCGACGCTCGGCTATTATGCCGGTGCGATCGATGGCATCATCGGACCGAAGACCAAGGGCGCAATCATCGCCTGCCTGTCGGGCGGGCCGGACTATCCCGTCACTACGGCCGATATAGAGCAGGGCGCAACCATGCTGGCGGTTGAACCGGCGAAGATCTGGGCCGTGTATGAGGTGGAAAGTTCGGGCGATGCCTTTGTGGATGGTCGGCCGACAATCCTGTTTGAGCCTCACCGCTTCAGCCGCTCGACCGGGCATCGGTTCGACAAAAGTCACCCGCACCTGTCGTCTCGCGCATGGGACCGGACCCTCTATCCGCGAGGGCAGGCTGCACGCTGGCAGCAGCTGGTCGATGCTGTCGCGCTGGACGTGGATGCGGGCTTTGCGTCGGCCAGCTATGGCGCGTTCCAGATCCTTGGCGAGAATTATGCTGCGTGCGGCGCGCCTGACCCCTGGTCGTTCGCCTGGCGGCAGGCGCAGACCGAAGGCGATCAGCTGGAAGCGTTCGTGCACTTCGTCGACGGGAGCGGGCTGAAGGGCGCTCTCCAGAGAGGCGACTGGGCGGCATTCGCCCGCGGTTACAATGGCACTGCTTATCGCACCAATCGATACGATGAGCGCCTTGCTGCCGCTTATGCGCGCCGTCGCGCAGCCTGACCTTCCTTCACCGAGACATCAGGAGACCTTGGCATGAAACGCCTTTTCACTCTCGCGCTTCTCTGCGCCCTTCCCGCCTGCGCACCTCTCGACACCATCCCGCCTGCGCCCGCCGCTGTGGCCAACAAGACGGTACTGGATGAGCAAGGCGCACTTGCTGCCGAGCTTGCGTACAAAGCCGCGCGGATCGCGATCGAGACGGGCGTTGACGCTGGGTTGATCCGGGGTGCCACCGCTACCCGCATCGCCGCCCTGGATGCCAAGGCATATGCCGCGCTGGGCGTCGTCAGGCAGGCTTATCGAGCGGGCAACGCCACCAACTATGCGGCGGCCCTGATGACGGCACGCGCTGCCGTCGCCGACCTTCTCACCCTCACTGGCAAGACTGGAGCCTGACATGAACATCACGACTGCCCTCAATCTGCTCCAGATCGTCGGCCCGATAGTCGCCCGCGCACCGGAGTTCATCGCGCTCTATGAGGCAGCCATTGCCACACTCAGCGCCGATGATCAGGCCCACGCCAAAGAGGCGCTTGCCGACATTCAGGCGGACAATGATGAAGGCCATGCGCGGTTGCAGGCGAAGTTGATTGCGGCATCCCGTTCGTAGCTAGTCCTTAGGAGCTGAATGCTTCCACCCTGAAATCACATAGCGTGGCTTGTGGGCAATATGCTCGATCGCCCAGCGCATCAGGTTATCAAGGACATGCTGCTCATCGGACAGACAGTTGTTGCGGGCGGTGTAGAGGATCGTTTCGCCGTCCCTGACTTCGATATCGGCATAGGCGCGGTCGGCTTCCATCCATGTGCGCCAACGGAAGGTCAGGCCGCGCTCTTTGGCGAAGGTGCGAATGAGGATGTCGTCCATGCCCCATGTTCGCGAATTGTTCTCGATTCGGTCAAGGCCCGCCGCTAGCTTGACTCTCGCCCTGCCGCATCTCACCTTCCATGCATGTGCAATCGGGCGGAACGGGGCGACACGCATAAGGTGCTGAACCTGTTCAAGGCCAAGCGGGGAGCACGGTTCAATGAGGGGCCGCTGCTGGTCCACCCGGCCCAGCCTGGGACAGTGATCCGCCTCGAAAATGGTGAACGGGTGCTGGAGCAGATGACATGGGGCTTTCCGCTGGTGCAGAAGAGCAAGAAGACGGGTCTGCCCCTGAAGCCCAAGCCGGTCAACAATGCCCGGTTCGACAAGCTCGACACATTCTTCTGGAAATGGACCGCAGTTGATCCGAAGCACCGCTGCCTGATCCCGACGGCGCGCTATGCCGAAGCGGTGGGCGAGCCGGGGCGAATGACTGAGACCTGGTTGTCGGTGAAGGATCAGCCGATCTTTGCCTGGGCGGGGTTGTGGTCACATTCCGTCGAATGGGGCGACGTCTACACCGGCGTGATGACCGACAACGCGCCTGAGCTGATCGACATTCACGATCGATCGCCGGTGATACTCGACCCGGAAGATTGGGACACGTGGCTCCATGCGCCGCTGGAGGAGCTATATCAGTTCGATCAGCCATATCCCGGCGAGCGGCTGATCGTTGAGCGTACGTCGATGCCATGGTTCCAGCGAAAGGCGTCCGGCAGTGTCGATCGGGCGCTACTCTGAGCGGACACAATCGCCAGTCCGGGACGTTCCCTCATCGACTTACCGGAGGTTACCATGCAGAATAACGGAAAACGTGGAGAGTCCACCCAAGAGCCAGCAGAAGGCAGCGACGACATTCCACCGCCCGAACGCGGTTCGCCAGGTGGCAACGAGAACCCGAAACATGATGAGGCTGTCGAGCGTGTGCAAAAGGGGAAGGACACAGACCCCAATCCCCTGGCACCCCCCGTGAATACCCAGGCTGGCAGTTGAGCCGCATCCATCACCGTCGCCGGAACAGCAGACCGCTTAACTGACCACTCGCCCGCTCGCGACGGCGGACTGCGAATGTCCGTGAAAGAGAAAAGGCCCCATCCTTTCGAACGGGGCCGATCGACGTGCTGTTTTTCAAAAATTACTTTGAGTGGATTTCGAGCGAGGGGTCAACCATTGCCACCGGTTTGGCGGCCGCGACAGGATTTGGCGCGGGCGTGGCCTCAATAGGAGAGATGGCAGGCGCTGCCGCCACGGTGAACGGCAGATCTTCATCTAGAAATGCCGGAATGATCGAACCCAGCGGGATCGATGCGCTCGTACCAGTCGTGAAGAAACCAGCGATAGGCACGAATGCAATCGCGCCTACAACCCCTGCGGTGCCCGTCACGCCCTTGTCGTTGAACGTGCCGGTGAGGCGAACTTGGCGACCTGCCAAGCGTAGGTAGAGCACGCGGCCTTCGATAAACCCGGACTTGCCCCACATCCCCTTATTCCGAACGCTGGTGATCTCGGCCATGCCTGGAGTGCCTGCCGGGATGACGATATTGTTCCCGATCATGACCGCTTCAGCTGTTTCGATATTGACGCGATCGCCGGATTTCACCGCCTTCTTCTTAGTGGTCAGATCAACCAGTGTCCGCACGGGAACCTTGGCACCTGCACGCAGGACATTGCCATCGACTGCAGGAGCGATAGTTACCGGTGCTTGGGCATAAGCGACAGTTGGCGCGACCAAAGCGGCCGCGCAGATCAGTGCACGAATCATGTAACCCCCTATTGAACATCCCTTGGATGCGACCCCACGTCGACAGAGCACAGAAGGGGTTAACCGTCTATAATCGGCAATGGAATTCGCTTCTTCACACAGAAAAAAACGGCCTCCATCAGGTAGCGGGGCAAGTTTGGGTCGCACTGCAGGGGAAAACTGCGCGGGCAGGCTGTCCCGCGTTTTCCTCTCCGGTGCCATTCCGGTGAAACTCGCCGCTTTTCATGATTCGTTCACGGGTTTTGGGCGCGCCGTCGAAAACGAAAACGGCTGATTTCTGCCGCTTCGCGCCGTATGCCTTGTGTTGACATCACAGAGCTTGGACCATCGGTCTCGCCCGTCATTTTTATTTCGCTTGAATAACAACCATTCACCCCCAACATGGCCTTCGAGTTGAGGGAGGTAAATCGATGGAAATGTCTGACGGGGAACGCCTGATTGTGGTGATGCTGGCGGAAGTGATGGAAGCGCTTAAATTAGATCGTGAGATTAACCCGACACTGGTTAAGTCGCTCGCGATCAACAACGACGGATGGGCTATCGCGCGCAAGTATCCGGGTATTTTCGAAAGTCACGCGCCGTCTGACGACGTGGTTCGGGAAACCACTGACATCCTTTGGATGTGGGGCATCATCGAAAGTTCGATTGAGAAGCTGAGCGGTGCCGAGGCCGAGGAAGCAAAGGCCTGGCATTGGAACGCGTTTGGTGGCTTCGATGCGAACCATGATCCTCACTTTGGTGTCGCGCAAACCATGATTCAGGATCTCGACGAATTTAGCAGCAGTCGGAAAGGAGTGAATCTCAATAGTCACTCGCAAGCTTCTCTCCCGCGTTATCGCCAGGTGTATGAGAAATTCTATGGCTATGTTGAGGCTGGACGGGCGGCGCCGCTCTCGTTTGAAGCTCTGCGCGATCTTTGTAATTGAGGGGTATGGGCATGTCCGAAGATTATGAGCGGGAGAAGCTTGGCAATGCTGTTTCCGTCCTGGCGGCCAGCGCAGCGCCGATACAAAAGCGACTTCACTATGCATGGGAGGCGATGCACACCTTGATCGGCCACGGGCTAAGCGATCCGGAGCGGGCTGCTGAGTTCGAAGCCATCAATGAGCGGCTGATGACCGACAAATCGGACGATGTTAGAGGCTATGTGGAAACAACGTGCTCTAGATTGTCTGATGATGAAGCGGCTGAGATCGCCCACGCGATTGTCGATCTCAATGCGCGCCTCAACTCCAATCGCATCTGGCGGTTGGAGGATCAATTGGAAGCGCTGAAGAGAAACTGAGGGGCAGCGCGGGTGTCTGATCTGCGGCCGCTGTTCCGAAGAATTTCTGTTCCCCCATGCCGACAAAACCCCCGCGAAACCGTGTTTTTGGGGCTGTGATTTGGGGGAATGGCCTTTGACACTAACCTGGAAAATGCTTCCGCGGCTGAAGGCTATTTAGCGCCCCCCCTGTTCCGTTAGTCAGAGGACGCTAAAGGCCGGTATGCCCATGCTTTCCCGCATGCTTTTAGCTAGTCCCATGAAATTGGCGCTATAGGCAATCTTTGCGAGAGGATAAGGGATGGCATATCCGGCCGCAAATAGTGACCAATTATCAGAAGATTGGGCACTTTGTAGTGCTGAGGTCGGGCCCAGCGCTCCGCCAATTTGTACAAGTCTATGCTGGAACCTGGCGAGCATCTCGATCGCCCAGAAAACAGCCGTAGAGTCAGCATGCACCTGAGCGTTCTCGGCGAGGGCACCCTTCAGCAGTAGGTCGATCAGCATATCAGGTGCCATGTCGATCGAGGTCCTGGCACCTTCGCTATCGAGCACATGGACCAGCTCCTTCGCCATGGTCACCCTGGAGACTTGGCACTCAGGGCAGCTAGCAACCAATTCCTTTTGGAAGTGTGTGCTACACCGGCGATAGAAAATTCGAGCCACTCCAGTTTCTGAATCGCTGATGTGCATCCCGCAGAGCGCGCCCGGCGGTATCGGATAGAAAAGGATGGTATGATAGCCAGAATGCTTAAGGAACAGTGGGACCAAATGCTCTTCGATCATCACCGGTTGATGGATTGGACGAATCTCGTCCAGTTCGAGCAAAATAGGCCTAATTTTCTCAGGATAACTATGCATAAGGCCCCCAAACGCGAGTCCGGGGGCCTAACTAGCTTTTATTTCGTTCGTCAACCCGTTTTACACGGGAAATACAGCGTCTCTTAGAGAAGCTTCGTTTAAGCTCCGAGGCGCGATGCTGCCGTCAGCTAATCCGCTAGCGATCGCTTCAATGTGATTGGTCACATGTTCGCGCGACATCTCAGCTCCACCGCTAAGCAACAGCTTGATGTTGTCGAAACCGCCCACATTATCTGCGAGCTGGCGAAGTGCGATTTGCAGTCTATCCATGCTCATGTCTCCGTGCGGTGGCCCATTACGGCTTAAACCTCTCCCGTCAAGTCCATTATTAGACTCAAACGCGCCGGTCTGGGTTCCCAATTACGAGGGTATATAATGCGTCACAGATGTAAATAAACATTTGTCGGCTCAGCTGGACGCAAATGGGTACAGCCCAACTACGCCAGCGCCCGATGACGGGAAAGCCACGGAAAGTCCCTGACTGTCCGCGAAGCGATGGGAGCTTCCATGCCTTCGGCCGGAGTAGCCTGCGCCTTTGACCGCGACATTTTGGAAAAAATGGTCGATCCGGGCAATGGCGGTCCGTTCGATCCCGCTTCCCTCACAGAAGATTATGAGGTTGGCCTGCGTATTGCCGACATGGGCGGTCGCGGCGTTTTCATCCGCATGCGCGACAGCGACGGACAACTGGTCGCCACTCGGGAATATTTCCCTGACAGCCTGCACGCCGCCGTTCGGCAGAAAGCGCGTTGGATCATCGGGATTTCGTTAGCGGGATGGGACCGGATGGGTTGGCAGGGCGGACCCACCGAATGGTGGATGCGAATTCGCGATCGGCGTGCTGCACTGGCCGCCTTCATCCTGTTTGCCGCCTATATCGCATTTCTGCTTTGGTGGATTCTTCAGGTCGGGGCCTGGTTCGGCTTGGGGGACGCCTATCGACCTTCTCCAACCGTCGAACTGCTTCTCTGGCTGAACTTCGCCTTCTTATCCTGGCGCGTTGCCATGCGCGTCGCCTTTGTCAGCCGGGATTATGGCTGGCGCTATGGATTAGGCGCAATTCCCCGAACCTTCCTGGCCAATTTAATCTCCTTGTTTGCGGCCCGGCGCGCCGTTTCCCGCTATCTCGATTCGCTGTTCGGCAAATCGCTGGTTTGGGAAAAGACACAGCACCGCTTCCCACCAATATAAGGTCCGCATGAGAACAAATAATAGCGGTCGCCCGGTTCGCTTCTTTGTCCTGCTGATGAGCAGTTGGGCGGCGGTCCGTTTCTTCAGCGCGATGAATGAAGGGCTGGACCCGCCCGTCAGCCCTGCACCCGACACACGGAACCCATCATTTGCCGGGATGAACGGAACATTCCGGCATATAGCGTCGCGTAACGCGATCCCTCTTCTCCACCAACGACAACATCCTCTTTTGCTGGATGCACTGTCGACCAAGCCAATAAGACTCCGCCGTCGATCATCGCTGCCCGTTCCAACAGCGGTTCAAAGCAGTTTTCTGGCATATCATGATGCCAGCCCAGGCGATGCCTTCATCCCTTCACCGGCCCTTCCACCCGGCATTTCGGCTGCATCCGCAAATCCCGGTCAAAGCACCAGATGGCGGGGCAGCGCATGGACGCTGTGGCGCGAAGGGAGTTCCACGTCAGCGGATGCCACACCCATAGGTCGGTTGGGCGGATCGCAGGCGGGCATGCGACTGGACTATGATCTCACGCCTCACGCGCAGGGTCGCATCACGGCATATGGACGTTTCAGCGCCGCGCTGAACAGCCCTGCCTCACCTGAGTCGGCCTTGGGCGTCAGCTGGCAACCGATCAGGACGTTATCAATTACATTTGCAGCGGAACGCAGGATCGCGGCGGGCCGGGGCGCGCGGGACGCCAATGCCCTGCTGGCCGTCGGGGGATTTAGACCGACGCAGCTTCTGCCCGGATTGGAAGCTGAGGCTTATGCTCAGGGCGGCGTGGTCGGCTTTCGGGCACGCGATCTGTTTGCCGACGGCAAGTTTTCGCTCCTGACCCCGATTGCGAAGTCACCTCTCAAGCTGGGGGCCAGCATTTCAGGAGGCGCGCAACCCAGCGTCGAAAGGCTGGACATAGGGCCCGAAATACAGCTGCGACTGCCGTTACCGCGGTTGGCCACCCGTTTGAGCCTGGAATGGCGATCGCGCGTTGCCGGTCACGCCGCTCCACCATCCGGCCTGGCCGTGACCCTGGGTGCTGATTTTTGATCATCTGACGCGCACCGCCTTTATCTCGCCGCGCATTGGGCTTAACTCCATGGCTCAATGGATCTTTACCTCCCCGTCGCCAACCTGTCGGTCAACGCACTGGTGATCATCGCCCTGGGTGGCGTGGTCGGCCTGTTGTCGGGCATGTTCGGCGTGGGCGGCGGTTTCCTGACAACGCCGCTCCTCATCTTCTATGGCATCCCGCCGACGGTGGCCGCAGCTTCCGCCGCAAGCCAGGTGACCGGCGCAAGTGTCTCTGGCGTGTTTACGCACATGGCGCGGGGAACGGTGGATGTGCGCATGGGCGGCGTGTTGACCGCCGGCGGCATTGTCGGAGCGGTGATCGGTGTTTTCCTGTTTCGCCTGTTCCAGGCCCTGGGCCAGATCGATACCATGATCGGCATTCTCTATGTCCTGATGCTGGGTGGCATCGGAATGCTGATGGCGAAGGAATCTATTCAGGCGCTCATCGCGCTCAAGACCGGAAAGCGGCCAGCAGCGCGCAAGCGGCGTCATCATCCGCTCGTTTCAGCATTACCGATGCGTTGGCGCTTCTACCGTTCGGGCCTGTATATTTCTCCGCTAGCGCCGCTGCTGCTCGGTATGGCCACGGGCATATTGACGATGTTGCTGGGCGTGGGCGGCGGCTTCATCCTGGTGCCCGCCATGCTCTATCTTCTGGGGATGACGACCCAATCGGTGGTTGGCACGTCCCTGTTTCAGATTTTGTTCGTGACCATGGCGACGACGATGATGCATGCCATGACAACGAAGGCGGTCGATCTGGTGCTCGCGCTGCTGTTGCTGATCGGCAGCGTCACGGGCGCGCAGATCGGCACGCGCATTTCCATGAAAGTGCGGCCCGAATATTTGCGGATTCTTCTCGCCTCGATCGTCCTTCTGGTGGCTGCGCGCATGGCGCTGGGTCTGGGATTCCGGCCAGATGAAATCTATACGGTCGAAGTCAATTGAACGACCGCATGCGTCCACTATGGCTCGGGCCAGCGCTGCTGTTGCTGAGCGCCGCGGACCAGCCCATATTGGTGCCCGACGTATCGCAGCGCGAAGTGGAAATTCAGTACAGCTTCACCGGTGCGGACCTGCTGCTATTTGGGGCCATCGTCTACCCTGATGGGCGGCAACCCAAAAAGCCCGCCGATATTCTGGTCGTCCTGAAAGGTCCCGACCAATCGATCACGATACGTGAAAAGCAGAAAGTGGCTGGCATCTGGATCAATGCAGACACAGCCCGCTTCCGGTCCGCACCCAGTTTTTACGCGATGGCGTCCTCCCGCCCCATCGAACAGGTCGTGGACCAGCGCACCGCCGCGATTTACGAAATGGGCGTGGAAAAGCTCCAGCTATCCCCCTCCTCTCTCAACGAAAGCGCGGAACTCGATCGGTTCCAGGCGGGGCTGATCGACCTTAGGGAACGCGCCGGGCTGTATGTCGAGCGTGCTGGCACGGTGGAAATCACCGGGGGCGTTCTGTACCGCGCCCGGTTACCCTTGTCGGCAAGGGTCATTGTGGGCGACTACACTGCCGAAACATTCCTGGTGCAGGATGGCCGCGTTGTAGCCGCCGCAGTCCGGGACATCACCATCCGCAAATCCGGTTTTGAACAGTTCATGGCGGTGGCGGCGGAGCAGTGGCCGTTTCTATATGGCCTGACCGCCATAGCTCTGGCGGTCGGAATGGGCTGGGCCGCCGGAGCGATCGCACGCCGGTTCTAGGCCTCAGGGATTAAGATCGACCCGCTCGTCCTCCGCAAACAGCATTTCCAGTAAAAGCGACCGATGACAGGCGCTAGCCTCCCGTTCAAAACACAAGAGCGCAGTCGGTCGCTCAGCCGCCATCTCCCGAAGCTGCTCGGACGCTACCACCGCCTCCGGCAGATCGAGCTGCGCTGCATAAATCTGCCGCAGCTTCACATGATCGCCCTTGCGCGCAGCCTCCCGGCCCGCAGGCGGCGTTCCCAACGCTTTCAAGCCCACATAGTCGATGTCCGCCTCGCGAAGCCCGGCCGCCAGAATATTCTTCGAAAAGCCGGGCCGCCGGGACAATGGCACCGCCCTCACGTCGGCCAGCAGCGTCACTCCGGCCTCCTGCAGAGCGGCGATGACCTCCGCCTGGGTCGCGCCCTCATATCCAATCGTGAAAATCCGCATCCAGCAAACATAGGAAGGGCGAACGACTTTCCAACATCGGGTCTTCCGCTCAACAATCCCCGTCGATCTTGCCCTCTTTCTCGCCCTCGCTTAAAGGGTCCGTTCATGCCCGACATCACCGTTCCATCCGCCTCGCCTGACTTGACCGGTCGGGCGCCGTTTCCGCATCGGCATCTGCTTTCCATCGCGGACCTGAAGCCGTGGGAAATCCGCTTCTTGCTCGATGAGGCGGAACATTGGGCAAAGACCAATCGCGACAATGCCCGCAAACATGATGACCGGCTGGCAGGGATGACGCAGATCAACGCGTTTTTCGAAAACAGCACGCGCACGCTGCTGTCGTTTGAGATCGCGGGCAAGCGGCTGGGCGCAGATGTCGTGAACATGCACGCCAGCCAGTCGAGCGTGAAGAAGGGCGAAACCCTGATCGACACCGCGATGACGCTGAACGCGATGGCTGCCGACGTGATCGTCATTCGCCATGCGAGTTCCGGCGCGGTGGCACTGATCGCGGACAAGGTGGACTGCCCCGTGCTCAATGCAGGCGACGGCTGGCACCAGCACCCGACCCAGGCATTGCTCGACGCGCTGACCATCCGTCGGCGCAAGGGAGGATTTGAAGGGTTGATCGTCGCGATCTGCGGCGATGTGCTGCACAGCCGGGTCGCCCGATCCAACATGCTTTGCCTTGCCGCGCTCGGCGCTCAGGTGCGGGCGGTCGCTCCCCCGACACTGATGCCGCCAGAGGTGGAGATGCTGGGCGCGACGCCTTTCTACCGCATGGACGACGGACTGGATGGCGCTGACGTGGTGATGATGTTGCGCCTTCAAAATGAGCGGATGGACGGAGCGTTCATCCCCTCGCCGCGCGAATATCATATGCTCTACGGCCTGACGCCTGAACGGCTCGCGATCGCCAAGCCGGACGCCCTGGTGATGCACCCTGGCCCGATGAACCGGGGGGTCGAAATCTCCAGCGTCGTGGCGGACCATCCTGAACGATCGGCCATCACGGAACAGGTCGAAATGGGTGTCGCGATCCGTATGGCATGCCTGGATGTGCTGACCCGCAACGCGCGCGGAGTGGAGGGATGGTCTTGAACATCCCGGCCAATAACGAGGAATCCTTGGGCATGAACAAGCTCGCCATCGTCAACGGAAAGCTGGCCGATCCCGCCGGTCAGGATCTCACCGACGGGGTCATCCTGATCGAGGGCGATCATATCATAGCGGCGGGTAATGTCGCCGTGCCGGACGACGTGGATCGGATCGACGCTGCGGGACTGGTGGTTGCGCCTGGCCTGGTCGACCTGGGCGTCTTTGCGACCGACAAGCCAGCCTTTCACTTCGGCGGGATAACCCGGGCGGCCCTGATGCCCGATCAATCATCGCCCCTGGATGAATCGGGCCTGATCCGCCAAGCCACGCGAGCGGGCAAACCTGATTTCTGGGTCCACCCGATCGCCGCCGCGACGCGCGCGCTGAAAGGGACCGAACTAGCCGAAATCGGCATGATGCAGGCTGCGGGGGCCAAGGCAGTCGGCACCGGGCGGCAATGGATCGCGGATTCCGGCGTGATGATGCGCGTGCTTGCTTATGCGTCGGGCCTGGGGCTGACCGTCATCACCCATGCAGAAGATGGCGGACTTACCGGGAAAGCCGTTGCCACCAGCGGCGAAACCGCCACTCGCCTGGGCCTGCCCCATGCCCCAGCCTGCGCCGAAGCCATGGCGATCGCGCGCGACATCATGTTGGCGCGCGTGACCGGCGCGGCAATCCACTTCCGGCTCGTCACCACAAAGGCGGGCTTCGACCTGATCCGCGCCGCGAAAGCCGAAGGGCTGAACGTCACCTGCGGCATCAGCCCCGCCTATCTCTTCCTGGCTGATAATGCCGTCACGGATTTCCGCACCTTTGCGCTGATGTCGCCGCCGCTGCGGTCGGAGGACGATCGAAAAGCCTCGCTCGCGGCAGTGGCGGACGGAACAGTCGACGTGATTACGTCCAGCCATGATCCCAGAGGGCCGGAGGATAAGCGACTGCCGTTCGCGGACGCCTCGCCCGGCATGGCGGGGGCCGAAACGCTGCTGGCCCTGTCGCTCAACCTGGTCCGCGACGGGCATGTATCGCTCAACCGGCTCATGGCCCTGCTCAGCGCCAATCCGGCAAGGATATTGGGCGTCAATGCAGGCAGCTTCGCGCCGGGCAGCGCGGCGGATCTCATCTTCATCGACCCCGATACGCCCTGGATAGTGGATTCGGAAAGAATGGCGGCGCAGGCAGGAAACACGCCCTTCGACCGGATGCCCGTGCAAGGCCGTGCACGCCGCATAATGAAGGGCGGCGTTTTCCTTTGACGGATGGCGCGATTATCTCCCTTGCCCTCCCCGGCAGGCCACGCTAAAGCGCCGTCCTTCGCCGGCACAGGAGTGTAGCTCAGCTGGTAGAGCGTCGGTCTCCAAAACCGAATGCCGGGGGTTCGAGTCCCTCCACTCCTGCCACGTCGCGCCTGCTTATCCTTGATTTTTCAGGGGTTCGGGGCTAGGCGGCAAAGCGAAGATGGGTCGCGGAGCCAGCGGCCGCACCCCCGGACGCCGACATGGCGGGATCGGGAGGGCGGACTGTTGCTTCGCGCTTTGGTGTTTGGTTCGAAGGTTTAGAGGCAACGATGGCGAAGGTTTCTCCGGGCGAATTCGTCAATCAGGTGAAGACTGAGGCGTCGAAGATCGTATGGCCGACCGGCCGCGAAACGGTGATGACCGCAATCATGGTCGCCATCATGACGACGGTGCTGGGCCTCTTCTTCTTCGGCATCGACACCTTCTTCGGCGCGATTGTTCAGTGGCTGCTGGCGTTCGCCGCCAATCAGGCCTGAACGATTATTTGTGGCGCGATTTCCGATCCAGCCGGTTTGACCGGCTTCGAAATTGCTCTGACGGGAGTTTGAGACGGTAACATGGCGCGCTGGTACATCATCCACGCCTATTCGGGCTTCGAAAACAAGGTCAAGGAATCGATCCTGTCCGAAGCCGAGCGCATGGGCCTCTCCCAACTGGTCGAGCAGGTGGAAGTCCCCACCGAGACCGTGACCGAGGTTAAGCGCGGCAAGAAGGTGCAGGTCGAACGCAAGTTCATGCCTGGCTATGTCCTTGCCAAGCTGGCGTTGAACGACGACATCTATCACCTCGTCAAGAACACGCCGAAGGTGACGGGTTTCCTCGGTTCCTCCGGCAAACCGCAGGCGATCAGCGAAACCGAGGCAGCTCGCTATTTCGGCGCCCGCAAGGAAGCTGAAGCCGCGCCGAAGCACAAGGTCAGCGTCGATTACGAAATCGGCGACAGCGTCAAGGTGCTGGACGGTCCCTTCGCCAGCTTCAACGGCACGGTCGAAGAACTGGATTTCGAAAAGAACCGGGTCAAGGTGTCCGTGTCGATCTTCGGCCGCGCGACGCCAGTCGAACTGGACTTCGAACAGGTCGAACTGTCGAAGTAAGAATTTCCCTCTCCCGCAAGCGGGAGAGGGCAGCGAGACTTGGCGGCTCAGCCGCCTAGTCGCAGCGGGAGAGGGCTTAACCCCCTCTCCAAATCGGTCTAAGCGGCGAGCCGCTAAGACCTCCTAGTCCTCTCCCCTGAAGGGGCGAGGATATATATGCAGTGCGGGAGGCTTTCTTCGGAATGCCGCTTGACCGCTAAACTTGAACCGGTGGATTTGCCCGCAAATCTGCCAGCAACAGAGTGAGTGAAAATGGCCAAGAAGATTACGGGCTATATCAAGCTCCAGGTGCCCGCTGGAGCCGCCAACCCCTCGCCGCCGATCGGTCCGGCGCTGGGTCAGCGCGGTGTGAACATCATGGAATTCTGCAAGGCGTTCAACGCCTCGACGGAAAAGATGGACAAGGGCACGCCGCTGCCGACCATCATCACCGTTTATGCGGACCGTTCGTTCAGCTTCGTTACGAAGCAGCCGCCCGCCACCTATCTGATCAAGAAGGCGGTTAACCTGAAGTCGGGTTCCAAGGAACCGGGCAAGGTCGTCGCCGCCCAGATCAAGCGGTCGCAGCTCGCCGAAATCGCCCAGGCCAAGATGGTTGACCTGAACGCGAACGACATCGACGCAGCGACGAAGATCATCGAAGGCTCCGCTCGCGCGATGGGCCTCGAAGTGGTGGAGGGCT
>CAMPHJ010000012.1 GCA_946885845.1 uncultured Sphingobium sp. | reverse complement strand
CGACGCTCACCGAGTTTGACGACAGCGTCGCGCTGAGCGTCAACGGCATCAGCGGCACCACCGCCAGCGACACGTTGATCGTGCGCATCCTCGACGACGCGCCGCAGGCGGTCAATGACGTGGACAGCGTGACGGAGGGACTTGGCAACAAGGCTGACGGCAATGTGTTTACCGGCGCGGGCGGCACGGATGCTAACGCGACCGACGGCGTGGCGGACACGATCGGCGCGGACGGCGCGGTTGTTGGCGGCGCGGTGTCGGGGGCTCGCCTGGGCACGGAGGCAGGGGGCGGGGCGCTGACGGCGGTTGGCGCTGCGGGCGCCACGATCAGCGGCACCTATGGCGACCTGCTGATCAAGGCGGATGGCAGTTATGTCTACACGCTCAAGACCGCGTCGATCCCGGCGGGCGTGGCGAGCGAGACCTTCACCTACCAGGTCACGGACGGCGACGGAGACACCGACCTGGCGCAGTTGGTGATCAGCCTGAACCAAGACGCGCGCGTGCCTGATGTCACGGGCGATACGAGCACGGTTTATGAGGATGGCTTGGCCGACGGGTTGCAACATGGCGCGGCGAGCGAGACCGACACGACCGGACAATTCACGGTCAACGCGAACGGCGAGAGCTACACCCTGACGCTCGACGGCGATCTGAACCCGGCGCAGACGATCACGGCGGTGGGCCAGCAGGTGGTGACCAGCAAGGGCGTGCTGACGATTACCTCGATTTCGGCACCGGACGTGAACGGCACCGTGACCTATGGCTACAGCTACACGCTGAGCCAGGCGTTGACGCACAGCAGCCAGGGCGAGGTTAACCCGCTGACCGACACGATCAGCATGACGGTGACGGACGCCACCGGCGACAGCGACGCTACGCCGGGATCGATCGTGATTTCCATCGTCGATGACATTCCGACGAGCTTTGCGCCGATATCGACCACGTTGACAAACGCTGCGGGGCAGAGCGCAACCCGTGGCCTGGACGTTGATTCCAACATCAACAATAATGTTGGCGCCGATCAGCCGGGAACGCTGACCTTTGCCAACATCGTCAATGGCCAGGATACGGCGCTGAATTCGGGTGGCGCGATGATCGAGCTTTGGCTGTCGAATGGCGGCACCACGCTCCAAGGCCGAACGGGCAGCACCAACGGCACCGATGGGACTCTCATCTATACCGTACAGCTCAATCAGAACCTTGGGATTTACACAACCACGATTCATCAAGCGATCGACAATGGGTCGGGGGCATTCTTCAACGACCTTTCGGGCGGCGTGGCGGGCAATCCGCCCTTCAAGCTGGTGGGATCGACGAGCGCTGACAATCTGGAAATCCTGTTCACGCCGATCAGCAATCAGGCTTCTCCAAGCGTGAACAGCGATTCCGACGACATCGGAGTAGATGGTCAATTCATCGACATCACCAATCCCGATGCCGGTCTGCGACTGGACTTCGGCGACTTTACATATGACGCGAATGGAGGCGGCACGTCCGATGACGCCTTCGTCATGGTCAATCATCAGACGGTCAACGGCTTCAAGTTCACGATCGATCAGATATCGAATGGGACCACCGCCGATGTCCGGCTGAAGGCAGTTGATGCCAACGAAGACGGCAATGTCGAACAGCAGGAACCCAACACCGCAGATGATACGACCCTCGCCATCACCATGGTCAAGATCTACAATGCTGCCGGCACGTTGATTGACACGGTCACGGCCGACAAGAATGTGGCAGGCGGCATTGTTGTCGATTTTGAAGCCAGCGGTACGGTTCTGATCACGGGATTGAGCGCGCAATATAAGGTCCAGACTTATACTGCGTCGGGATATGACCGCATCGAAATCACCAATGCCGGGACAAGCGGCGGCACGGACGGCAAATTCTCGCTGAGCCAATTGCAGGTGGAAACAACCCAGACGGGCAATCCGGTTAATCTGAATTTTGATCTGTCGCTGACGGATGCTGACGGAGATCAGGTCATTGTCAACGATGCCATCAACCTGACGTTGGTCCCTCCCATCGCCCTCGACCTGGATGGTGATGGGGTCGAGTATCTTGGCCTTAGCGCAGGTGTAAGCCACGATTATTTCGGCACTGGCGCGGTGGCCACGGCGTGGGTTGCGGCTGATGACGGGCTTCTTGCCTTTCGCAATCCCGACGGATCGTTGAAGATCGTATTTTCCACCCAGGCGGGAGAGACCGACCTTCAGGGACTAGCCAAGGTTTATGACAGCCATCAAGACGGCATGCTGGATGCAAGCGACGCGGATTTCGCGAGCTTTGGCGTGTGGCAGGATGCGAATAGCGACGGCATCGTCCAGGACGGAGAGTTCAGGACGCTTTCGGAAGCGAAAATCGTTTCGCTCAATCTGACTTCGGACGGGCAGGCTGGAGAGGCGGCTGGAGGCGATGTTCAGATCTTTGGCCAGACCAGCTACACTACGACCAACGGCGAAACATATGCTGCGGCTGACGTGGCATTTCAGACCGAGGCATCCGGTGGCGAAACCGAACAGGCCGAGGCGGAGCGAACCCAGCAGACTGGATTTAACCAGGTCCTGATTGCGGCCAGCCTTGTCGCCGTTGTTGGCGCAGCCGAAGCAGTCGAGCAGGAACCGGTAACGGCGTCCTCCGCAGGCGAGGCGAGTGCGGAGCCTGCGGTCCAAGCCAGCGCCACGGTTGAAATCAGTCCGATAACGGACGAGGATGCGCCTGCAGCGTCGCTTGGCCTGACGCAAGATCAGGATGATGGCAGCGCCAACGACCCTGCCCAGCAGTCGACCCACGGCGGTGAAGCTGCCCCGGATCACAGCAGCCTGTCGGCAGGCGAGGATATGTCTGCGGGCGCGCCATCGGATGCCAGTGACGCACCCCCGGCGGACTTTGACAGCCATGATGCGCTGCTTGCCCAACCGATCGATCTGCCTGTCTTCGATGGCAATGCAGCGGTTCTGGCGGCGGCCCATGACATTGCCCCGCATGAGGTGGCGCAGGTCGTCGCCGATGCGCTGGGTGCGCAGGACGTTCCGGATATCGATACGCTGCTGGCTGCCTTGCCTGGTGGTGAGCATCCGATTGCACTGGCGATGTTCAGTCCCGTGGCCGTCGAGCCGGTGGACATGGGGCACATGGCCGCTGCTGCGGCAGTGTTCGACGCGGCGATGGCGGCGCATGACGCCATGGCGGTGGCACATGCCTGACATGCTGGACCACGGAATCTCGCGGGAAAATTTTTGGGGGAGATTGATTATGCGGAACGGGTTGAGGAGCGTTGCATCCTTCGGCCTCGCGGCGGGGATGCTAGCCACAGGAGCGTGGGCCGCCCCCGCTTCATCCTTGCTGCAGCTTGGCAATTCACAGCTGAAGGGCGAGCTTAAAAGCCGCTACGATAAGGCGGTTGCTGCGACGGCGGACGCCACGCTGCGGGGCGCGCAGGACAGCCGGTGGACCTGGGCCGTAGAGGCCAAGAACCAGTGCGGCATCGCCATTGGTTTCATGAAATCGGGTACGAAGGATGCGGACAGCATCAACAAGTGCGACGAGTTTGTGGCCCGCCTTTCGGCTGCGCCACCGCCGCCGGTGCCGGACGCAGCCTCAGCCCCACCCGCGCTGGACTGTACGGCGCCGGCGGTGTCAATCTTCTTTGACTGGAACATGGACACACCACTGCCAGAGGGCGCGACGACGATCGGTCAGATCACACAGTCCGCATCCCAATGCGGTTGGAATCGCTTTGGCGTTACCGGCTATACCGATACGTCCGGCGGCAAGGGCTATAATGATGGCCTATCACTGCGCCGGGCACAGAATGTTGCCGCGCTGATGGGCCAGGGTGGCATCGCGATGGACGCGATGGCCGTCAGTGGGCTGGGCGAGACCCAGCTGAAAATCGAAACGGCCAACAATGTACGCGAACCGATGAACCGTCGGGTCGAAGTCACTGCCAGCGCGAATTGAGGGGAGGCGATCATGACAATCATGCGCAAGACTTGCGGAAGCCTGGTGGCCCTTTGCGCGGCGGCTATGGCGACAACCGGCTGGACCCAGACTACGGACCTGAAAAGCGCCATCGCTGCCGCGATCGACAGCCATCCTGAAATCAACCAGGCTATCCAGAACAAGGAAGCCATCGAGTTTGAACGCGAGCAGGCCAAGGGACTATACCTGCCCCGGATCAGCGTGGAAGGTTCGGCGGGCATCCGGCGCCTGGAGAACAATACCCGCCGGACCCTCGGCATCGGTGACCAGACGCTCTATCCGCTGGAAGCCAGCGTGCTTGCAGAAGAGACGCTGTTCGATTCTGGCTATCGCAGCGCCGAAAAGCGTCGGCAGGCTGCCCGCATCGACGGTGCGGCCCTGCGCGTCGGTGAACGGTCGCAGTTTGTCGCGCTGAATGTCACGCGCCAATATCTGGACTATATGTTGCAGCAACGGATCGTCGCGGCGGCGGAAGACAATATCGCCTTCCATCGCAAGCTGCTCGGCGATCTGGGCGAGGGTGTGTCGAAGGGGTCGATCAGCATCGCCGACCAGCAACAGGCTGAAGAGCGCCTTCAGTCCGCCCTGGTTCGCCAAAGCGAGGCACAGCAGGACCTGACCAACGCGGCGATCAGTTTTCGCACGCTGACCGGGCTGTCGATCGATCAGGTTTCGATGCCGGATGCGGTGACGAGCGCCGTGCCTCCCACGCTGGACGAAGCAATTGCGGGCGCGCGTACCAACAATCCGCTAATCCGCGAGGCTGAGGCCGATATTCAGGCTGCACACGCGGTTGTGGATGAGGCCCAGTCCGAACTTGGGCCGACGGTCACGCTGGAAGGGCGAGGCCGCATTGGCGAGGATGTGGACGGTTTCCGAGGCAGCACCAATGACGTGCAAGGTCGGGTCGTCCTGCGTTGGCAGCTTTACAATGGCGGCATCAACCGTGCGAAGGTGCAGGAAATGAACCGCCGCGCGAGCGAGGTGCGATTCCGCCTGAGCCAACGCCAGCGTGAGGCGGAAGAAGATGTCCGCACCGCCTGGAACCGTTGGGACACCGAAAAGAAGCGCCTGACCGATTTGTCGCGTCAGGGGATCGTATCGGATTCGCTGCTGGTATCCTATCGTGAGCAGTTCAACGTCGGCCGCCGGTCGCTGCTGGACGTGCTGGACAGCCAGAACACCCGTTTCAATACGCAGGTGCGGACTGAAACGGCCCGTTTTTCGGAAATTTTCGCACAATATCAGATATTGGCTGCGACCAACCAGCTGCTCGACACGCTGGGGATCGCCCAGCCTTCGGGCGCAGATCCTTATGCGCGCAAGAAATATGACGTCCCGGACCTGCCGCCTGCCGAATTGCAGCGGCGACGTTATCCGGGCTGAATTTCCATGATTGGGGTCACCTCGGCGGATGCCGGGGTGGCGCGGGGTAAACAATGTTGGAACGAAGCACACTCAGTCTGGCCGAATGGCTGGACCATCACGGCATGCCCAGTGACGAACTGATCGAATGCATCGCCCATGTCGCGAGGCATTTCGACCGGTCGCCGGAAATCGTGGGCCTGCGCGCTGGCATTGCCGTTGATGAATCCGGGCGCGTGCCTTTCCACCAGGCGGAATCCGCGCTCGATCAGATCGGTCTGCTGACTGATCTAATCCGGGGTCGGTTGAACAAGTGGCGGCCCGGTAACTTCCCCGCCATTCTTCCCTTGCGGAATGAACGCTTCCTGTTGTTGCTCGATATCAAGCAGGGCGACGCCCTGGTGCAGCTGCCCCGCGCGAGTGAACCCGTCTGGGCGCCGCTGTCGGACCTGGAGGCTCATTTTACTGGCGAAGCGCTGGTGGTCATGGCCGATCATGGTCGCGAAAGGGCCGAAGAACGCCCTTGGGACGAACGCGCGCGGCAGCACTGGTTCTGGCGGGAAGTCTGGCGCGCCCGCGGATCTTTCGGCTATGTGATGTTGGCTGCGGCGATCATCAACCTGCTCGCCTTCGCCCTGCCGCTGTTCACGATGAACGTCTATGATCGGATCATTCCAAACAAGGCGGCTTCCAGCCTCTGGGTGCTGGGCGCCGGCGTGATGCTGGCCTTTGCGTTCGACTTCGTGCTCAGGATTGCGCGGGCAAGATTGGTGGACGAATCCGGGCGGGAAATTGACGAACGCTTGTCGCATCGTCTGTTCGAAAAGGTGATGAACGTGCCGCTCGCAAGTCGTGCAGGCAGCACCGGGGCACTCGCGCGGCGTGTATCGGAATTTGAAACGGTCCGCGAATTCTTCACCTCGACCACCGTGGTCCTGGTGGTGGACCTCGCATTTCTCTTCCTCTTCGTCGCCATCATTGCGGTTCTGGGCGGATGGCTGGCGGTGGTGCCTGTCGTCACGATGGCCATCATGGCGACTGCCGGTTTTATTCTACAACGGTCGATGGCCAGCCTGTCGCGTGATGCGCAGGCGGATTCCAGCCTGCAAAGCGCTGCTCTGGTCGAAGCGATTGGCGGTATGGAGACCCTGAAGGCGTGCCGTGGCGAAGGGCGGATGCTCAGCCGCTGGCGTCGCTATGCCCGGATGAGCGCCGCGACACAGGAAAAGCTGCGGCGGCTGAGTTCGACCAGCGTCACGCTCGCATCGCTTTGCCAACAGGTGACGAGCATCGCCCTGGTGATCGGCGGATTCTACATGTTTGCCGCGGGCAAGATTTCCATGGGGGCGATCATAGCCATCGTCATGCTGGCGGGGCGCTCGCTCGCGCCGGTGGGACAGCTTGCCTTCGTTATCGTGCGGGCGCGCCAGGCGATGACGACGCTCGATAGTTTGCAGTCACTGATCGACCAGCCGGATGAACGGCTGGATGGGGCGCGCGGCATCATCCCGAAAATCCGCAAGGGTGCAATTGTCTCGCAGGGATTGGAGTTCGCCTATCCGGGCGCTACGCAGCCAAGCCTGAGGGGCATCAATCTGCGCATCGAACCGGGGGAGCGGATCGGGATCATCGGACGCGTGGCGTCGGGTAAATCGACACTGGGCCGGGTCATTTGCGGGCTGTATCCGCCGACCGGCGGCATGCTGACCATCGATGATATCGACAGCCGCCAATATCATCCGCATGAACTGCGCTCTGCCTTCCGCTATGTGGGTCAGGATGCGGAACTGTTCAGCGGTTCGGTCCGGGAAAACCTGCTGCTGGGCGCGCGGGAAGCCGATGACGCAAAGCTGCTGGAAGCGCTGGAGCGGTCAGGCGCGTCGCGCTTTTTCGGGCGCGATGCGGCGGGTTTCGACCTTCACATAGGGGAACGGGGCAGTCGCCTTTCCGGCGGACAGCGCAGCTTTCTGGTGCTGGCCAGGGCGCTGGTGGAACCGGCGAAGCTGCTCTTTCTGGACGAGCCGACCGGGGCGATGGACAATCAGACTGAAAATCTGTTCGTCGACCATCTCGCGAAGGCCCTTGACCCCGGTCAGACGCTGATCGTGTCGACCCATCGCCATGCATTGCTCCGCATCGTCGACCGGCTGATCGTGATCGATCAGGGCGTGGTGATGGCGGATGGTCCGCGCGATGAGATCGTCGGCCAGCTCCAGCGGGGAGGCGTGCAATGAGCGCCCTCGTCCGCAGCGTGACCGTCGCAGCGCCGCTGGCTCTGCTAGCTGCTTATGCGATGCTGGGGCAGAGCGAGCGGGAGGCGGCTGATCCGGTCGTCCAGGCGAAAGGTGAGGCCGCTGCGCCGTCCATCCCGCGCCAATATCGCGCCTTGGTCGACATGACCGCGCAGCAAGCCGCAGAGGTGACGACGGGGCAGGCCGCACAGGCGCAAAATGATGAGCTGCGCTTCGCACACAGCGCGATTGCCGCAGCGGCGCCATTCCATGCGCTGACGTTGGCTGGCGAAGACCGCAGACGTGCGCTGCATTGCCTTGCGCAGGCAGTTTATTATGAGGCAGCGGCCGAGCCGGACAGCGGGCAGCGTGCCGTGGCGCAGGTGGTGCTCAATCGCGTACGGCACCCCGCCTTCGCCAAGACTGTGTGCGGCGTCGTATATCAACGTTTCAGCGCTGCGGTCTGCCAGTTCAGCTTTGTCTGCGACGGTTCGCTGGCGCGACGGCCCGTGCCTGCCCTGTGGAATCGGGCACAGCGGGTCGCGGCTGGCGCGCTGGAGGGGCAAGTTGAAAAGAGTGTGGGAACGGCCACGCATTATCATGCCGACTATGTCTTTCCCCGTTGGGCGCCGCATCTGGCCAAGTTGGCGAAGATAGGGGCGCATATCTTCTATCGCTGGCCGGGCACCTGGGGCCTGCCCCGCGCCTTCACGGGGCGCTATGCGGGCGGTGAGTATGTCCCGGCTTTTGACGCATCCCACATGGCCTCGATAGCGGAGCCAGACATAGACTATCCCCCCGTCGCAGCCCTGCCAGAGAGGCGCGCAGCCAATGATGTTGGCGGGCGGATGGACCCGGCGAAGGGGTGGAAGCTGTCAATCGCCGACCCTTCGCAAAGCAGCGGCGCGCTCAGCAGCATGCTGGCCGCTCAGGAAAAGGCAAGGACGGTCGCGCTGGCGACCGACGAACATGCAGTTCAGAAGGGCCAACCATGATGGGGCGCTGGATCAACTGGTTGCGGGGACAGCCCGCCAACAAACAGGTCATCCTCTACAGCGGCGGGGGGATGCTGGTTTTCCTGCTGTGGGCCGGCCTGGCGCCGGTGGATGAGGTGACGCGCGGGCAGGGGCGGGTGATCCCGTCCAGCAAGGCGCAGGTCATCCAGTCCGCCGAGCCGACAACGATCGAGGAAATTCTGGTTCGGTCGGGGCAAAAGGTGGGCAAGGGCCAGTTGCTGGTGCGCCTGGACGACGCGATGCTGGCGTCCGAACTGGGACAATTGCAGGCGGAAACGCGATCCTTGACGGCACGGGCTGGACGCCTTGAAAAAGAAGGCACCGGTGTGGGGGCCGAGTGCGCAAGCGGTGCATCCGAGTGTCAGCAGGAACAGGCGCTGGCCCAGGTCCGTCAGTCCGCGCTTCGCAGCAAGCAGGACGCGATGTCGGCCCAGGTCGATCAGCGTCGCAGGGAATTGGGCGAAGCGCAGGCGACGATCGATAGCCTGGGCGGCAGCGTCCAACTGGCGCGCCAACGGGTGGCGATGCTGGAGCCGCTGGCGGCGAAATCCATCATCCCGCAAACCGAACTGCTGGACGCAAGACGTGACGTTGTGGATGCGCAGGGACGGTTGAACGCCGCTAAACAGCAGGCTTCGCGCGCTTCTGCCGCCATTCGCGAGGCGCAGGCGCAGCTGTCGGAGGCCAATTTTCAGTTCCGGCAGGATGCCCTGGACGAACGCAGCCAGTTGGAAGCGAAAATCTCGGTCAACAGTGAGTCCCTGCGCGGGGCGAAGGGCCGGGCGCAGCGCGCAGAGATACGTTCCCCTGTCGATGGAGTCGTCAATGACGTTCAGGTGACCACCATCGGCGGCTTCGTCACGGCTGGGCAAAAGATCATGCAGATCGTTCCCATAGGCGACAAGCTGCTGGTCGAAACACGGGTCAAGCCCAACGATATCGCATTCATCAAGACTGGCGACCGGGCGGTCGTGAAGGTCACGGCCTATGATTTTTCGATCTATGGCGGCCTGACCGGCACGGTTCAACAGGTGTCAGCAGACAGCGTTTATGACGAAGCAACGCGGGAGGCCTATTTCACTGTCGTGGTGGAAACGGATCGTGCCTGGCTTGGATCAGGCGCGCACAAGCTGCCTATCACGCCCGGCATGGTATGTGACGTGGAGATACTGACCGGCCGCAAGTCTGTGCTGGCCTATCTGCTGAAACCCATCATGAAGGCGAGGGCTGAGGCGTTGCGGGAGCGGTAAGACGCCGATTTGATCAGCGCGCCGCGAACTGCACCGGCTGTGGGGTGCTTACCCGATAGCCGTGCGTCCATCGGCCAAAGGCGTTGAAGCTCATGATCGGTCGATAATCGCTGACCGCTGACGACGGAAGAACGCGGTCCGTCATATTGTCCAGGATCATCAACTGGCCATCGACCCGTACCGCAAGTACGGCGTGATCGGCCCGGCGGACCAGATCCCGCGCGATGACCAGGAACATTGCACGGCGGTCGAAGCCAGCGGCGGCCAAAAGCTGCATTTTCGCGATGGCATAGTCTTCGCAATCGCCTGCGCCGCGCTGCAGTGACTGCATCGCCGAAGTCCAGACGTCTCCACCCTGGGGGTCATTCACGAAGCGCAGGCGGCCATTGACCCAGCGATTTACCATTTCGATCCGCTGCAGCCCCTGCGCCGCCCGGGCGGATCGAAGCAGGCTGGCGGGGATCGATGCGGTCGGGGCGGAGCGGGCGACCGCAGCCCACTTGCCGTCGAGCGGCGTGCGGGACACTGCCATTGCGACCGAACCAAAAATATCGGGCTGGCCATTCCGGGGGGCGTCGACAGGTTGGGACGGCAGTGGCGCTGTTTCCGGCAAGATGCTGGCTGCGGCCTGAACGCTGGTCGCCGGTGCCGCGATAAAGCCGCGCATGAATGCTGGCATCAGGTCGGGCTGACGATAGCTGACAGCGGGCTGGCCCAGTGTCAGGCGGATGCCCTGCAATTCCCAGCCCGGCATATGCGCCAGCATCTTTTTGATGCGCCCTTCGTTGACGATCGCCTGCGGTTCAACGAACGCGGCGGTCCATGGAAGGGGGGAAGTGCTGCCCTGTTGTGCGCTGATCGCGGTAAGACGGCTCATGCCGCCGGCCAGCAGCGTCGACGCCACGCGATCCGCATTGCCATAGTTCAAGGTGCCCGATGTCGACGCGGGGCGCGCGGGCGACAGATGCATTTCCGCCTGGGCCGCTCCGGCATTCACGGCCAGCAGCAGGGCGGGCGCGGCGCTGACCGCGATGCGAAGGGGGTGGGCGAAGCCTGCCATGTCGGCGGGTATCGCGCAGAAGGTTGAACATCCCGTGGCCCGCTCTGGTTAACGCGGGGGTAGCCATGAAAGGCGGGGCGCGACGTCAGGCCGCCCGATCAGGCGTCGATGGCTTCTTCGTCCACCGTGGCGGCGTTTTCCTGGATGAAGGCGAAGCGGTGCGCGGGATTGGTCCCCATCAGCCGTTCCACAAGTTCGCGGACCTGTTGCCGATCTTCAATGTCATCGGGCAGGGTGATGCGGATGAGGCTGCGGGTTTTCGGGTCCATGGTGGTTTCCCGTAACTGGATGGCGTTCATTTCGCCTAGCCCCTTGAACCGGCTGACTTCGACCTTCTTGCCCTTGAATTCCTTGGCCAGCAGTTCCTCGCGATGGGCGTCATCCTTGGCATAGGCGCTCTTGCCACCCGCGACGAGCCGATAGAGCGGCGGCTGGGCGAGGTAGAGATGACCGCGCCGGACCAGTTCGGGCATTTCCTGGAAGAAGAACGTCATGAGCAGCGTGGCGATATGCGCCCCGTCCACGTCGGCGTCGGTCATGATGACGATGCGTTCGTAACGAAGATTGTCGGGGTTGCAGTCCTTTCGCGTGCCGCAGCCGAACGCCAGGATCATGTCGGCAATTTCCTGGTTTGCCAGGATCTTGGCCATATTCGCCGAAGCCACGTTCAATATCTTGCCGCGCAGGGGCAGGATCGCCTGGGTCTTGCGGTCACGCGCCTGTTTCGCCGACCCGCCAGCGGAATCGCCTTCGACCAAGAAGATTTCAGTGCCTTCGGGGCTGTCGGTCGAACAATCGGTCAGCTTGCCGGGCAAGCGCAGCTTGCGCGCGGAGGTTGCGGTCTTGCGCTTGATTTCCTTTTCGGCCTTACGCTTCAGCCGTTCGTCCATGCGGTCGATCACGTAAGCCAGCAGCGCCTTGCCGCGTTCCATATGATCGGACAGATAATGATCGAAATGGTCGCGCACGGCGTTTTCGACCAGGCGCGCCGCTTCGGGGCTGGTCAGGCGATCCTTGGTCTGGCTTTGAAACTGAGGATCGCGGATGAAGACGGACAGCATGATCTCTGACGAAGTGACGATGTCGTCAGCGGTGATGTCCTTCGACTTTTTTTGCCCCACCAGTTCGCCAAAGGCGCGGATGCCCTTGACCAAGGCCGCGCGTAGACCGGCTTCGTGGGTGCCGCCATCGGGGGTCGGGATCGTGTTGCAATACCAGCTATAGCTGCCGTCCGACCACAGCGGCCAAGCGACCGCCCATTCGACGCGACCAACGGTATCGGGGAAATCCTGGCTGCCGGAGAAAAAAGCGCTGGTGGCGCATTCACGATTTCCGACCTGTTCCTTCAGATGGTCCGCCAGACCGCCGGGAAACTGAAATACAGCTTCGGGTGGCGTGTCGTCGCTGATCAGTTCAGGCGCGCATTTCCAACGAATTTCGACGCCAGCGAACAGATAGGCCTTCGAACGGGCAAGGCGATAGAGGCGGGTGGGTTTGAACTTCTGCTCCCCGAAAATCTCCTGATCGGGAATGAAACTGACCGATGTACCCCGTCGATTCGGCGCAGCCCCCACCTTTTCCAGGCCGCTGGTTGGCAAGCCTTGCGCGAAGCTCTGACGAAACAGTTCCTTGTTGCGCGCGACTTCCACGACGGTCACCGACGACAGGGCGTTCACAACGCTGACGCCCACGCCGTGCAGGCCGCCGGAGGTCGCATAAGCCTTGTCAGTGAACTTGCCGCCCGAATGGAGGGTGGTCAGGATCACTTCCAGGGCGGACTTGCCGGGAAATTTGGGATGCGGATCGACGGGGATGCCGCGACCATTGTCCGTGATGGTCAGGCGATTGCCCGGTTCCAGCGTGACTTCGATCCGTGTCGCATGCCCCGCAACGGCTTCGTCCATGCTGTTATCCAGCACTTCGCTGGCGAGGTGGTGAAGCGCGCGTTCGTCCGTGCCGCCGATATACATGCCGGGACGGCGACGAACAGGCTCCAGCCCTTCAAGGACTTCGATCGAAGACGCGTCGTAACCGGGGGAGCTGAGCGGCTGGCTCTGAAACAGATCGGACATGGCCACCAGCTATAAGCGGGTCAGCGACAGGTGCAAGTCAGCCAAGAAGAAGAGGCCGATCACGATGGATCGGCCTCCCTATATTTCCAATTTTTGATGTGCGCAGGGTCAGCGAACGCGCGGGCCACCGAAGGGCAGTGGCGGGGGCGGACGACGCGTGCCGCGTGGCAGCTGCGCCTGATAGGCACGGCCGCAATGTTCCACGCAATAAGGGAAGCCGGGGTTCACCGTTTCGCCGCAAAAGTGGAAATCCGGTTCGCCCGGATGGCCCATCGGCCATTTGCAGATGCGTTCGGTCAGGTCGAGCAGCGACGTCTTGCCCGCGATTTCCGCGCTGGGCTTGGCAGGAACCAGGCGGCGTGGCGGCGCGGGCGGGATCGGCGCCTGCTGGTCGCCGGGACCCTGCCGCAGGAAGCCGCCGGGGCCGACGGAAATGATACGTGGCTGCGGCGCGGCGGGCGCGTCATTGGCGGGCGCTGCTCCCGCCCCGCCCCCTGCCGATGCGGAGGGAGCGACTGGTGCGGCGGCGGGCGGCGCAGCGCGAGCGGTTGTGCTCTGTGGCGCGGGCGCAGGCTTGGGCGCTGCCGCAACTGGGGCGACAGGTGCAGGCTTGCGGACAGCAGGCGCGGCCTTTTTGGGCGCGTCGTTCGCCTTGACGGGCGACGGACGCGACTGCAGGCCCAGGCGATGCGCCTTGCCGATCACCGCGTTGCGGCTGACGCCACCCAGTTCTTCGGCAATCTGGCTGGCGGTCAGGCCTTTTTCCCACATTGCCTTGAGCTGGTCGATGCGCTCGTCGGTCCAGGACAATGAATGACTCCTCAAAATATTCGGTTCGCGCCCTATATGGGACGCGCAATTCCGCACACAACGCCCTTGCGGCATATCAGGCCAGCCGATAGTCGATCCCATCATGAACGACCAGCCCCAATTTTCGACAAACGCCTCCTCGCGCCCGCCCTTCCACGAACCGGGGGAAATGGTGATCCGCAACGTCAACTGGGCCGGGATGCGTGCGCTGTATCGCAAGGAGGTCCGGCGCTTCATGAAGGTCCAGTTGCAGACCATCTGGGCCCCCGCCGTGACGACTTTGATGTTCCTGGTGATCTTTACGATCGCTCTGGGTGGCGGAAATGGGTCGGGTCGCCAGGTGCTGGGCGTTCCTTTCGCCGATTTCATTGCGCCCGGCCTGATGATCATGGGCATGATGAACAACGCGTTCGCCAACAGCAGCTTTTCCCTGCTGGCAGGCAAGATGCAGGGGACGTTGATCGACTATCTGATGCCGCCCTTGTCCAACAGCGAGCTGTTGCTGGCTTTGGTGGGTGCGGCGATGACCCGTGCGCTGTGCGTCGGACTGGCGCTGTGGGGGGCGATGGCCCTGTGGCCGGGCGTGCATGTGACGCCTGCGCACCCGTGGGCGATTATCTGGTTTGGCCTGATGGGGTCGGCGCTGACCGCCTTCATCGGTGTGCTGACGTCAATCTGGGCGGAAAAGTTCGACCATGCGGCCGCCATCACGAATTTCGTGATTGGGCCGATGACCCTGTTGTCGGGCACTTTTTATTCCGTCGACCGGCTGGCGCCCATATTCCAGGCGATCAGTCATGCGAACCCGTTTTTCTATGCCATTTCCGGTTTTCGCTATGGCTTCGTCGCTGCCGCCGATGGCGACGTCGTGGTGGGCAGCATCGTGTTGCTGGTGCTGAACATCGCGCTGGGGATGCTATGCTACACGTTGCTGCGCCGGGGATGGAAGCTGAAGGCCTGAACCCCGATCGTGGGCATCGTGCGCCAGAGGGTCAGGTCAGTCCGGCCATCACCGGCACGGCCAGCGTGATGATGAAAAGAAGCGCGGCGGCGATCATCCAGTGATGCAGGCGGGGGAGGGCGTGGTGGTCCCGCCCTCCCTTCGGCGCCAGCTTCATTCGGCGGTCACGCCTTTGCCGCCCACCCGGATGAGGGAGAAGCCCGCCTCTTCCGCTTCGGCGCTGGGATAGATGTTGCGCAGGTCGATCAGCAGCGGCGTGTTCATCGACCCGGCGAGGCGCTTGAGGTCAAGCGCGCGGAAAATATCCCATTCGGTCACCAGGACCAGCGCGTCTGCGCCAGCCGCTGCTTCATAGGCATCGCGCGTCATGGTGACGCTGGGCATCATCGGCGCGGCGACGTCCATGCCTTCTGGGTCATAAGCGGTGATCTTTGCCCCCGCATCTTCCAGCGCCTGGACGATGGCCAGGCTGGGTGCGTCGCGCATGTCGTCGGTGTTGGGTTTGAAGGTTAGGCCCAGCAGGGCGACTTTCTTGCCGCGCGCGTCGCCGCCCAGCGCCTTCACGATCTTGCGGCCCATCGCCCTTTTCCGAAGGTCGTTTACCTGCACGACCGTTTCGACGATGCGGATCGGCGTATCATAATCCTGCCCGGTCTTGACCAGGGCCAGCGTATCCTTGGGGAAGCAGGAGCCGCCATAGCCGGGTCCGGCATGCAGGAATTTGGACCCGATGCGATTGTCGAGTCCGATGCCGCGGGACACTTCCTGCACTTCCGCGCCGACCGCTTCGCACAGGTCGGCCATTTCGTTGATGAACGTGATCTTCGTCGCCAGGAAGGCGTTGGCGGCATATTTGATGAGTTCCGCCGTGCGCCGTCCAGTGAACATGACGGGCGCCTGGTTGAGGTTCAACGGGCGATAGACCTGCGCCATCACTGCGATCGCTCGTTCACTGCCCGTGGTGCCGACGACAACGCGGTCGGGGCGCTTGAAATCGCCGATGGCCGCGCCTTCGCGCAGAAATTCGGGATTGGACACGACCTGAATGTCGAGATCGGGCCGCACTTCCTTGACGATGCGTTCGACTTCATCCCCGGTGCCGACGGGGACAGTGGATTTGGTGACGATGACCGTCGGCCCGTCCAGCGATTCCGCGATTTCGCGTGCGGCTGCATAGACATAGCTAAGGTCGGCATGGCCATCGCCCCGGCGCGACGGCGTGCCCACGGCGATGAAGATCGCGTCCGCGCCCTTCACCCCCGCCGCCAGATCGGTCGTGAAGGTCAGGCGTCCGGCGGAAGCGTTGTTGGCGACCAGTTGGTCAAGCCCCGGCTCGAAAATGGGCATGCGACCGGATTCGATGGCCTGGATTTTTTCCGCCACCTTATCCACGCAGACAACGTCGTGGCCGAAATCGGCAAAGCAGGCGCCCGATACCAGGCCCACATATCCGGTGCCGATCATCGTGATCTTCATAAACTTCCGCAGTCCTTTGAAATGAAAGGTTGACCGCGCCCTAGCACAGGTCCTTGCGCGTGCGAAAGCGCGCGTCGGAGTTACCCCTTGTTCAGAGGATGGTTACGATTTGCTGCGAAAATCGCCGAAAGGCACGCACAGGGGACGAAGATGAAGGTTGCGGTGGTATTCGGGACACGCCCAGAGGCGATCAAGCTGTTCCCCGTGATCCACGCCCTGCGTGCATGCGAACAGGTGGAAACTCGCGTCATCGTCACCGCGCAGCATCGCGGACTGCTGGATCAGGTGCTGGAAATTGCAGGCATCAGGCCGGACATTGACTTGGACGTCATGACGCCGGGGCAGACGCTCGACGGCCTGACCGCCAAGCTGATCGTGGAACTGGGCAAGGCGTTCGATGCCGAGCGGCCTGACCGGGTGGTGGTGCATGGCGACACGTTGACCACGATGGTCGCCAGCCTGGCCGCTTATTATCGTCAAATCCCGGTGGCGCATGTCGAAGCCGGGTTGCGTAGCGGCGATATCCATCATCCCTGGCCCGAAGAGGTGAACCGCCGCGTCGTCGCCTGCATCGCCGATATGAATTTCGCGCCGACGCAGGCGGCTGCCGACGCGCTGTTGAAGGAAAATCGCGCGTCCGAAGGCATCCATGTCACTGGCAATACGGTCATCGATGCGTTGTTGGCCACGCGGGAGCGGTTGAGATCGACGCCGTCGCTGGCTGCCGGTCTCGACGGATTGGCGAAGCGATTCGCGGGCAAAAGGATATTGGCGGTGACCAGCCATCGGCGGGAAAATTTCGGCGGAGGTATGGAAGCGATCGCCCGGTCCATTGCCGACATCGCCGCTCGGCTTGATGTCGCGGTCATCTTTCCCGTGCACCCCAATCCCAATGTGCGCCCGGTGATGGAATCGGTGCTGGGCAGCCTGCCCAATGTCGCGATGATCGAACCGCTGGACTATCCCCATTTCGTGCGGCTGCTGGATATGTGCGACCTGGTGCTGACGGACAGCGGCGGGGTGCAGGAGGAGGCACCGTCACTGGGGAAGCCCGTGCTGGTGATGCGTGAAACGACAGAAAGGCCCGAAGGCGTCATGGCTGGAACGGCGAAGCTGGTCGGCACCGATCGCGCGGGGATCGTGCGCGAGGTGCTGGCATTGCTGGATGACGCGGACGCCTATGCCGCGATGGCACGGGCGCACAATCCCTTCGGCGATGGGCTGGCGGCACAACGGATCGCCCAAGTCATCGCAAACGGCGCGGCGCGTGCGGCTGAGATGGACCAAGCGGCCTGATATTGGTTGCAACCGGCAGCGTTACCGAAATCTTCAGCTTTTCCGAGCAGAAACCGATGTAAATCATCGGCTTCTCAGGATTATTGCATGCCCGTCGACAAGCATCAGAAGGTTTCCGTCATCGGCCTGGGCTATATCGGCCTGCCGACCGCCGCGCTGATCGCACGTGGCGGATGCCAGGTGGTTGGCGTCGATGTCAGCGCTCATGTGGTGGAAACGGTCAATTCGGGCCGCGTTCATATCGAAGAAGTCGATCTGGACGGGCTGGTGCAGGGCGTTGTGGCGCGGGGCAATCTGCGCGCCAGCCTGGAGGTCGAGCCGAGCGACGTTTTCATCATCGCGGTGCCCACGCCCGTGGCTCAGGATCGCGCGCCGGACGTTTCCTATGTGCTGAACGCTGCCCGGACGGTGGCTACCGTGCTGAAGGCGGGCGACACCGTGATCCTAGAATCGACGTCGCCGGTGGGCACGACCGAAGCCATGCGCGACCTGATCGCCCAGCTACGCCCCGACCTCAAAATGCCGGGTCAGGGTGGTGCGGGTGATATTGCCATTGCCTATTGCCCTGAGCGGGTCCTGCCGGGTCGCATCCTGGTCGAATTGATCGACAATGATCGCTGCATCGGTGGCATCACGCCGCGTTGCGCGCGCAAGGCGCTGGCCTTTTATCGCCAGTTCGTGCGGGGCGCGTGCATCACGACGACGGCGCGGGCGGCGGAAATGGTGAAGCTGGTCGAAAACAGCTTCCGCGACGTCAATATCGCTTTTGCCAACGAACTGTCCGTCATCGCCGAACGGATGGACATCGATGTGTGGGAAGTCATCCGGTTGGCCAACCGGCACCCGCGGGTCAACATCCTGCAACCGGGGCCGGGCGTCGGCGGGCACTGCATCGCGGTCGACCCTTGGTTCATCGTTCATGGCGACCCGGAAAACAGCCGCCTAATCCGCACCGCGCGAGAGGTCAATGATGGCAAGACCGAACATGTCGTCGCCTGCGCTTCCGACCTGATCGACGAATATCCGGGCGATGACATTGCCTGCCTAGGCCTGGCGTTCAAGGCGAATATCGACGATTTTCGCGAAAGCCCGGCCGTGAAGGTCGCCGCCCGGCTGGCCCGGCGTTATGGGCGCCGGGTAAAGCTGGTCGAACCCTATGCCCAAGCATTGCCGATGGAGTTTGCTGGCACCGGGGCGGAGTTGATGGATCTCGATACGGCTCTGGAACAATGCAGCGTTTTCGTCATTCTTGTCGATCATGACATGTTCAAATCCGTGCCCGTGGACGAACGCGCCGACAAGGCCGTATATGACACGCGCGGCGTATGGCAGGACCAGCCGCGTCGCGTCGTCCCTTCCTTGCCGGGTCGAATCGCGGTCTGATCAACCGGGCAAGGGCGCAGGCCGTCCTGCCCATGGTTGCCATGGCCTTCCCGCCTCGTTAACCCCTCGCCCGATGGCCGCCCTGCGATGGGCCGCTGAAAAAGCGCGGGGATTTACAGCGGAATGCACGAACCGATCGTCAGGATGACACGGTTGCTGACCGGATTGGCGGCCAGCATCGCGCTGAGCGCCTGCACGACGGTAGAGGACGCGCCCAAGGGGGATTCTGCCTATGAGATCATCCCCCCGGCCCCGGCGGTCGGGATGGATTATCGCATCGCGGCTGACGATGTGCTGCGCATACAGGTCTATCATGAACCCGGTCTGTCGCTGGAGGATGCGCAGGTCACGGCGGCGGGCATGGTGCGCATGCCCCTGGTCGGGGATGTGCCGGTCGCCGGTCTTTCGGCTGGCGAAGCGTCGGACGTGATCGCGGGGAGGCTGGAGGAGCGCTATCTGGTATCACCGCAGGTCACCGTCTTTGTGAAAAAGGCGGTGAGCCGCCGCATCACCGTTGATGGCGAGGTGCGCGAACCGGGCTTGATCCCGTTCGAAGGGCGGCTGGGCCTGTTGCAGGCTGTGGCGCTGGCGAAAGGGCCTACGCGGCTCGCCAGCCTGAAACAGGTGGTTGTCGTGCGCCAAGCCGACGGCGTGCGCAAAGCGGCGATGTTCGACCTGTCGTCTATTCGCAAGGGCGAAGCGCCGGATCCTGAAATTCTGCCGGGCGACATGATCCTGGTAGGGCCTTCGCGGGCCAAGACGATTTTGGGGGCGGGGCTGCTGGCGCTGCCGGCGATTGGAGCAGGCTTCGTCGCGCTGGATGGAGGACGTTGATGTCGAGGTCCAGCATCCGCATCGATCCGGGCAATGGACCAACTGTCGAGGAAGGCCCTGCCGCGCGCGCCGTGGTGACGGCGCGAAACATCTGGACGGCGGTGCGGCGGCATCGCGTGATCCTGTTCGGCACCATGGCTCTGTGCGTTCTGGCGGGCGTGATCTTCATCCTGTTGTCCACGCCTGATTATCGGGCCACGGCTTCGGTCGAAGTGGAGGATGTGCCTGCGGGAGCCGCTGGGTCTGCTTCGGCGCAGCGGCCCCCGGCGCCATCAGACAATGAAGCGTTGATGCAGACGGAACTGGAAGTGCTGCGCGGTCGGTCGTTGGCCGAGGATGTGGCGCGCGAACTGGCGCTGATCGGTAACCGGACATTGTTTGACGCCATGAAGGTCAGGCGGCCGGACCAAGGCTCTGCTTCCCTCAGCCAGCGACAGGTGGAAACCGAGGCGGTGATCGGCCTGCTGCGCGATAATCTGAAGGTGGAACTGCCGGGCAAGTCCCGCGTGATCCGCATCAGCTTTACCAGCGCTGATCCCGTGTTGTCGGCGCGCGTAGCGAATAGCTATGCTGACAGCCTGATCCGCGCCGACCTGAAACGAGGTTTCGAATCGGGCGTGCAGGCGCGCCGTTTCCTGTTGGGCGAACTGGACGGCGCACGGCGGGATCTTGAGCGGGCAGAGCGCGACCTAGCCGTCTATGCGGCGCGAACGGGGGCATCGGATGACGCGTCATCGGCCCGCCCAGCCAATAGCGCCGGGGCCAGCGCCACGCGTCTGGCCCAGCTCAATGCCTTTCGCGCCCAGGCAACGGCTGAACGGATCGCCGCGCAGAAGCGATGGGAAAGCGCCCGACTTTCCAGCGTGGAAACGTTGCCGGAGGTGCTGAACAACGGGGCAATGCAGCAGTTGATGGCGCAACGGGCGCAGGCGCGCGCCGAAATGGTGGAACAGCGGCAATTCCGCAAGGCTGCACACCCCGAAATGCGCGAGGCTCGCGCCAGGATGGAGGCGTTGGACGATCAGGCGCAGGTGATGGCGAACACGATCCGCGCTTCGCTGAAAGAACAATATGACGTCGCCATTCACGGCGAAAAGCAGATCGAGGCGGAAATTTCCGATGTCGAGCGTCAGACGCTGGCAGAGCGCGGGCGCGGGGTGCAGATGAGCATAATGGAACGGACGGTCGATACCTACAGGCTGTTGCATGACAGCCTGCTCCAGCGGTATCGTGACATGGCCTCGCAGGCCGGTTTCCAGGCGGGCCGCATCCAGCCACTGGATCGGGCCGCAGTGCCATCGCGGCCGTCATCGCCCAGGATTGGATCGACCATGTTGTTGGCTTCGCTGGGTGGGCTGGCGCTAGGTCTGATGTTGGTGGGCTTGCGCCATGTATTCGATGACGCGGTGACGTCGGCCGATACATTGGCGGAGCGCACGAATCTGCCTCTGCTGGGGACCGTCCCCGCCACCGAAAGGCCGGTTGTGGACACGTTCGTGCCCATCGCTTCATCATTGTTGCTGGCGTCTTCCGCAGGACTGCCGCGTTCAATTCTGGTTACCAGCGCTCAAGAGGGGGAAGGCAAATCATCCACTGTACACGCCTTGGCACTGGCGCTGGCCAAACTTGACCGGCGAGTGCTGGTGATCGACGCTGACATGCGGCGGCCAAGGCAGCGCAGCCTGTTCGGCGTGACGCCGGAACGCGGCATCAGTGAGGTCATGACCGGGCAGGCGAGCGCGGATGAGGTGATCGTCCCCAGCGGCGTGTCCGGCGTATCGCTGCTGCTGAGCGGTGCTATACCGCCCAACCCCGCTGAGCTGTTGTCCACACCAGCGCTGGATGCGTTGCTGGCCGGGGTTCAGGAGCAATATGACACGGTGCTGATCGACGCGCCGCCGATCCTGGGCCAGCCCGACACTTTATTGCTGGCGGCAAAGACGCAGACCACGGTGTTGGTCGTCGAATGGGGGCGTAATCATCATGGCGGGCTGCGCGTCGCGGTCGATCGTTTGCGCCGTTCAGGCAGCGCTATCGTCGGCGCGGTGCTAACCAAGCAGGAAGGGCGCACCTTCGAATATGATTATCACCGGGGCGGCTAGCGGGGCGTTATTGCTGCCGATTGTTGGGGAGATGTCGTTCAGTTGGAAGAGGGCGGGACTGGGCTCCTGCCTTCGCAGGAGCACGTTGCTACGATCCAAGTGCTCCTGCGAAGGCAGGAGCCCAGTTCGAAGGTTTGAAAATCCAGCCGCAACCCCGTTAGCAGCGCTGCCGAATCAAGCCCGCGCGAGCAGGCCTTCGACCAAGCCTTCAAACAGGCGCCGACCGTCGGTCTTGCCATGGGCGGGTTCGATCATGCGCTCCGGGTGGGGCATCATGCCCAGTACATTGCCCGCTTCGTTGAGGATGCCGGCGATGTTGCGAGCGGAACCATTGCAGCTTTCCGCATAACGCAGCGCCACGCGGCCTTCGCCTTCCAGCCGGTCGAGTGTGCCAGCATCGGCGAAATAATTGCCGTCATGATGAGCGACCGGGAAGGTGACCGCTTCGCCAACATCATATTTGCTGGTGAAGACGCTCTGTGCATTTTCAATCGTCAAGCTGACATCGCGACAGATGAAATGACCACCGGCATTGCGCAGCAGCGCACCGGGCAGCAGTCCGCTTTCGGTCAGAACCTGAAAACCGTTGCAGATGCCCAGGACATAAGCGCCCCGTTCCGCCGCCTTCGCCACGGCCTGCATCACGGGCGAGCGTGCGGCCATCGCGCCTGAACGCAGATAGTCGCCGTAGGAAAAGCCGCCGGGCACACCGATTAGGTCGATATCGTCCGGCAGTTCGGTATCCCGGTGCCAGACCATTTCCGGCTTCGTGCCGCTCACCGCTTCGAAAGCCACGGCGAGGTCGCGGTCGCAATTGCTGCCGGGGAAGACGATGACGGCGCTCTTCATGGGTCAGTCCGCCTTTTCGATACGGTAGTTTTCGATCACCGTATTGGCGAGCAGCTTACGGCACATGGCGTCGATATCTTCGTCGCTGGTGCCGTCAGCCAGGTCCAGTTCGATCAGCTTGCCTGCGCGCACGTCATTGACCCCGGCAAAGCCAAGGCCGTCTAGCGCGTGGTGAATCGCCTTGCCCTGCGGGTCCAGAACACCGCCCTTGAGGGTGACGAAGATGCGGGCTTTCATGAGGTGCGAAACTCCGTGGATGCTTATGGCGCACCCCCTAGTCCCGTGGCGCGCGACAGGCAAGGCATTATCCCGTTCCCTGGCGATCGTGACGCTATCATGGCAGTTCATGAAAAGATGCTTCGCGGCGCCATCCTGCTCGTCTAGGACCGCCCGGTGCCTGCCGATATCTTCTACTATGGTTGCGCCATCGCTGCCGTCACCCTTACCGGCCTTGCCAAGGGGGGATTTGGTGGGATGGGCGCGCTGGCAATGCCGGTGATGGCGCTGGCCATAGACCCAGTGCGCGGTGCGGCCATATTGCTACCCATCCTCATTCTGCAGGATGTCGTCAGCATATGGGTTTTCCGCCACAGTTGAAGCAAGCATATCCTGAAGGTGATGCTGCCCGGAATGGCGCTCGGAATCAGCATGGGCTATGTTTTCGCGGCCCAAGTGTCGGAAAGCGCGGTCCTGGGTGTCGTTGGGTTGATATCGACGCTGTTTGGCCTTCAGCGGCTGTGGATCGAACGGGGCGGGAAGGTCGTGCTGCCGTCCAATTCGCCGGACTGGGTGGGCGCGATTTTTGGGATCGTCAGCGGCTTCACCAGCCAGATTGCCCATGCGGGATCGCCACCCTACCAGATGTGGGTGCTGCCTAAGCGGTTGCCCCGTGATGTGCTGGTGGGCACGACGGCGCTGGCATTTGCAGCGATGAACTGGATGAAGGTGCCCGCTTACGCCGCGCTTGGTCAGTTTACGCGCGCCAACCTGATGGCGACGGCGATGCTGGCTCCAGTGGCGTTGATTTCAACGCTGTTGGGCGTTGCACTGGTCCGGCGGATCGACCAGGCGCGATTTTACACGCTGATCTATCTTCTGATGGTGCTGCTGGGCGGCAAGCTGATGGTCGATGCGGTGGCGGGATAGGGCGCGCCTTCCCCTCCACCGCTTTCACCACTGTTCCTCCCCCATCGTTTGCGAACCGGGGAGGGCGTTCAAGCCTCAGTCCTTGCTACGCTTCTTGCGATGCGTGTCCAGGTCCAGGACGGTCGTGTCCGCGCCTTCGGGCATAAGGCCGAGGCGGCGGGCGACTTCCTGATAGGCTTCGACCTCGCCGCCCAGGTCGCGGCGGAACCGGTCCTTGTCCAGCTTTTCGCCCGTGTTCATATCCCACAGGCGGCAGCCGTCGGGGCTGATTTCATCGGCCAGGATGACGCGGCTATAGTCGCCATCCCACAAACGGCCGAACTCCAGCTTGAAATCGACCAGGCGGATGCCGATGGCCGCGAAAAGGCCGCACATGAAGTCGTTGATGCGGATCGCCATGTCGGCGATCTCATGCATCTCTTCCTGCGTGGCCCAACCGAAGCAGGCGATATGTTCTTCGGACACCAGCGGGTCGCCCAGCGCGTCGTCCTTGTAACAATATTCGATCAGGGTGCGGGGCAGTTGCGTGCCTTCCTCAATCCCCAGCTTCTTGGACAGCGATCCTGCCGCGACGTTGCGCACCACGACCTCGATCGGCACGATTTCCACCTGGCGCACCAACTGCTCACGCATGTTGAGGCGGCGGATGAAATGGGTGGGGACGCCAATCTGGCCGAGCAGGGTGAAGATATGCTCGGAAATACGGTTGTTGAGCACGCCCTTACCGGAAATCGTACCCTTTTTCTGCGCGTTGAAGGCGGTGGCGTCGTCCTTGAAATATTGGATGATCGTGCCGGGTTCAGGGCCTTCGTAAAGGATCTTTGCCTTGCCTTCGTAGATCTGGCGGCGACGGGCCATGCGCGTTCCTGTCTTCCCAAGAAAAGAATGTGCCCCGGCAACGCGAATCGAAAAGGATCAGCGGGTGCCGGGGCTGCTGGCGTGGCCCATAGACCAAAGCAGGCGGGGGTGCAATTAGCGGCCAGTTGCCCCTGCTGGATCAACGCCTTGTCTGCATCCCCGCAGGTCAGTGTGCCGTTTCAACCTGCGGCATCTGTTCATCATATCGCTGCGCGGCCATCAGCCGTTCGGTGAAGCAGCGCCGCCACCAGCTGATGTCCTGTTCCTCGACGCAATCCATCATCGAACGCCAGCGCCGCTTGCGTTCATCCAACGGCATGGCGAGGGCGCGGGTGATAGCGTCGGACATTTCCTCAGGGCTGTAGGGGTTGATCAACAGCGCATCCTTCAACTGCACTGCAGCGCCCGCAAAGCGGGACAGGATGAGGACGCCGGGATCATCCGGGTTCTGCGCCGCCACATATTCCTTTGCGACAAGGTTCATGCCATCGCGCAGCGGTGTGACCAGGCCGATCCGCGCCGCGCGATAGATGCCCGCGAGCTTGTCGCGCGGATAACCCTGGTTGACGTAGCGGATGGGCGTCCAGTCAACATCGCTATATTCGCCATTGATCCTTCCGGCGACCGCGTCGAGCGTGGAGCGGATATGCTGGTAGCTTTCCACTTCCCCGCGGGAAGGCGGCGCAATCTGGGTCAACACGACCTTGCGATGTTGTTCGGGATGATCCTTCAGGAAGCGAGAATAGCCGCTGAACCTTTCCTCCAGCCCCTTGCTGTAGTCCAGCCGGTCCACCCCGACGATCATGGAGCGATCCTGCAATGAACGGCGGACCTTTTCGAACATCTCCAGCGCGGGTTCGCTGACCGCCGCATTGGAAAATTCCTGGGCATTGATGCCGATCGGGCAGGCAATCGCCTGGATAGTGCGGTTGCCCAGCGTCACAAAATCGCCGTTCACCGTGCCATTCATCTCCCGCTCTACATAATGGCGGAAAGATTCCAGCCATTCTTCCGTATGGAAACCGACGACATCATAAGCGAACAGCGTCTGCACCAGCTTGGTATGATGGGGCAGGGACACCAGCAGGCGCGTGGGCGGCCAGGGAATGTGAAGGAAAAAGCCCATCCGGTTCATATGCCCCTTTTCCCGGAGCATCTGACCAAGTGGGATCATGTGATAATCCTGCACCCAGATGATATCTTCAGGTTCGATCAGCGGGCTGGCGGTATCGGCAAAACGGTGGTTGACGCGATTATAGCCGCCCTCGAAATCGCGCGCATATTCGGCCAAGTCGATGCGGAAGTGAAATAGCGGCCAGAGCGTCTTGTTGGCATAGCCGTTATAATATTCGTCGACGTCCTGTTCTTCCAGGTCGATGGTGGCGGTTTTAACCCCCTCATCTTCGGCAAACCCGATGTGCCCGGTGAAGTTTTCCGTGACCTCGCCCGACCAGCCCACCCAGATTCCCCGACTTTCCCGCAATGCTTGCGACAGGGCCACGGCAAGCCCGCCCTGATTGCCTGACTTGCTGGGCCTGCTTACCCGGTTGGATATGACTATCAGCCGGCTCATCGCATCACGCTCCACGGTTTGCTCAGCAGAACGGCGCAGTTGATGATGCCGACCAATGAGTAGGTTTGGGGATAATTGCCCCATAATTCTCCGGTCGCCGGATCGATATCTTCCGACAATAGGCCCGCAGCGGTGCGGCGGGTCAGCATCTCTTCAAACAGCATCCGCGCTTCTTCGGTCCGGCCTGTGCGATGCAGCGCTTCTATGAGCCAGAAAGTGCAGACGTTGAACGCAGTGACAGGCTCACCGAAATCATCGGGCGTGCTGTAGCGGAGCATGTCGTTGCCCCGGCGCAAATCCTTCTCCAGCGCCTTCAGGGTCCCCAGGAACATGGGGTTGTCCGGGGTCAGGAACCGCAAGTCCAGCAGTTGCAGCAAGGATGCGTCACGCGCGTCATCCTCGAACGTAGCCGATATTGCATTGCTGCTGGTGCGCCATGCCGATTGCAGGATGCGCGCCTTCATTATCTCCGCACGCTCGCGCCAATATATTTCGCGCGTATCCAGTCCAAGCGCACTGGCCGCATGGGCGAGCCGGTCACAAGCTGCCCAGCACATCACTGCGCTATAGCTATGGACGTGCGCGCGTGTGCGCAGTTCCCAAAGACCCGCGTCCGGCTGGTCATAGACGGTCCATGCGCGCTCGCCGACCGCTTCCAGTGCTTCAAAATCGCTGATGTCGGCCATCCGCACCAGGCGCTGGTCGATGAAGCCCTGAACCGATGACAGCACGATCTGCCCATAGGCGTCGTGCTGGATTTGTGAATAGGCTGCATTGCCGACACGAACCGGCCCCATGCCCCGATAGCCGGGCATGCTCTTTGCCTCGCGCTCCTCCAGAGTGGCGTTTCCGCGCACGTCGTAAAGCGGCTGGATATGGCCGCCTTTCGCGCCATCGACGATGTTCCTCAGATAGACGAGGTAGCTTTCCAATACATCGAGCGCGCCCAGCCGGTTTAGCGCTTCGACGGTATAATAGGCGTCCCGGATCCAGCAGTAGCGATAGTCCCAATTGCGGCCACTATCGGCATGTTCGGGAATGCTGGTGGTCAGCGCCGCGACGATGGCCCCCGTTTCCTCATGCTGGCAAAGTTTCAGCGTGATAGCGGACCGAATCACGGCTTCCTGCCATTCAGGCGGAATGGCCAGGCCGCGAACCCACATCTGCCATTCGCGGATGGTGTCTTCCAGCATTCGTTCGACCGCCGGGCGCAGCGCATCGGAAAAGCTTTCGTCCGGTCCCAGGAAAAAATGCATGTCATGTTCCAGGCGGAACCAGCTTTCCTGCGAAATCAGGCCGATCGGCGCGTTGGTCGACATGCGCATCGCCATGTAGGACAGCACCAGACGGATATGGTTCGACCCGTAACTGATCGGCACCGTTTCCGAATGCCAGCTGGTCGTGGGACGCAGGCGGATGCGGATGCGCGGACTCCCCGCTACCGGACGCACCACGCGGGCAAAGGCGACCGGACGGTACATGCGTCCCAGATGCTGGTAGCGTGGGCAAAAGTCGTAAAGCTCTATCGCATTGCCCTGATCGTCGGTCTGCCGGGTCACCAATATGGGCGTGTTGCGGATGTAGCGTTGCTCGACCGTGGTGCAGTTTTCGAGCTCTATCGCCCAGAAACCGCGCGCATCCGGGCTGTTCCAGTTCTTGTCATCCAGCAGGGCGGAAAAGACGGGGTCGCCATCCACACGGGGAACGCACGCCCATATCATCCGACCGGCGCGATCGATCAGCGCCGATGCCTGACAGTTGCCGATGGGCCAGAGATCGAGTGTTCGCTGATCTCCGACAGGATTGCTGGTGCTATGGCTGTTGATCTTTCTGCCCCCTGTTAATCGATATCAGGGGCGCCGGGTCGTGCATCAGCCGGACGCAGCGATCCCCTGGGCGAGATAATGCCTGACAGCGGCAACCTGTTCCAAAGAGAATGAGGCGAAAGTGGATCGCGGCGGGCCGACCAATATGCCTGCGCCGCCCAGTTCCACGGCGGCGGCAAACCCTTCTTCGTCCGTGACATCGTCGCCGATGAACAGCGGCGTGCCGCCAGCCATCGGATGTCGCGCCATCAACGCATGCACGGCGCTGCCCTTGTCCGCGCCGCCGGGACGCAGTTCGTAAAGCATCTTGCCCCGTTGCACATGAAGGCCCAGTCGCGCCGCGAGCGCTTCAGCCAGCTCTCCGGCTTCCTGCCCCCATTGCGGCGCGCGGCGAAAATGAAGGCCGACGCTGATCGATTTGCGTTCCACCAGCAGGCCGGGTTTTTCGTCTGCAAAGGCATGGAAGGCGGCCTCGGCTTCGTCGACGGCCTCCTGACGCGGCGGGCCTTCGACCTGCTCGCCCGGGTCGGCAAATTCCAGGCCATGCGTTCCGGCAAGGAGGAAGTCACCGAAACCCAGGTCGCGCAATGTTTCAATCGAACGACCGCTGACGATGGCGACCCGACCGCCCAGCATTTCGCGGAGATTCGCTAGCAGGGCAAGAAGGTCGGGGTCCACCACCACCCCATCCGGCGTATCCGCGATGGGTGCGAGCGTCCCGTCAAAGTCGAGGAACAATGCGGCTCCCACCAGCAAGGCAATGGAGGGGGCAGGCAGATCGGCGGGGGAGGGGCTGTATTCGGACACGCGCGCAAAGTGGCGCGCGCCGTCGAATGTGCAAGCCCTGAACTGCGCTTTGCAGTGATTTTTTCAATCATATCGGCTTCGCGCTTCCCGGCTGGGTCGGAAGCGGAACAAATCGGCGTTTGCCATCGCGGGCGGCGCTGCTATTCCGAACGCGATGACCGATTTCCGCGACCCGTTCGACGCTATCAAGGACCATCCTTTCGACGACGCGCTGTCGGAACGTTATCTGGTCTATGCCCTTTCGACGATTACCGCCCGGTCGCTGCCGGACCTGCGGGATGGCCTGAAGCCGGTGCATCGCCGCCTGCTGTGGGCCATGCGGATGTTGCGGATGGAGCCGAGCGGCGCGTCGCCCGACGTGCTGGTCGCCAACCCGACGCGAAACACCACCAGTTACAAAAAATGCGCGCGCGTCGTGGGGGACGTGATCGGCAAATACCATCCGCACGGCGATTCATCGGTCTATGACGCCATGGTGCGGCTGGCGCAGGATTTCTCGCTGCGCACGCCGCTGGTCGATGGGCAGGGTAATTTCGGCAATATCGATGGCGATAACGCCGCCGCGATGCGCTATACCGAGGCGCGGCTGACGCAGGCGGCCGCCGACCTGATGGCGGGGCTGGACGAAGGGACGGTCGATTTCCGCCCAACCTATAATGGTGAGGATGAAGAGCCGGAGGTTTTCCCCGGCCTGTTCCCGAACCTGCTGGCCAATGGCGCCAGCGGCATTGCCGTGGGCATGGCGACCAGCATCCCGCCGCACAATGTCGCGGAACTGATTGACGCCGCCAGCTTGTTGATCGACAATCCCGATGCCGAACATGCTGAATTGATGCAGATCGTGCGCGGCCCCGACTTTCCGACCGGTGGCGTGCTGGTCGATAACGCATCCATCATTTCAGAAGCCTATGCGACGGGGCGGGGGTCGTTCCGCACGCGCGCGCGTTGGCACAAGGAAGATGGCGGGCGGGGCACCTGGGTGGCCGTGGTCACGCAAATCCCGTTCCAGGTGCAGAAATCCAAACTGATCGAGCAGATCGCCGTCCTGATCAATGACAAGAAGCTGCCCATCCTGGCCGATGTGCGGGACGAAAGCGACACGGAGATCCGCATCGTCATCGAACCGCGCGCGCGGACCGTCGATCCCGACGTGCTGATGGACAGCCTGTTTCGCCTCACCGACCTGGAAAACCGCTTTCCGTTGAATCTGAACGTGCTGGACGGCACCCGCACCCCGCGTGTCCTGGGGCTAAGGCCGGTCCTGATCGAATGGCTGAAACATCAGGTCGACGTGATGGTGCGCCGCGCGCGCCACCGGCTGGACAAAATTGCGGCTCGGGTCGATCTGCTCGACGGCTACATCATCGCTTATCTGAACCTGGACCGGGTGATCGAAATCATCCGCACCGAGGACGAGCCCAAGACGGTGATGATGGCGGAGTTCGAGCTGACCGACCGGCAGGCGGAAGCTATCCTCAACATGCGGCTGCGGTCGTTGCGCAAGCTGGAGGAGATGGAGCTGCGGCGCGAACATGCCGAGCTGTTGAAGGAGCGGGACGAACTCAACAAGCTGGTCGACAGCCCCGCCCGGCAGCGGACGCGGCTGAAAAAAGACCTGGCTGACCTGCGCAAACGCTATTCGCCCGAAACGGACATGGGCAAGCGCCGGACTTTGGTGGAAGAGGCCGGTCCAGCCCGCGAAATTCCGCTGGAGGCCATGATCGAACGCGAGCCGATCACCGTCGTCCTTTCCGAACGCGGCTGGATAAGGGCGCTGACCGGCCATCGCGACCTGGCGTCGGCGGACACGCTGAAGTTCAAGGAAGGCGATGGTCCGATGATCGCTTTTCACGCGCAGACGACGGACAAGCTGCTGTTGGCGACATCAGCCGGGCGTATTTTCACACTGGGCGCTGATCGCCTGCCAGGCGGGCGCGGCTTTGGCGATCCCGTTCGGTCGCTCGTCGACATGGACGATCAGGGGCAGATTGTCGCGCTTTTGCCCGCGCGCAGGGATGGGGAACTGTTGCTGGCGTCATCGGACGGGCGCGGTTTCGTGGCCGCCATGGCCGATATCATCGCGGAAACGCGCAAGGGCAAGCAGGTAGTCAACGTCAGGCCCGGTGCTCGACTTTCCGTCGTCCGACCCATCGCCACCGACGCGGACAGCATCGCCATAGTCGGAGAGAATCGGAAACTGCTGGTCTTCCCATTAATTGAAATGCCGCGAATGGCACGGGGGCAAGGGGTGCAGATGCAGCGCTATCGTGACGGCGGATTGTCCGATGCGGTGGCGTTCCGCATGGCGGACGGCCTTAGCTGGGCGATGGGCGGTGACAGCGGCAGAACCCGGACGGAAAGCGACATGACCCCGTGGCGCGTCGCGCGCGGGGCCGCCGGTCGGATGCCGCCTGTCGGCTTCCCTCGCGATAACCGATTTTGATCGAATGTAAAAAATGAACACATCTGATTGAAATCAAGGATAGTATTTCCCGAAAATTTACCATTTGCCGCTCTAAGGCATGACATGGAAAGCGTTCCTGCGCGTATTGGGCCATCCGACAGCCCGATCGGCGACCCTCTTGAAGGGTTCACTTGCGTGCGCCTGCCTAACATGGCGGAAAAGGAACAATGGGTGGCGGCGATACCGCAGGCCGCCGCGATAATGTATTTCCGGGACGGCCAGTTATCGCTGGTTACAGTCAACGATTGTTTCTACCGCACCTTCCTTCAATCGCTGGACCTGTCCGCCAAGCCCCCGCACCATGAAGAATGGCGGAGGCGCATGATAAAAATGGCTTCGTCCGATCGTAAGGCATCTGCTTTCGAGATGCGGCGCAATGGCGCTTTGGGTTGGGAATATTTTTCCTGCACCATCGGGCAATTGCCGTGGTCCGATGACGAAGGGCGCCTGATCCTGTTCACTGCGCTTGATCGCACGAACGACAGGGTCACGGAAAAGAATCTGCGCCGCGAATTGCTGTCCGACGGCCTTACTGCCTTGCCCAACCGCGCTGGTTTTGGCGAAGAGATTGAAGACCGCCTGGCCAATGGGCAATGGTCGGAACATGCCCAGTTCGGCATCATTGCCATCGACCTCAGCCGGTTTAGCCGCGTCAACGAATCGCTGGGTCCGATGGCAGGCGATGAACTGCTGATCACCGTGGCGAAGCGGCTTAAGTCGAGCTTGCGTCAAGGCGATGTGCTGGCCCGCATAGGTGGCAATGATTTTGCTATATTCGCCAGGCTTAACAATGGCCTGTCGGATTGCATTCATATTGTTCAAAGGGTCAAGGACGCACTCGGATCGCCGATCCGGTTGAGCGATCTGCAAATCCGCGTGGACTGCGCCATCGGCTGCGCTCTCTCCGTCAACCTTGACGATGATCCCGACGATGTCGTCCGCAAGGCCCAGGCGGCGGTCAAGATCGCCAAGCGCAGCGGCAAGGTGGAAATTTATCGCAACGGCGTGCTCAAGGAAGCGCAGCGGCGCTTTTCGATCGAGAGCCGCCTGCGCACGGCGCTTGCCCAGGGAGAGCTCACGCTGGCGTTCCAGCCGCTCATTCATTTGCCCACGGGCGAGGTGAACGGCTTCGAAGCACTGGCCCGCTGGGAAGACCCCGATCTGGGCACGGTATCGCCGGTAGAGTTCATCGCGGTCGCGGAAGAAAGCGGCCTGATCACCCAGCTGGGCCGCTGGGCCGCTTATGAAGCGACCCAGGCGCTAAGCCGCTGGGACGCCAAATTCGGTCAGCCGCTGCCTGTAGGTGTCAACGTCAACCTTTCCCCAATTCAGATGGCGCGCGACGACGTTGCGTCGATGTTTGAGGAAGCGCTTCGCTATTCAGGTGTCGCGGGCGAGCGACTGACCGCGGAAATCACCGAAAGTGCGATCATCGCCGACCCTGAAAAGGCACGGAAGCTGCTGTTTGCGCTCAAAGACCTGAAAATGCTGATCGCCATGGACGATTTCGGCACCGGCTATTCCAACCTTGCCAGCCTGCACAGCCTGCCGATCGACATATTGAAGATTGACCGTAGCTTTGTGTCGTCCATGCTGGACGACAGGGACAAGGTTGCGATTGTGCGGACCATATTGTCGCTGGCCGACTCCCTGCATTTGCAGGTGACTGCCGAAGGCATAGAAACGCAGCAATTGGCCCATGCACTACAGGGCATGGGCTGTGGCTTTGGCCAGGGCTATTATTTCGCGCGACCGATGCCTGAGGCTGAAGCCTATGATTACTGGCGCGCGCGCTGGAACTTCGAAACGATTTGATCAGCGATCTCGGTCACGCGGCTGGCATCGGGAAAGCCTTCCTCCACCCATATGCGCTCGACCTCGCCCAAGGCTGCGGCGACGTCGGGGCCCGGTGACAATCCCAATGAAATGAGCGCGCCGCCGCCGATTGGAAGCTGGGGCGGGGTCCAGTCCTTCAGCGCCCCGATGGTGTCGACCGGGCGGCGCTGGTCCAGCAGCATCTGGTCAATCGCCCCTTCCACTCCAATGCGAAAGCCGATCGCACGCGGCGCTGACCCCGGATCAGGCGCTTCAAGAGCCAGTGTGATCCGTTTGCGCGCCTTTTTGGATAGTTTCAGCCGCGCGCCCACATTCTCCGCTGTCCGGGGATCGGGCGGGAGAAGGGCGGCGAGCCTGCGGAGAGGGGAGGCTGCAACCCCGGCTGCCAGTTCACGTGGGATCAGGGCCTTCAACCGCTCCAGCCCGTCCTGGTCGATTTCGGGCAGGACTGCGGCCAATATGCCGCCATCGATCATAAGCTTGATGGAGGTGAGGGGGGCGTCGACGGCCAACAGCTTCAACAGCTCGTCCGCGATTCTTTCGCGGGACAACGCCATCAGGCTGTTGGCGGCGGCGCGACATGCGGCATAGGCATCCGGGTCCGGCTCACCCTGCCCAAAGCGGGCGAGAAAACGGAAATACCGCAGGATGCGCAGATGATCTTCGGCGAGCCGCTCTTCCGCCGCGCCGATAAAGCGGACGCGGCGCGCCTGCAAATCGGCAACCCCATCGAAAAAGTCCGTCATTTCGCCGCTGAATGGGTCGGCATAGAGCGCGTTGATGGTGAAATCCCGGCGGGAAGCGTCCTCACGCCAGTCGTCCGTGTAGGCAATGGTCGCGCGGCGGCCATCGGTACTGACATCGCGGCGCAAGGTCGTGATCTCGACCGGCCAACCCGCGATAACGGCGGTCACCGTGCCATGGTCTATGCCGGTCGGAACCACCTTGATCCCTGCCGCCCTTAATCTGTCGACGACGTCGGCTGGCTCCAATGTCGTCGCGATATCAAGATCGCTGACAGGCAGCCCAAGCAATCCGTCGCGCACCGCGCCACCAACAAAGCGCGCATGCCCAGCCTTGGCTTCGAGCGCGGCGAGCAGGTCGTCCAGCCCCGGACGATGGCGCCATTCAGCGTCAGGCAACAAGGCGGGCATGGTTCAGCCTCCGCGAAAGATTGGCGAGGATGGCTGCGGTAATGCCCCAGATGCGCCGTCCTTCCCACATGATCTCGTAATAATGACGTTCATCCCCTTGGGAACCAATTTGTTTCCTGATTCGGTTCATCGGGTCGAGCGCATAAGAAAGAGGGATTTCGAACCAGTCGGCGACCTCATCGGCCTGGGGGGTCAGGGTCAGGTCCGGCGGCACGACGCCCAGCACCGGGACGATGTCGAACCCTGTGAATGTGTGGTAGCGATCGGACGTGCCGATGATGTCGACAAGGTGCGGAGGCAGGCCGATTTCCTCTTCCGCCTCTCGCAGGGCCGCCGCCGTTTCGTCCGCGTCGCTCTCATCTACCCGTCCGCCGGGAAATGCGATCTGCCCGGCATGCTTGCGTAAAGATGCCGACCTTTCCGTCAGGATCAGTCCGGGTTCGGATCGATTGGTGACAGCGACCAGCACGGCTGCGGGGGCGAGCAGGATATCCTCGCGAATGCGCGGGTCGCGTGTGTCCGACAGGTTGATCCCGATGTCGCGGGCATGCCCCTCCACCAAGGCCGAACGCAGGCGGTCCGCCAGCATCATTGCGACCCGTCCAGCGGGAAAAATGCTCCACCGCTCCAAAGGCCGACTGGATCAGCGCCCTCATCCAGCGCAAGATTTATCAGTTCATAATAGACGCTGCGGGACACTAGCGCCTCCAACCCGCCGCGAACATGCAGATAGGGATGGGGGCCGTCAGGCATGTCGCGAATGCGGATGGCGTTATCGGGACCAGCGGAAACCAGGTCGCCGGTGTTCAGGCGAAACGCCAGCGTCCGCTCGCGCCTTTCGCCTTCGCTTTTCAGCTCGACGGCGATGAAAGGAGCGTCCTCCACCTCTATCGACAGTTTTTCCACCGGCGTCACCAACACGAACGACCCGTCCGCCTCCCGCCGCAGGATGGTGGAAAATAGCCGCACCATCGCTTCGCGGCCGATCGGCGATCCCTGATGAAACCATGTGCCGTCGCGAGCGATGCGCATTTCGCTGTCGCCGCAATGGTCGGGGTTCCATTTTTCGACGGGCGGCAGGCGCTTTTCCGCGAGCAGGCGGGCGATGTCGGTCAGCGAAAGGCTGGAGAGGTCTGGTGGCGGATCCATCGGCATGGGGTCGAGATAGGATCGCGCGCGCCCGAAGGCAAAAGGGAAATCAGGCGACGGGCGTGCGCCGGGGGCCCAACATGCCCTGACCCGTGATGGGGTCGCCACTGACCGCCAGCGCCAACAGGCGGCGCGGCTCATAGGGTCCGGGGCAATTCCACCCAGCGGTGCCGTCAGCACGAAAGCCCCAGAAGCGGCCATAATATTCCGGGTCGCCAATCATCATCAGCGGCTCTGTCATGCGTGCGCGGGCAGCCGCGACCACCGCGTCCATCATGGCGCGGCCAATTCCCGTCCCCTGGTAATCGGGCGCGACGGCCACCGGACCGACCATGATCAGCGGGGTCTGCGTCCCGTCATCATGGGTCAGCGCGACCGGCCAGCATTGCAGGGACCCGGCAAGCTCTCCCTCATCGGTCAAGGTGGCGACGGAAAGGTCGGTCAGCCAGGGCATGGCGTCCCGGATCAGATAGGCTGTGCGCCCCCGCCGGTCCGGGCCAAAAGCCGCATCCAGCAGTCGTTCGACGTCCTGCGGCGGCACGTTGTTCAAGGGCACAATGCGAGACACGTCTTGCCGATCCGCCGTCAATGGCGCATGGACCGCGCCGGGAGCGGCGGCCTTAACGCCTGCTTCGGAAATTTAAAGTGCAAACTGGCGATTGCCTGCCGCAGGAAGATTATGAACAGCGCATTTGACGATTTTCTGACGCTGGAAGTCAATCATCTGGATGTGAATGTCCTGACGGGCATCTATTCGGAAGAAACGCACCTGCCGCAACCGTTGCGGATTTCCATTCGCGCGCGGCTGAAGATGGCGGATCATTATGCGCCTGATACGCCACTGTCCCGTTCGAAAAATTACATGGACCTGAAACATGCGGCGACGGCTGCACTGCCCGAAGGCCAGCATTTCACCCTGATCGAAGCGGTCGCCGACCACATCATCGACACGATATTCCTGCAGGACGACAAGGTGCTGCATGCAGAGGTGAAGATCATCAAGCTGGCGCTTAGCGAAAAGGGTGAGGAAATCGGCATCACCCTTGGCCGTCCCCGGCGATGATCCGCTGACGTCTAGGCCTTGACCAGGCCAATGTCGCGCAACCGTTCCATCAGATAATCATGCGCCGTTATCGGCGGGTCCCGCTGTGGATGCGCCTCGTCGGTGCATTGCGGCAGCGGCTCGATCAGGAAATCGGGCCGCAGGTGCAGGAAAAACGGCATGGAATAGCGGGATACCCCCCGTCGTTCAGATGCAGGATTGACGACCCGGTGGCTGGTCGATGGAAGGCGGTGGTTGGTCAGCCGTTGCAGCATGTCGCCTACATTGATCGCCAGCGCGCCCCGCGGCGGCACCACGGGCAGCCAGTTGCCGTCGCGATCCTTCAGTTCCAGCCCGCCTTCCTCCGCACCCAGCAGCAGGGTGATCAGGTTGATATCCTCATGCGCGGCGGCCCTGACGCCGGGCGCGGCGGGGGACACGGGTGGATAATGCAGCAGCCGCAGGATCGAATTGCCCTTGTCCGTCGCCTGTTCGAACCAATGTTCATCTAGCCCCAGATAAAGCGCGATGGCCGACAATAATGTGGCCCCCGCCTGTTCGAATTCGGCATAAAGGCGCGTGAAGGCGGTGCGGAAATGCGCGATCTCTTCCGGCCAGACATTGGGCTGCATGGCGTTGGCAAGCGGGTCCCCCATGGGAAGGTCGCGCCCTATATGCCAGAATTCCTTGAGATCATTTTCGTTCGCGTCCTTTGCTATTTCCCTGCCAAAGGCCGTGTACCCACGCTGTCCTCCGTTGGCGGCGGCGTCATAACGCAGCTTCGCGTCCACTGGCAGATCGAAGAAGCGGCGTGACAATGCCCAGCACTCGTCGATAACCGCTTCGTTCATGCCATGGTCACTGATCATGGCGAAGCCAAAACGCTGGAAGGAACATCCCAGCGCTTGGGCGAAATCCGCCTTCGCCATGTCCGCCATCGACAGGATGGGAACTTGTGCCGGTTCCGGCTGGGACATTTCTTCACTCCGCTTGCTCGCAGTCATCCTTGATCGGCTCCGCAGGCTGATGCAAGGAGGCTGGATGAACTATTGGCTGATGAAATCGGAACCCGACGTTTTTTCCTATGATGACCTGGTGGAAAAGGGGAAGGCGGAATGGGACGGCGTGCGCAACCATGCTGCCCAGCTCAATATGAAGGCCATGCGCAAGGGCGACCTGTCCATCTTCTACCATAGCAATATCGGCGTTGAAGCCGTTGGAATCATGGAAATTGTAGAGGAAGCAGCGCCCGACAGCACCGACGACAGCGGCAAGTGGATCGCGGTCCATGTTGCGCCGAAGGAAAAATTGACCAAGCCCGTGACATTGAAAACGATGAAGGCTGACCCGGCGCTTTCCGAAATGGTCATATTGCGCCAGTCGCGCCTGTCCGTATCGCCGCTTACCGAAGCAGAATTTCGGCACATATTGGCTCTGTCGAACGCCTGATCGTGCCGACGGGATGATTGCGTTTGACGCAATCGTCACGCCGTCACTTGCGATTGCTGCTGCGTTGCAGCGACCATAGCCTGCGGTGCAGAACATAAGATCAGGGGTGTTTGATCGGCATTCTCAAGGAGCTAATCCCATGCGAATGCTGTCGAAATTCATTGTTTCTGGTGCCCTGGGCACTGTATTTTCGTTGGCGGCCCCGGCTTCTGCCGAAGAGGGAAAGCAGCGCTTCACCCACGAAGGCTACACCTACGTCTATAATGTGCGCGAGACCAAGGTAGGTCAGGTGATCACCGGGCGTCGCTATCCCGACGCGTCCGCCTTCAACTTGGCGGTTAAAAAGGGGAAAGTTTCCGGGACAACGGGTGGGGTTCATGTCGCCTTCAGCCTTGAATCGGCGCAAGGCGCTGCAAGCGAATAATATTTCGAAGAGGGCGGCTTTCCAGTAAGCCGCCCCATTCTGTATCAGCGGCAGCGGCGCTTGCTGTCAATTTCCTTGCCCAGCAGCGCGCCGCCCGCAGCACCCAGGATGGTGCCGGTGGCGCGATCCCCCTGCGTGTCGATCGTGCGACCAAGCAGCGCGCCGCCCACGCCGCCGATGATCAGGCCGGTCGTGCCGTCTGATTTGCGGCAATAGGTCCGCCCATCCCGACCGCGCCACTCCTTGTAGCGGTGATGCTTGCGCGCTTGCGCGCCATCGGTGGGCACCGCCATGGAAACGGGAATCGCCATCGAAGCGGCGACAAGGGCAAGAACGGCTTTACGCATAATAATCCTCCGAGAAAATGCTCGCTGATGTGAACCCCCTGATATTGATGGAGGTTGCATGAACCTGCGGCAACGACTTGAATCCATGGGACACCCTATCCGGTCCCGCTCACCCTTCATCGCGAAATGCTAAAGTCAATCGACGCCGCGCCTTCCCCTCGCTAAGGGAGTCTCCATGATAAGAGGACGGTCGCCTTTCGCTCATGCAACATAAGCCTAAGCGCAGCCGGGCCATCGCTCTGCCCAACAGCGAATTTCGCGCGCGTGCCACCGAATATCTGGACTTTCTGGCAGCATGGGTGAAAAAGCCCCGGCAGACGGCGTCTGTCGTGCCCAGCAGCCGTTTTCTGGCCCGATTGATGGTCGCCCATATCGACCCCGACGATGGCCGGGTCATGGAATTGGGTGGGGGGACGGGTGTGTTTACCCGCGCCATCCTGAAGACCGGATTGCCGCCGGAAAAGCTGGAGGTGGTGGAAATCAATCCAGCCTTCGCCCGCGGCCTGCGGCGGCACTTTCCCGCTGTGTCCGTGCTGGAAACGCCCGCGCAGATCGTATCGACAGTCGCTGCGGGCGAGGCGGGACAATATCAGACCATCGTCAGCGGCCTTCCCCTGCTGGCCATGGACCGCCACATGCACCGCGATATCCTGTCCGAAGCGTTCCGTATGCTGCGGCCGGGCGGGGGATTCATCCAGTTCACCTATTCACCCCGCCCGCCCGTCAGCCGGGACGTGCTGGACATGCTGGGCCTGGAGGTCGCGCGCGTCGGACAGACGGTACGGAATTTTCCGCCAGCTACGGTTTTTCGTTTTTTCCGCACGACGGACTAGCCTTTCGGTTGTGTCACGGCTGTGGGTCCCTATCTTCGCCAGCAAGAAAAGGGGCTTATCCACGCATGACGTCCATCATCACGGTATCGGGTCTGACGAAAAATTATGCGTCAGGCTTTCAGGCGCTCAAGGGCGTCAATCTGGAGATTGAGGAAGGAGAGATCTTCGCATTGCTGGGGCCGAATGGCGCGGGCAAGACGACGATGATTTCCATTATCTGCGGCAATATCCGGGCCAGCGACGGATCGGTCACGGTGGCCGGGCATGATATTGTCAAAAATTATCGCGCATCGCGGTCTGCGATTGGCCTCGTGCCGCAGGAATTGCATACCGACTCGTTCGAACGCGTGATCGACACGGTTCGCTTTTCCCGTGGCCTGTTCGGTAAACCGCGCCACGACGCCCACGTGGAAAAGGTGTTGCGCGACCTGTCGCTGTGGGACAAGCGGAACAACAAGATGCTGGAACTGTCCGGCGGCATGAAGCGGCGCGTCATGATTGCCAAGGCACTGAGTCATGAACCCAGGATATTGTTTCTGGACGAGCCCACGGCAGGCGTCGATGTAGAGCTTCGCCGCGACATGTGGAAACTGATCGGCGAGTTGCGGGCGACAGGGGTCACCATCATCCTGACCACCCACTATATTGAGGAGGCCGAGGAAATGGCCGATCGGGTCGGCGTGATCGACAAGGGCGAACTGATCCTGGTCGAGGAAAAGGCCACACTCATGAAAAAGCTGGGCCGCAAGACGCTGACGGTTGCACTGGGTGAACCGCTGCGCGCATTGCCGCCCGAACTGGCTGAATGGAACCTGTCACTGAACGGGGACGGTTTCGAGATTGAATATGTGTTCGACACGCAGGCCGGGCGAACGGGTGTGTCGTCGCTGCTGCGGCGGCTGGGCGATCTGGGCATCGGTTACAAGGATCTGAACACGCAGCAGAGCAGCCTGGAGGATATTTTCGTCAGCCTGGTCCATCAGGAGAAGGCGGCATGACCCATTTCAACCATCGTGCCATCTGGTCGATCTATCGGTTCGAATTGCACCGGTTCAGCCGCACGCTGCTGACCGGCTTGCTGGTTCCGGTCATCACCACGTCCTTGTATTTCGTGGTGTTCGGCGGAGCGATCGGGTCGCGCATGACGCAGATTGACGGAATTCCTTATGCGGCCTTCATCGTCCCCGGCCTCATCATGATGTCGATGTTCACTGAAAGCATCTTCAACGCCAGCTTTGGCATCTACATGCCCAAATTCAGCGGCACGATTTACGAACTTCTGTCCGCGCCCGTTTCCGCCATCGAAACGGTGATCGCCTATGTGGGGGCAGCAGCGACGAAATCACTGGCCGTTGGCGTCATCATCCTGATCACGGCGCATCTGTTCGTCGATATCCAGATCGAAAGCCCGATCGCGATGGCGGGCTTCATGATCCTGATCGCCATCAGTTTCAGCCTGTTTGGCTTCATATTGGGGGTGTGGGCGCAGAGTTTTGAACAGTTGCAGGTCATTCCCATGCTGTTGATCATGCCCATGACCTTCCTGGGCGGTGCTTTCTACTCCATCCACATGCTGGCGGAGCCGTGGCGCACGATCACGCTGTTCAATCCGATCGTCTACCTGATTTCGGGCTTTCGCTGGACCTTCTTTGGCCGCGGCGACGTGGGCATCGAATTCAGCCTGCTGTTCATCAGCGCGATGCTGGTCGTGTGTCTGGCCGTGATCGGCTGGATATTCAAAACCGGATACCGACTGAAGAAATAAGGGGCATGGGCGTTGTCCCCTCCATCCCCGACTTCAGGCGATGGCGCTTTCGGGCGCGATCGCGAACAGCGTGACGCCCTTATATTTGGCGTCGGTTTCATCATACAGGCCGTGCATCGCTTCGAACGTTTCGTCCAGGATGCTGACATCATTGAGACCAACCAGTTTGAACGTGCCCAGCTTCAACTCACGCGGTGGCCGCCCTTCGCGCTCGATCGTTACGGCGTCGATGAACATTTCATCATGACGCGTATAAAGGATGTGCGGGGCGAGCTTGACGACCAACTTATTGTAGGTCGCCATCAGGCATTTCTGGAGCGCAATCGCTTCGAAAATAGTCGTCGGGGCGGTCATGAAGCCATGTAATTACTGATTCGCACCGACTGATCAATTGCTTTGTGCGCCGCAGCATGTGCACCGAATGATTTTCAGGACGAGTGGGTGGGGCCGGGCGTTGGCCCTATAGGCGTCAATGTTTCTTGAACAGATGGAGCAAGGCGACGATGATGCCGCCGATGATCAGGCCAACGATGCCTGATCCAATGGCGTTTACCAGCCAGTCGACCGCCGGGCCGACGGCGGGCAGCGCGTGGGCCGCGCCTTCCGCGACAGCGTGGATGGCGCCGGGGATCAGGTCCAGGTGAAATTCATGCAGCCCGTGCACGATCAGGCCACCGCCGACCCATAGCATCGCCGCCGTGCCCACGACCGACAATATCTTCATGAGCACCGGCATCGCATGGACAAGCCCGCGCCCTACAGCGCGCGCCATTGCGGAGGACCGTTCGGCCAGATGCAGGCCGATGTCGTCCATCTTCACGATCAGGCCGACGACGCCATATACTCCGCCGGTTATCAGGATGGCGACGACCAGCAGGATAACCGCCTGTTCCCACAGCGGCTCCGTGGCGACGGTGCCAAGCGCAATCGCCATGATTTCGCCCGACAGGATGAAGTCGGTGCGGATCGCGCCCGAAACCTTCTGCTGTTCCAGTTCCACCGAACTGTGAGTGACCAGCGCTTCTTGCGCGACATCATGCCCGCCCTGCATCGCTTCCAACAGCTTTTCGGCGGCTTCAAAACACAGAAACGCGCCCCCCGCCATCAGGAGGGGCGGTAATAGCCATGGCGCAAATGCGCTGAGCAACAGAGCAGCGGGTAGGAGGAAAAGCAGCTTGTTGCGCAACGAACCCCGCGCGATCTGCCAGATGATCGGCAGTTCGCGGTCGGGCGTCAGGCCCATGACGTAGCGCGGCGTCACCGCAGCATCGTCGATGACAACCCCGGCGGCCTTCGACCCTGCCTTGCCCGCTGCGGCAGCAACATCGTCCATCGATGTGGCCGCCAGCTTGGCTATTCCCGCCACGTCGTCGAGCAGCGCGATCAGACCCGAAGCCATTAATGATTTTCCCTGTTAAAAACGGACAAACGCCCGCTACGCCGCGCCCTCATAGGGAAGCAGTGGTTAGGGGGCAATAAGAGGGCGTGATCGCGTCAGGCTACGCCGCGATAATTGCCTGGCGGATCGCTGGCAGGAAAGGATTCATCCGCTTGTTCATCGACCATGTCCCAATCGCTGACGGCGACATGCTGTTCTTCGGGTCCCGCATCCCGCACGATTCCCGACGAACCAACCGGGGCGCGGTCATCCACGTCCTTCGGCACCTTACGTGTCTGCCAGCTTTTCCATGCAACAGTGCCAAGTCCAGTAATAAATGCCAGCCTTAACAACCCCTTCATGATGATTTCTCCTGCGGGTTATGAATATGGACCCAGTCGGCATGGTTGCCGGTCACGCCATCGGGCGGCAGGTCGAATTCGCCTTCCTCATCGGTTCCGGGGCGGGCTGCGTCGCCTTCGACTGCACCTGCGATCTGCCAGCGTTGGCGTAGCGCGGCATCGATCATTGCGCGCCACACAGTCTCGTCGCCTGCCTCGCGCATGGCCGCGTCGGGATCCTTCAATATGGCCAGCATGCTCGCCGCGTCCGCTACCCGTTCATGCCAATCGTCCGAGGCATTGGTGGCGAGATGCCGCGCGAGCCGTTCGATGAGAGAGCGCTGTTTCATGATCGTCGGAACGCCCGCCCGTTTGCATCCGTTCCGTCCCAGTTCGTAACGGCGGCGTAGTGGATTGAACGAGAAAGACTGCTGACAGTTTGATGGGCTTGGAGCATCGCGCGCAAAAGTGGGAACCGGTTTTGCGCTTGAAGCGATGCGACAAAAAACTGGAGCGCGCGACCTGCGTCCGATGAAACGAAGCGCGCTCAACATGTCGATGGGAGAATCACCATGCCTCAAGGCGACAAGAGCAGCTATACCGACAAACAAAAGCGCAAGGCCGAACATATCGAGGAAGGCTATGAAAAGCGCGGCGTTTCTAAGGGGGAAGCGGAACGGCGCGCTTGGGCCACGGTGAACAAGGAAAGTGGCGGCGGCAATAAATCCGGTTCAGGACGCGGCAAGCCCGATAGCCATGCGTCATCACGCAAGGGAGGGCGAAAGGGCGGTGCCTCCTCCGCCGGACGGTCGGCAGCTGATCGGTCAGCCGCGGCGAAAAAAGGGTGGGAAACGCGAAGAAAAAAAGCAAACTGACGGGTAGACAGAGGGATCAGCGCTTCACCCTGATCTCGAACAGTTTTGCCCAATTTTTGCCAGTTACGAAAATTCGATCCCCCTTAGCATCATAGGCGATGCCGTTCGCGACGGATTCGCCCTCGGTCGCTCCGCTGGCCATTAGCAGGGGCGCAATATCGATCCAGTCGATGACGTCGCCGGTGTGCGGATCGATGCGCGCGATCCGGCTATCATACCAGATGTTGGCCCAAATCTCCCCCTTCACATATTCCAGCTCGTTCAACCGCTCGACCGGTTTGCCTTTGAAAGAAACGGCGACGCGACGTCGCTCGGAAAGTGTGTCTGGATCCAGGAAACGGAGCTGAGCGGTCCCGTCGCTCATGATGATGCTGTGCCCGTCCTGCGTCAGGCCCCAGCCTTCGCCTTCATAACGAAACTGTGATATGGGCGAAAAGTCTCTGATATTCCATATGAAGCCAGTCCGGTGCCGCCAGGTGACGCTGACCAGCCGATCCTTCCAGTTGACGATGCCTTCGCCGAAATAGGGCCGGGCTATGATGCGGCGATCCAGCACCCTGCCATTTTTCAGCGCGACCTTCCGGATTTCCGATCGCCCCTCCAGCCCAGTGCTTTCATACAGGGCGCCGTCGTGGAAAAAGAGACCCTCGGTAAAAGCGCCCGGATCATGCGGGTAGCTTCTCACCAGCTCCCATTCTGTTTCCGCCTGAAGCGGCAATGGCAGGGCAAAAGCCAGCGCCGTCACCGCTATCCGGCCCAGCCTGTTCCAAAAGCGATTGTGCAACAGTCGCGCCCGACTAGCCTGCCACGCCGAGGTCATTCTTCCTCGCCGCTCTCCATTTCCCTGGGCGGATGCAGGCGCAGCCGCGTGACCCTGCGCCCGTCGCTGCTGATGACTTCAAGTCGCCACCCGCTCTGCTGATGTTCCAATATCTCTCCGGCCTCCGGCACGCGTCCGGCTATGACGAAGGCCAAGCCGCCCAGTGTGTCGACATCTTCTTCGATATCGGAAAGCCGACTGTCGATCTCCTTGGCCACATCGTCCAGTTCCGCACGGGCGTCGGCATCCCACAGCCCGTTTTCCAGCGGCACGAGCAGCGCTTCGGGAGCGTCGTCATGCTCATCCTCGACATCGCCGACGATTTCCTCGACCAGATCTTCGAAGGTCAGCAGGCCTTCCGTGCCGGAATATTCGTCCAGCACGATGGCGAGATGCGTGCGTTTTGCGCGCATTTCCGCCAGCAGGTCCAGCGCACCCATGCTTTCAGGAACATAGAGCGGTTGCCGGATCAGCGGCGCGATGCTGTCGGGGACGGGCGTCTTCCCGGCCAATATGGCGAACGCGTCGCGAATGTGGACCATGCCGACGATGGTATCCAGCGTGTCGCGATACACAGGGATGCGGCTGTGCCCGGCTTCGGCGAACAGCGCGGCAAGGTCGGAAAAGCTCGCCTTTTCCTCGATCGCGACGATGTCGGCACGGGGGACCGCCACATCATCGACGGTATGTTCGGAAAAATGCAGGAGGTTGCGGACCATCTGGCGCTCGATAGCGGACAGGTCGCCCTTTGCGGGGGCGGACGATTTCTGGTCCTCTCCATCCTCATCATATTCGTCGAGCGCTTCTTCCAACTCGCGGCGAAGGCTATGACCTTCGTCTTCACCGAAAAGGAGCGATTTCAGGCCGCTCCATAAGCCACCTTCCTGGCTGCTACTGTCCGATTCCTTGGAACCGTTGCCGTCCTTGGGGCTGCCCTCAGCCATCTGACTTCCTATTCCCCTGTCCAATGCACATATAACTGGCTGCTAAAGCGATCAGCGTCAAAAATCTAGCGGTCCCCATAAGGATCGCTGACGCCAAGGCTGAGTAGCGACTGGGTTTCCAGCGCCTCCATCGCTTCGGCTTCCGCATCTTCCATATGATCATAGCCCAGCAGATGGAAAGTGCCATGGATGATAAGGTGCATGGCATGGTCGGCGACGGACACGCCCTTTTCCGCGGCTTCGCGGGCGCATACGCCTTCGGCCAGGACGATATCGCCCAGCAGCACTTCGCCGTCATCGGTGTTGCCGGTGCCTTCCAGCAGGTCCGATTGCACCAATGGGAAGGACAGGACGTTGGTCGGCCGGTCCTTGTCGCGATAGTCGCGGTTAAGCTGGTGGACCTCTTCGTCGCTGGTCAGCTTTACCGCGACTTCATATAGCGCTTGGTCGGTCGCGAAAGAAGCGTAGGGGCTGTGAACGATGGCCGATACAACGGCGCGCTGAGCCAGCATTTCCCAATCCTCGTCCGGCCAGCCTTGGTCGTGAAGCACGGCGACTTCGATCATATCGACAGGGTTCCATATATGGTGATCGCCATGCGGGCGGGGGAAGTATGTCGCTTTCCGGCTTTATGCATCCGGTCCCTCATAGGCTTGAACGATACGCCCGACGACCGGATGCCGCACGACATCGCCAATGCCGAAGGGTACGATGGATATCCCGTCCACGCCCTCCAGCCGTGCCACCGCATCGGCAAGTCCCGATATGCCCGGCTGTGGCAGATCCACCTGCCGTGGATCGCCGCATATGACCATGCGGCTGCCTTCGCCAAAGCGGGTGAGAAACATCTTCATCTGGGCGATCGTCGTATTCTGCGCCTCGTCCAGCACGATGAAGGCGTTGGCCAGCGTGCGGCCGCGCATGAAGGCGAGGGGCGCGATTTCAATCTCACCCGATGCGATGCGCCGTTCGACCTGTTCGGCGGGCAGGGTGTCGTACAGCGCGTCGTAGATCGGGCGCAGATAGGGATCGACCTTTTCTTTCATGTCGCCTGGAAGAAAGCCCAGCCGCTCCCCGGCTTCCACCGCAGGGCGCGACAGGATCAGGCGGTCGACGCTGCCGGTGATCAGCTGGCTGACCGCCTGCGCCACGGCAAGATAGGTTTTGCCCGTGCCTGCCGGGCCAAGGGCAAAGATGATGTCGTTCCGGGACAGCGCCTCCATATAGGTGACCTGGGTCGAAGAGCGGGGGACGATCGTCTTCTTGCGCGTCCTGATCATCACCTTCGGCGGTTCGGCCACATCGTGGCGGATGATGCCGTCCAGCATCGGTTCGGCTGACATGGCGATGACCGCCTCCACCGCGCCGCTGTCGATTTCCTGGCCCGCCACGATACGGTTGTAAAGGCCGGTCAGGACATCGCGCGCGCGCGCGGCGGCTTCGGCATCGCCTTCGATCTGCAGCTTGTTGCCGCGCGCCGCGATATAGACGCCCAGCCGGTTTTCGATGGCCACCAGATTCTGATCATATTGCCCGAAAAGCGCACCCAGAAGATGGGGCTTTTCAAACATCACCTCCAGGCGGGCGCGTTCAGCGGTGTCGATGCGATGGTTCTGATTAGGTTTTTTGGACATGGGTCAGCCTCTTCCTACTTCGGTCGCAGCCGCAAGAGCGGCCATCCATCTCTCTCCCTTCGAGCCTGGCGGACAGGGTCGGAGATGGGTTCCCGCTATGCCGGGAACGACTGTGAGTAGGTTCAAGCGGCCTTCCTCCTGCTGGGTTGACCGGCCAGACTGTTCGGGCCGGCGCTGATGATATCCACTTCGACCATGTCGCCGATGAAAAGTTCCGGCGCGGTGACGTGCACTGACTGAAGCCAGGGCGTTTTTCCGATCAACTGCCCCGGATGACGGCCCTTGCGTTCCAGCAGAATTTCGGTGCGGCGTCCAACGGTGGTCGCGTTGAATTCCACCTGATGCCGGTTGATCGCTGCCTGCAGCCGCGCCAGCCGATCGTCCATCACCTCGGCAGGGACCTGTCCGTCCATTCCCGCCGCTGGGGTGCCGGGGCGGGGGCTGTATTTGAACGAATAGCACTGGGCATAGCGGACCTGTTCGACGATTTTGATCGTATCTTCGAACTGGGCATCGGTTTCGCCCGGAAAGCCCACGATGAAATCCCCCGACAATGCAATGTCCGGGCGTACCGTGCGAACGCGATCGATGATACGCAGATAGCTCTCGACGCTATGGCTGCGGTTCATTGCCTTGAGGATGCGATCATTGCCCGATTGCACCGGCAGGTGGAGGAACGGCATCAGCTTGTCCACTTCGCCATGCGCGGCGATCAGGCCGTCACTCATGTCGTTGGGATGGCTGGTGGTGTAACGGATGCGCTTGAGGTCGTTTACCTTGGCCAGTTCGCGGACCAGGCCGTCCATGCCCTGGGCGCGGCCCTTGTCATCCTGCCCGGTCCAGGCGTTCACATTCTGCCCCAGCAGGGTGATTTCCCGCACTCCGCCATCGACCAGCGCTTTCGCTTCATCCAGGATGGCGGACCAACTGCGGCTGATTTCCGCGCCCCGCGTGTAAGGAACGACGCAATAGGTGCAGAATTTGTCGCACCCTTCCATGATGGTCAGAAATGCCGTGGGACGCGCCTGTTTCGTGCGCGCGGGCAGCGCGCCGAACTTGGAAGCAAGCGGCATGTCGGTGTCCACCGCTTCCTCGCCACGACCCGCTTTTTCGATCAATTCGGGCAGGTTATGATAGGCCTGCGGGCCGACCACGATGTCCACGCTTCTGGCGCGGCGGCTGATTTCGCTGCCCTCCGCCTGGGCGACGCAACCGGCCACCGCGATCATCGGGCGGGTGCCATCCTCGCGCGTCAGGCGACCGATGTCCGAATAGACCTTGTCCACCGCCTTTTCGCGAATGTGGCAGGTGTTCAGGATGACTAGATCCGCTTGCACGCCTTCGTCGGCGGCCGTCATGCCGCGCTCGCCCAGCATCTCGGCCATGCGCTCGCCATCATAGACGTTCATCTGGCAGCCGAAGGATTTGACGTGGAAGGTGGCCGGAGTCTTGGGAGCGTCGTTACGATTCATGCGGTCCAGCTATACAGGGCGCGTCGCACAAGTGAAAGGCGGCAGGTGACACGCGATGCTGGAAGCTATTCGTTCGCTCACCACCGCCGCCAATTGCTTGCGGTCGGGATATTGGGTGGGGTCCAAGGGCTCCAGAAAACGCAGCGTGACGTCCAGCCTGCCCTTGCGTTCCAATATCCGTTTTGCGTTTGCGCCCGCCGGTTCTTCGCTGTGCCATGCTACGGCGTCGGTGGCGTCGCCATAATCGATATGGACGGGCTGGATCATGACGGCGCGGGGCGGCGGCATCAGGACCGCCAGCAGTGAAGGCTTGAAAGGCAGCAGCGCACGGCCATCGCTGGTCGTGCCTTCGGGGAACAGCGCCACCGGCTGGTGACCGGCCAGGGCTGCGCGCAGGCCATCGATCTGGCCTGCGATAGCGCCGCGCCGGTTGCGCGCCACGAACAGGGTGTTGTTCTGTGCCGCCAGCCAGCCGATCACGGGCCACGCGGCGATTCCGTCATGCGCGACGAAGGCAGCGCCCGTCGCACCGCCCAGCGCCAATATATCAACCCAGCTTACATGGTTGGCGATAATGAAATTGTCGCCGTGAAACGCATGCCCCTCGACACGCACCCGCGTGCCTACCGACCGCGCCGCCATCGCCAGGAAACGTGGCGGCCAGGGAGATCGCCTGCCAAAGGCGCGCCAGACCAGATGCGGGACAAGGCAGAGGATCAGGCTGCCCGCCAGCGCCCCAATTCGCAGCAGTCGGCGCAGCCTGGGCAAGCCGGTCAGTTCTTTCGGTCGAGCGAAACGCCGTAAAGCTCCATGCGGTGATCGACCAGGCGAAAGCCCAGCCTTTCCGCGATCAGCTTTTGCAGCTGCTCCAGTTCGGGATCGACAAATTCGATGACATTGCCGGTTTCGACATCGATCAAATGGTCATGATGCGATTCCGGCGCGGCTTCGTAGCGCGCCCGGCCATCGCCGAAATCATGGCGTTCCAGAATTCCTGCTTCCTCGAACAGGCGCACAGTGCGGTACACCGTGGCGATCGATATGCCCGGATCTATGGTGGACGATCGTTTGTGCAGTTCCTCCACATCCGGGTGGTCGGACGCGTCACTCAAAACCTGAGCGATGACGCGGCGCTGTTCGGTGATACGCAGGCCCTTTTCATGGCAAAGCGCTTCCACGTCGATCTTGCGGTTCATGAAGATTGGCTCATTTCGTTAATTCTATAATCGGGGAAGGCTAGCCGTTTTTCCCACAGCATGAAAGGGGCGCATGGTCGATGCGCCCCTTCATCAGAATGGATCAGGGCTGTAGCGCGCTTATTTCGCGCGGGTACGGCGCCGTTTGGTGCCAAGCCCGATTTTTTTCGCCAGTGTGCGCCGCTGTTCGGCGTAATTCGGCGCCACCATCGGATAGTCCGTTGGCAGGCCCCATTTCGCCCGGTAATCGTCCGGCGTCATCTGGTAGTGGGTCATCAGATGCCGCTTGAGCATCTTTAGCTTCTTCCCATCTTCCAGGCAGACGATGTAATCCGGCTTGATCGATGAACGGACGGAGACCGCAGGTTCCTGCTTTACTTCCGGCGCGACGCTGGGCGTCGCCAGGCCTGAAAGAGCGGCGTGTACATTTTGAATGAGGGTAGCGACATCAGAGACCGCAACGCTGTTATTGGAGACATGTGCCGCCACAATGTCGGACGTCAAAGTAATGAGCAGTTCGCTCTGCGCCGATTCGGTTTCCATTTTCTTTATCCTGCGAAGTCTGATTTGATTTGCGACCCGCCCAACGAAATCATTTCAGGAGCGGTATCGTTGGGTTATACCTTGGTCATTCCTTTAGCAAGGAATGATGCAGGCTATTCTAATATTTCTATACGTAAGCTAAGCGCATCGTGAAGTTGCCCATCCTGGCCGCGGTAATAACCCGGCCGACGATGTACATACTCAAAGCCCACATTTTCATATAATTTTATCGCATTATTCGATGAACGCACTTCCAGGTTCATCGACTTGATCCCGCGTCGTCGTGCTGTCGCCAGGCTGTCGGCCAGCAGCGCGCCTCCCACGCCGCGCCCGCGCCAAAGCGGATGAACGGCCAGCAGCAGCAATTCGCATTCGTCCAGCACCGACCGGACCAGGGCAAAACCCAGCACCGCCGCATCGACTCGCGCTATGGTCAGCCATGTTCCCGGCATCACCATGACGCCCGCCAGCTGGGACAATGTCCATGCCTCGCCATAAGCCGGGTCGAACGCCTGCGACATTACGTCCATGGCGTCGGCCATGGCATTGCGCTCCGCATCCTCATGGATGTCCAGGGTCAGGCCGGGGATCATGAAGGCGCCGGGGCTGCCATCGGCCGGGCATCGGCATCACGGCAGTAAATGGGGGAAGGCGTCAGCGCGGGAAGGTTCGCGATCAACGGATAATCAACCGAGTCAGGATAAATGTTGACTGCCAGGCCATGGCCACGGGCCGTCACCAATGCCTCGGCCCCCGTGCCATAGATGTTTGGCTGGTCCATCTGGGCCGCCAGGGTGGCAATGGGCGTCGAAGCGGGTGCGGTGAGGGCGGTCAGGCCATCTCGTTCAAAACATTGCCAGAATAATTCGCCATGTCCACCGGTTATGGTGACGGCGATGGGTCCGCCATCATGGTTCAACGCCGCCTTTGCCGCAATCAGGGACAATGCTCCATAGCCGCGCAGGGGCAACGACCAGGCCAGTGCCAGCGCGCGCGCCGCCGCGATGCCGATCCGAACGCCAGTGAAGCTGCCGGGACCCACATCCACGGCGACTGCATCGGCGCGCCCGCCATCGGGCAGGGCGGCAATGGCCGGGATCAACGCTTCGGCATGGCCCCGTCCCACAATTTCGTGGAAACGACCCACCGGCTGGCCATTTTCGAGCAGCGCCACGGACAGTGCCTGTGTAGCGGTGTCGATGACCAGAGTGCGCAAGAAAGTCCCCTGTGAGAAGCCGGATGGATTGGATCGGTTCAGCGGTTAGTCCATCCGCCTCTATTTGCCAATGAGCGTCCCGCAGGACGTCAAACGGCGCGCACTTCGGTTACTTCCGGGACATAATGTTTCAGCAATTGTTCAATGCCGTTTTTCAGCGTCGCTGTGGAGGAGGGGCAGCCCGAACAGGCTCCCTGCATCCGCAAAAACACCGTGCCACGATCGAACCCGCGATAGACGATGTCGCCCCCGTCATTGGCGACCGCTGGGCGCACGCGCGTATCGATCAGTTCCCTGATCTGGGCGACAATCTCAGCATCGGCGGGATCGTCGGAAAATTCCTCTTCCGCGGGCACGACGATCGCGTCGGCCGATCCAGGCGCAAACAGTGGCATATTGGCGGAAAAATGCTCAAGCAGGATCGACAGGACGTCAGGCTTCACGTCGCTCCACTGCGCGCCGGGCGCGATGGTCACCGAAAGGAAGTCGCCGCCAAAGAAAACGCCCGTAACATCGCCCAGCCCGAACAGCGCCGACGCGAGGGGCGACGCTTCCGCTTCCTCTGGCGTGATGAAGTCCCGCGTTCCCATGCCCATGACGACACGGCCGGGAATGAATTTGATGGTCGCCGGATTAGGCGTGAGTTCTGTCTCGATCAGCATGGCCGCTATGTGGCGACAAGACTGCCTCAGATCAAGCTTTTGGGTTAGATGAAAGGGAACTTCGCGGCCCGTTCGTCGATTAAATCCATTGTTCAGCTACAGGAGAAAGAAAGATGAGCAACGAGGTCGACATCCGTCATCGTTTTTGGACGGAACTCGCGCAAAGCCCCTTTCTGATGGTCGGCCTTCAAGGTTCGCACGAACATAGCCTGCCGATGACCGCTCAACTGGATCCCGGCGCAAACCATTGTTTCTGGTTCTACACGACAAAGGACAACCGGCTGGCGGCGGGTGGGTCTGCAATGGCGCAATTTTCCGGCAAGGGTCATCATCTGTTCGCGTGCATCGATGGAACATTGACGACGGAAACCGATCCTGCCGTCATCGACCGTTATTGGACGCATGACGTCGCCAGCTGGTATCCGGGCGGTCGCGAAGATCCCAACTTGCTTATGTTGCGCTTTGACCTTGGTCATGCTGAAGTCTGGATTGCCGATATGTCGCTGGGCGGCATGTTCAAACAGATGTTCGGCGGCGATGTTCGTGCCGAGATGCGCGACAAGCATGTGGAAATTCCGCTGTAGTACAGCACGTCACGCGTTACGAAGGATGATGAGCGGTTCCGGCAAGATGCGGGGACCGCTTGCTATTTATATGGATCAGGGGCATATGGCCCACAGCGCAGCGGGGACGTCACCGTCCGACAGCGATTGGCAGCGTGATCGTTCCGACCCGCAGGGGTGACGGAACCGGCCAATGAAAGTCTGCGCCAAGCTTGAGGCTTCCCTTTTCACGCGGGTCGTTTCGTAACCCGCCTTGCGCGCCGGTTGCATGTGCAGCCGCGTCGACGCATCGCTCGACTTGTGAGTTTTACCCTATGCAATTTACCGACCTTGGCCTCGCCGAGCCGATCCTCCGGGCGCTCGCCGCCAAGAAATATGGTTCGCCCACGCCCATTCAGGCGCAGGCCATTCCCGTTCTGCTGGAAGGCAAGGACCTGTGCGGCATCGCCCAGACCGGCACCGGCAAGACCGCGGCCTTCGCGCTGCCCAGCCTGGACCATTTCGCGCGCAATCCCAAGCCGACGCCGCTTCAGGGCTGCCGTATGCTGGTGTTGTCGCCGACCCGTGAGCTGGCTGCCCAGATCGCGCAGAGCTTTCGCGACTATGGCCGCTTCCTCAAATTGTCGGTCGAAGTCGTTTTCGGCGGCGTCCCCATCAACCGTCAGATCCGGGCGCTTGGCCGGGGCGTCGATGTCGTCGTCGCGACCCCAGGGCGCCTCCTCGACCTGATCGACCAGCGCGCCTTCACCTTGAAGGACACGGAAATCTTCGTCCTGGATGAAGCCGACCAGATGATGGACATGGGCTTTATCCATCCGCTCAAGCGGATCGCAAAGCTGCTGCCCAAGGAACGGCAGAACCTGTTCTTTTCGGCCACCATGCCTGGAGAGATTGAGGCGCTGGCCGCCCAGTTCCTGCACAATCCGGTAAAGGTGAGCGTTGCGCCGCAATCCACGACCGCTGAAAGGGTCCGCCAGCAGGCGACCTTCGTCAATCAGATGGAAAAGCAGGCGTTGCTGACCCTCACCGTCAAGGATGAGGATATCGACAGGGCGTTGATCTTTACCCGTACCAAGCATGGCGCGGACCGGGTCGTGCGCTTTCTGGAAGGGGCGGGCATCCCAGCCGTCGCCATCCATGGCAACAAGAGCCAGGCCCAGCGCACCACCGCGCTCCAGGCGTTTCGTCACGGCAATGTGAAGCTGCTGGTCGCCACGGACATCGCGGCGCGGGGCATCGACGTGTCGGGCGTCAGCCATGTCATCAACTTCGAACTGCCCAACGTGCCCGAACAATATGTCCACCGCATCGGCCGCACCGCGCGGGCGGGCGCGGACGGCGTCGCGATCAGCTTTGTGGCGGAGGATGAACGTCCCTACCTCAAGGCGATCGAACGGACGACCCGCGTAAAGCTGGACATCGTCCCGCTGCCGGAGAATTTCGTCGAGGCCGTGCGCAACCTTCCCAAGGCCGCACCGCCCAAGAAGGGCCGGGAGCAGACGCCTGAGCAGAAAGCGCGCCGCGCCGATGGTCAGCGCCGCTATCAGGACCAGCAGCAGAGGCAGCCGCGCGGGACCGCCGAACGGGCGCATCGCCCCGATGGCGAAACACTGGCTAAAAAGCCTTCGCGTCGTCGTCGCAGCGGCGTTGGCGCGCATAAGGGTGCGGTGCAGCGCACCGTTCGCTGATCGGTCACGGGACGGCGAAGCGCCGCGCTGGCAAGCTGTAGTTCAGTTTCGTCAGTAGCTATTCAGGAAATTGGCTTTAGGCTGCAACGCCATGAGCCAATCCTTCCGGCGCCCCGCCGTTTCGCTAATCGTCCTTGGTCTGCTGATTTCAGGATCGCCCGTCCCGCTGTCGGCGCGGACGGAGCCGGTCACTGCGTCATCTCCGGCCAGGCCCGGCACGACCGCGCCGCAACTGCGCCCGTGGTTATATGAAAATAGCGATGTTCCCATCGACGCGGCATGGCGCTTTGGCCAACTGCCCAACGGCCTGCGCTACGCCATTCGCCGCAATGGCGTGCCGCCCGGCCAGGTGGCTGTCCGCCTGCGGATCGATGCCGGATCGCTGATGGAGCAGGCCGACGAGCTTGGCTACGCTCATTTCATGGAGCATCTGACCTTTCGCGGCTCGCGTCATGTGCCGGACGGTGAATCCAAGCGCATCTGGCAGCGGCTGGGCGTGACGTTCGGCAGCGACAGCAACGCGCAGACGACGCCTACCGGCACGACTTATGCGCTCGACCTGCCGCAGGCGACCCAGGAGAGCCTGGGCGAAAGCCTGAAAATCCTGGCGGGGATGATGGCCGATCCAAACATTGTCGACCCCGCCGTCGATGCTGAACGCGCGGTGGTGCTGGCCGAACGGCGTGAGGGCGTCGGCCCGCAGATGCGCATTTCCGACGCAAGCCGAGAGCATTTTTTCGCAGGCCAACCGCTCGCCAGCCGCAGTCCGATCGGCTCCGTCGAAACGCTGACCGCCGTGACCGCCGCCAAGATGGAGGCGTTTCACGACCGCTGGTATCGCCCCGAAAATGCCGTCATCTCCATTGCAGGCGACATGGACCCGGCGGTTGCGGAACAGCTGATCAAGGATCAGTTTTCCGGCTGGTCGGTGGAAGGGAAGGGTGCACCGCTGCCGGACTTTGGCGAACCCGATCCCAAGGCCCCAGCTACGAAAGTCATAGTGGAACCGGGCGCGCCTACCGGATTGACCATGGCCTGGTTGCGTCCGTGGAATCCCCGCGCCGATACGATTGTCTATAATCAGGACAAGCTGACCGACATGCTCGCGTTGCAGATCATCAGTCGGCGGCTGGAGCAGGCCGCGCGCGCTGGCGGCAGCTTCCTGCAGGCCAGCGTCGATCAACAGGATGTCAGCCGGTCTGCCGATGGCACCTTCGTCACCATCCTGCCCACCGGGGAAAATTGGGAAAAATCGCTGCACGACGTGCGCGCGATCATTGAGGATGCAAAGGCCAGCGCGCCCAGCCAGCAGGAAATAGACCGCGAATATGCGCAGCTGGACACCGCGCTCGCGATCCAGGTCGAAAATGCCGACACCGAAGCCGGCGCCAAGCAGGCGAGCGACCTTGTAAGCGCCGTCGACATCCGGGAAACGACGGTCAGCCCGCAGGCGGCGCTCGACATCTTTCGGTCGGGCAAGCCTGCGATGACGCCGCAAAAGATACTGGATTCGACGCGGCGGCTGTTTTCGGCAGGCGTGTTTCGCGCCATGCTGGTGACGGGCAAGGTTCAGCCCGGCGTGGACGCCCGGTTGGCGACGGCTGTGGCGACCCCGGTAAAGGCTGCGACCAACGTGCGCCTGTCCGCCAAGCCGGTGACCATGGCCGACCTGCCCAAAATCGGCCCGCCCGGAAAGGTCGTGTCCCGCACATCGGTCGGTCTACCGGGCATGGACAGCATCACCTTCGCCAATGGGGTCAAGCTGACGCTGTTCGCCAATGATGCCGAAACTGAAAAGGTGCGCATCAACGTCCGTTTCGGCCATGGCCAGCAGGCCTTTTCTCCGACGAAGCCCGCGCCCGGTTGGGCGGGCAACTATGCTCTGGTGGCGGGCGGCATCGGCAAGCTGGGCCAGCGCGAGCTGGATGAGCTGACCAACGGTCGCCGGATGGGCATGGATTTTTCCATCGACGATGATGCTTTTGAGCTTCAGGCTGTCACCCGGCCCGCCGATTACAAGGATCAGCTTCAGCTTTTCGCTGCCAAATTGTTCGCACCGGGCTGGGACCCAGCGCCGATTGCCCGCGTCAAGACGGGGGCGGCGGTCGCCTATGACGCGATGGCGCGCGCGCCCGATTCGGTGCTGGCGCGCGACCTCAACTGGCTGTTGCATGACAAGGATGTGCGGTTCCGCACGCCGTCACGCGCGGAAATAGAGGCGCTTACCCCACAGGCGTTTCGCCAGACCTGGGAACCGCTGCTCGCGTCCGGCCCCATCGAAGTGCAGATATTCGGGCAGGTAAATCCCGACGATGCGATCCAGGCGGTGGCAGCGACCTTCGGCGCTCTTCCTGCGCGTCCGAATGCCCCGGTTCCGGCCGCGAACAAGGTGATGCGCTTCCCGGCTCCGGTAGCGACGCCCGTCGTCCTGCGCCACAAGGGCAGCAAGGATCAGGCGGCAGCTGTCATGGCTTGGCCGACCGCAGGTGGCTTTTCGCTCCAAACGGAGGCCCGGCAGCTGGAGATATTGACGCAGATCTTCAACGATCGGCTTTTCGACAAGCTGCGCTCTACCGAGGGGGCCGCTTATTCCCCCAGCGTGCAGAATAACTGGCCGTTTTCATATGATAATGGCGGCTACATACTGGTCACCAGCCAGGTGAGGCCGGATCGCATCGAATATTTCTATGGCGTCGTAAAAGACACCGCCGCCGACCTGGCTCAAAATCCGGTTAGTGATGATGAATTGCAGCGTGCGGTCGCGCCGATGCGGCAGTTGCTGATGCGGGCGGGAACAGGCAACGCCTTCTGGATGAACCAGATGGAAGGGGCGGCGCATGACGCCCGATACGTCCAGGCGATGCAGACCATGGCGCGGGACATGCTGACCGTCACTCCGGCGCAGATTCAGGCGCTGGCCGCCCGCTATCTGAAGCCCGGTAAAAGCTGGTCCGCCGTCGTCCTGCCCGAAGGCGTGGAGGCGCGCTGACAGCGGCGCGCTTTCGCCGTAGAGGGGGCGGTCAGTCTATCTCGCGCAGCGCCGCGACGATCATACGCGCCGCGCCCTTGGCAGTCGCCTCGGCGCTCAGCTTTGGGCGGGCAAGGCTGCGGTGGCCAAAACCGAACATACAGGCAAGGATCAGCTCTTCGGCATCGCCCAGACTGTCTTCGCCAAGTTGAGGATTGGCCGCGCAGGCAAAATCGCGCAGCCATGGGCGCAGGTCGCTACACAAGGCGGCTATCGTTTCGCCAACGCGCTCGCTGCGAAATCCTTCGGCCAATATGTCGAAGGACAGAGCTTCTTCATGATCGGCCAGAGCGCCTCGAAACAGGTGCTCAAACGCCTGCTCAACCCCGATTTCGCCTGTGCATAAACTATTGCGCAGTGCCGCAATTTCATTCCGCCGCTCGATCGAGTCCACCTCGACGATGGCGCTGATGATGTCTTCCTTGCTTTTGAACAGTCGGTAAATCTGGCCCACAGATACCTGTGCACTGCTGGCCAGTTCGGCCATTGACGTCTGATGGAACCCCCGAAGGTTGAACAGGGCGCGGGCCGTCGCCAATATGCGCTCCTTGCTTCCCGACTCATGTTGCAATGCAACCAAAATTCCGCTCCCCGGCAACTTTTGTCCTTGAACTCCCCTTGCCATCTTCCTACCTGTCGGGCAAGCGGAATGAACGTTCACTCCGGGGTCAGAAAAAAGCGGAGCACATCTAGTGCAAAAGGGATTGATTGTCGGATTGTTCGCCTGTGTGTCCACGCTGGTCCTCGGCGGGTGCGGCAAGGAGGCACCTGCCGCGCCGCCGCCGCCATCGGTGGGGGTCGTGTCGCTGAAGGTCGAATCAGCGCCGCTGATCAGCGAGCTTCCGGGGCGTATCAGCGCGGCTGAAACAGCTGAGGTGCGCCCTCAGATCAGCGGCATCATCCGTAAACGCCTGTTTGCCGAAGGGGCCTATGTGAAGGCCGGTCAGTTGCTGTACGATATCGAAGACGCGCCTTATCAGGCCGCCTTGGCGCAGGCACGCGGCAATCTGGCGCGCGCTCAGGCGTCGATCAACGCAACGTCCCTTCAGGCCCGGCGCTATCAGGAACTGGTCGGCATCAACGCCGTCAGCCGTCAGGAAGCGGACAATGCGGCGGCCACCGCCCAACAGGCCCGCGCCGATGTCGCTGCCCAGCGGGCGGCTGTCCAGGCGGCGCAGGTAAACCAGAATTTCACTCGCATTCGCGCGCCCATTTCGGGCCGGATCGGCAGGTCGCTGTTCACGCCCGGCGCGCTGGTGCAGGCGGGGCAGGCCGACCCGCTCGCCACAATCCAGCGGATAGACAGCGTCTATGTCGATGTTACGCAGTCGGCGGCCGACATCATCAATTTCAGGCAGGCTCTGCGCAATGGCGGTGTCAGCGAAGCGGATGGCGCGCGCGTCCAGCTTCTGCTCCCCAATGGCAGCACCTACGCGTTGGAAGGGCGGCTGCAGTTTTCGGAAGTGACGGTCGACCCCAGTTCGGGCGCGGTTACGTTGCGCGCGACTTTCCCCAATCCTGAGGGTCTGCTGTTGCCGGGCATGTATGTCCGCGCGCGGGTCGTTGCCGGGCGTCAGACCAACGCCATCCTCGCGCCGCAGCAGGGCATCAGCCGCGATGCGCGCGGGCGTGCAACCGCGATGGTCGTCAATTCCCAGAACAAGACTGAAATCCGTCAGGTGGAAACCAAACAGGCCCTGGGCGACAAGTGGATCGTCACCCAAGGGCTAAAGGCAGGTGATCGCCTGATCGTCGAAGGGCCGACCAATCTCAAGCCGGGTGCGGTCGTCAAACCGCGCGCGCCTGAACAGATAAAGCCGGTATCGGGCGGGGCACAGTAAGATCATGGCGCGTTATTTTATCGACCGGCCCATCTTTGCATGGGTCCTGGCCGTCGCCCTCATGCTCGCAGGGCTTCTGGCGCTCCGCCAGCTTCCCGTCGCGCAATTCCCTGAAATCGCGCCCCCCACCGTGACGATCAGCACGGCCTATCCCGGCGCGAACGCGCGAACGCTGGAAAGCACGACGACCCAGATCATTGAGCAGCAGCTCAAGGGCATCGACAATCTTCGCTATTTTTCGTCGAGCAGCGATTCTGCGGGTGTGCTGACGATCACCCTGACTTTCGAGCAGGGGACCGACGCCGACATCGCGCAGGTGCAGGTGCAGAACAAGCTGGCGCAGGCGACGCCATTGCTCCCCCAGGAAGTGCAGCAGCAGGGGTTGCGGGTCACCAAATCGACATCAGCCTTTCTGATGGTGATGGCGGTCTACGCCGATGACGGTATCCATGATCAATATGACGCGGGCGACTTCGTCGCTTCGACGCTGCAGGATCCGATCAGCCGTCTGAGCGGTGTTGGCGATACCCAGATGCTCGGCGCATCCTATGCGATGCGCATTTGGGTCGACCCCTATAAGATGGCGAATCTGAAGGTTACGACCGGTGACGTGAAGGCGGCGATCCGCGCGCAAAATGCGCAGGTTTCGGCTGGACAGATCGGCGGCACCCCTTCGCCGGAAGGGCAGGCGCTCAACGCCACCGTGACCGCGCAGTCCCGTCTCAGCACGCCGGAACAGTTCCGTAAGATCATTCTGCGCAGCAATCCAGACGGCTCCACCGTAATGCTGCAGGATGTCGCCCGCGTCGAACTGGGCGCGGACAGCTACGGCTTTCGCGCGCGTTTCAACGGCCATCCTGCCGCCGGTTTCGGCATCAAGCTCGCGCCGGGAGCCAATGCGCTCGACACGGTCGAAGGCGTGAAGAAGCGGGTCGAAGAACTGTCGGGCAGCTTCCCATCATGGGTCAAATATGACTTCCCCGTCGACAATTCGACCTATGTCAAATTGTCGGTTGAACAGGTTTTTCACACCCTCATAGAGGCAATCCTGCTCGTCTTCGTCGTGATGTTCCTGTTCCTTCAGAACTGGCGCGCCACTTTGATACCGACGATTGCGGTTCCCGTCGTCCTGCTTGGGTCGTTGGCGATCCTGCATGCGGCGGGCTTTACCATCAACACATTGACGCTGTTCGGCATGGTGCTGGCCATCGGGTTGCTGGTCGATGACGCGATCGTCGTTGTGGAAAATGTCGAACGCATCATTCAGGAAGAAGGACTGTCGCCCAAGGAAGCGGCAAAGAAATCGATGGACGAAATCAGCGGCGCGCTGATCGGCATCGGCCTTGTTCTGTCGGCGGTATTCCTGCCCATGGCCTTTTTCGGAGGGTCCACGGGCGTCATATTTCGCCAATTTTCGATCACCATCGTGTCCGCCATGATCTTGTCGGTGTTGGTGGCGTTGATCCTGACCCCGGCTTTGTGCGCCACCATCCTGAAACCGCAACGCGAAGGCCATGGCCATCAGAAGGGGTTTTTCGGCTGGTTCAACCGCACCTTCGACAGGAATGTCGTCCGCTATGGCGTTGCCGTTAAAAAGCTGGAGAAGAGCCGGACCCGGACCATGCTGGTCTATGGTCTGATCGCGATCGGCATGGCGGTCATCTTCATGCGCCTGCCCGGCGGATTTCTGCCGAACGAAGATCAGGGGCGCTTGATCAACCAGGTGGCGCTGCCTGCCGGATCGGGCATTGACGAAACCGAACGGACGCTCAACCGGGTGCGCGACCATTATCTGAAGGATGAAGAGAAAAACGCAGCAGCCGTCTTCACCATCGCGGGCTTCGGCCTGGTGGGGCAGGGGCAGAATGTCGGCATCGCCTTCGTCCGCATGAAGGATTGGGAAGAACGCAAAGGCGCAGAAAACGGTGTGCAGGCCATTGCCCAGCGCGCCAATGCCGCCTTCAGCCAATTTCCTTTGGGGCAGGCGATTGCCATCGTCCCCCCCGCTGTTGCCGAACTGGGCAATGCGTCGGGCTTCGATTTCCAGCTCGTCGACCGTGGCAATCTGGGGCACGACCAGCTTCTGGCCGCGCGCAATCAGTTGCTGGGGATGGCTGGCTCGGATGAGCGGCTGGCGCAGGTGCGTCCCAACGGCTTGGAAGATACCGCCCAACTGAAACTCAATGTGGATCAGGCGGCTGCCGGGGCGTTCGGCGTCGCGCAGGCCGACATCAACGACACGATCGCGACGGCCATGGGCGGTGCTTACGTCAACGACTTCATCGACCGCGACCGGGTGAAGCGGGTCTATGTTCAGGCGGACGCCCCGTTCCGGTCCACCCCTGACTCCATCGGCGCGCTGCACGTGCGCGGCGCGTCGGGGGTCATGACGCCAATCGCGTCCTTCGCGGGGACGGAATGGATCAAAGGCCCAGCCAAGCTGGAACGGTTCAATGGCGTTCCCTCGATGCAGGTCATGGGTTCGCCGGCACCCGGTGTGAGCACGGGCGAAGCCATGAAGGCGATGGAGGAACATGCCGCCAAGCTGCCGCCCGGCCTTGGCTATGAATGGAACGGCATTTCCTATGAGGAGCGGACCTCAGGGGGTCAGGCTCCCGCGCTATATGCCCTCTCGATGCTGATCGTATTCCTCTGCCTCGCCGCGCTTTATGAAAGCTGGTCGGTGCCCATCGCGGTGATGCTGGTCGTGCCCCTGGGCGTGCTGGGCGCGGTCATCGCCGCTGCGCTGGTGGGCCTTAACAACGACATCTATCTTCAGGTCGGCCTGATCACCACTATCGGCGTGTCGGCCAAGAATGCGATCCTGATCGTCGAGTTCGCGGAAGAAAAGATGCGTGAGGGCCTGTCGCCAGCACGCGCCGCCCTGGAAGCGGGCAAGTTGCGCCTGCGGCCCATCCTGATGACCAGCTTCGCGTTCATCTTCGGGGTTCTTCCGCTTGCGCTCGCCAAGGGTGCAGGGGCTGGGGGGCAGCGCGCCATCGGCTCCGCGGTTGTGGGCGGCATGTTGTCGGCAACCGTGCTCGCCATCTTCTTCGTCCCGATATTCTTCACCGTCGTCAAACGGCTGTTTCGCCAGCATCATGGCGAAGAGCAGGCATCCGACAGGCGCGTCCCTGCCGCCACACCGCAGGAGGCATGAGGCAGATGCACAAGATCAAGCTCGTTTCCGCAACCGCTCTGGCCCTCGCTCTGGGCGCTTGCGACATGGCGCCCAAATATGTGCGGCCCGCGCTGCCGGTGCCGGTGGAAAGTCCTTCGGGGCCAGCCTACCGGGCAGATATATCCGGGCAGTCCGCGATCCAACCGGCCGACACCGGCTGGAGGGACTTTTTCACCGATCCGCGACTCGCACGCGTCATCGAAAATGCGCTCACCCATAACCGCGACCTGCGCATTGCCGTCGCCAATGTGGAGCAGGCGCGCGCCCAATATCGCGTCCAGCGCGCTGGCCTGTTCCCGACGATTGCCGCGAATGGCAGCGCGACCTATCAGGACACGCCCTTTGCTCAGCAGGGGCCGGGCGCGGGCGCGGGAGCCGGCGCTTCTGGCCGCACCGACATTTATTCGGCGTCCGTCGGCATTTCCGCGTGGGAGATCGACCTGTTCGGCCGCGTCCGCAACCTGAGCAAGGCCGCGCAGGAACAATATTTCGCACGCGTCGAAAGCCGCAACGCGGCGCAGGTGGCATTGATCGCCGAAACAGCGTCCGCATGGCTTTCGATGGCTGCGAACCAGGAACGGCTGCGGATCGCGCGCGATCTGGAGGCGGCATTCGGAAAGACGCTGGAACTGACCCGCGCCCGCTTTACCAAGGGCATCGCGTCGGAACTGGAGGTCCGCCAGGCACAGACCAGCCATGATCAGGCGCGCGCCGACATTGCAGAGGCGACCACGCTGGTCGCGCAGGATCAGAACGCCCTCAACCTGCTCGCGGGATCGACTGTGGCGCAGGATGATCTTCCGTCCGCCATGCCGCAGGGGGACGTCACGCTGGCGAACCTGCCCACGGACCTTCCTTCATCCGTGCTGCTGCAACGGCCCGACATTCTGTCGGCGGAACATCAATTGCGCGCCGCCAATGCCGACATCGGCGCGGCCAGGGCTGCCTTCTTCCCGAAAATTTCTCTGACGGCGGCGTTCGGGACCTTGAGCGCCGGACTGTCCAACCTGTTCGCGCCCGGCAGCGATTATTGGTCGGCGGCGCCTTCGGTCGGCTTGCCGATCTTCGACTTCGGCAGGAATCAGGGCAATCTGCGCTACAGCCGGGCGACCTATGACGCCATGCTCGCCACCTATGAAAAGAGCGTCCAGACTGGCTTTCGCGAAGTCGCCGACGCCCTTGCCCGTCGCGGCACCATGACCGCGCAGATGGAAGCGCAAAGCTCACTAAGGGACGCTGCCCGGGTCGGCTATCGCCTGTCCGAAGCGCGTTTCCGCGCCGGTGTCGACCCGTTCCTGACCACGCTGGATGCCCAGCGCACCCTGTATAATGCCGAACGCAGCATGCTCGCCACCCGTCTGGCCCGTGCCGCCAACATGATCGAACTATACCGCGCGATGGGCGGGGGGCTGAAATAGCGGACTGGTTATAACGAAGAGTAGTTGTCCTTCGTTATAGACGGCGCTTGATATTCTCACATTTGGATAAGCGACACCCTCCAAATAGTGTGTCTCTAACCGCCGTGGCATTGGCCGCTCAAATCCGATCATTGATATCTGTCTTCACCCCTTGGCGGGCGGGAGGGATTTGGCCGGTGATGAGCCTTATCAGGTGGCTGGTAACGAGATGGGATTTTCCCGGCGAAGTCAGGGAGGCCCTAGACATAATTTGGCGTGCGCTGAGCACAAGGCTGGCGCTTGCCATCTTCCTTGCCAATCTGTTTTTCATTCTGCTGCATATTGCCGCTGTGAACGGAATTGTCGGAGGAAATGACCGCCCATTTCGGGTTGATAAGGACAGAAGCCTGTCTGAATATTTCGAATATGCTTGTCTATTGATGTCGTCTGTTCTGATATTTCATCTCTCGATCCGCCGAAAAATATATCAGATCATGCCCATGGCGTTGGTGATATTATACCTCTTCCTCGATGATTATATGCGTATCCACGAATATATGGGTGATATCCTTGTGCCTGCTCACGACAATGCGGGGCAAGCTTTGTTCACGATGCTCGTCGGAGGCGCTACGTTGGCGCTGGCTGCCACAGGATGCATGCTGTCACAACGCTTCGTGCGGGTGCAGATCATCGCCGTGCTGTTGCCGATCCTCCTGCTGGGTGTGTTTGGAAGCATCGTGGACGCGTTTCACGAATTCATGATCAGATTCGTTCCAGCGTCGGACAATGTCATCGGATTTGTCGAAGACGGGGGCGAACTGGTCAGCATTTCGATCCTGCTTCTAACCTGTGTTCGCTTGGCCAGGACGGGTGCACCCACGCGGCCAAACAGCGACATTTTCGCAGCGAATATTCAGTCCATCTGAAATGGCCGCCTCGACAAAGGCGAAAGTCTGAACCGACGGCCCCAACGTTCATCTTACACGGAAAATGGTGCACCCAAGTGGATTCGAACCACTGGCCTTTGCCTTCGGAGGGCAACGCTCTATCCAGCTGAGCTATGGGTGCATGTCGCTGGTGCGAAGCGCCGCTTAGCAAAGCCTATCCGTCCGCGCCAGCACCAAATCGCGACAGGTATCTTCTATTTCGGGGCCTTGACCATCGGCTGGAACATGCCCAGGCCGCAACTGGCGCCGGGGTTCAGATTGGGCGTGTTGTACAGCACCGTGATGATGTCCACCGAACAAAGCTGTGACAGGCTGGTCTTGTAAAGAAACCGCCGTTCCGAACCCAGGCCGGGGCAGCTATGCTTCATCTGGTTCCGATAGACCTTGTTGCCGTTCATGATGAAATCGATGGTCCGGTCGTCGCGCACCTGTGTGCTGCGGATAGACTGCAAATTGACGCAACTCACGGCCTTGCCGGACGGGACCAGATTGTCGGCCTTGGGCTTGGCCGCCGCGGGCGCGATCGCGCAGGCGACAGCGACGGCGAGCGCTATGCCCGCAACTGGCGCAGAGACGAAGGCGGTCATGCGTATCTCTCCTCACATTTTCGGGGCGTGATGCCAGTCAACGCCGCCATTGCGTCAGTGGTTTAGCATAGGCTGGCTGAACCGCACGATAATGGGAAAGGCTATCACCCGGCGGATGCGGCAGCCGCAATGCTCGCCTTTTGGGAAGGAGCAGGCGTCTTTGGCTTGTAACGGCAAAGGTCCGCCACGACGCAGCGCCAGCATTGGGGGCGGCGCGCTTTGCACACATAGCGGCCATGCAGGATCAGCCAGTGATGCGCGTCCCGCCGGAACGGCCCCGGCACGCGCTTTTCCAGCTTTTGCTCAACGGCCAGTGGCGTCTTCCCCGGTGCCAGGCCGGTGCGATTGCCGATGCGAAAGATATGCGTATCCACGGCGAAAGTTTCATGCCCGAATGCGGTGTTCATCACGACATTGGCCGTCTTGCGCCCGACGCCGGGCAGGGTGGTCAGCAGATCGCGGTCTTCGGGCACCTGCCCGTCGAAATCACGGACCAGTATCTCCGACAGGGCGATGACATTTTTGGCCTTGGCGTTGAACAGGCCGATTGTCTTGATGTGCGCCTTCAGCCCCTCTTCACCCAGCGCGACCATCTGAGCAGGGGTCTCCACCTCACGGAAAAGGGCGCGAGTGGCCTTGTTGACGCCGACATCGGTCGATTGGGCGGACATCACGACCGCCACCAGCAACTGATAATCATTGCCATATTCCAACTCCGTCCGGGGGGCAGGATTGGCTTCGGCCAGTCGGCTGAAAAAATCGAAGATCTGATCCCGGTTCATCGAACGCTCAGAGGCCCAGCACGCCCTTCATGTCGTAACGGCCCGCCGCCTGGCGGCGCAGCCAGGTCGCGCCCTTGACGGCGCCGCGCGCAAAGATGACCCGGCTTTCGGCCCGGTGGCCCAGTTCGATCCGTTCGCCCTCGCTGGCCAGAATTACTTGATGATCACCGGCCACCGATCCCCCGCGCAGCGCCGCGAAACCGATGGTTCCCGGAACGCGCGCGCCGGTGATGCCGTCGCGGCCGCGATCGCTATGGTCGGCCAGGGAAATGTGACGCCCGCGCGCCGCCGCCTCGCCCAATAACAGGGCCGTACCGGAAGGCGCATCGACCTTGTGCCGATGATGCATCTCGACAATTTCGACGTCCCAATCATCGCCCAGACGCGCCGCCGCCTGTTCGACCAGGGCGGCCAAAACGTTGACTCCCAACGACGTGTTCCCGGTCTGCAAAACGGCAATGGATTGAGCCGCCTTGTCGATCAGGCCGTGATGTTCAGCCTCCAGCCCGGTGGTGCCCACCAGCACGGGCTTTCCAGCGGTGACGCAGGCGTCCAGATGCCCGGCCAGCGCGGCAGGCACGGAAAAGTCGATCAGCACGTCGCTTTGCCTGGCAAGCTCCAACGGATCGGACGTAATGGCGATGCCGGGCAACAGGTCGCCACTATCGGGACGGTCGGTCCCGCCGCTGATTTCCAGCCCGGATTCCAGTGCCACCTGTGCGATCGTCCGGCCCATGCGGCCCGCTGCACCGAAAATGCCAATCTTCGTCATATCTCAGTCGCCGCCCGTGATTATCGTGCCATTGATTATCTTTGCCCGATGCCAGAGCGGCCCTGCTTTGTCATCTGCAAGCTGTGCCGGGCATCAATTGTCATTCTGGCCCACATCCCGGCTATGGAACTGGCGCTGCCACTGGTCGTTCGATCATCAGACCTGGAAAAAAGGACAATGTGATGATTCGCCTCGCCATTATATCGCTCGTGATAGCCGCGGTGCTCGCCATTTTAGGATTTGGCGGCGCAGCGGGCACATTTGTAGGAATCGCAAAGATTCTGTTCTTCATCGCCATCGCGCTCTTCGCTCTTTTTCTGGTGCTCGGCTTGCTGGCTGGCAAGGGGATCAAGAACGCGATAGACTAAGGCCATGACACAGATCGGCGCTGGGGTAGACGAAACAGGCAGGTTGATCCGCGACGGATCGGGCTTCCTGCTCCAGCGCGATCTGGGCGGCACATTCCGCCTGGTGTTGTTGCGCGTTCCCGTGGACCACGTTGAAAAACGGGTGCGCGTTCAAGGCTATTATGCCGGGAACGACATTGTGGAAGTGGAAGGCGTTGCCGCCGCCTGATTGTCCGGGCGGCAGCGGAGCCGTTCAGGCAGTAATGGGCCGCATCTGATCGATCAGCGGGACCGAAGTATGGCTTCGAACGACGCGCGCGCATGCGCCGACGCCACGGTTATTTTCCAATGGCAGCGCGGTGGCGCAATAGGCGCATTCGGCCATCAGACGGCCGACCATCCAATGACTGCGTCCACAACTGGGGCAGTGATTGGCCTCACCGGGATGATAATGGATAATATAACCTCTGGATGCCGGGTCGAACGACTTTCCGGCGGCGAAGGTTGATACTGGGCGCATCGTCTTCCTCCTCAGACATTTATTTTCGGCACCATGTCCGACGAAGATTTATACGTCGCCATTGATGCAACGACAAAAGCCAGAGCGCGCGACCATTTTCTTTCATCAAGCCGCTCCATGAAACAGAACGCGGCTGCCTGCCAATGTATCCTTTGTGCAATCGACGCGTCCACAGGAAAGATTCGCAAGCCGTGCCATTTCGCGCCTTCGCATTGACTCCGGGCGGACAAGCGCTATGGCGGCGGCCATCAAGGGACATACCCGCTTCGGCCATTGGTTGGGGCGCATCCCGCCACCTTGTCGGTCGGATCTCATCTGCGCTGGCGAGCGCCTGGTGGAATGTCGTTATCCTCCTAGCCCCTTGGCCGGGCACCGCGAGGAGACGCACGACTTATGACCGCCATCGGACAGGACACACTCGGCACGCGCGACACGTTGAAAGTCGGCGGCAAGGACATTGCCTATTATTCGCTGAAGAAGGCTGCTGCAAAGCTCGGCGACGTTTCGCGTCTGCCTTTCTCGATGAAGGTGCTGCTGGAAAACCTGCTCCGTTTCGAAGATGGCGTGACCGTCACGACCGAAGACGTAAAGGCTATTGTCGACTGGCAGAATGATCGGGGCAAGGCCGAACGTGAAATCCAGTATCGTCCCGCGCGCGTGCTGCTGCAGGACTTCACCGGCGTGCCTTGCGTGGTCGATCTGGCCGCCATGCGCGACGCGATGAACGCGCTGGGCGCCGACGCCAGCAAGATCAACCCGCAGGTCCCCGTCCACCTTGTCATCGACCATTCGGTCATGGTCGACGAATTCGGCACGCCCAAGGCGTTCGAACAGAATGTGGAAATCGAATATCAGCGCAATATGGAGCGCTACGACTTCCTGAAATGGGGCAGTAAGTCCCTCGCGAACTTCTACGCCGTGCCTCCCGGCACCGGCATCTGCCATCAGGTGAACCTGGAAAATATCGCGCAGGCCGTCTGGTCGAGCGAAGGCCCTGACGGCGTCACCGTCGCTTATCCCGACACCTGCGTCGGCACCGACAGCCACACCACGATGATCAACGGCCTGGGCGTGCTCGGCTGGGGCGTCGGCGGCATTGAAGCGGAAGCCGCGATGCTGGGTCAGCCCGTCTCCATGCTCATCCCCGAAGTCGTCGGTTTCAAGCTGATCGGCACGATGAAGGAAGGCGTGACCGCCACCGATCTGGTCCTGACCTGCACCCAAATGCTGCGTGCCAAAGGCGTGGTTGGCCGTTTCGTGGAATATTTCGGCCCCGGCCTCGCATCGCTGTCGCTGGCCGACCGTGCGACGCTCGCTAACATGGCGCCCGAATATGGCGCGACCTGCGGCTTCTTTGGCATCGACGACAAGACGCTGGACTATATGCGTCTGACCGGCCGCACGGAAGAGAATATCGCGCTGGTCGAAGGCTATGCTAAGGAGCAGGGCTTCTGGATCGACCCCACGCTTGACCCTGTCTTCACCGACACGCTGGAACTCGACCTCGCCACCGTCGTCCCCAGCCTCGCCGGACCCAAGCGCCCGCAGGACCGCGTCTCGCTGCCCGAAGTCGATGACGTGTTCAACGCTGACCTCGTCAACACCTACAAAAAGGCGCAGCAGCGCGTGCCGGTTGAGGGCAAGGATTTCGACATTGGCGACGGCGACGTCACCATCGCCGCGATCACCAGCTGCACCAACACGTCCAACCCCGGCGTCATGGTCGCTGCTGGCCTGGTCGCCAAGAAAGCGAACGAACTGGGCCTCAAGCCCAAGCCTTGGGTCAAGACATCGCTTGCACCCGGTAGCCAGGTGGTTACCGATTATTTCGCCAAGGCTGGCCTTCAGGAGCATCTTGACGCGGTCGGCTTCAACCTTGTCGGCTATGGTTGCACCACCTGCATCGGCAACTCCGGCCCGCTGGCCGAACCGATCAGCAAGGCGATCAACGAAAACGGCCTCGTCGCCGCCGCTGTGATCTCCGGCAACCGCAACTTCGAAGGCCGCGTGTCGCCCGACGTGCGCGCCAACTTCCTTGCCTCGCCGCCGCTGGTCGTCGCCTATGCGCTCAAGGGCACGGTGATCGAAGATTTCATCACCACCCCGATTGGCGTCAGCACCACGGGTAACGATGTCTACCTGAAGGACATCTGGCCGACCAATGACGAAGTCGCCACCACCATGGCAGGCTGCATGGATCGCGCGATGTTCCAGGCGCGCTACGCCAATGTCTACAAGGGCGACGCCCATTGGCAGGCGATCGACGTCACCGGTTCGGACACCTACAGCTGGCGCGCCGGCTCCACCTATGTCGCCAACCCGCCCTATTTCGAAGGGTTGAGCATGACCCCCGCGCCGGTCCACGACATTATCGAGGCAAAGCCGCTGGCGGTCTTTGGCGATTCGATCACCACCGACCACATCTCGCCCGCCGGGTCGATCAAGGCCAGCTCGCCCGCAGGCAAGTGGCTGAGCGAGCATCAGGTGGCACAGGCCGACTTCAACAGCTATGGCGCGCGCCGTGGCCATCATGAAGTGATGATGCGCGGCACCTTCGCCAACATCCGCATCAAGAACCTGATGCTGGACGGCGTCGAAGGCGGCATGACCCGTTATGAAGGCGAAATCATGCCGATCTACGACGCGGCGATGAAGCACAAGGCTGACGGCACGCCGCTGGTCGTCATCGGTGGCAAGGAATATGGCACCGGATCGTCGCGCGACTGGGCGGCGAAGGGCACGAACCTGCTGGGCGTGCGCGCCGTCATCGTCGAAAGCTTCGAACGTATCCACCGTTCGAACCTGGTCGGCATGGGCGTTCTGCCGCTCCAGTTCAAAAATGGTGAGAGCAAGGACACGCACGGCTTCACCGGCG
>CAMPHJ010000011.1 GCA_946885845.1 uncultured Sphingobium sp. | reverse complement strand
GCTCCCTCCGTTGTGATGAGGTCAAATTTACACCATCACATGCTGGGACTAAACACCTAAGCTGGAGACGACTGCGCTTTACACCAAGGTATCCACTCGGACGATCCACGCCGTGTCGGGCCCGCTCGACCAACTCATGGCGCTGATGGAGGGCAAGGCGCCCACAGGATCAGCCGGCGCCGGCTGAGCCGGTGCGCCCCGACCTTGAGGTCGCCGACATCTTCCGTTCTGCTGGGCCCACCTATCGGGCCGCGCATGCAGGGCATCTCAGCCTGCACCAACTCAAGGTGATGTCCGCGATCGAGACCTGCCGCACTGCGGCGCTGGGCGGTCATGTCGAAGCCTGCGAGGACTGTGGGCATTGGCGGGTCGCCTACAATAGCTGCCGGAACCGGCACTGCCCGAAGTGCCAGGGCGCCGCCGCGCGCACCTGGCTGGCGGAGCGCGAGGCCGACCTGCTCCCCGTCGGCTACTTCCACGTCGTCTTCACGCTGCCGGCCGAGATCGCCGACATCGCGTGGCAGAACAAGGCGCTAGTCTATGACCTGCTGTTCCGGGCCGCGTCGGAGACGATGTTGACCATCGCCGCCGACCCTATGCGGACAAATAGGAAATCGGCTGTGTCGCCGTTGTCGGCGAGTTCGCGACTGACTGCTTCGCCCGCGTCCAGCCTGAAGTTGAGCGCTTCGATTGGCAATTGGTCGCCGAGATCCATGAGCTGAAGCTCGGCGTGCCCCGCTTCAATGCGATCGCGTTCGCGCAGCATCTGGCGCTTGAAGATTTCGGCCCTCTGCGCTGCCGACAGTCCGTCTCGCCCCATTGTTGTCATCAGCCTTTTTCGCACTACCTCGCATGCCATAGCGAGCGCGGGCGCGATGGCCTTTGCCTGGCGATGGTTCATGGTCCTGAGCGACAGGCGTAAACGGAAAGGCTTATCGTCACCTAAACGGACTGTCCGCCGGAAATAATATGTGCCATCCTTGCGGCTGACATATTGGATGCTGGTCATCGTCTTGGCCCCTTCGATGGTCCCCGCCATGGCTCCTGCATGGTGAGAGAGGGCAAAGTCTCTTTATATTCAGTCACTTACAGCGAAACTGGCTGGGTATCCTGCCGCCCCAGCCAGTTCCATTTTTCTTTATAATTTCAACAGCTTATGGCGATTTTTCACGGCTGTGTGGGATAGGTTCAAGTCGATGACCACATCGACCCTGCCCGACTGGATATCGGCAAGCAGCCGGGTCAGCGCCGGGCGTTCCATGCTGCCGTCCGGAAAGCCGCCATCATCTAGATCCTGGTGATTGCGCGGCATCATGGTCACATGATACGGGGTGACGGCTTCCTGACAAAGCCAACTTGGCACTGCGACGAGTTCCCCTGCCTACGTTCAGACAAGAGGATGCTAACCTGACGATCCGCTCTCGCTTTCAGGTACGGGCATTTTCTGTTCCTCACCTCACGCTGATCGCCCTTATTATTGGCGTGGCCGGCGGCGCAATGACGGCACGACAAGAAATCGATGGGCTGGTTGATGCGCTCGCCCTGACCGACCTGGTCGGGAAGCTCTGGGTAGACGCCCTAACGATGACAATCGTCCCACTGGTGTTCGGACTGATTGTGACAGGGGTCGCGACTGCGGCATCCAGCGCAAAGCAGAGCCGCCTTGCGATGGGTGCGGTTCTCTGGTTCGCTATTCTGCTGCTTGGCGCCTGCCTTCTTGCGGCAGCGGCCACCACATTCATCTTGCATCTTCACCCTGTTCCAGCGGCGGCAACTGCTCTTCATGTCGGCACCCCGCCCCCAATATTTTCGACGCCAGGAGAATGGATACGGGGCTTCGCGCCCACGAACCCGATCAAAGCGGCCGCCGACACAGCCATGGTGCCTCTGGTGATTTTCGCGCTGCTGTTTGCCCTCGCGCTGGTGCGTATCGAACAACAGCTTCAAACGGCCTTTTTGCTGCTGTTTCGCGCACTGACCGAAACGATGCTGGTCATCGTACGGTGGATATTACTCCTGGCGCCGGTCGGCGTGTTCGCGCTGGCGTTCGGGGTGGGCGCGCGGGTGGGCCTTTCAGCGGCAGGCGCATTGGCCCATTATGTCGTGGTCGCGGCTGCCGCTTGCTTATTGGCCGCCATTCTCGCATGGATTTCAGCGGCGGTGGCAGGACGGATGTCGCCATTCGCGTTCGTGCGCGCAGTTCTTCCCGCCCAAATAGTGGGCCTCAGCACACAATCGTCGCTCGCATCCCTCCCAGCCATGCTGGCGGCAGCGGCTCCCTTGCAGGTGCCTGCGGCGAGCGCCGGCATTATACTGCCGCTAGCCGTATCCCTGTTTCGAGCAGCGAGCGCCGCGGCCAATGTGGCGGTCGCTGTTTATCTGGCTCATCTTCATGGACTGTCGCCCGATTTCGGGACGCTTCTTCTGGGCGCGCTGGTTGCGGTGCCCGTGAGCCTGGCTGCGGTGGGCCTGCCTGCGCAGGTATCTTTTTTCGCGACCATCGGGCCTGTGTGCCTAGCCATGGGGGTCCCGATCGGTCTGTTGCCGCTGCTGCTCGCGGTCGAAACGATCCCAGACATCTTCCGCACATTCGGCAACGTGACCGCAGATCTCGCTGTCCTGAGGATCGCTGGGCGGGGCCCCAGCGATCGCTTTCCGCAGGATGGAAACTAGCTGCATATTCGCTCCTTGGACGATACGGCGCCAATGGGATCGCCCGCAGCTGTTCGCCGCTATTCACACTCCAACGGGATGGGCATTGCCTGATTCCATCGGAATGATCCTGTTCCGTTTCCGAGCACGGGGCGGTCGGCACCTAGCCTATTTGGCGCAGATTCACGCGATGGGTATTCAATTGTCCGCCGCGGAAGTATGGCTCCCGGAAACGGCGACACAGAACGGAACTTGAATGGCATACCCGGGCAAACAAGGTTTATATGATCCTGGCAATGAGCATGACGCATGCGGCGTGGGCTTTATTGCCAATATCAAAGGGTTAAAAACCCACGATATTGTCAGTCGTGGCCTGGAAATTTTGCGCAATATCGACCACCGCGGCGCGGTGGGCGCAGACCCTCTGGTGGGTGACGGTGCAGGCATCCTGATCCAGATTCCCGATTCGCTGTTCCGCGACTGGGCGTCCGGCGCTGGCGTCGATCTACCGCAGCCGGGCGATTATGGCGTCGCCATGTGTTTCCTGCCGCGCGATCAAGAGGCTGAGGCGGCCGCCGTGCAGCAGTTGGAGCGCTTTATCGTCAAGGAAGGTCAGATCCTACTCGGCTGGCGTGACGTTCCCGTGACATTGGACGGGCTGGGACAGACCGTTCTCGACGAGATGCCGACGATCCGTCAGTGCTTCGTGGGCCGCGGCGCGAACGTCAAGGATCAGGACGGGTTCGAGCGCAAGCTGCTCGCAATTCGCAAGCAGACACAGAATCCGCTCAAGGAACTATCCGAGAAGCAGGGGCTGGAGAGCCTGGCGGAATTTTACGTGCCATCCTTCTCCACCCGCACCATCGTCTACAAGGGGCTGTTGCTCTGCGATCAGGTCGGCAGCTTCTATGACGATCTGCGCAGCCCGCTCTGCGTGTCGGCGCTGGCGCTGGTCCACCAGCGATTTTCGACCAATACCTTCCCGTCGTGGAAGCTGGCGCATCCCTATCGCTTCATCGCGCATAATGGCGAGATCAACACGGTTCGCGGCAATGTGAACTGGATGAACGCGCGCCGCCGCACGCTCGAATCGCCGCTGCTGGGCGCCGATCTTGACAAGATGTGGCCGCTGATCCCGCATGGCCAGTCGGACACGGCCTGCCTGGACAATGCGCTGGAACTGCTGGTCGCGGGCGGATATCCGCTGGCGCAGGCGGTGATGATGCTGATCCCCGAAGCCTGGGCCGGCAATCCGCTGATGGACCCCCAGCGCAAGGCTTTCTACGAATATTATGCCGCGCTGATGGAGCCATGGGACGGTCCCGCCGCCATCGCCTTCACCGACGGCCGTCAGATCGGCGCGACGCTCGACCGCAACGGCCTGCGCCCGGCGCGCTTCATCGTGACCGACGACGATCATATCGTGCTGGCTTCGGAAAGCGGCGTGCTGCCCTTCAAGGATGAGAATATCGTCCGCAAGTGGCGGTTGCAGCCGGGCAAGATGCTGCTCATCGACCTGGAGCAGGGCCGCATCATCGAGGATGAGGAAATCAAGGCGCAGCTCGCCGAGGCCCATCCCTATGAGGACTGGCTGAAGGACACGCAGTATAAGCTGGAGGAACTGCCGGCTTCGCTGGGTGAGGAGCTGCTGCCGTCGCGTGGCAATGATGCCGCCGCCCTGCTCGATCGCCAGCAGGCGTTCGGCTACACGCAGGAAGACGTGCTGAAGTTCCTGGAGCCGATGGCGCGCAATGCCGAGGACCCGATCGGTTCGATGGGCATCGACACGCCGATCGCCGTGCTCAGCCAAAAGTCGCGTCTGCTCTACGATTATTTCAAGCAGAATTTCGCGCAGGTCACCAATCCTCCGATCGATCCGATCCGCGAGGAATTGGTGATGAGCCTGGTGTCGATGATCGGCCCGCGCCCGAACCTGCTTGGCCACCATGCTGGTACGCACAAGCGGCTGGAAACGTCGCAGCCGGTGCTGACCGACGCGGACCTTGCCAAGATTCGCGGCATTCATGACGCGATGGATGGCGCATTCCGCACCCAGACCATCGACATCAGCTGGCCCGCGACTGAGGGCGCAGGCGGTCTGGAGCGCGCAATCGAGCGCATCTGCAATCAGGCAACCGAAGCTGTTCTGGCCGACCAGAACATCCTGATCCTGTCCGACCGGGCCGTGTCGGTCGAGCGGATCGCCATTCCCGCCGCGCTGGCGACGGCGGCGGTGCATCATCACCTCATCCGCCAGGGGCTGCGCATGCAGACCGGCCTGGTGGTCGAGACCGGTGAAGCGCGCGAGGTGCATCATTTCTGCGTGCTCGCAGGTTATGGCGCGGAGGCGGTGAACCCCTATCTCGCGTTCGAGACACTCGAGCAGATTCGCGTGAAGCAGAACCTGCCGCTGTCCGCTTACGAAGTTCAGAAAAACTACATCAAGGCTGTCGGCAAGGGCATCCTGAAGGTCATGTCCAAGATGGGCATTTCGACCTATCAGAGCTATTGCGGCGCGCAGATTTTCGACGCGATTGGCCTCAATTCGGCGTTCCTGGAGCGCTATTTCACCGGCACCGCGACGACTATCGAGGGCATCGGTCTCACCGAGATCGCCGAGGAGACGGTGGGCCGCCATCGCGAAGCCTATGGCGACAATCCGATATACCGCAATATGCTGGATGTCGGCGGCGCCTATGCCTATCGCGTGCGCGGCGAGGAACATGCCTGGACGCCGCAGAGCGTCGCATCGCTTCAACATGCGGTGCGCGGCAATAATCCGAAGGAATATGAAGCCTTCGCCGCCTCCATCAACGAGCAGAATGAGCGCCTGCTGACCATTCGCGGCCTGATGGACTTCAAGTTCGCCGACACAGCGATCCCGGTCGATGAGGTCGAACCGGCAAGCGCGATCGTGAAACGCTTCGCCACCGGCGCGATGAGCTATGGCTCCATCAGCTGGGAGGCGCATACCACCCTTGCGATGGCCATGAACCGGATCGGCGGCAAGTCGAACACCGGCGAAGGTGGCGAGGACCCGATCCGGTTCAAGCCGCTGCCGAACGGCGATTCCATGCGGTCGGCGATCAAGCAGGTCGCTTCGGGCCGCTTTGGCGTCACGACCGAATATCTGGTCAATGCCGATGACGTGCAGATCAAGATGGCGCAGGGCGCAAAGCCGGGCGAAGGCGGCCAGTTGCCGGGCGATAAGGTCGACAAAACCATCGGCAAGACCCGTCACTCGACCCCTGGCGTGGGCCTGATTTCGCCGCCGCCGCATCACGACATCTATTCGATCGAGGACCTAGCGCAGCTGATCCACGACCTGAAGAACGTCAATACCGGTGCGCGTATCTCGGTGAAGCTGGTCTCCGAAGTCGGCGTCGGCACGGTCGCAGCGGGCGTTTCGAAGGCGCGCGCGGATCATGTGACGATTTCGGGCTATGAAGGCGGCACCGGCGCCTCGCCGCTAACTTCCTTGACCCATGCGGGTTCGCCTTGGGAAATCGGCCTTGCCGAAACGCAGCAGACGCTGCTGCTGAACGGTCTGCGCACCCGCATCGCCGTGCAGGTCGACGGCGGGCTGCGAACTGGCCGCGATGTCGCCATCGGCGCGCTGTTGGGTGCGGACGAGTTTGGATTTGCCACGGCGCCGCTCATCGCGGCTGGGTGCATCATGATGCGCAAATGCCATCTCAACACCTGCCCGGTGGGCGTCGCCACGCAGGACCCCGTGCTGCGCAAGCGCTTCACCGGCCAGCCCGAGCATGTGATCAACTATTTCTTCTTCGTCGCGGAAGAGCTGCGGGGCATCATGGCCCAGCTCGGCTTCCGCACGATCGACGAAATGGTGGGTCGCGTCGACAAGCTCGACATGCGCAAGGCGATCGACCACTGGAAGGCGAAGGGCGTCGACCTTTCTCGCCTGCTGCACCAGGTCGAGCCAGACAAGGGCCTGACGCTGCGCAACACCGAAGGGCAGGACCATGGCCTCGACGCCGCTCTCGATCAGGACCTGATCAAGGCGGCGCAGGATGCGCTGGAAAACCGCACCCCTGTCCGCATCGAACGGCCGATCCGCAACGTGAACCGCACCGTCGGCGCGATGCTGTCGGGTGAAGTGGCGCGTCGCCACGGTCATGCAGGCCTGCCCGACAACAACATCCATGTGAAGTTCGAGGGCGTTGCTGGCCAAAGCTTCGGCGCGTTCCTGGCGCATGGCGTGACGATCGACCTGACCGGCGACGCCAATGACTATGTCGGCAAGGGACTGTCGGGCGGCCGCATCATCGTTCGTCCGCCGGAGGATGCAAAGCGCGTTCCGACCGAAAACATCATCGTCGGCAACACGGTGTTGTACGGCGCGATTTCGGGCGAAGCCTTCTTCCGGGGCGTCGGCGGCGAGCGTTTCGCCGTCCGCAATTCGGGCGCGATCGCGGTCGTCGAAGGCGTTGGCGACCATGGCTGCGAATATATGACCGGCGGCGTGGTCGTGGTGCTGGGACAGACCGGGCGCAACTTCGCGGCGGGCATGTCGGGCGGCGTGGCCTATGTCTATGACCCGGACGGCAGCTTCCGGTCCAAAGTCAATGCGGCGATGGTCGATGTTGATCCGGTCCCTGCGACGGCGTCGGACGACGATGGCCTTGGCCGTCCGCTGCAACGCGGCGTCGATGTGCATGATTGGGGCATGGGCGACATGCTCCGGCATGATGCGGACCGCCTGCGCGTCCTGCTGGAACGGCACAAGCTCTACACCGGATCGGAACGGGCGGCTGAGCTGCTGGCCGATTGGCAGGGCACGTTGGGCAAGTTCGTGCGCGTGATGCCGAAGGACTATCGCCGCGCCCTGCAAAACATGGAGGACGAACGGCTCGCAGTGGCTCCCGTAGCCGCCGAGTGATCGTCCGGGGGAAGCGGCGCTTCCCCCTTTCGCGACAGAATATCGAAGTTTGGAGAAAGAGTTTGGGCAAGCCCACAGGTTTCCTCGAAGTTGAGCGTAAGGACCGCAGCTACACCGCGCCCGAGGAGCGTTTGAAGCACTGGAATGAGTTCGTCGTTCCGCTGTCGAAGCAAGAAATCCACGATCAGGCCGCGCGTTGCATGGCCTGCGGCATCCCCTTTTGCCATAATGGCTGTCCGGTGAACAACATCATCCCGGACTGGAACCATCTGGTCTATGAGGATGATTGGAAAACTGCGCTGGAGACGCTGCACAGCACCAACAACTTCCCTGAATTCACCGGCCGCGTCTGCCCCGCCCCGTGCGAGGCAAGCTGCACGCTGAATATTATCGACACGCCTGTCACGATCAAATCGATTGAATGCGAGATCGTCGATCGCGGCTGGCGCGAAGGCTGGATCGAGCCGCAGCTGCCCACGCGCAAGACCGGCAAGCGGGTCGCTGTCGTCGGCTCTGGCCCGGCTGGCCTTGCCTGCGCGCAGCAGCTTGCCCGCGCGGGCCACACGGTCACAGTGTTCGAAAAGAATGACCGCGTCGGCGGCCTGCTGCGCTACGGCATTCCCGACTTCAAGATGGAAAAGCACCTCATCAACCGCCGCGCCCAGCAGATGGAAGCGGAAGGGGTGGAGTTCAAAACGTCAACCGAAGTCGGCGTCGCAATCTCGATGGAGGCCCTGCGCAGCAATTACGATGCGGTGGCGCTTGCCGGCGGCGCGGAGCATCCGCGCACGCTGGACATTCCGGGCAGCGAACTGGCTGGCGTCCGGCTGGCGATGGAATTCCTGACCCAGCAGAACAAGCGCAATGCGGGCGACGACGAACTACGCGCCGCGCCGCGCGGCACCCTGTCGGCCAAGGGCAAGCATGTCGTCGTGATCGGCGGCGGCGATACCGGGTCAGACTGTGTTGGCACGTCCAACCGCCAGGGCGCGGCGTCCGTGACCCAGCTGGAAATCATGCCCAAGCCGCCGGAAAAGGAAGACAAGACGCTCAGCTGGCCGCACTGGCCGCTGAAGCTGCGCACGTCATCCTCTCATCTGGAAGGGTGCGAGCGCGATTGGGCCGTCACCACCAAGCGTGCGATCGGCCAGAACGGGCAGATCGAGGCGTTGGAATGCGTGCGGGTCGAATGGGTCGATGGCAAGATACAGGAAGTCCCCGGCAGCGAGTTCCAGCTGAAGGCGGACCTCGTCTTGCTGGCCATGGGCTTTGTCGGGTCGCGCAAGGCCGGCATGGTCGAACAATCGCGCGTGGAATTGGACGGGCGTGGCAATGTAAAGGCCACGGTGCAGGATTATATGACCAGCCAATCTGACATCTTCGCCTGCGGGGACATGCGCCGCGGGCAGTCCCTCGTAGTCTGGGCGATCCGGGAGGGGCGGCAATGCGCGCGCGCCATTGACTTGCACCTCATGGGCGAAAGTCATCTTCCACGCTGAGGCCTGGCGCCAAGTGATCAATGCTGTGAGGGGTTCTTCATCCTCCTGAACGGGGGGCCTTTGTAAGATCAAGGCCCCTCGTCAGTTGGAACCGGGCCCTCCGCACTTGAGAAGCGAACATCGGTCCTTTGTACAGCAAAGCACCAGACTGCGCAGGCGATAGTCGCCGGGCAGCGCGGTGGGCCATCGGTCATTGCAGGCTCCAGTTCAGGCCAGAAGGACATAGGCAGCGCCGATCGCTGCGCAGGCACCGAGCACAGGCAACACGCCGATCTTGAAGCGGAACACCGCGATCAGGGCGCCGATCGACAGCAGGGTCGCGGATATGTTGATCGAACCCAGCACGGGCACGTCGAGCGACCCCGTTGGCGTTGCCACAGCGCGAACCTCCCCGAAGAGCGTGTGGATAGCAAACCAGAGGGCAAGATTGAGGACCACGCCGACAACCGCAGCTGTGATGGCGGTCAGCGCCGAAGAAAGCGCCTTGTTCCCGCGCAGCCTTTCAATGAACGGCGCGCCCGCGAAAATCCAGAGGAAGCAGGGGACAAAGGTCACCCAGGTGGTGAGGATTGCGCCCAAGGTAGCCGCTACCAGCGGCGAGAGCGAACCCGCATCACGGAATGCCGCGAGAAAGCCAACGAACTGGGTCACCATGATCAGTGGGCCGGGTGTTGTTTCCGCCATGCCGAGTCCATCAAGCATCTCACCTGGGCGAAGCCAGCCGAAGCTATCCACGGCTTCCTGAGCGACATAGGCGAGCACTGCGTAGGCGCCGCCGAAAGTGACAACCGCCATCTGGCTGAAGAAGCTCGCGATGCGCGAAAATACATCATCCGGTCCAAGCGCCAGGAATAGCCCCAGGACCGGCGCGAGCCATAGCAGGAGCAGCGCTAAGCAGATCCGCAGCGACCAGCCATAATTGGGCTTCGCATGCTCAGGCAAGGTTTCACCGAGCGCCGTATCCCGGTCATGAATGACTTCGCCGACAGCAGCGCCGTGGCCGCTCCCACCCCTGAATTGAGGCAACCCGCTACGACCGCCGAGATATCCGGCTAAACCCGCCGCGAACACGATTACCGGGAACGGCGCGTCAAGAAAGAAGATCGCGACAAAGGCAGCGGCTGCTATGCCGCGCATTACATTATTTTTCAGCGCCCGTGACCCGACGCGGGCCACAGCCTGTACCACTATGGCGAGCACGGCAGCCTTCAGGCCGAAGAAAAGTCCCTCGATCAGCGAAACATGGCCGAACAGGACATAGATATAGCTAAGGCCTAATATCGCAAGAAACCCAGGAAGCACGAATAGCGCGCCCGCAATCAGGCCGCCCTTGGTCTTGTGCAGCAGCCAGCCGATGTAGATTGCAAGCTGCTGCGCCTCAGGGCCAGGCAGCAGCATGCAATAGTTCAGCGCATGTAGGAACCGTTCCTCACCTATCCAGCGTTTCTCTTCGACGAGGATGCGGTGCATGACGGCGATCTGCCCGGCCGGTCCGCCGAAGCTTAGGGCCGCGATCCGCGCCCATACGCGCGTTGCTTCATTCAGGGGTATACGATGATCACCGAAAGGTGCTTCCGCACGGGCGATGGAAGATGCACTTGCGGTCATCGATCCGTCTTTCTGTTGCTGAAGAAGGAGTGGAATTGGTCGAGCGCGGCGCTCGCCATGGCGATGCGCTGAAGGTCATCATCGGTCGAAGCACACACGCCCGACAGCATGGCGCCTACGCCTGCTGTCTCGGGACGCGCGAATTTGCCATCGGCAATGTCGAGTTCGTGAATTATTTCGCCGATCGCCACTAGTGCAGGATCGTCGCTCAAATTGGCGCGCAGCAATAGGGTCTCGAAGCTGCACCGATCTTCCTCATGGGTGAACTCGGCATCGACCATGTCAAAGCGCAGCTCGCCAAGCATGGGGTCATAGTTGCGGCTTGCGACGAATTTGAATTCAGCATCAGGGTCGATGAAGCGGCGGATCAACCAGGCGCAGGCGATGCGATCGACATGAACTCCGGCGCGCGTCACCCAGGTCCGGCCGGTTAGATCGGCGGTTTCCGTGTGAGCCAGCGGGTCGCTGCGGCTGACGTCGGGATGCTGGTAACGCTGCCGATCAAGCTCCGCGAGGGCGGCTTCAGCCTCCTGTCGACCGTGTGAGCCGAAAAAGTCGAGCCTGCCTACTTCTTCAAGGCGCTTCTGCAATTTTGCTATATCTGGACCGCTCGCGGGTCCTGTCTCGATAAGGCGCCGTGCAGCTTGCGCGATGTCTTCATAATCAGCGTCGCGGGCGGTATCGAAAAATGTGCGGACATCAGCGTCAGACTGCCCGGCAAGCAGACGCGCTTCTATGAGGGTAGCCTCGCCGCCGCTTGAGGTGATTTCGTTCAACAGGTCCAGGAATGCCGCTTCAGCCTCAGGCGATCGGGGAAGGACATGGACCGCGTTCTTGAGTGGTACTGCGCCAATTGCTTGCAGCCGCCGCCAGATCTTGACGCGCAAATAAGGTGGTTTTGCAGGTAGCTGGTGCAAAAGGGCAAGCCAAAGGCCGGTCGCGGGCAAATTCATGATGCATATGTATCATCCAATTTTCTTCGCGGAAATACCTATAACATGCTTGCCCGTTTCTATCTTCATCTCTCCGCTGCCATACTGAGTTCCGCCGCCGCTCCCGCCCTCGCTCACTTGTTAGTTTTTGCATATGCAGCGATGCGCTGGGATCGGCGGCGCCTGGCGAATCCGACTTGACCGAAAGGAATGGAAGGGCCGCTTGTTCCCAAGCGGCCCTTCAACCTCATTCCATGCTGTGCTTCAGGGCGCTGGCGCGGTCATGGCCGGTCTTTACCGACTGATAGGCGCGTTCCACAACTGATCGGGCCGAGGGGTCGAGGTCGGCGTCTTTCAGCGCGGCCTCGAATTTGCTCTTGATGTAATCCTCACCACGCTCAACCTCTTGGATGATCGCTTTGTCATCCTTGCCGGTGAAAGCCTGTTTCAGATCCATGAAGGTGCGATGTGCGGCAGCGAGGAGGCTGCTGTCATCCTCTGGATTGCCACCCAGTCGGCGAACCTCTGCCTGAAGCTGGGTCGCCACCTCGCTGCGTTCGCGCGCGAAGTCTGAGAACATCGATGAAAACTGAGTGCTCTCGGCATCCTGCGCTGCGTCCTTGAAGCCCTTCATGCTGTCCAGCGTTGTCTTGATCAGGCTGTTCAAAGTGCTGATCGTACTATCGTTGCTCATGGAGTGCTCCTGTGTTGGGAGCCTGTCTAACGACTGCCGCAACAGAAGGGTCCACGGCCAATTCCTTTCTCTACGGAGAAGACTAAATCCACGATCGCGGAATTCACCCTGTGCAACTCCTCCACTGGACCGGGGTTGAATTTCGATGATAAGGCATTGTTATCAGAAAAATAAACGAATGAGGTCGCAATGACGAAGGTGCTTGTGGCAGAGGATGATCCCCTTACGCTTGCCGGGATCAACATCCTGCTCGACAAGACGAATTTTGAGGTGGTCGCCACCGTCAGTAACGGCACCTCAGCGCTGGACGCGCTTTCCACGGTGCGGCCGGACATGCTGATCCTTGACAACAGCATGCCTGAACGGACCGGGCTGGACGTTTTGCGCACGATCCGCAACCGGGGCGACAACAGGCCCGTTGTGCTGCTGACCGGCGGTATCAACGACCAGGCCACAAAAGAGGCGATGCAACTGGGCGTGAATGGCATCGTCATTAAGTCGACTGCGCCCCGCGACCTGCTCATCTGCCTTGAAACTGTCATGCAGGGGCGGCGGTGGCTCGACCAGGAAATCATGCAACGCGCCATGCTTCTGGCGATGTCACCCGATGGGCCGCGCGACCCGTTCGAAATGCTGAGCGGGCGCGAACGAGCGGTCGCTTCCTTGGCGCAACGGGGTTTGCGCAACAAGGAAATCGCCGACGAACTGGGGCTGACCGAAGGGACCGTGAAGGTCCATCTTCACAAGGTTTTCGAAAAGCTTGGCGTGCGCGGCCGGACCGAACTTATCCTGCTCGCCCAAGGACGCGACGCCTGAATATATACCGAACGGAATAGGCCTTTCAGCCGATGGTAAACGCGCTTCTTGCCACCGGTTGAATGGTCCGCGCCCGGCACGTGGTGCATCTGACCAATCAGACCGGCGGTGTTTGACCGCCCCCTGATAGGCGGATGATGAAGCAGCTTGTGGTGTTCGGTATGGCGATGGTGGCGGCGCTTTGCGCTGGCTGCCAGCCTGCGCGCGCCGAAGTCACCGCCTATGCCGTAGGTCAGGGCGCAGTGAACAGCATCACCGTGGGTGTGGAGGTGCGCGCGTCGGTGCAAGGGCGCTGCGGCTTTGCAACCGGAGGTGCTCCATCGGGCAGCATCGACCAGGCGGATTTCGACCAGAGCGGCTTTTCAAAGGATTTCGCGATCCAGCTCAATTGCAGCGGCGCATCGCGCATCGCTGTGTCATCTGCGAATGGCGGCATGACGAACGCCGCATCGACTGGCCTGGGATACAGCAGCAAGGCGCCCTATCAGGTCGCGTTGCGCATGGTGGCGGACGATGGGACGAGCGCTTCGGCCTCATGCGAAGCGTCCGCGCTTGCGGCGGGCGGGGGATGCAGCTTCGCCGGAACAGCGAGCAACGCAACCGGCCTGCGTCTCGCCGGCGCCTCCACCAAAACGAATGGATCCTATCTCAGGATCAGCGCGCCTGCCTATGCAGGGACGGAGACGCTGGTCGCTGGTCGCTATGTCGATACATTGTCGATCACCGTTAGCGTTAGTCCTTAAAATATTGCTAAGTATCCAGAATGAGTGATTATTCATCTATGGAAGGCATGTCATGATCCCATATGACGCGGAACTCCTTCCAACCTGGCTCAGGCTTGATCAACGCTACCGGGCGCACGGCGGCGGCACTTATCCTGCTTACCATCGCCCCTTCGTCGGCCGGAGCGCAACAGGGGCCGCGGTTCGATATTCACGGATATGTCGCGCCACGATGCTGGGTCGCGAAACCAGCGCCGGTTCAGGCGTTTGGGGCGCAGGGCCAGGCAATCTGCAATCAGGCGCGTCCGGCGCTCCAGTCGCACATTCATATGCTCAACCCGGACCTGGAAGTGCGTCCAGTTTCGAACGGGCAGCCGACGCCCATGGCGTGGGAGATCACCGTATCACCGCAGTTGTGATGCGTTGGCAGAAGGGACTTGCAGTTTCAGGATTGGTGGGCGCGATCGCCCTGACCTCTCCGGCAGCGGCGCAATCACAATTGTCGTCCGTTTGCGGTGTTACCGGCAACGCGACTGCTCCGGCCAGCATCACATACGATCCCTTTTCGCCCGCAGGCCTGTCCGAAGTAACCGTTCCACTGATCCTCCGACGGAATCGCGGGTTGATCCTGGGCCGTACGAACGAGGTAAGCCTGGTGCTGACGGCACCATCGGGAACGCCGCCGATCGACGTGACATATAAGGGCTATAAGGTGCTTTATTCCCAAGGCGCCACTGCAGGGCGTCCCCGGTCGTTGGATGCAAAGGATAATGGCGCGGGCGCTGCTGGAGAGATACGCTATGATTTCGGCAATCTCCTCGCCTCGGATCTATCGACGCCGCTGAACTTGCGAGTCACAGTGCCGCCCGGCACGGATCTTTCGGCCGGGGAGCCGATAATTCTCGATATGCTTTACATCTGTTCCGGCGAGGGTGGGATGCAGAGCGTCCCGGTGCCGACCCGCGACGTTGGCGCGATCAGGATCAACGTCAACACGGTGAGCGCGCTTCAGGCCTATTACGCCGGGGCCGCGCTTGATTTCGGGGAAATTGGGGACATCACGACCACTCAGGTTCAGGCCGCACCGGATCGTTATACGACGTCGTCGGCCAATTCATTGAGAGTGCGCAGTTCCGGCCCGTTCGAAGTGCAGGTGCGTTCCCAGAATGATTTTCGGCTGACTTTCCCCGGTGGAAGTCTGGCGAATTCAGCGCAGACCATCCGCTACAGCGCACGGTTTCTTGGTCAGGAAGTCACTTCCAATGCCGCCTTCGGAACGCGCACCTGCGCGCGCGCGGGGATCGGTGGGGAGGCGGGCATGTTACCGTTGCGCGCGACTCTAAAGGAAGGCGGCGCGGGCAAAACGCCAGCGCCCAATTATGCCGATACGATCAGCATCACCTTCACCCCGATCGTGTCAGCCGCCGCCGCGAGCAGTTGTGCCGGGCTTTAGGCCGCTTCCTTATATCGTCCGATATAATATCTTCTTCCTGAAGTTAGGCCTGTTTTTGCTGCCCGCTAAATGGGTTCGGGCGATGATCGGCTGTATCTCCAATCTCACCGGGCACATGGAACCCGAACCTTTTTCTGGAGATACGAAATGAAGAACCTGCTTGTTTCCGCCCTGCTGATCGGTTCGGCTGTGACAGTGGCTCCTGCCTTCGCCCAGGCCAGCGGATCGGTTGATGTTAGCGGGACCGTTGCGGCGCGCTGCTCGGCCGTCACACCGATCAGCGGCAGCATCACGCTGGGCGAACTGGCCAAAGCCGACGGCACGGTCGATCCGGCATTTGCCGGCAACACCGGCGGACTCAGCCGCAACTTCACCATCAAGTGCAACGGCGCCAACCCCAAAGTATCGGTCGAGGCGAAGCCGCTGGTGAACGCGGCAGCGACCAATTCGCCCAATGGCTACACCAACACCGTTCACTATACGGCTACGGTAGTTGCGACAGGAGCCAAGGGCGGCAGCGCCACGGTGGCCGACCAGTCGCTCAGCTCGGGCGCGACCTCGGCGCAGGTGGGTGATCGCCTGGCGGCGGTTTCGAACAACGTATCGCTGACCGTCGGCAGCGGGATGACCGCGGACTCAGCGGCAATCCTTGATGCGGGCACTTATGCGGGCAAGGTCGAAATCACGGTCGCTCCAGCCGCTTGATCACTTAAATGGGCGGGTCTGAATTACAGGCCCGCCTAAGGATTGGCTTCGGGCATGGAATCGCAAAATCCCATAGCATTGGCGGCGGAACTTCGCGTCCGAGCGATCGATGCCGAACCGGCCGAGCGCGCCGATCTCCTGTTTCTCGCGGCGGAATATGAACGGATGGGGAGTGCGCCGCAGCCTCCGCCGGAGGATGGTGACGTGACCGTTTGCCTGCCGCAATAACGTTTCATCGCAAATTGCTCGTTTCTGGATGAACATCTACACAGTTACGGCTTTTCTGCTTGGCGGAAACTGTTCACAAGTTCATCGTCTTACCACCGATAGCGGTGGATCAATGATAAGCGGGAGGAGCTGGCCCTTGATATTGCAGCATAGATCCTTCGCCACCGCGCTCCTGGCATGTGTGGCGATGTTGGGCCTGTCAACGGCTGCTGAAGCCATGACCGTCCAGCCAGTGGTGATCGATCTGACGACATCGGGCCGTGGTATGAGCCAAGTGATCACGGTCGAAAACAGCTTTGACAAGCCACTGCCGGTGGAGTTGCGCATCGAAACGCTGGACCTTACCCCCGATGGCGTGAAGCCGACCGGCAAGGATAGCGGCGAGCTGGCGGTTTTCCCCCCCCAGGCATTGATTCAGCCGGGTCAGCGACAGAATTTCCGCGTCCAATATGTGGGTGATCCTGCACTGGCGAAGAGCAAGCATTTTTTCGTGACGGTGGCACAGCTTCCGGTGCAGACGGGGGATAGCCGGTCGAACATCCAGTTGCTCTATAATTTCCAGGTGCTCGTGAGCATCGCTGCAAATGGCGCAAAGCCAACGATGACGGTCGCATCATCCGAAATCGGCAAGAATGCTGAAGCCGCCCCGGTGCCGGTCATCACGGTGACGAATGAATCGGCGGCGCACGGCTATCTTTCGCGCGGCCGGGTTCGTGTCGTCCAGTTTGCGCCTGACGGGCGTGAGATATTTCGCAAGCAGCTGAGCGGGCCGGAACTTCAGCAGTCGATCGGCTATGGACTGATTGGCGGTGGTCAAACGCGCCGCATCACGCTGCCTGTCACCCTTCCGCAATCCAATGGCACAATCGAAACCCAACTTACGCCGGACCCCTGAGGCAGCACTTTCACGATGAAGCAGAATGCGATTGCAGGGGCGCTGCTGCTGACCATATGTGTCCTGCCGGTCCCGTCCGTCGCGCAAACGGCCGCTGCTGGACCCGCAGAGGTTGTTATCGATCCGCAGGCGAACAGCATCGGGATCAATCCGACTGGCAAGCCGGTCATACTCACCGCTCCGGTGATGGATGGGCAATCCTATCTTGGCGATGCGACCGTCACCCTGGACACAAACGGACAGGCGCGCTTTTCAGCCGAGCGCCTGCTCGCGCTGCTTCAACCACGCATTGCAGCGCCGCTGTTGATGCGATTGCGCAACCGGCTTTCCGAACAAGGACAGCTCAACCGCACCGCCCTGCAGAGTGTGGGGGTCACGATCCTCTACGATCCGCAAGCTCTTCAACTGGTGCTGGAGATTGCCGCGCCCAGCCGGGCCGCACGAACGGTTGACCTTGGCGGTGACACGCGGGGGGCGGTTAGCTACGCCAGCCCCGCCGACGTCAGCGCCTATCTCAACATCCGCGGATCGCTGGATTGGGTACAACAGGGTCCTGATCAAGGGATTGCCGCGCCCGTCACTTTCCTGGACGGTGCAGTCCGCGCGGGCGGCGTGGTGCTGGAAAGCGAGGCGAACTGGCAGGCCGGGGTAGCCGGTCCCGACTTTCAGCGGCGGGGGACGCGGCTGGTTTATGATGACCGCCATAATCTGGTGCGCTGGGCTGGTGGCGATTTGCAGACATTGGCGCGCGGTTTTCAGTCTGCTCCTGAAATAGCCGGGCTGTCGGTTTCACGCTTCTATTCGCTGCTTGATCCGCAAACGATCATACGTCCGCGCGGCAGCCGCAGCTTTCAACTCGAACGCCGGTCGATTGTCGAAGTGCGGATCAACGATCAACTGGTTCGGCGGCTGGAACTGGAACCCGGCACGTTCGACCTGCGAGATTTCCCGTTCACCCAAGGCGCGAACGATGTGCAACTTACGATCGTCGACGATGCCGGACGCCGGGAAACGGTGGATTTCAATATCTTCCTGGATCAGGCGCAACTTGCCAAAGGACTGAGCGAATTTGGCCTTTATGCCGGGGTTCTCTCACCGCTGGGAAGGCGTGGGCCAATCTACAGCGACGACTTGGCCTTCAGCGGCTTTTACCGACGCGGGGTCAGTGACCGTCTGACGCTGGGGGCCAATGCGCAGGCCGACGGGCAAGGCTGGATGGGTGGTCTGGAGTCGGTCGTGGCGACATCGATCGGCACCTTCGGTGGCTTTGCTTCCGCCTCTCACGTGGACGGGGTTGGATCGGGCTGGGCATCGGTCGTGACGTTTCAGCGCACCATCAGCCGGAGCAGCGACCGTGCCGACGCGCTGTCGCTTTCCTTCGAAGCGCGCAGCCGTAATTTCGCGCCCATCGGGACGCCTTCCCCGTTCAATCCCTACAGCTACATTGCCGGTGCAAGCTATAACAGCGCGATCAGCGACGCTGTCTATGGAGGGCTGGACGCGCGCTATTCCCGTGGCCGAAACGGGGAGCCGAACGTGGGCAGCATTCGCGCGATCGGGGGCTGGCGGATCACGCCTGACCTCAGCTTCACCGCCGACCTCAGCTATGAACGGGCGGGACGCAACAACCGGATCGGCGCCTTTCTCTCGCTGACCTACCGGCTCGACCGATCATCCAGCCTGCGGTCGGATTATGACAGCCGGAACGATCGGACGCGGCTGACCTATCAGAGCTATCATGGGTCAGGCACGGGCGCTTATAATCTGAGCGCAGATATCGAGCGGAGCGACATCGGCGCCGGCGCAACGGTCAACAGCGTCTACTACGCCAATCGCGCCGAGCTGGGATTCAGTCATTTTGGGACATTTGAGCGCGATCTGGGCGGATCGACCGGGCAGCGCACATCCCTGCGCTTTGGCACCGCGTTGGCGATGGCGGATGGTTCCTTGTCGATCGGGCGACCCATTCAGGACGCTTTTGCGATTGTGCGCGCCCACCCCACGCTGCGCGGGACCGATATCATCGTGGATGAAAACGGCGATAGCTCGACCGCAAATACGGGAAAACTGGGGACGGCCGTGCAACCCAGCCTCAGCAGCTACAGCGAACGCAACGTCCTGCTGACGGCGCCCGATGCCCCTCTTGGCGTCAATCTGGGCGAAGGCTCGGTCCGGTTACTGCCGCCCTATCGCGGCGGATACCGCCTGACGGTCGGTTCCGATTATATGGTGAGCGTCGTCGGACGGCTGCTTGGATCGGGCGGAGAGCCGATCGCCCTGATCGCAGGCCGTGCGGTGGAAGTGGCGCATCCCGATCGCGAGGCGATAGCGCTCTTCACCAATGCCGCCGGCCGTTTCGGCGCGACGGGACTGGCGCCAGGGCAATGGAAAATCATTATGAGCGATGACGACCAGACCAGCTTTGACCTGGTCATTCCAAAGGGCGCTACAGCAACCATCGCGGTGGGCGACCTGAGGCCGGTTCCGAAATAGAGCGACATTGCGTCATCATTGGGCGCAATTTTCGAAGAAGATGTTATTTTTGATCTTGTTAGCCGCCATATGTCACCCCACAGGGTGGTTGAGAGCATGGGGAGAAGCACATGTCTGCGCACTCATCTTATAAGCCAGCTCCCTTGCCCTTTGATGAGGCGCTCCGGCTGGAAGCGCTTGAGCATTACAAGCTTGCCGGCGTGGGTAGAGAGCCTCCATTTGACCGCATCACCCAATTGGCCGCGGACCTGTTTTCCGTACCGATCGCGCTGATCTCGATCATCGGCGCCGACATGCAATGCTTCCGCGGTGCTTGCGGACTCGACATCATGGGTACGTCACGTGACGTCGCCTTCTGTTCCTTCGCGATCCTGAAAGATGAAATCATGGTGGTGCCGGATGCTACCAAGGATCCGCGTTTCCATAACAATCCGCTGGTCACGGGGGACACCCATATCCGCTTTTACGCGGGAGTGCCGCTGCGCGTGGGCAATGGGCAGGCGGTTGGGACATTATGCCTGATCGACCGCGAACCGCGAGAATTGGACGAGGACGGTCGTCGGCAGCTGGCCGAACTGGCTCGGACCACTGTCGACCTGATCGAACTGCGCGTCGAACGCTTTGCCGCGAAGGAGGAGCGTCGCAAGCTGGCGCTGCAACATGAACTGCTGAAGTTGACCGTGGAAAATGTGACTGAAGGCGTTGCCCTGGTCGATGAGCAGTTGCGCCTGATCCTGTGGAACCAGTCGTTCGCCGAACTTTTCGACTATTCGGAGGATCTGCTGGCAGAAGGCGGCGATGCGGCCGCGCTCATGAGGTTGACGGCAGAGCGCGGGGAGCTGGGGCCGGGGGATCCGGCAATGATTGTCAAAGCGTTCGTTCAGTCCATACAATCAACGGACAGCGGCACATTGGAATTGCAGCGTTGCAACGGCACCGTGCTGGATGTCTGGCGCAAATCCATTTCAGGCAATCGCTTCATCATGACGGCACGTGACGTCACGGCCCAGCGGGAAATGGTGCGGCTGAAGGATGAACTGGTTTCCACGGTAAGCCATGAACTGCGCACACCGCTCACCGCGATTGCAGGCGCGCTGGGACTGATGGCGTCGGGTGCGGCGGGCGATCTGCCCGCCAAGGCATCTCAATTGGTGGCGATCGGACGCCGCAATGCGGATCGGCTGATCGGACTGGTCAATGACCTGCTTGAAATGGACAAGTTGCAGTCCAACAAGTTGGCGCTTCAATGTGAGGAAACGGATCTTCGCGACCTCGTCACGGACGCTGTCGAACAAAACCAGCCTTATGCCGATCGCTTCAACGTGACCTTGTCATCGGACCTGATGGACCAGCCGCTGCTTGCTTGGGTGGATTCAAAACGGATCATGCAGGTCTTCACCAATCTGATCTCGAACGCCTGCAAATTCTCTCCGCCCGATACAGAGGTCCGCGTGACCCTGGCGAGGGAGGAGGATCGGGCACGTATCAGCATCTCCGACCAAGGGCCGGGCATATCCACCGAATTTCTGCCGCGGCTGTTCAAACGCTTTTCGCAGGAGGACGGATCACATCAGCAAGGGCATTCCGGGGCGGGACTTGGCCTGGCCATCTGCAAGGGCATTGTAGATGCCCATGGTGGCTCGATAGAGTTGGACAGGAGCGTAGAGGTCGGAGCGACCTTTCACATCTGGCTTCCCGCGATCGACTAAGCGTGGCCTTACGGCGGAGCCGCGAAGCCGCGTCATTTTCCGTTGGCGGTTTGGTCCAGTAGCTGGATCAGTTGTTCGGCGAGCGACAGGTAATCCGTCGCGGCGGCATCGATGGCTTCCTCCAATGCCTGAGCGGCCTCACCCAGATGGGTAAAGCCGAACATCCCGGCACGCCCCGACAAGCTATGGCTTAGCTGTCGTAAGGCTGGTCGATCTTCGCCGATAGCTGCAGCACGCAGCTGCGTCGCCTGCGTGGCGGCCTGATCTATGAAGCATTGCCGCAACGCCGCGAGACGATCGTCAAGGTCGTTCAATGCAAGAACTCCCGAACCTGCTCCGCAAGTCGCATGGGATCGAACGGCTTTCCGAGCACAGCCTTCGCGCCCAGTTCCTGAAGGGCCGCAACATCGGAATCCCGCTTGCGCGCCGTGATGAACACGACCGGAATAGAGGCGGTTTTCGGGCTTTCACGCAGTTTTGCCAGCACGCCCTTCCCGTCAAGTCCTGGCATCATCACGTCCAGCAGGATAAGGTCAGGATGCCAATGTTCGACCTCGGCAAGGGCATCGGTGCCAGACGGACAAACGCGCACCTCAAATTCAGGATCGAGTTCTAGCGACATCTGGGCGATTTCACGAAGATCGGCTTCATCATCGACGTATAGGATACGAGGCATCCAACCTCCTTTGCTCCGAATGATATGTAAGCTGGGTATATAGTCGATAAATCTCAACAGCACGACCTATGCTAATAGTCGCAAACTGCCGCTTCGCGTATTCGGTTGTGGCGATGCAAATCATCTACTCGAATAAAAAGGACGGTCGCTGATCTTTGCAAATCATCGAGGGTCGCTCTTCAGACCACGAGCGAGCATCGCATCCCGTCGCGCCAGCACGATCAATGGCAGTCCTGCTCCTTCGGCCCGCTCGACCGCGAGGCGTGTCGGTGCTGAGATCGTCACCAACAGAGGGCAGTTCGACAGTACGGCCTTTTCCACCAGTTCATAAGAGCAGCGCGACGAAAGTAGCGCAAACCCCCCGTCCCAATCCGCATCCGTGCGGCGCATCGCTCCAACCAGCTTGTCGAACGCATTATGTCTGCCGACATCTTCGCGCACGAGCTGAATCTCTCCATCGGCTCCCACCCATGCTGCGGCATGGGCAGCGGCTGTCGCTGCGTTGAGCGGCTGATAATCCGCAAGCCTATCCAGCGCGTTAAAGATGGCGGTTCGATTTGCCGCCGACCGCGCCGTTACCTGGGGCAGTGGCCGGATCGCCTGTTCCAACGTCTCTATGCCGCAAATGCCACAAGAGGAATCAGACGTGCGATGGCGAACGCGCTCCAGCAAGGCTGCAGTGCGTGTCTGAGGCAATGTCGCCCGCGCGACTATTCCCTGAGCTGTGCTGTGGGCATCAACGTCGAACGGCGCGTCCTCAGGGCCGATAAGACGCTCGGCAAGGGCAAAGCCAAGCACCAGGTCGGCAATATCGGTCGGCGTAGCCATGAGCACGGCATAGCCGATACCGTTGAACTCGATGGCGATCGGCACCTCTTCTGCAAGCGCGCGATCGACCGTGCTCGATCTGCTATCGGGTGTCACGCGCTCAAACGAGAGTTGAGCGAGCGCGCGTGTTTCGTCAGTGACGAGATCCATTGTCACAGGGTGCTTAGCCAGCATCGCAATGACCCACCTCATCGACTGAATTGAACTGCGCGGCGGCGGGCTGCACCGCTGTTCCTGCCTGGGTCAGGTGGGCAATGGCGGCTGCGACGGTGGGCGACAACCGATGGGGCTCATCGCGTGCGATGGCGAGGACATGTTCCTTCATCCGCGGGTCCCAAAAGCTGGTGAGATGTTCCGCCACTGCCCTAGCGGCACGGTCCTCACCCATGCTCACCATGTTGCGGGCGATCTGCTCCGCCATATAGACGAGCCGGTCGGAGGTAGACATGATATTGGGTTCGTCGCTCACGCCGCCATCCTATTCCGCCGCTTCCACCGAGACGATACGCCGACTGTTACGGGCCTGCTGCGCATAATCCTGCTGCCAGTCGCTCGGACCGTTGGAGAGGCTCACCTGCACCGCTGTCACCTTATATTCCGGGCAATTGGTGGCCCAGTCCGAATAATCGGTGGTGATGACATTTGCCTGCGTTTCGGGATGGTGGAAGGTCGTATAGACCACGCCCGGCGCGACCCTCTCAGTGATGAGCGCGCGCAGCGTCGTCTCCCCTGCCCGGCTGCGCAGCGTCACCCAGTCGCCGTCCTTAAGGCCCCGGTTTTCCGCGTCACTGGGATGGATTTCCAGCCTGTCTTCGGGATGCCACGCCGTATTGCTGGTCCGCCGCGTCTGGGCGCCGACATTATAGTGGCTGAGGATGCGCCCTGTCGTCAGCAGCAGTGGGAATCGTGGGCCGGTCTTCTCGTCCGTCGGCACATAATCAGTGACCACGAACTTGCCCTTGCCGCGTACGAAGCCGTCGATATGCATTGTCGGGGTGCCGTCCGGCGCGGCGTCATTGGCCGGCCATTGCAGCGATCCTTCCGCCTCGAGCCGGTCATAATGCACACCCGCGAAGGTCGGGGTGAGCGCCGCGATCTCATCCATGATCTGCGATGGGTGATCGTAGGTCCAGTTCAGCCCCATGGCATTGGCGACCAATTGCACAATCTCCCAATCGGCATAGCCGTTCAGTGGCGCCATCACTTTGCGCACCATTTGGATACGCCGCTCGGCATTGGTGAAGGTGCCGTCCTTTTCCAGGAAGGTGGAGCCCGGAAGGAAGACATGCGCGTAATTGGCGGTCTCGTTGAGGAAAAGGTCCTGCACGACCACGCACTCCATCGCGGCGAGGCCTGCCGCGACATGATGGGTGTTCGGGTCTGATTGGAGGATGTCTTCGCCCTGAATGAAGATGCCCTTGAAGATGCCGTCTGTCGCAGCGTCCAGCATATTGGGGATGCGCAGCCCCGGCTCCTTGTCCAGCGCCACGCCCCATCTCTGCTCGAACAGCTTGCGCGTGGCATCGTCGGACACATGGCGATAGCCGGAAAATTCATGGGGGAAGCTGCCCATGTCGCAGGCGCCCTGAACATTATTCTGGCCCCGGAGCGGGTTCACGCCAACGCCCTCGCGTCCGACATTGCCGGTGGCCATGGCAAGGTTGGCGATCGCCATCACGGTCGAGCTGCCCTGGCTGTGTTCTGTGACGCCCAAGCCATAGTAGATGGCGGCATTGCCGCCCGTCGCGTAGAGCCGCGCAGCCGCGCGCACCTCCTGCGCGGACACGCCAGTCAGCGGCTCGATCGCTTCAGGCGAACGGCTCGGCTCGGACACGAAGTCCGCCCAGTCCTGAAACTCCGCCCAGTCGCAGCGCGCGCGAATGAAGGGTTCGTCGTAGAGCTTCTCGGTCACCACGACATGGGCGAGCGCCGTCAGCATCGCCACATTGGTGCCGGGACGCAGCGGCAGATGATGTTCCGCCTCGACATGGGGCGATTTGACAAGGTCGGTACGGCGCGGGTCGATGACGATCAGTTTCGCGCCCTGCCGCAGCCGCTTTTTCATTCGGCTTGCGAACACGGGATGCCCATCGGTGGGATTGGCGCCGATGACCAGGATCACATCGGCCTTCATCACGCTGTCGAAATCCTGCGTTCCCGCCGAGGTGCCGAAGGTCTGGCTGAGGCCATAGCCGGTCGGCGAGTGGCAGACGCGCGCGCACGTATCCACATTATTGTTGCCGAAGCCTTGGCGGATCAGCTTCTGCACCAGGAACGTCTCTTCATTGGTGCAGCGGCTCGACGTGATGCCACCAATGCTGAGCCTGCCATATTTTGCCTGGATACGGCGGAATTCACTGGCGGTATGCGTGATTGCCTCTTCCCACGATACCTCGCGCCAGGGATCGTCCACCGACGCGCGGATCATGGGGCTGAGGATACGGTCCTGATGCTGGGCATAGCCCCAGGCAAAGCGGCCTTTGACGCAGCTATGGCCGCGATTGGCCTTGCCGTCTTTCCACGGCACCATGCGCACCAGTTCGTCGCCCCGCATTTCCGCACGGAAGGTGCAGCCGACGCCGCAATAGGCGCAGGTGGTAACGACCGCGCGATCAGGCGTGCCGGCCTCAACGACCTTTTTTTCAATGAGAGAGGCGGTGGGGCATGCCTGCACACAGGCGCCGCAGGATACGCATTCGGAGCCAAGGAAATCTTCGCCCTGCGAAGGGGACACCTTGGACTCAAAGCCCATATTCTCGATGGTGAGGGCGAAGGTGCCCTGCACTTCCTCGCAGGCGCGCACGCAGCGGGAGCAGACAATGCATTTGCTGGGATCGAAGTCGAAATAGGGGTTTGACCGATCCTTGGGCTGACCCATGTTGGTCGCGCCGTCATAACCATAGCGCACATCGCGCAGGCCCACTGCGCCTGCCTGATCCTGCAATTCGCAATCGCCATTGGCGGCGCAGGTCAGGCAGTCGAGCGGATGATCGGAGATATAAAGCTCCATCACGCCCCGGCGCAGCTGCTTGAGGCGGTCGGTCTGGGTGCGTACGACCATGCCATCGGCAACCGGGGTGGTGCATGAAGCAGGATAGCCCGCGCGTCCTTCGACCTCGACCAGGCAGAGGCGGCAGGAGCCGAAGCTTTCGACGCTGTCGGTGGCGCAAAGCTTAGGGATAGAGCAACCCGTCAGCGAGGCGGCACGCATGATGCTGGTGCCTTCGGGCATGCTGATGCTTTGCCCGTCGATCATAAGCGTCACGGACTTGCCGGTTACGATGGCAGGCGGGGTGCCGTGATCGGCTTCGCGGGTGAAGGTCATTCCGCAGCCTCCTTTGCCGGTGCAGGCGCACCGAAATCCTCAGGGAAATAATCAAGGGCGCTGAGGACAGGGTAAGGCGTAAAGCCCCCCAGCGCACAGAGCGAACCATATTTCATCGTGTCGGCAAGGTCACGCAGCAGGTCAATCTCCTGATCCGCCTTGCGCTGCATTGAAGCAGGAGACCGGGAATAGAGCGCCTTCGCCAGGCCATCTGGTATCGCCGGAGCAGCCTGCGCCGCCCCCTGCTCTCTTCGTGCGATGATCCGATCCATGATCTCCACCCCACGCGTCGATCCGATGCGGCAGGGCGTGCATTTGCCACAGCTCTCGACCGCGCAGAACTCCATGGCGAAGCGCGCCATATGAGCCATGTCGACGCTGTCGTCGAAAACCGTGATGCCCGCATGACCGATCAGCCCGCCCGCAGCTGCGAAGGCTTCATAATCGAAGGGCAGGTGAAACATGCTGGGTGGGAAATAGGCGCCGAGCGGCCCGCCAACCTGGACCGCGCGCACCGGTCGCCCGCTTGCCGTGCCACCGCCTATGTCGTTCACCAGTTCGCCAAGCGTGATGCCAAAGCCGATCTCGTAAAGGCCGCCATGCTTCACATTGCCGGCCAGCTGCACCGGCATGGTGCCGCGTGACCGGCCAAAGCCGACTGCGGCATAAGCCTCCGCCCCTTCCGCAAGGATGAAAGGCACGGCAGCCAAGGACAGGACATTGTTGATCACGGTCGGCTGGCCAAATAATCCATGCAGCGCGGGGAGCGGCGGCTTCGCGCGCACCTGTCCGCGCTTACCTTCGATGCTATCAAGCAGCGCCGTCTCCTCGCCGCAGACATAAGCGCCCGCACCCTCGCGCACCTCCAGGGTGAAGGGCGATATCAAATGGGCGCAGGCATCGATCGCTGATCGCATCGTTCTAAGGGCGAAAGGATATTCAGAGCGGATGTAGATATAGCCGTGCGCGGCTCCCACCGCATGGGCGGCGATCGCCATGCCTTCGATCAGGCAATAAGGATCGCCTTCCATCAGCATCCGGTCGGCAAAGGTGCCGCTGTCACCCTCATCCGCGTTGCAGACGATGAACTTGGTCGCGGACGGTGCATCCAGGACTGTCTGCCATTTGATGCCTGTTGGAAAACCTGCGCCGCCTCGACCGCGCAAACCCGAAGCCTTGACGGCGTCAACCACCGGTTGAGGCGCCTGCGCACGCGCCGCATCCAGCCCTTTCCATCCCCCCTGCGCCGCATAATCGGACAGGCTCAGCGGATCGATGACCCCGCAACGGGCGAAGGTGAAACGCTGTTGCGTCGCAAAGAATGGCAGCGCCTCCACCCTGCCCAGCCGGTTCGCATGGCTGCCGCCCAGCACGGACGCAACATCGTCGGGTCCCACCGGTCCGAAACCGATCCGGCCCGCCTCCGTCTCCACCTCGACCAGCGGTTCGATACTGAACAGCCCGCGCGATCCGGTGCGCACTACCTCGCACCCTGCCTCAGCAAATGCGCGCGCCACCTCGTCAGCGCCAAGCGCAACCGACGCCATGTCACGGCTTATGTAGACGCGGTTCATGCTGCCACTTCCGCCGCCATCCGCTCCAGCGCGGCGTCGTCGACCCGTGCGACCGGTCGTCCATCGACCAGCGCGTTGGGACCGATGGCGCACAGGCCCAGGCAATAGACCGGTTCCAGGCTGACTTGTCCATCAGCGCGCGTCGTACCCATCGCCACGCCCAACAGCTGCGACGCCCGTCGTTCCACCGCAGCTCCGCCGCGCGCCTGACAGCTTTCAGCCCGGCACAGCTTCACCACATGGCGTGCTGGCGCGGACCGGCGAAAGTCATTATAAAAGGTGATGACGCCATGCACATCCGCGCGGCTGAGGTTTAACGCCTTTGCGATTGCTGGGACCCGGATATCATCGATATGGCCCGCTTCCTCCTGAAGGGCGTGCAGCAAGGGCAATAGTTTGTCGCGCGATGTGCCATGGCGCATCACCCAGCCATTGATGAATTCGTCCATTACACTCTGCCCCTGCGGCCTGTTCATTCTCGCCATGGTGCGAAGTTAAAGAGGCTGGGTCAAATCGATCAGATCTATGAGTGATAGGACAAGCCTATTATGCACGCGGGAATTCCGGAGGCAATCGAAGCTCTCTGGCCACAGCCAGTACAGCCTGCGCCAGTCGACCGAGCGGCGCGCTATCGGCAACGATGACGCCCACCCTGCTCCCTTCCGCCATATCGGGCAGCGGGTAAGTTTTGGCCCACTCCAGACCTTTCAACAGAGCCGCGTGACTATCCGGGATGATGGAGCAAAGGCGGCCATGCTGCACAAGGCCAAGTAGCGCGATATAGCTGTCAGCGGTAACACGAGGCTGAAGCGCAAGTCCGCGTTCCGCTAGCCGCGAATCCAGGATACGGCGGTTCTGCATGCCTTGGTGCAGCAGACAAAGGGGGAGTTGCGCAATATCCGCCCATTGAAGCGGTGCTGGAACCGGGACGCCTCCATCCGCACCGACAAGCATGGTGCGTTCCGAATAAAGTGACACGGAAAGCGCATGCGCCGGAGGCTCAAAGTCGAGATAAGTGATGCCTGCATCCAGTTCGAACGCTGCCAGGTCGCGCTCGATTTGTCGGGAGGTCAGCGCGCGCACGTAAATGTTAAGCCCTGGATGACGCCTAAGCATCACTTCGGCCAAGCTGCCGATCACAGGCATGGCGGCAGGGATGCAGCCCAGCCGCAGCTCCCCTTTCAGCGGACCGCGCGCGGTCTCAGCCGCCTGCTCCATAGCCTCGGCAGTAGCCACAAGTTGCCGCGCCCAGGGAAGGATCGCCTCGCCTTCCCGGGTCAGGCCGGCAAATTTCCGGGTCCGGCGGATCAGCCTCTTGCCAAGCTGTTCTTCAAGCGAAGCAATACCGGCTGACAAACTAGGTTGTGAGACGTTGCATGATGCCGCTGCACGCGCGAAATGACCCTCGCGCTCGAGAGCCAGAAAATATTCAACGAGCCGTGTCTGCATTTTGAAAGGTATAGACCAGTGCAACCGGCTATCATAGCGCGTGTCTATGATAATGTATCGGTTGAGTTTGGCGTTTGGGTTGTGGTGAGTAAGCGTGGGCTGGAGGCCGCAGATCAGGCGGCTTCGACGATCGGTTGCTGATCTGGTCGCCAGTTCCACGGCATGAGTTCATCCCAGCGGGCGGCCCGGCCAGTTGCCGGCGATCTTGGCGATAACGTCAGCAATATAGGCCTGCGGTTCGAGGCCGTTGAGCTTTGCGGTCTCGATGACGGAGTAGATGGCCGCCGCTCTATCGCCACCTGCCTTTGATCCGGCAAACAACCAGTTTTTGCGACCCAGGGCCACACACCGCATGGCACGCTCCGCGATGTTGTTATCGATCTCCAGGTGCCCATCGTCGAGGAAACGTGTCAGCGCTACCCAGCGTTTTCGCCCATATGCGATCGCCTTGGCCATCTCGGACTTGGGCGACAGGCGACGCAGGGCATCGTCGAGTGTCTGACGCAACTCGCCGATCAATGGCCTGGGTGCGGTCCTGCCGGCTTCGTCGTCGGATATCGGGTTGCTGGCTTCGAGCTTCTGTCTCGATCTCGTAAAGCTGGCCGATGCGTTCCAGTAGATCGGTGTTAAGCGGCGTCGGCTTGGTGGCGTGGATGTCGAATATCTTCCGCCGGAAATGCGCCCAGCAAGCAACCTCGGTGACGCGGTTCGTGTCGTAGAGCTTGTCATAACCGGCGTAACCATCAGCCTGGAGATAGCCGGTGAAGTTGGCCAGTTGGCGCTGGGGATGTGCGCCGGTGCGATCGGTGGTGAACTCATACCAGACCAGCGAGGGGGTCGTGGCGCCGCAGCCGCGATCGTCGATGGCGTAAGCCCAAAGCCTGCCGGTCGCCGTCTTGCCCCGGCCCGGATCAAGCATGGGAACCGGCGTATCGTCGGTATGGGTCTTCGAGGCGGTCAGGCCGACTTCGCGGATGCGACTGACGATCGGGTCGAGCAGCACGGATGCCTGTCCACCCAGCCCGCCAATGTCGAGCGTTCGATCTCGACCCCCTGCGCAGCCATGATCTCGGCCTGGCGGTAAGCCGAGTTCCACCGCTGCAGAACTCGCTTTTCCTTGAACGGGTATGTTATCCGGGGCGAAACCGCGACAAGATTGGCAAAAGGGGCAGATTGAACCCTTGGCTCGTCGAAAGTGGGTGAGTAAGCGTCGATACTGAAAGCGCGGCAGCGGCTCGCCCGTGAAAACCTTTTACACGGCGATCTCTTCGAAAATGGCCATGGTGCGCTCAAAACGGGCAAAAAGCTCGTCAAGCTCTTCCGCCGTGATGATAAGCGGTGGGCAGAAGACGATGGTATCGCCCAAGGCGCGCACGATCAGACCTTGGGTCAGGCCGATTTCGACCAGGCGAGCACCCGCCTTCACCGCTGGATCGAAGCTGGTCCGGTTCTTCGGATCGGCATAGAGTTCGATCGCGGCGACGAAGCCGACGCCACGCACTTCACCGACATATTTGCGGCCTTCATAGCTCCGCAAAGCGTTCCAGAATTGCGGCATCAACGACTGCACATGGCCGACAATATTTTCTTCTTCGTAGATTTTCAGCGTTTCCAGCGCGATGGCGCAGCTCACCGGATGGCCGGAATAGGTGAAGCCATGGCCGAAGGTGCCGATGGTGCCACTGTTCCGAGCGATCGGCGCATAGACCTTTTCATTGACCATCACTGCAGAGATGGGCGCATAGGCTGACGACAGCGCCTTTGCCGTGGTCAGGATGTCGGGCTTCATGCCAAAGGTGGTCGAACCGAACATTTCGCCTGTACGACCGTAGCCGCACACCACTTCGTCCGCGACGAGCAGCACGTCATATTTGGCGAGGACCTTCTGTACCTTCTCGAAATAGGTCGCTGGCGGCGGGATCACGCCGCCTGCGCCCATGACCGGCTCGGCAAAGAAAGCCGCAACCGTGTCCGGCCCTTCCGCCAGGATACGCTTTTCAAGATTGTCGGCCAGGCGGGTGGCGAAATCCTCTTCGCTTTCACCGGGCTCGGCATAGCGGAAGTAATGCGGGCAATCGACATGCAGGATATTGGCGATCGGCAAGTCGAAATCGCGATGGTTCGTCACAAGCCCGCTGAGGCTTGCGGCGGCTACGGTCACGCCATGGTAGGCGTTGACGCGCGCGATGATCTTCTTTTTCTCCGGCTTGCCGATGGCATTATGATAATACCAGATCAGCTTTACCGCAGAATCATTCGCTTCCGACCCGCTGTTGGCGAAGAACACCTTGGACATGGGCACGGGTGCGATGGAGAGCAGCTTGTTGGCAAGCGCGATAACCGCCGGGTTCGATCGACCGGTGAAGGTGTGGTAATAGGGCAGCCCCCACAACGCATCGCTGCCCGCTTTGGCAAGGCGTCCATTGCTGAAGCCCAGCGAGGCGCACCAAAGGGCAGATACGGCTTCGAGATAGCGATTGCCCTTGTCGTCTTCCACAAAGACGCCATCGCCCTTGGTAATGACAAGGGGGCCGACTTCGGGATGAGCAGCCAGGTTCGTGAAGGAGTGGAGGTGAGCTGCAATATCAGCCGCGGCATTTTCGCTGGGATCGTACATTTTCGTCCTACTTTAATCTAAAGCAATCTTCGCATCATTGTCGTTGCAATCAGGTTGGATGAGATCCACGCCCCATCTCGCTCAATCGCCAATTTTGAAATCACCATTTGGCTGTAGAGCGGTTCGCCTAGTTAATGACACTTCCCAGATCGTGCCTACGGGGTCAGAAAAATAACCGGCCCGATTGCCGAAAATGAGGTCTCTTGCTGGCGAAATTACCTTGCCACCCAATTCCACGACCTTTTCTAGGATCATCCGCTGTTCGTCCTCATCACGAACGACATAACTCAAGATGACACCGCTGAACGCCGGAGGGTTCTTCACGGCATCGGCTACTTCAGGGGGGAGCGGCTCTCCGAACGCCTCTTCAGCACCCAGTATCCGGGGGCTGATCATGAATACGAATCCGTTGGCGTTGAACAGTGGAAGAGTTTCGCGGCTGAGGAATGATCTTTTCCAACCAAGGGCTTCGTAAAACGCACATGCGCGTGGAACGTTATCCACGCAAATCACTATGCAGCTCAGTCTCTGCTCCATGATGGTCATGTTCATTGTTTCCTCTCTCATCCGGTCTAATCAGCGCGATAACCGGCTACCTCAGTCGGCTATCCGATTACGCAACTGTCCTAGCTTGGGTGCTTCCAGCACGATTTCGTCGCCAGCTTTTAGCCAGCCATGCTTGTCGCGGCCTTTGGTAAAACGCAGTTCGATGATGCAACCGCTTGGACAGGTGCCAGAACCGATGACGTCGCCAGGATAAAGTGTTGCATCCGCCGAAGCGTGCGCCAGCAGACGAGGCCAGTTGAAATACATCTCGCGCAGATTGCTGTCGGACCAGCAATCGCCATTGACGCGACCAGTCAGCGGCAGGTCGATACGCCCATCAACGATGTCGAACTCATCGGGTGTCGTCAGCCACGGCCCGCTCGACGTGGCGAAATCCTTGGCCTTGGCCGGTCCCATGAATAATTTGGTTTCCTGTGCGCCCAGGTCGCGCGCTGACCAGTCGTTGATCAACATGAAGCCCGCGACATGATCGGTCCAATTCGCATCATCAACGTCGATGTCCCGCACCGGCGATCCCATCACCAGCGCCACCTCCAGCTCGTAATCGACCGACTTCGCCTTGCGCGGCGGCACAACGGGCTCGTCCGGATTGATGAAGCAATTGGGATTGCTGAAGTAGAAGACCGGAATTTCATACCATAGCGGATTCATTTTGCCGCCGATGCCCTCGACGCAATTCTTCGTGTGCATCTCGAAAGCGGAAAAATCCCGGAATGACCGCGGTTGCGGCACCGGAGCCAAAAAGCGCACGTCCCCAGCCGCAAAGGTCCGCCCTAGTGCAGGCGCCTGCCGCGTCATCGCCACTGCGATAAGGTCGTCGGGAGCAGCGCCGGTGATTTCGGCGACGCGCCCATCGTCCAGGATGAGCACCAGTGACGTCGTTTCGTCCGGCAAGATCGCCCGGCCAATCTTCATGATTTTTGATCCTTCCTGTTTCGCGCTGCTTGCGCGCGCGCATCCTGCGCTTCATGTCCAAGCTGGGTCAGCGTGGCCGACAGCAATTCGGCTCGCATGAAGCTTTGCAGGTCTTCGGTTTCAGCGCGGTCGATCAGCGCTTTGGTCAATTCCACCGCTTGCGGCACATGCCCATACAGAGAGCCAGCCAGTGCGACGGCATCCGCCTCTGCCTTACCGGGTTCTGCCAGTTGGTTGACCAAGCCCATCGCCAGGGCGTCTTCGGCATTCAACCGGGTGTCGCTCAGCAGCAAGGCGGTGGCGCGATGCCGTCCCAACCGCTGCGTCAGAAACCAGGCGATGCCGCCGTCGGGCACCACGCCAAGCTTGACGAAGGGCGCGGCGAAAACGGCTGTCCGGCTCGCGACGATCAGGTCGCAGGCCAGCGCCAGGCTCCAACCTGCCCCAACCGCCGCGCCCTCTACCGCCGCTATGACCGGCACTGGCGCCGTGCGGATCGCCGTGATGATGCGATGCCCCAGCGCCACGCGCTCTGCCGGAGCGGTCACGCGGAACCCCTCCGCTGGAAGGGATCGAACGTCGCCGCCCGCCGAAAAGAAATCCCCTGCCCCCGCGACTATGATCGCCCTTATGTCCGCTTCGTCACAAAGCTGGCGAAGGGCGGCTTCTATCCCGCGCCAGGATTCAAAGGTGAGCGAGTTGCGGGCAGCAGGTCGGTTGAGCCGGATCAACCCGACATCGGGCGTCGGTCGCTCGACCTGCACGACGCTTATGTCGTTCAGCTCTGCCATTGCGGCGCACGCTTTTCCGTCCAGGCTCGCGCGCCTTCGCTGGCATCGGGGTGCGGCATATGCGCATCGAGCGCCCGGTCGGCGGCAGCGATCACTGCGCTTTCATGGGGCGATTTGCTCAGCGCGCGCAGTAGCCCGAAGGTTTCCCGCACCGCCGCAGGAGACGCTTCAGCAATCTTTCGCGCCGCGCCCATCGCCGCAGCCAGGCTCTCCTCCGCCGTATCGTGCAATTCATTGACCAGACCCAGCGCATGCGCACGCTCGGCGCTCAGGACGCCGCCCGCCAGTGCGATCCGCTTCGCCTCGCTCGCACCGATGATCCCGACCAGCCGCAGAGCGCCATAGCCGCAAATCTGGCCGACATTGACATGGGTGTCGAGAAAGCGGGCGTGCTTGGCCGCGAACACAATGTCGCCATCCACTACGAAGCCCAGCCCGCCACCGGCCGCCGTGCCGTTCACCGAAACGATCACCGGCTTGGTGAAACCTGCATGTGCCCAGGTCAGCCGCCACGCTTCGCCCGTGCGTTCACCCGGACGACGCAATTCGCCCTGCGTCGTCAGGACGCTGACGTCCGCGCCAGTGCAGAAATGCCGGTCTCCCGAAGCGGTGAAGACCACGACCCTTACATCGTCGTCGCCTTCCAGCGTCGCCCATGCGTCGCTCAGCGCCTTATATATCTTCCGCGTCAACGCATTACCGACGCGCGGGTTGTGCAGCGTCACCGTGGCGATGCCGTCCGCCTTTTCGATATAGACGCCTGGTGCCCGTTCTTCGGTCATTATCATTGCCCCAAAAGGTGTCGCGCGATCATGTTGCGCTGGATTTCAGAGGTGCCGCCCGCGAGGCGCAGCACACGGACGTCGCGATACATCTGGCAGATCGGCGTTTCCGCCATGAAACCGGCGCCGCCAAATATCTGGAGGACGCGATCGACCACCCTGCCCGCCATTTCCGAAGCGTAAAGCTTCACCATCGCCGCCTCATAGGGCGCCACCTGACGGTCGCCCAACTGCCGCGCGAGGGCGAAGGTCATGGACCGGGCAGCGAACAGTTCGGTCGCACAGTCGGCCAGCGAATGCTGGATCGCCTGATAATCCGAAATCACATTGCCAAATGCCTTGCGCGTCTTGGCATAATCGACGCCGAGTTCGATGGCGCGCTGCGCCGTACCCAGCGCCGTGGTGGCCATGGTGAGCCGCTCTTCGGCAAAAGTCTTGAAGACGAGTTTCAGGCCGCCGCCGACTTCGCCGATCACAGCGCTATCGGGCAGTTCCAGATCGTCCAGCACCAATTCGGCCTGTTCCAGCGGGCGGCCGCCCATCGTTTCCTGAAGCCGCGCGACCTTCAGGCCTGGCGTCCCCTTTTCGACGAGGAACAGCGTAAAGGCCTTGGACCCCGCCTCACGCCCGGCGGTGCGGGCCAGAACGAACAATGTGTCCGCCCTCGCGCCGAAGGTGATGTAATGCTTGCCGCCATTGAGCAGCCAGCCGTTCGCGGTCGGCTCCGCCTTGGTCTTGAGGCCCTGCACGTCCGATCCCGCTTCAGGTTCGGTGACAGCAATGGCGGGCAGGATCGTGCCCTTCGCAATGCCAGGCAGATATTTCTGCTTCAGCGCTTCCGACCCGCCAAATTCCAGAAAGCGCGCCGCGATACCGTTGGCGTTGTTCAACTGCACCCACACCGGCTTGGGCGCGCGCGTCAGTTCTTCGTGGATCGCGTAAAAAGCCAGGTGCGAAAGCCCCGACCCGCCATATTCCTCGGGAATGGTGAGGCCGAAATAGCCGCTGTCGCACAATTCCTGTTGAAGCGCGTCGGGTACTTCCCCACTTGAGCTAATCTCAACCTCATGCGGCAATATGCGACGGCTGACGAAATCGGCGGTCGCGCTTTTCAGATCGGCGACGTCGTCGGGAAAATCCAGAATTCCAGTAATCAGCGACATTGGTTAGCCTTTACAATTATTGGGGCCCGGCATCGTTCAGCAATGCGTTATCGGCGCCCAGCGCGGGTGCCGCAGATGCGGCGGGCCGCTTAGTGCGGAAGATAGAGAATGGCGAAGGCACGCCATGCAAGGAAGTGGAATCCCAACTCCATTCGCTGGTCATTTCGTTGGCCGCTACCTGCGGATCGGACAACAGCTCATCCGGGAAGGCAACCCGTTCCCAAGTCACCCCTTCAGCTGCGAAGCGTTCGGCCCAATGAGACAGGGGATGTGAGCCAAAGACTTCATCCAGCAGAGCAATTATCGCAGCCGCATTCTCCCCGATCGAACGCGGGGAGGCAAAAAGAGGATCGTTCGACAGCTCAGGTCGGCCAAGCGCCCTGGTTACACCCGGCACATGCTGCATGGCGTCGACGCAAGTCAGGAAGAACCATCTCCCGTCGGCCGTTCGATAGCTATTGTTCAACGGTGTGCGGGATTTCAACCGGGGCCGGGCTCTCGGCACGCGACCATAGGCCTGATGCGACACCAAATCACCACTGATCGCAAAGGCCGCCGTCTGCAACAAGGATGTCTCGACCAGCCCGCCGCGCCCAGTGCTTGCCCGTTCCAGAAGACCCGAAACGATGGCCGCATATAGGGAGAGCGAGGTCATGAGGTCGCCATAGCCGCCCGTTAAAGCAGCGGGCTCGGTGCCGTCCTGGGTGACCTGCGAGAGAAAGCCAGATCGCGCCCAGAAGGCACCAACGTCGAAGCCCCCATTGTCCGCATCTGGCCCGCGCAGGCCAAGTCCAGTCAGGCTGGCTACGATCAGTCTGGGGTATCGTGATGCGAGATCCTTGGCATTCAAACGCAGCCTGCTGATTTGCGCGGGTCGAAGGTTGTTCACCAGCACATCCGCTGTACTCAGGAGCTTTTCGAATCGGGCGCGTTCCTCTGGCTCAGTTAGGTTCAGCACCAAGCTCTTCTTGTTGCGATTGAGCATTGCAAAAGCGGCGGAGGAAACGTCATCGCCGCGCATCGAATGGGGAAAGTGCCTGACCGGATCACCGCCTGCGCTTTCTATTTTGAGAACTTCCGCACCCAAATCAGCGAACATCGCGGTTGCATTGGGGACGGCCAGCCAGGAGCCGACTTCGATGATGCGCAGCCCGACGAAGGCCGCGAGTCCGGAGTCGTCGCGAGATTGGGCGGAAGAGTGACGTTCGTTCATGTGTCCATTACACTACAAACCAAACGGCCGGTCAATTAAAATTGCAGGTTGATTGTTGGATTATGGCCGTAGGCAACTCGCCAAACGATCTAGGATGAGCAGTTTAAGTTCATTCCGCTCCGTTGGAGACGCTCAAAAGAACATTGCCGCAACACTCATTTATTTTATTGACCGACCGGTTGGTTGTGTATAGCCTTTCCGAAAGCCTAAAAAGTAGGGAAAGGATTCTGGGTGGAACAGGTTCGCCACAATCATGGCAAGCTGCGCGCTGCGGTCGAGAATGGCTGTTCCACGCACCAGCAATCAGCCACGACCGGCAACACGTTGCGCCTTTTCCGCCGCATCACTTATCGCCTTCGTCAGCAACTCGACCGCCGGTCCGTCGCTCGATTTGCGCCTGACGAGGTACAGGCCCGCGTCAAAATCTATGCCCACAAAAGGCCGGAAACAAAGCCCTCCCGGGTGAGGCCTTTCATGGATCGATGTGCTGGCTATGCTGATGCCCATATTCGCGGCTACCAGCGCGAGTCGAACGGTTTCCATCGGAATTTCCTGAACGATACGCGGCTGCGCTCCCACTGCGACGCAAGCAGCAACGATGTTGTCAAATGCAATGGTATCAAGCTCGCGCGAAAAGCTCAAAATCGGGTAGGCCGCAAGGTCAGCCACGCTGACCTCGAACTTATCGCTCAGCGGATGGCCCGTGGGCATGACGGCCAGGCTGTCGAACGTGCGTATGCGCTCGGCAACCAGCCCAGGATCGCTCACATTTCCCTGAACCAGGGCGAGGTCAATCTGTCCGGTGCGCAGGTGTTGAAGCACCTCGCCACGGCTGGTCACGATCTTGACGATTACCTCGACGTCATCCGTCATATTGCCGAAGGCCGTGAACGCCTCACCCACGAAGCGCAGTTGTCCGGCAAGGCCGGTCATGCCGATCCTGACGGTTCCCGACCGCCCAGCCGCGTAACGGGCCAGATGCGCCTTGGCGTCCGCGACACTCTCCAGAATTGGGCGGGCATGCCTGAGCAATATTTCGCCCGCCGGCAGCAGCTGGGCACCGCGAGGCAACCTCAGGAAAAGCGGCAACCCAAGCTCTTCTTCCAGCTCATGAATGCGCCGGGACAAAGCGGATTGCGCGACGTGGAGCACATTGGCCGCGCTTTGAAAACTACCTTCCTCAGCAATAGTAACAAAATAATGAAGCCTTCGAAGATCCACACAACCCTCCATAGTTCAAAACATTGTCTACAATAGCAAGCATCTTGTTATAAGAAAATATAATCTATTATCTATGCGAGACTATCTATTAAATATCACATGCATATACGGGGAGTATGACCATGAATACTAAGAAGTTCTATACAGCTCTTTTGTGTGGGGCAAGCACGCTTCAATTGAGCTACAGCCTGCCCGCCTTCGCCCAGGAAGCTGCTGAGGCAAGAGGCAACGAGATCGCAGACATCGTCGTGACCGCCAACCGCCGCGAAGAACAATTGCAGAATGTTCCAGTCGCCATCACTGCTTTCACCGGGGAATCACTTCGCCGCGAAGGCATCACATCCAACCAGGATCTCGCAGGCAAGGTGCCCTCGCTCATCGTCGGTCAGTCAGCCGGCCAGCGTGATACGCAGACATTCACAATCCGCGGTCAGGGATCGACTTATGGCGGCGGGCCAGGTGTCGCCGTCTATTTCGCGGAAGTGCCTCTGCCCCAACGGAGTGATACCGTTGGCCAGGTCGGCACCGGTACATTGTTCTACGATCTGGAAAATATTCAGGTTCTCAAAGGGCCGCAAGGTACTCTATTTGGTCGCAACACGACGGGCGGGGCGGTGTTGGTCGAGCCAGCGAAGCCAAAGAACCAGTTCGATGGCTATGTGCAGGCGCAGCTTGGAAATTATAACAATCATGAACTTGAAGGAATGCTCAACGTTCCTCTCGTGGAGGATAAGCTGTTGCTGCGCGTCGCGGGACGCTTTGCAAAGCGCGACGGCTACACGCGCGAAATCAACACGAATCGTGATCTCGACGACAGAAACTACTGGACGGTGCGGGCCGGCTTGACCTGGCGTCCGACCGAAACCATCGAAAATTATCTGCTCGTTACCAATGTAAAACTCGACCAGAACGGTGCGGGATCGGTTTTCGCTGGCTTCAATACAGCGATCAATCCAGACAATGGATTATTGCAGGGGACAACCGCAAGGATTTACGGCATTCCTCTGCTCAGCCAGACCCTGGCTGAACAACAGGCCCGGGGACCGCGCAAGACGAGCCTCAATATCGTCCCCCAGGAAGAACAACGGCTGTTCATGGCGACCGATAGCCTGACCATCGAGCTGTCTGACAATTTCAAGATCCGCAATATTGCGAGCTATGCCCGCTACAAGACCAGAGCATCCTTCGATCAGGATGGTTCGATCTTGCCGATCCAGAACACCGGGCCGGGCGACGCATATTCCACCGACGCCCGCCAGTGGACGGAGGAATTGCAGTTGCAGGGCAATCTGCTGGACGGTCGCTTCAACCTCGTAACCGGCGTCTATCATGAAGATGCAAAGTCTATAGGCCCCGAAATACGCCAAGGGTTAAGCTACGGCGAGTTCGCAACGATTTCGAGCGGCGAGCATCGCAAATCGACAGGGGTTTATGCGCAGGCATCGCTCGATATAGGGGCTTTGACGCAGGCGCTGGATGGCCTCCGGCTGACGGGTGGCTATCGCTACACCTGGGATAAAAAGGACGCATTCCACGCATCTTATACGACGACGGCCTGCGTTCTTCCAACCGCAACATTCCCGGGCTGTGTTGTCAGCGCACAGCCGAAAAGTTCAGCACCCAATTGGCTTGTGGCTGTAGACTATCAGATTATGCCGAAGGTCATGGTCTATGCCAGGGCAAGCCATGGATACAAGAGCGGCGGCTTCAACTATAATGGAACCAACCCGGAAAAGCTGACATTTGAACCGGAATTTGCAACGACTTATGAAGTTGGAGCCAAAACCGACTTTCATCTTGGCGCGATGCCTGTCCGCCTGAACGTCGGCTATTATTATTCGGATTATAAGGACATTCAGAAATCGGGCGGCACCATAGCGTTCCTGCCAAACGGCCAGGTAAGCGGCGGTTCTGCCATCGTCAACGCAGGCTCAGCCCATATCCAGGGCGTTGAAGTGGAAGGCACGATCAACCCCGTCCCCAATCTGAGCATCAGCGGTGGTTACAGCTATACGGATGCAAAGTACGACAAATTCCAGTTTAGTTACCTGTCCGCCGGTCAAATATTGATTGACGATAAGACAGGCGTTCCATTCTCGTTCGCACCCAAAAACCAATTTTCGGTTTCGGCGCGCTACGATCTGAATATTGACGATGTGCAAACCATCTCGCCGTCGCTAACATTTGCCCATGTAGATCGCTATTACACGCAGATCACCTTCCCGGACCAGGAACCGTTCGGGTATCTACCGGAAAGCAATCTGCTGAACCTGCGCGTAGACTGGAAGAATGTCGGACGTCGCCCGGTCGATCTGTCATTCTTCATGACAAACGTCGCCAACAAGACGTTTCCCATCCAGGTCCAGGCAAATTACGGCAAGAATGGCGCTCGCTATGGTGGCGGTTTTGCCCGCTATCTCTACAGCGAACCCCGCATGTGGGGTTTCCAGTTGCGCTACCGATTTGGCGCATCGGCCCAGTAAATGACGGACAGGAAGAGGAATAGAGCCATGAAAACGACAAATTCCGTCCTTGCGCCGGGACGGTCGATATTCCTCTTCCTGCTTTTCGCCACGCTACCCAATACCTTTACGACTACGTTGCTTTCGCCTGGCCTCCCCCTGCTCGCAGCCGAGCTGGGGGGCGGACCGCGCGGCATAGCCTATGCCCAGATGCTGATGACCGTTCCGGGCATTGCCATGATCGCATCGCCCCTGCTCGGTTGGCTTGCGGACCGCTGGGGCAAGCGTCCAATCCTGCTCGCCGCCCTGTTCACGGACACGGCGGCGGGCTTGGGGTGCATGGTCACGACCGATTTCACGGTCCTTATCATTCTTCGTTTCATTCTGGGCCTGGGCGTCGGTGCGCTGATGACGGTCAGCCTCTCCATGATCGGCGACTATTATGCCGGTGAAGCCCGCACGAAAATGCTGGGCTATCGCTGGGGCGCGATGACGTTCTTCTCGATGCTTGCCGTACAGGCTGGCGGGTTCCTGGCGAACAGCCACGGATGGGCTGCGCCAATGTGGCTCTATCTGGTCGGTGTGCCCCTGTTCATCTTTGCGCTGCTCCGCGTGAAACCCGCTGCGCGCCATGTGGAAACAGCCGTCGAAACGCAGGCCGTAGCGCAGCAACCATTGCGCGAAACGATGAATATGATTTTCATCCTGGCGATGCTCGGCAACCTCTTCCTCGCTCTGGCTCAATATAATCTCTATACTCAGTTGCCGTTCCTGCTTCGGGAGAAAGGGTTTCTCGACCCGCGTACATTTGCGGCCATCATGTTGCCCGCGCCATTGGCCTCGATCGGCATCAGCCTCTATTTCGTCCGGCTGAGGCGATGGATGCACCCTCTGGCGATCATTGCGCTCTCGCTTACTTTCTTCAGCTTCGGCACGATGTTGTTCGTCCATGCTGAAAGCGTGACGGGACTACTCATCGCGTCCGCCGTCACAGGCAGCGCGTCCATCCTGTTTGAACCGGCGCTCAGCAGCTTCCTGCTGGACAGGATTCATGCCAGCCGTCGGGCCTTTGCGATGGGAGCGATATTCAGCACATTTCATGTCGGACCCTTCTTGATCCCGATCGTCTTTGGTCCCGTGAACAGGATATATGGCTTCTCCACATCATTCATGCTGCTTGCCGGTGCGGCGCTCATCGGTGCGGTGTTGCTGTTCATCGGCCTGCGCGGGCGCATTCGACCAGAGCCGGTCGTCGCTGCCCCAGCCTGACGCGCCCGAGATTTTGAACATGCAAACCCGGACGATCGCTATTGCCACGACGACGCAGTTCATCGTGATGCTGGGGTTCACCGTCATCCTGCCAATCGGGCCGGACATCGCGGTGGACCTGGGCCTGCCGGTAGCTCGTCTCGGACTACTGGCATCATCCTACGCGTTGGCGGGGTTCGTGACGGGTCTGGGTTCAGCGGGGCTTCTCGATCGATATGATCGTCGTGCACCTCTGACCATCTGCCTCACTCTGATCGGCTTTGCCACCATAGGGGCAAGCTATGCGAACAACCTGCCTATGCTGATGCTCATGCGCGCTATCGCTGGCGGGTGCGGCGGAATATGCTCAGCGCTGCTGACCGCCATCATTGCCGACACCATCGCACCTGAACGACGCGGACGCGCCTTCGCGCTTGTGCTGGGGACAGGGCCTCTGGTGTCGATCATCGGCCTGCCGATGGCGATCCAACTTGCCGCGATCGCGAACTGGCGGCTGCCTTTGCTGCTGCTCGGCACGGCGGCGCTCATTCTCATGGTGATCGCGCGGTTCGCCCTGCCCCCGATGGCGGCACATCTGAATGACCCATTGCGGCCCGCCGGATTCCGGTTGAAAGGCGCATTGCTTCGCCCTGCCTTTCGTTTCGCAACGGCGAGCATATTCACGATGACGATCGCCTTTGGTCTGCTGACGGCGAACAATGCGTCGCTGCTACTGCTCAACCTGCACCTGCCTCGCGGCTGGCTGGCGATATTCTACATGGGGTGTGGCGGAGTCACTTTCGCTCTGCTTCGCGTGGTTGGACGGATTATGGATCGGCTGGGCCCTTACACCCTGATCCTGCCCGCCGCCTGCACCTTCAGCGCCGGTGTGTTGCTAAGCTATGTGCTGCCCTTTGGCCTCGGAATGGGCGCCACCGCCATGTGCGTCGTGATCATGAGCATATCGACCTTGAGTGTTTCCATGACGACGCTGGCGCTTCAGGCACCTGACCCGGTCGAGCGGGCCGGGTTCGGCGCGTTGCTCGGTGCGCTCCAATATTTGGCGAGCGCCATTGGCGCGGCCTTATCAAGTAGCATATTGACCGATTTGCCGGGACCGCGTCTGGGCAACACTCAAGCTGTCGGCCTCTTGGCGATCGGTGCAGCCGCGCTCGTCCCTTTGTGGGCGCGCATGCTGCGGCGGCACTTGGTCGCAGCACAGCAGGAACCGCCCTGCCCGCAGCCGCAACCCGCTGAATAGATCCGTCCCAGGAGAGGAATGCCAATGCCGAACAGGAGCATGATCGAACCCATCGATGGCGGACGTGGCCAACCCTTCATTCAACCACCGTTTGATTGCGCCAGCGTCGGGTATCGGGAGAAGGAATATTTCATCTCGGGCACCGCCACCCGCTTTCACTTCGCGGACGGGACGGGACCATCGCCGGACGGCCAGTGGCAGGTCGAACGAGGGGAAGCCCTGCCCTATCGCACCCGCATTGTCGTGCGACGTCCGGTAGATGACTCCCGCTTTAACGGTATCGTCATCCTGATCTGGAACAATGTATCCGCCGGTTTCGACAATATCCGCACCCATCCCCTAATGTATGAGGACGGCTATGTTATCGTCGCGGCATCGGTGCAGCGCGTGGGGATTGCGGGGTTTGCAGGCCCCGATCCCAAGGGCCTTCTGGCTTTCGATAAGGAGCGATATCAGGGGCTCTCGATCCCTACTGACGACCTATCCTATGATCTGTTTTCACAGATCGGCGAGGCGGTAGGCCCACGCCGATCTGGCCCGCTGGACCCTCTAGACGGCCTCGCGGTGCGACATGTGATCGCCCGTGGCGCCTCCCAGTCGGCCGAGCGGCTCGCCGCCTACATCAATGCGATCGTTCCGATGGGCCATCCATTTTCGGGTTTCATGCTCGACGTCTACTTCGGCACGCCGACTTCCATCGAAACGGATGGCGATGATCTCCCTGGCGGTCTGGACGACCTATCGGACCTTATAGATGGCTGCTGCCCACCCGGCACCAGCCGTCTGCGCGACATCGACGTCCCGGTTTTCGTGGTCAACAGCGAGACAGAATGCCGCAGCCTCGCTCCCGTCCGCCAACCTGACAACGATCGCTTTCGCCTGTGGGAAGCAGCTGGCATCGCTCACGCCGGGGGCATCAAGGTCAGCGCCGCCTTCACGGCTACCGATCTTCCCCCCAACAGCATCGACATTCAACCTTTTCGCGACGCTGCCCTTCACTGGATGCGACGCTGGATCGAAGAAGGCGTCCCGCCCCCTGCGCAACGGCGTATTGAGGTCGAACCGGCAAACGGCAGCATTCCGCCGCGCATTGTCCGCGACGCACTCGGGATTGCCAGGGGCGGTGTTCGCCTGCCGGAGGTAACCGTGCCGACGGCCGTGCATACTGGCTTCAACACACCCGATTGGGCATTCCTTCGCGGATCGAGCGAACCGTTGACGGCGGAACAATTGGCCGCGCTATATGAAGGTCCGGAAGATTATCTGCGCCGCTTCAGCGAAGCTGCTGACGCCGCTGTTGAAGCTGGGATCTTGCTGCCGGACGCAGCGCGGGCATCGGTGCAGCGCGCAAGGGAAGACAATCCGCTGAGCCACGAGCAAAGGGAACAAAACGCATGATATTGCCGGAACTGCGCGACAGGGCAGTCATCATCACTGGCGGCGCATCGGGCATTGGCCTTGCCAGCGCCCATGCCTTTGCCCGGCAGGGCGCCAGACTGCTGCTCGCCGATGTTGACGAAAATGGCCTTGCCGCTGCCAAGGACACGCTTGTCGCGACGGGCGCAGAAGTGATCGTGGAACGAGTCAATATCTCCGACCCCGCTGATGTCGCGCACATGGTCGAGCAGGCGAGCCTCCATTTCGGGGGACTTTATGCGCTCATCAACAATGCCGGCATCACCCAAACCGGGATAAAGCATCTGTGCGATGTGGAAGAAGAGCAGTTCGACCGTCTGATCGCGGTCAATCTCAAGGGCATGTGGCTCGCGATGAAATATGCGATCCCGGCCATCGAACGCAGCGGCGGGGGCTGCGTGGTGAACATGTCCTCTTCCGCCGGGCTGGTGGGACAGGCAGGCGTCAGCATCTATGCGGCGACCAAACATGCGGTGCTGGGCATGACCAAGGCCGCCGCGCTGGAGTATGGCATGAAGGGCGTGCGCATCAACGCCGTGTGTCCGGGCGCGATCGATAGCCCAATCCGGGCGCATCAGCGATCAAACTACACGGCGGAGGAATGGGCCGCTCGCAGCAAAGCCTATCACCCCGCGACAGGCCGCGACGGCACAGCCGATGAAGTTGCGGGGGCGATATTGTTTCTGTGTTCGGACGCGGCATCAAACATCCACGGCACATCGCTGGCCGTGGATGGAGGACGCACCGCCCAATAAGGGCTGCCCGTTTGCCAGAGCGTGATCCGATCCAGGCCGATCGGACCACGCCATTGCTCAGGCCAGCGCGTCCTGCTCCGCTGCCATCGCCCGCGCAACCTCGCCGATGGCGATCCAAGGCTGCTGCGACGGATCTTCGATGCGGCTGAACATCCGGTTGTGGCAGATCGCAACGGCAAGGCCGCTCGCCGTGTCACCCCAGCCGATCGAACCGCCAGCGCCCGGATGGCACAGGATAGACGGCGCGGTCCCGATCGCCGCTTCAACCCCCGGATGGTCGCTGCCAAGCCAGAAACCACCCTGCCCCAATATGGCGACGCGCCCGACCACGCGGTCGGTCTGGAACGGGTCTGTGCGCAACTTGGTCAAGCTCTGCACCGTCGCTTGCGAAAGGATGCGGACGCCGTCCAGTTCGCCACCGCAGGCCAGCATCGCATAGAGCCGCGCGACCGACCGCGCATCTGCAATCCCGCCTGCGCCCGGCAGCACCGCTGCATGGACGTCGGGGCGGTTGAAATTGGCCGGGCCGGTCGCCACGGATGGCGGCACGGCCAGGCTGAGGTAGGGCGCGACATCCTCCCCTGCCCGCGCATGGCTGGGCGCCACCGCCGTTGTCAGCGACACTGTCGCACTTTCGCCTGCCGGGGCCTGCCCACCATGGGCAACATTCGTCAGTGTCGCAACGCGCGGCTCCAATGCGGGGTCGAGACCAAGATGGAAATTCGCGATGCCGAGCGGCGCGCAGATTTCCTCCGCGATAAACTGGTTGATCGGTCTGCGCGCCGGGTCGGTGCGCCGCACGATCTCTCCAATATACCAGCCGAAGATAAACGCCTGATAGCTGCTCTGGGAATCGGCGGGGAACAACGGCTCCATCTGCTCGATATGGCGGATCATCCAGTCCCAGTCGCACATGGTTTCCACCGTTACCCCCGGCGGCATCTGCGGCACGCCTGAGCGGTGCGAAAGGACATGGCGAACCGTGATCCCTTCCTTCCCGTTCGCTGCGAATTCGGGCCAATAGCGTGCAATCGGCGCGTCATAGTCGATCAGGCCGCGCTCGACCTGGATATGGCAGGCAACCGCCGTGAACGACTTCGTGACCGAGAAGATCGGGAAAAGCGTGTCACTCTTGACCTCGCTGCCGGTGGCCGCATCGGCTTTCCCCGCCCATGTATCGATCAGCAGCCGCCCCCGATGATAGACGGCAACCTGCAAGCCGACTTCCCCAAGCTGCAAGGCGCGGTCAATCGCCGCGTCCATCTCCGGGGTGCTGATCCTCTCCATCGGTATCTCCTGCTTATCCGTTTGATTTATGACTGCGCGCCCAGCGATACCTTCATGCCTTCACCCGTGATCGCGGCAGACTCCGGCGACAACAGAAAGGCGACCACCTTAGCCAGATCGGCAGGAGCCACCCACTCGCTCGCATCTGCGTCAGGCATGTCCGCGCGGTTGGCGGGGGTGTCGATGATTGTCGGCAAGATCGCGTTGACGCGCGTATGCGGCTTCAATTCATTGGCGAGGCTTTCGGTCAGCGCCATCACCGCCGCCTTGGACGCCGCATAGGGCGCCATGCCTGCCGCTGGAGCACGCGCCGCCGCCGCGCCGATATTCACGATACTGCCGCCCTTTTCGGCCAGATAGCCCGTCGCCGCGCGGCAGCAGAGCGCCGCCGAGAGCAGGTTCATCCGATACATCCGGTCCCAGTCTTCAGGATCGGTATCCGCCACCATGCGCCACATGAAGCCGCCAGCGATATTGACCAGACCGTCGATCCGCCCATGCAAGTCCGCAATCTGCGCGAAGGCTCCGGCAACCGCATCCGGCTGAGTCAGATCGACGCCGCCCAGAGCCGTGCCATAGGGATAGCTCTCCGGCGCAGCGCCCAGATCGATGGCGGCGATCACATGCCCCCGATCCGCCAGCAGTTCCACGACGCTCCTGCCGAGCGCACCGAAGGCTCCTGTTACCGCGATAATACCCATGACAGCCTTTCCATATCTGCAATTGTCCCAACGCTAGGCGCGTTCAAAAACCGCTGCCAGCCCCTGGCCGCCGCCGATGCACATCGTCTCAAGCCCATAGCGCACCTCACGACGCCGCATTTCCCGCAGCAGGTTTGCGAGTATCCGCCCCCCCGTCGCACCGATCGGGTGGCCGAGCGAGATGCCGGAGCCATTCACATTCAACCGGCCCCGATCATCCCAGCCCCAGCCCTTGAGCACGCCCAGCACCTGCGGCGCGAACGCTTCGTTCAGCTCGACCAGCCCGATGTCATCCCAACCAAGCCCCGTCCGCCGGAAAAGCCGCTCCACCGCAGGCACGGGACCGATGCCCATGCGAGATGGCTCGCACCCCGCCGCCGCCCAACTATGCAGCCATGCCATCGGCTCCAGCCCCAGTTCCTCCAGCCTGTCCTCCGCCACCACCAGGCAGGCGGCGGCCGCGTCATTTTGCTGGCTCGCATTGCCAGCGGTAACGACGCCATCCTTTTCGATAGGACGCAGGAGGCTAAGGGAATCCACCGTCGCATCCGCGCGAAATCCTTCGTCCCGGTCGAAAATGATGGGATCGCTGCGACGCTGCGGCACCGCGACAGGGACAAGTTCATCGTCGAACCGGCCTTCCGCCCAGGCAGCCGTGGCCAGCTGGTGGCTCATGGCGGCGTAGGCGTCGCATTCCTCCCGCGTGATGCCGAAATCGCGTGCCACATTTTCGGCCGTCTCGATCATCCCGCTGATTACGCCGAATCGCGCGATCGGCTGCGACATGACGCGCCCCCTCGACAGCCTGTCATGCAGCTCCGTTGAACCGCCGCGCACGCCCCGGCGCATCTGCGTCGTATAATGTTCGACCTGGCTCATGCTTTCGACACCGCCAGCGATCACCACATCGGCAGCGCCAGTCTGCACCATCATGGCGGCGTCGATCACCGCCTGAAGCCCGGAGCCGCAGCGTCGGTCGAGTTGATAGCCGGGCACCGAGACCGGAAATCCCGCCGCCAGCGCCGCCCAGCGTCCGACAGCGGGCGCCTCGCCATTGCCATAGCCCTGCGCGAATACGACATCGTCCACCCGCTCCGGATCGATCCCGGTGCGATCCACCAGCGCCCGCAGCACCACCGCCGCCAGTTCGCCCGCAGGGATGTCGGCCAGCGCACCCAGATATTTGCCAACCGGCGTCCGGATAGGATCAACGATGGCTGCCCGCCGCATTTTCATGCCTGCACCTTCCCGCTTTCAATGCCCTGAAAATCGCGCCCCTCGGCGGCGAGCTTTGCCATGAGGGGGGAAAGGACGAAGTCATCGCCCAGCCGAGGTGCGAGCGCCTGAAGCCGCTCAACAATCCTTCCGATACCCTCCTGCCCCGCCCAGAAAAGGGGACCACCGCGATAGCCCGGCCAGCCATAGCCAGTCGCCCAGACAACATCGACATCGGACGCCCGCAACGCCTTGCCTTCTTCCAATATGCGCGCGCCTTCGTTCACCATCGGATAAAGGCACCGCTCGAATATCTCGCGCTCCCCTATCTCCCGTCGCACGATGCCCTTGCGCTCTGCCAATTCAAGGATGATGCCCTTCACCTCATCGGAAGGGACAGGCTTTCCCGCCGCATCATAATCATAATAGCCCTTGCCTGCCTTCTGGCCGAACCGTCCACGCTCGTTCAATATCTCGCGCACGGTCGAGGAACTGCTCGTCTCGCGGTTCCAGCCCACGTCATTGCCCGCCAGATCGCGCATCTGGAACGGCCCCATGGGAAAGCCGAAATCATACAGGACGCGATCCACGTCCCATGGCATCGCCCCTTCCAGCAGCAGCTTTTCCGCTTCCTTCTGCCGCTGCGCCAACATGCGGTTGCCGACAAAGCCGAAGCAGTTACCGACGATCACGCCAACTTTGCCGATCCGGCGTGACAGACCGACAACAGTAGCGAGTATGTCGGGCGCGGTATGTTCGCCCCGCACGATTTCCAGCAGCCGCATGATGTTGGCGGGCGAAAAGAAGTGCATGCCAACGACGCTCTCCGGCCGGTTGGTGAAAGCAGCGATATCGTCCAGATCAAGATAGGAGGTATTCGTCGCCAATATCGCATCGGGTCGCGCGACCCTGTCCAGCGTCTCGAACACCTCGCGCTTGACCGCGATATTTTCATAGACCGCCTCGACGATCAGGTCGCAGGCGGCGACATCTTCAATCCGGGTGGTAGGCCGCAGCAATGCCATGGCCATGTCGATGGCGTCCTGCGTGACACGCCCGCTCGACAAGCCTCTTTCATAGTTGCGGCGGATCATCGCGACGCCCCGATCCAATGCTTCCCGGTCACGCTCAACCAAAGTCACGGCAATTCCGGCGCTCAGGAAATTCATCGCGATGCCGCCGCCCATCGTGCCCGCGCCGATGACCGCGACTGCCTCGACGGGTCTCGTGCCGCTGCCCGCCAGTTCGGGCGGCAGCTTCGCCGCCAGCCGTTCGGCCAGGAATATATGCCGCTGCGCCAGCGCCTGATCGCCGTCCCGCAGGCCCTCATAAAGGGCACGCTCGGCCTTCAACCCTTCCGCTAGTGGCAGGCTCATCGCCGCCTCGATGCAGCGCACCGCATATTCGGGCGCCTTGAATCCGCGATATTTCCGGGCGTTGGTCTTGCGATAGCGATCGAACAGCGCAGCGACTGCCTCCGCCGGAAGGTCTTTGGCCGCACTACCGACAGTTGGCAGGCTGTCGCGCGCCGCCAGATCCCTCGCCAGCGACACGGCGCGCGCGCGCAAGTCGCCATCCGGCACCACGGCATCGACAAGGCCCGCCTTCAATGCCTCGGCCGCACCGATCTGCCGCCCGCTCGTGACCAGATCGAGCGCGAGCTCAGGCCCGGCGATATGGGTCAATCGCTGCGTCCCTCCAGCACCCGGAACGATACCCAGCTTCACTTCGGGCAAGCCCACGCGCGTCGCCTCCGCTGCGACGCGGGCATGCGCGACCAGCGCCAATTCCAGCCCCCCGCCCAGCGTGGTGCCATGAATGGCCGCAACCACCGGCTTGGGCGCACGCTCGACGATCGACTGCAAATCGCGCAGTTCCGGCCACTCACGCGGCTTTCCCATGGCCGTAATGTCGGCCCCTGCATGGAAGGTTCGCCCGGCACAGGCGATCACGATGCCCTTCACGTCCGCATCGGCATAGGCCCGCTCCAGCCCTGCCGCCATTCCGCTCATCACCGCATGGGACAGGGCATTTACGGGGGGATAGTTCGTGGTAATGACGGCAATGCCGTCCTCGATCCTATAGTGCGTGATAGTATCTACTGTCATATCAGCTCGCATCGCCGGATGGTTGGGCCTGTTCGAGAAGCGCGCGCTCCAGCAATCCCTTCGCGATCACTTTCAGCGCCAGCGTTTCCTCGGCTCCTTCGAAAATCGACAGCACGCGGGCATCAACGAAGTAGCGGCTGACCGCCATTTCCTCGGCATAGCCCATGCCGCCATGGATCTGCTGGGCCTCGCGCGTCACCAGTTCGGCCGACCGGCAAGCGAGCAGCTTGACCAGACTGGCCTCCATTTGCCCGCGCCCCTCGTCCAGCCAGGTTCCGACCGCATAAGTAAGGTGACGACAGGCGACGAAGCGCGCCGCCATGCGCGCGATCTTGGCCTGCGTCAGCGGATACTCGCCCAGCGCGCGGCCAAAGACCTTGCGCTCCCCGGCGTAGCTGCGCGCAGCCTCGATCGCGGCGCGCATCACGCCGCACGCCCGCGCGGCGGTCTGCATCCGCCCACCGGTCATCCCCGCCATGGTGTAATAGAAGCCCTTGCCCAGCCCCGCTTCCCCGCCCAGCAGGTGATCGTCGGGCACGAAGACATTTTCAAAGGCCAGATCGAAGCTGTGCATCCCGCGATAGCCGATCGTCGGGATCGCATGCCCCGTCAGCCGCCCCTCACCGGGCTGTTCGTGCTGGAAATCATGCCCCTCGAAGGAAGGCTTTTCGACCAACATGATGCTTAGGCCCTTATGCCCCGCATCCTTATCCCCGGTCCGGGCGACGACCATCAGCAGCCCGGCTTTCCCGGCAAAGGTGCACCAGGTCTTCGCGCCGTTGAGCAGCCAACCGCCCTCCGTCCGCGTTGCACGTAGCGACAAGCTGGCAACGTCCGACCCATAGTCCGGCTCAGTGATGGAGATCGCGCAAAGCGGCGCGCCCGCAGCGATGCCAGGAAGGAAGCGAGCCTTCTGGTCCTCCGTACCGCCAGCCGCCATGGCGCGCGCCAATATCTCCGCGCGCGTGATCAGGCTGCCCGCAGCGCCAAGCGATGCTTCCGACAGCGCCTCTGTAATGGCGATCATGACATGATTGTCGTCGCCATCGTCTGGCGCCGTCCCACCGAAGCGCGCCGACACGCCCAACCCAAAAATGCCCATCTCGCGCATCGGACCAAGCAGCGTTTCGGGGACGATCAGGTCGTGGCGATGTATCTCTTCGGCCAGTGGGCGAACTACGTCGGCACCGAAGCGCGCAAAGCTGTCGAAGCTCATCCGCGCATCGGCCGACATTTCCACTTCACCAAATGTATCGCCAGAGTAGACTTGCGCGCCCAACCGTTCCTGAGCCCCAAAGCCGCCGCGATCCAGTAGTTCTCGCCATTCGGGGGCATTGCGCAGGGCCGCTACGTCATCAGCGACGACATCCAGATGACGCGCAATTCTTTCAAGCCGATCCAGCGTCCCTACGAGAACATCGGCGATGTAGATTGCAGCCAATCCGGCATCGAGAGCGTCGCCGCTCGTTTCTGCGGTAGCGGCGCAAAATTGCCGTGCTGCCAAAATTTCGGCGCTGGCAAAGGCCAGTTCATAACAAGCCGACTGCTCGCGATCGAGCGCATCCGGGTCGAGCCTTCCGCTCGGCGCGCAGCGGTCAGCAAGGCGCCTTACGACCGCATCAAGAAGGCCCTCAAACCTATCGACGAGAAGAGCCTCGTTACGATCAGGCCGGACTTCTCCTGCATAAGGCGACTGTCGTGGGTGCGACGATTTCGTAGCCATCTCATTCCCTGAATCAGCTTCACCACTCCCACTAACCCCAGCAACGCGATTTGTAAACCGGTCGTTTGGTTGGTGATGGATTATTGCCGTTCTGATTCGCACGATTAGGGGGGTTGGACGACTGTCTTCCGAACCGCCATTCGCTTCATTGTTCTATATTTTATATGCCTTTCAGACCTTTTCCCCCCATGGTCGGATTTTTGCCTGATTGCTCCTTGCGAACTTATCTCAATCGATGTAATCTACCGGTCGTTTGGTATTCAATGCGGGAAAAAGGCGCAGTGGCGATGAACAAGCTCCCTTTCAAGATGATCGACGCCGATCAGCATTTCTATGAGACCGACGACTGCTTCACGCGCCATCTGCCGCTTAAGTGGATCGACGAGGGTCGTGCCGTTCAGGTCATTCGCCGCGAAGGCGAGGCCACAGGCCGGGTCATGTTCGGCGACCAGAAGGTAACCTATTATGGCGCGGCTCCCACCCATTCGACGGGGCAGCCGGGCGCGATGCTGGAATATTACAAGTCCGGTGGCCACGGCAGCAAAGGCTGGTTTGCGCAGGGCATGATCACCGCCGACGATCTGCCCGAATCCCGCCGCCGCGACGTGCGCCTCAAATATCTCGACAATGATAATATCGAAGCGGCGATCATGCTCCCCTCGCTGGAAATCGGCGCAGAATGGCTGTTGTCCAGCGATCCGGAAGCACTGGGGGCCAACCTCACCTCCTACAATATGTGGCTGGAGGAAGACTGGGGCTTCGGCGCAGATGGTCGGCTGTTCGCAGCGCCCTGCCTTGCGCTCGAAAACCCGGAATGGGCCTGCCGCGAGTTGGACCGCGTGTTGGAGCGTGGCGCAAAGCTTATCCATCTACGCGCCGGGCCGGTGCGCGGTAACCTGTCCCCCGCCGATCCGCGCTTCGATCCCTTCTGGGGCCGGGTCAACGAAGCCGGGGTGACCGTCTGCTATCATCTCTCAAACACCGGCGAGGCCGAATATTATGGCGCGCTGTGGGGTGAAAGCCATACGCGCCCCCTCCATCGCTGGACCCCGTTCATGCGCGCCACCTGCTTCGGCGACCGCGCGATCGGCGATACGCTGATGGCCCTTATCACCCACAATCTTTTCGGCCGTTTCCCGAACATCAACGTGTTCGTGCTGGAATATGGCTCCGAATGGGTGCTGCCGATGGTCCGCAAGATGGATCGGGCCGCGCGCATGTCCGGCAAGGACGACTGGCCGTTTGGCAATATCGGCGACCGTCCGCGCGAAGTATTCAAGCGCCATATCAAGGTATCGCCCTTCCCCGAAGACGATATCGCCGGACTGGTGCAAACGTTGGGCGCGACCTGCGTGCTGGGCGGGTCCGACTGGCCCCATCCCGAAGGCGTGCATATGCCTTCGGATCTGGTCGATCATCTGCCCGAACTGACGGACGAAGACCTGCGCCTAATCATGCGGGACAATACCGGCCGCGCGCTAGGCCTCGTCGCGCCCGCACCGGCGGCCTGAAGGATCGCTGAGGATGAAAGAAGGAACAGGGCCGCGTCTTAAGGTGGTAGAGCTGGGAAGCTGGCTTGCCGCACCAGGAGCAGCGGCCCTGCTCGCAGACTTGTCCGCCGAGGTCATCAAGGTCGAACCGGCGACAGGCGATCCGGGCCGCGATTTCCTGGGTGCGATGGGGAGCGACAAGAGCAGCCCCACCTTTTCGCTGCTCAATCGCGGCAAAGACAGCATTGTCCTCGACCTGACTACTTCGGAAGGGCGGGACGTGCTGGACGAGCTTTTGGTCAATGCCGATGTCTTCATCACCAATTTGCGGCCTGGCTCCCTGCAACGTCTGTCGTTGGCTCCCGAAGCGGTGATGCAACGCTTTCCTCGGCTCATTTACGCCTCCATCACCGGGCTTGGCCTCCGAGGCGCCCAGAGCGATACCGGCGTTTTTGACGTGGGCGGCTTCTGGGCTCGCAGCGGCTTCATGCACCAGTTGCTGGTGCCAGGAGGGACGCCGCCAGTCCCAACCGGCGGCTATGGCGACATGGCGATGGCGCTCGCGGCTTATGCCGGGATCGTCTCGGCCCTGCTCCGGCGCGAATGGACCGGCAAGGGCGGCATCGTCGAGACATCCCTCCTCCAGACCGGTGCCTACATCATGAGCGGGGACCTGGCTGTCCAGGCCGTTCATGGCGGCATGGGCGCGCAGCAGCCGCGCACGGACTGTCGCACGCCCATGGTCAACAGCTATCAGACGCGCGATGGGCGCTGGTTCTTCCTGACCGAAATTGATGCCCGGCGCGGCTTCGTGCGGCTGTGTGCGGCAATCAACCGACCCGATCTTACCACCGACCCGAATTTCAAGACCGCCCGGTTGATCCGCCAGAACCGCGCGGCATTGATACCGCTGCTCGATCAGTTGTTCTCAACGGAAACATTGCCTCACTGGCAAGAATGTTTCGCCCGCGCAGGCGTGCTGTGGCAAAAGATCGCATCGCCCGAAGAGGTACTGGCGGACCCGCAGCTCCACGACAATGGCATGCTGGGCCCCATCGTCGATGGCGAAGCCGTCGTGCAGATGGTCGCCAGCCCCTTCACCATCGACAGGCAATGCCGCCCGGTCATGGGCGCCCCCCGCCTTGGGGAACGCCTTTCCTCCTCGGCGGCACCGGAGTAATCGCTCATGCCACGCGGCAATTTCTTCGAAGATTTTCATGTCGGCCAGCGCTTCCAGCATCCGCTGCCCCGCACTGTAACAGATGCAGACGCAAGCCTTTATGTCGCGCTTACCGGCGCGCGCAACCCGGTCGCGTCCTCTGCCCCGCTCGCGGCCAGCCTCGGGCATCGGGCACGTCCGCTCGATGATCTGCTCGTCTTCAACATGGCCTTTGGGAAGACGGTGGCCGACATCTCGCTCAATGCCGTCGCCAATCTGGGCTATGCGGATGTGCGGTTTCTCGCCCCGGTTTATGACGGGGACACGCTTGCCGCCACATCCATCGTCATTGGGCTGCGCGAAACGAGCGGTCGCGATAGCGGCGTCGTCTATGTCAGGTCGGAAGCGGTAAACCAGAACGGCCAGCCCGTTCTGACATGGATTCGATGGGTGCTGGTACGGAAACGGAATGCCGGACCCGGTGACGGCATTGATGTCAGGCCCGACCTTCCCTCCTTCGTGCCCGCCGACCGCTTGACCGTATCTTCAGGAACCATCGACCGGGAGGCCCTCAACCGCGCCACCGGGTCAGAGTCCTGTTGGGAGGATTATGCACCCGGCCAGCGATTGGATCATGCTGCGGGGATGACGGTGGAAGAGGCCGACCACATGTGCGCCACCCGCCTTTATCAAAATGACGCGAGGGTGCATTTCGACGGCCTCATGATGCGCGATACGCGCCATGGCCGCCGACTGGTCTATGGCGGCCACGTCATGTCCCTCTGCCGAGCGCTGGCGTCTGATGGGCTCGAAAACATCCTCGCCATCCTCGCCATCAACAGCGGAACGCATGTCGCCCCGACCTTTGCCGGCGACACACTCTACAGCGTGACTCAGGTGATCGATGTCATGACCGTGCCGGATCGCCGGGATGTCGGCGTGCTGCGGCTCCGCCTGATCGGGCTCCGTGATCTGTCGCCCTCTGATTTCGATTGGGATGGTGATGCCGCGACATTGCGCGGCCACCCCAATGTCGTCCTCGATCTCGATTACAGCGTCCTGCTGCCCCGCAGGTGATCCAACTATTCAACGATAAAGGTCAGTTCATGTCCAAAGCCCTTCATCCAGATCAAGCCCTGTTCAATGGCGAAAAGTCATTCCCGACGATCGCCAGTTGCGAACATTTTGCGGGCAGCGAGAAACTGATCGCCAAGGCGTTCCAGCTTCAGGAACAGCATGGTCCGATCTTCGACATTACCTGCGACTGTGAAGATGGCGCCGCGACCGGTACTGAAACCGAACATGCCCAGATGGTCGCCGCCATGATCGCTTCACCGCAAAACCGGTATCGTCAGGCGGGCATCCGCATCCACGATCCCTCGCACGACCATTGGCGTACCGATGTCGATATCATCTTGTCGGGCGCGGGCAACGAAGTCGCCTATATCACCGTGCCCAAAGCGACGTCCGCAGTCCAGCTGGCCGGGGTTATCGACTATATCCGCCAGGGTTGCGCCAGCCGGGGCATAAAGCGCACGATCCCCATCCATGCCCTCATCGAAACGCATGGCGCACTTGCTGATATCAGAGCGATCGCGGCGCTTCCGTGGATGCAGGTGCTGGACTTCGGCCTCATGGATTTCGTCAGCGCGCATAATGGTGCGATCCCCGCGTCGGCCATGCGCTCACCGGGCCAGTTCGAACATCGCCTGCTGGCCCGCGCGAAGGCCGAAGTGACCGCCGCAGCGCTCGGGGCGGGCCTGATACCCGCGCACAATGTCTGCCTGGACCTGAAGGACACCGATCGCATCCACGCCGACGCTCGCCGCGCGGGGGACGAATTCGGCTTCCAGCGCATGTGGAGCATCTATCCCGCGCAAATCCTGCCCATTGTCGAAGCGATGCGTCCCGATCATTCCGAAATCGAAGACGCAGCCGCTATCCTGATCGCGGCGCAGCAGGCCGACTGGGGACCGATCCAGTACAAAGGCGAACTGCACGACCGCGCGACCTACCGCTATTTCTGGAGCGCCCTTCAACGCGCCAAAATCACCGGCGCGGCCATCCCCGCCCCCGCTCTGTCCGCATTTTTCAGCTGAGAAGAATCATCATGGCGACACAATCACCAACGGACGCACCCCACATCCCTTCCGAAGTAAAGCAAGCCGTCCGCACGCTGATCGGCTGGGCTGGCGACGATCCCGAACGGGAAGGTCTGGTCGATACGCCCAACCGCGTTGCAAAGGCGTGGCGCGAATATTTCGGCGGCTATCATGAAGACCCCTCACAGCATCTGCTGCGCACCTTCGACGAAGTGGGTGGCTATGACGAAATCGTGCTATTGCGCGATATTCCTTTTCAGTCGCACTGCGAACATCATATGGCGCCGATCATCGGCACCGCTCATATCGGCTATTTGCCCCGCAACCGCGTCGTAGGCATTTCGAAGCTGGCCCGCGTGCTGCACGGCTTTGCCAAGCGGCTCCAGGTTCAAGAGCGGCTGACGGCCGAAATTGCCGACTGCATCTGGGAAAATCTGAAGCCCCTAGGCGTCGCGGTAGTCATTCAGGCAAGTCATGCCTGCATGACGGCGCGTGGCGTCAACACACCCGGCGTCCAGATGACGACCAGCCGCATGATGGGCGTTTTCCGAGACGACGAAAAGGCGCGGCGCGAAATCATGGCGCTGATCGGCCTGTAATATCACATCGAAAGGGTGCGACGATGCGCTTTGAAAAAATCGACGCCGTGCAGGCGGTAGCACAGCTGTCTGGATGGACGGTGACGCGGGATGGCAAGGCGATCGGCAAAAGTTTCGTCTTTGACGATTTCGCCCGCGCTCTGGGGTTCATGACATGCGTGGGCGTGCAGGCGGAAAAGCTGGATCATCATCCCGAATGGAGCAACGTCTACAACAAGGTAGAGGTGGAGTTGACCACCCACGACGCCGGAACGGTGACGACGCTGGATGTGACCCTTGCCCGCTTCATGGATGCGGTCTGCTGACCTTCCATCCGACTAACCATCCAATCATGGCAGGTGCTGGCGTGTGGCGGCGCTCTCGTGTAGCAAAGCCGAAACACGGCATTCTGGGACTATTGGCGGGATGAAAAGCAGAACGAACGAGGTAGCGGCGGCCCGGTCTTCGCAGCGCAGAGGTAGAGCGCCCAAGACCGGCAATGGTGAGCGCCGCTTCGAAGACATCGTCCTGATCGCGGGCGAACTCTTTTCCGAACGCGGGTTCAACGGCACGAGCCTTAACGACATCGCCGACGCGGTCGGTGTGTTGAAGGGCAGCCTTTACCACTATATTTCCTCGAAGGAGGACTTGCTCTACGAAGTTATCAAGGTCGGCAGTGAAGGGCTGGCTGAGAATATGCGTCTTTGCGATCATTTCGCATCCAGTCCCGCCGAACAGCTGATCGCCTTCTGCTATGGTCATATCGTCCTTAATGCCGTGCCCGATCGCATCCATCGTGGCATCGTCATTATTCAGGACGCCAAGCATCTGGCGCCGGACAAGCGTGAGCAGATTTTTGCTGAACGCGACGCCTATCAGGCTTATCTCCGATCGATCATCAGCAGGGGTATTGCAGCGAATATTTTCGATGCGGGGATCGATCAGCGAATTTCGAGCTTCACCATATTGGGCGTGATTACGTCCTATATCCGCTGGTACAAGCCCGGTGGCCCGATTACTCCGCATGATCTTGCACGCGACAGCGCCGCTTTTGTCATCGCCTCCCTACACCCCCAATCCCCTGGTCAGGAGCGTTTTGCCCTGGTCGACCGGGTCGTCGCGCAGATCCAGGCATTGCAGGAGAAGGCGGGCAAGGATTGATGAGTGCTTGATGCAGCAAGTCACAGAGCTGCCTCAGATCCCAATATCACGGTAGCCTGATGCGACAATGATCCGCCATTGCCGTGGCACAGCGCCACATCGGCCCGATCGAGCTGGCGCGCGCCGCATTCACGCCGGATTTGTTGCGTCGCCTCGATCAACGTGAATATGCCATACATGCCGGGGTGGACGCAGGACAAACCTCCGCCGTTGGTGTTCACCGGCAAAACACCGCCGGGGGCCAAGGCGCCCTTTTCGACAAACCGCCCGCCTTCGCCCTTCGGGCAAAAGCCCAGATCTTCCAGAAACAAGATCGCGTTGATGGTAAAGGCATCGTACAGCTGCACCATGTCGATATCATCCGGGCCTAAACGGGCCTGCGCATAGGCGCGCTTGCCGGAGTCCGCGGCGCCCGTGACAGTCAGATCGGGCATGGACGATATTTCGCGATGGGTCGTGGCTGACCCGGTGCCCAGAACATAGACAGGCGGCCGTGGCATCGACCTGGCCCGTTCCGCTCGCATCATCACAATGGCCCCCGCCCCGTCAGTCACCAGGCAGCAGTCCCTGACAGTCAGCGGATCGGAAATCATGCGCGACGACAGGCAATCATCGATGGTCAAGGGATCACGCAAGAAGGCGTCAGGATTGAGCGCGGCCCAACTCCTTGCCGCGACGGCAACCTCGGCCAGTTGCGACCGTGTCGTGCCATAGACGTGCATGTGGCGCGACGCAGCCAACGCGTAGGCGCTCACCGGCACGAGCGGGCGGTAGCACGTCTCCAGATCATTAGTGGTTGTAGTCGCTCCGACGAGCTTGCCCGACGCGCTGCGCTGATTGCTGCCATATGTGATCAGGGCGATTTCACATAAGCCCGCGTTCAGCGCCATCGCCGCCATCTCAACATGGGTGAGGAAAGCCGATCCCCCCGTCCGGTTGTTGTCGCTGATTACCGGGTCGATCCCCAGATATTCCGCCATGGAAAGCCCCGAAAGAAAATCCTGCGGCAAGCAGACAAACAGGGCATCGACATCGCGCGGCTGAAGCCCAGCGTCGTTTAACGCGATAAGCGCAGCCTTCGCCGCGAGGTCGATTGCGCCATAGCCCGGCGCGATACCCAGACCGAATGTCGCGGCACCAACGATCGCGGCCTTTCCCCGAAGCGATGCTTCCGCCATCAATCGCGCCTCTCAGGCCGAAAAACCAGCAGCGGCTTGCCCGCTTCCACGATGATCTCGGCGCGCACAGCCATGTCGATCCGAACGTCTTGCGGATCGACACCCACCACGCGCGACATCATGCGCGGCCCTTCTGCCAAGGTGATCAGTGCGACGTTGTAGGGTGCTTCCGGCGGCCGTGGCCGAACAACGGTTGTGGCATAAACCACGCCATGTCCGCTGGCCTCCACCCATGTCAGGTCTTGGAATCCCGATCCCGGTTCGGCGACACGAGGATAAAATATGTGGGCGCCGCTCCCCTGCGCGCGCTGGAGCATGAAGCGGCCTTGCCCGAGATAGGCATCAAACTGTTCCTGAGGGCCGAGGGCACGTTGTTCAGTCATTTCTGCTTCGCTCCGCCCCCACGATAGCGCGAAGATCATAGCATCCCCCAATTCAGCGACAAAAAGGGGAGCGCCATGCTGAATGGCGCCCCCCATCGATAGTGTCGATTTTTATTCCGCAGCCAGCTGCCTGAACATCTCTGCGCGCTGGGTGGCCTTCTCCTCCGTGTAAGTCTGGCCGCCTTCCATCACGATGTCCGACCGTCGCATCCACTCTTTGAAATCGACGTCTTCCGCACCGCGGATTTCAAGCGCATCGCGCGCTTCCTCGACGGAAAGATGCAAATAATCTTCGATCTTCTTGAGGAAGTAAGTGCCCGACTGACGACCGATTTCAACGCCGCGGTTCATGGCTTCCCACACCCATGGGAAGCCCTGGGGGTAGTGAAGAGACGAACGGAAGAAATAAGGGAAGAACAGGAAGATATTGCTGACAGTCAGTTGCTGGGCCAGCTCTGGTTTGAAATATTTGTGAAAACTGCCGAAATGGATGAAGTTCGGAATACCTTCTGCGATGTAATCGAATCCAGCACCGGTCAGAATATGCATGAAGTCGTGGATCTCAACCTTGCGGCGGCGGAAATACTCATAATGGTTTCGAACCGGCATAGCCATGCTGGCCATTGTGTTGTCATAGCCATATTTATCGTAATGAACAAAGACTGCATGTCCTAAGGAACCCTTAGGGCAATTTTCTAAATCCTTCTTCACCCAACGAGACATATAGCGTTCTTCGAGGAACTGATCCAGTTCCGGCCAGTCCTTGCGCGCTTCCTCGAAGAGATTATTAACATAATCCTGGTCCTGAACTTCTTCAATCGCCAAGTTGATATCAGGGATGCCATAAGTGGACGGAAGGTCGGTTCCGTTACGGCGCAGACATTCGCGGACTGTCCATTCCCGGATGCGATAATCATTCAGGTAAACCGAAGAACTCACCAGTTCGCTGTTCTTGACCACAGGTCTTTTATAACCGTCAGTCATGTAGGTTTCGTAGGTTTTCCAATCCATCGTCCGGTCTTCCATGACCCATTCCTCTGTTCGCAAAAATTTCTGTTCCGACCATCGTCGGGTAGGGAGGCAGGTTAGGCTAAACAGGTAGAATGTCTAATTCCGAGTGGATAATGGCGCGATGCCAAATTGGCATAGGATGAAGGTTTACGTCAGCGCGCAAGTAGGCTACCAACCGTTTGGATGCTAATTCATCGGCTGCGGTTAGCGGCAGACGGCAACAGATTTCAGGGACAAACATGAACAGGCCAGTGTACAGCCGCGACCAGTTGATCCGGAGTTTATCGCCCAAAACTATCGCGGTCGTGGGCGTATCGACCAATCCGTCGTCTTTCGGCGCCCGAACTGTAGCGCGCCTCGCAAATTTCCAGGGCGAATTGTTCCAGATCAATCCCCGTTACGAAGAGATAGCCGGGCGGCCCTGCTATCCCTCAATCGGTGCACTGCCGAAGGTCCCTGATTGCGTGGTGGTGGCGACCGGACGGGATCAGGTCCTCGACATCGTACGCGAATGCGCTGGCGCAGGCGTCGGCGGCTGCATCATCTACGCCTCCGGCTTTGCCGAGGTCGGCACCGAACAGGGCATCGCCGAACAGGATGAATTGACCCGCATCGCCCAGGAAAGCGGCATGCGGATCATCGGCCCCAACTGCATCGGCCTTGCAAACTTCACGATTGGTGCGAACATCACCTTCTATAGCGAAACCCGACTGGACGCCCCCGCTGCGCATTCCGTCGGCATCGTCAGTCAATCCGGTGCGCTCGGCAACGCGCTCATCCAGTCGATCGAACGCGGCACTCAGGTCAGCCATATGTTGGCGTCGGGCAATAGCTGCGATGTCGATGTCGCCGATTTCGTCTCCTACCTCGTGGAAGATCCCGGTTGTCGCGCCATCGCCTGCCTGTTTGAGGGCATGGACGACCCCAACCGCATGATCGAGGCGGCGCGATTGGCATGGGCGGCGGACAAGCCGCTCATCCTGTACAAGATCGCCGAAAGCGAACAGGGTGCCAGCGCCGCCATGTCGCATACCGGGTCGCTCGCCGGATCGCACGCAGCCTATCGCGCCGCGCTCGAACGATCTGGCGTGGTTTTCGTCGATCAGCTCGAAGCGCTGATGGAAACCGCCGCCTTTTTCGCCAAAATGGGACCGGCAAAGGCAAAAGCCGCCGCCGTCATTGCCACGTCCGGCGGCGCGACCGTCATCGCTGCGGACAAGGCCGAAGCCCATGGAATCGCGCTGCTCCAGCCCGAAGCAGCTGCGCAGGCGGTACTGGACGCGAACGTCCCCGACTTCGGCTCCGCACGCAATCCTTGTGACGTGACCGCACAGGTCGTGAACAATCCCGCGTCGCTCACCGCATGTCTCAACGCGCTGTTCGCCGATTCCACATATGGCGCCGTTGTGCTGGCCAATCCTTATGCGTCTGAAGCCACCATCGACCGTATCGACACATTGGGTCGCGAGGCCGCGCAGGCGGGCAAAGCGGGCTGCTGGGTGTCCTTCACCGACTGGCTCGAAGGTCCGGGCCTGATCGACGCCGAACGGCATCCGCATGTCGGCTTGTTCCGTTCCTTCGACCGCTGTTTTAGCACCCTGTCCGTTTGGCAGTGGCGCAGCGAACTCCGCAACGCCCCTGCACAGGAGGCGGCTCCCACCCTACGCATCGAAAATCGCGACCGTGCCGCACGTCTCCTCGATCAGGCCGGTGCAACGACGTTGACCGAACGGGAAGCGAAAGCCGTCCTCTCCCTCTACGATGTGCCAGTCGTGCAGGAAACGCTGGTGCAGAATGCCGACGAGGCCGCGCAGGCCGCATCCGGCCAATATCCTGTCGTCATTAAGGTCGAATCTCCCGCGATCCCGCACAAGACTGAAGCGGGCGTCATCCGCCTGAACCTGACTGACGAAACTGCTCTGCGCGAAACCTATGTAGAGGTGATGGCAAACGCCATGCGGGAAACGTCGTCTGACAACATCCGGGGCGTGCTCGTACAGCCCATGATCCCGTCAGGTGTGGAGCTGATGGTCGGCGTACGCAACGATCCGCAATTCGGTCCGCTGCTGGTGGTCGGCATGGGCGGCATCATGGTGGAGTTGCTGCGCGACACGGCGCTGCTCCCGGCGCCAGTGACACCGGCAGAAGCAGAAAGGATGCTGCGCAGCCTGAAGGGCTTTGCGCTGCTGAACGGATTTCGCGGCTCGGAACCGGTCGATATTGGCCAGCTTGTGCGCATCATCTGCAACGTAGGCCGCTTTGCCGCCGATCACGCCGACAGGGTGGCGGAGTTAGACATCAATCCGCTGATCTGTGCCGGTGGGCGGATCACTGCTGTCGATGCGCTCATCGTCCGGGAATAGCGACCTACGCGTTAAACGCTTCCTGCTGAGAAATAGCTTGAATCTCAGCCACCGCTTTGCCTAAACGCGCTGGATAACCCCCAATGCCTTCCCGCTATCGATTTTGCGACCCATCCTCGCCAGCATAGAAAATTCGTACATTGGCGCATGTGGAGAGATAATGAGCGCTCGATTAGGTTAGCTACGTCTGAAACGCTTGGTCCTAAATGCATGGCGAAAGGCGATCTTGGCGCGCCGCGCTCAAGCGTGAGGACGGACGCGCGGATCATCGACGATGCATTATGGAATGCCGTCCGTACTGAAGCGGAGCGGGGGGCCATCGGCGACAGGGGCAAAGCTGTTGAGCCCACTTCCGCAAAATCGCCTGCTGGCAAGCCGCGGAAGAAGCATTTTCTTTCCGGTCTGATCAAGTGCAGCAATTGCGGCTCCAACTATTCGATTAGCGGCAAGGACAATTATCGCTGCGCGGGTCACAAGAAACCCAGAACTTGCGGCAACCGGCTGACCGCAGACATTCCTGGCAGGGTTTGCCGGAGGCAAGTTAAGGGTATCGCACAGCATCGAAGTCAGTCATCCTTTAAGTCTCAGTCTGTTGAACGTCTCTGTCCGCTAAGATTTTCACTTGCCTGAAGCCAGACAAAAAAATCTTTTAACGAAGGACGTCGATGACCTGGCGCGCTGGGAAGCGCTGGCGAAGCGTAATCAAGATTTGGCATCGCGGGCAAGTTACTCGAGCCTTCGCGCTGTCCATTTTCGCTCGGCTTGTTTATATCGGAGACTGATATATGCGGCAGATCGATGAGGTGCGCTCGGCGCAAAAATGCACCGACAGGAACCGCCTGCATCTCATCCATGCCGGTAATTCAGGGCAGCCACGGAGGCTGCCCTGATCCTGCTCATGCGGCGACTTGCAACCACGGTGCGAACGCCGCCATGCTCGCCTCCGCTTCCTTCTGTTGCGCCTTGAACAGCCGTGTCCGGTAGGCTCTGAGCTCCGGAAGATACAGCGCGCCTGGTCGCATCTCATCAACCCGGCGGAGGATGCGGTCCTTCACGACGTGTAGCTCCGTCCGTGGATCATGCAGCTTGCGCCAATGGGCCAGCAGCAGAGCGGTACTGATCACGTCATTCTCCACCACGCTTCGTACAAGTTCCCACCGCTTCTGGTTGATCAGGGGAGCGACCGCGAAGGCGGGAACGGTGATCTTGGCCGGAATGTCGAGCGACGCCAGCACTTCGGCCAGATGGATTGGTTTCATCTTGAAGCCGCCTGTCGTGGTGCGTGCCAGATCAAGATGCCGGACGGGATCGTTGCCGCCAAAGCCAAGCCAGCGCCACCCGGCGGGATAGGTCAGGCCTTGGCGTTTGCAGGCCATCGACATCAAGGGAACATCATGAAGCATTCCTGCCCATGAACAGAGCTCCGCCCCGTCTGGCGCAGCAGCCAATGCGTCGATGATGCCGCTCATGACGCCTTTTTCGTCCAACTCAGGCGCGCTGAGGGTGGTGAAGCTGGCGACGTCAACATTGCCATCATCATGTTCGACCAAGATCATAATGGCGGCAGCCACGATGGTCTGAAAGGGCCAACGGGGCGTCTGAAGCGGATCCGCGCTTCGTTCGTAACTGCGCCGCGCCGGCTTGCCGGGTGTCGGCACCCAGCGTTCCATTGCCATATAACGGCGGTGTCCGCTTTCATCGGTGACGGCGCTTTCGATGTCGATGATCACCCAGCTGCGCGGCTTGGGCTGGAGGGCATGTGTATTGTGCATGAGAATTGCTCCTGAAATATTTTGACTGGGAAAGGCAGCCGACGGCGGCAGCGCCGTCGGCCCGAAGATCAGCTGAACTGGATCACGACCGTCTCGGACGGTTCGGCATAGGTCGGCATATACTCGCCGCCGCGCGGCATGATCCCGCCGCCGTCGAGCATCTCATCGAGACGGGCATGTGGGGAGAGGATGATCCGCTCCTCCGCGCGGCGCTTGCCAAGTTCCAGTCGGCGCCCCGGCATCCCTGACCGGCGTTCAAGAAAAAGCCGGTCGTTCAGCACATAATGCTCGTCCCGCGCCTCGCACATCAGGATGAGCGGAGCTGTGTCGCTGGCAGCATAGAAGCTGCAATTGCGGATGATATCGACAATGTGGGGCTGCCGCAGAGCCAGCACATACTCGCTCGGCCGCTCATGCTCGAGCGCATGCCAGGCGCCGTAGATCACGTCGCGGCTCCTGATCTGGGCAAGCCGCGCAAGGTCCATGCCTACCTGGATATCGACCGGTCCTCCCGACGACCATGACAGCGTGTGGCATGCCGGAGCAGTGAGTGGATAGCCCATCTCTGCGCGGATCGAAAGCATATGGTTCTGCAATGTAACGTTCGTGATAGTCATTTCATTTCCTCTGAAGGTTCAGCCTGGGGCTGGAGCCATTTTTCCACTCTGCCGTGGGGCTCATTCTTCTTTTCATCTGTTGGGAATTGAGCGTGCCGCCGAGGCCGCACGCTCCTCAGCATTCAGCGGTGACGCTGATGCCATGTGATGGGGCGGATGCGTGGATGAGGCCCAAAGGGCGTGATCTCACGCTGTAGCCAGAGGCGCTCGTCGTCCAGCTCGCCATAGGTCACCTCGATCCACCAGACCTTGGCGGCAACATCCCAGCGATAGCCGCGCGCCTTCAGCAAGGACCGCTTGCCAAATCCGGCGCCGGTCGCCTCCAGCCGCACGGTCTCCCGTTCGGCGTTGGCCAGCAACGCGCCCATCACCGTTTGATCGCTTGGCAGACGCCAGGCCAGCAGATGGATGAGGCTGATCACATCGTTGAGCGCGCGGTGTCCGTTAGGCGCCATCGGCGAAGAAATGCTTGATCCAGGGCCAACGTCGGCGGATGCCATCAAGGATGGTCTGAGCGTCCGCGCTGTCGGAAATGTCGCCCGTGGTTAGGTTGACAATCAGCAACCGACCATCGATATCGACGGCAATGTGCCGTTTGCGTCCGACAACCTTCTTGCCTGCGTCGAACCCGCGCTTTTCTGCCGATGGCGCCTTGACCGACTGACTGTCGATCACCGCTGCGCTCGAACTCGCCTCCCGCCCTTGGCGTTCGCGATCGAGCATCAGTTCGATGTCGTGGATTGTCTGGAACAGGAACCTGCGAGCCAGTTCCCGGAACCAGCAATAGACTGTCTACCATGCCCCGAAATTGATCGGCAGCATACGCCAGCCACAACCCAAACGAACAAGGTAGCGCTCGGCGTTGATCACCTCGCGGAAATCCACTTCGCGTAGACGGCCCCGCCGCCCCAGTTTGGGCATCAAGGGAGCCGGGCGATCCCATTCTTCATCGGTCAGATCACTGGGGTAGCACTTCGTCTTTCGGCAATCTGGGCGATTCGCCCTCGGCTCTGCTGGGTCCACATGCAGAGCCTGAGCCAGACACAGAACGCCTCGGCACCCCCCTTCGCCGATTTTCCAAACAGCCTCTAATAGGAGTCGCCTTTCAGCTGCCGCTCTAGAACGACAGGCTAAGCCCCATACCAAGTCACTCAGGCGCACCCATTGTTCGATGAACGAACGGCCGCCATCAGGGTCCCGACCTGAGACGCTGAATGGCGCCTATGTCCCTGGCCTGGGCGAAGCCATTGTCTCACTTCTATCGGTGCGCTCGGCGTTGATGGAGCAGATCAAGGAGATGGATCGCAGGATGCGGATCATCGCCAGCCAATCTCAGGCCTGTGAAATGCTGATGAGCATTCCAGGCGTCGGCGTCTAGACGTCGGCGGCTTTTGCCGCCGCCATCGATGAGGCCGACCGGTTCCGACAATCACGGAACGCCGGAGCTTACTTCGGCTTGGTTCCATGACGTCACCAGTCGGGTGCGCTCGACTGGACCGGCAGGATCACCAAGCAAGGTGACAATATGATGCGCAAGTTACTCTACGAGGCTGCCAACTCGATACTGCCCCGTATCCGGGAGCCTTCCCCCTGAAACCTGGGCCATGAAGATCGCGAAACGCCGTGGGCTCAGGAAGGCGCGGGTGGCGCTTGCGCGGCGGCTCGCGGTCATCATGCACGCCATGCTGCGTGATGGCACTTTGTTCCAGGCATAAGGTGAGGTAAAATGCATGCGCCAGCAGTGAAGCGTCAAAGCTGATCTGAGGGCGGTGTCCCGCGAGGAAACCCAGGGACGGACGATCTGCGAAGGTTGCCGGATGGGCCGACAAGCCCGCGTCGAGTCAATGCAACGCCGGACCTTGTGAGACCCGATACAGCACGACCGAACTTTGGATCGGTCAGTGCGGACAGATCCGCGAAACCCTCAAGGGGACAACACCGCTCAGCTCTGCAAATTACAAATCCGGACCCTAGCATGCCTATTGCTCATGACACCAGTTCTCGTGCTCTGCCACTGTCCTAAATCCCAATGCAATCGCCAGGTTTCGATTTTTCAATCGCCAGCGCGGACCGTCATCCGGATGACACTCGACGCAATAAAATATACTGCTTGGCATGTTCCGTTCGAAGCGCGAGATAGTCGAAGCATGCACACCGACTTTGGCCGCTAGCTCCGCCTGAGTGAGTTTACGTTCGCCACGGCGGATGGCGGATAATTCTCCAAATCCATGCGGTATTATCGACGCCCGAGGCCAGTTCGGCACCAGGTCAGAAATAAACGGATCACCCTCGTCCATCAGCAGTATTCTGGCCAGTTTTCTGACGGTCGTAGCGTGAGGGATACGTACGCCTCTGCGTAGCAGGCGCGCATCGTCGCCGCGAGATCGAATAACAGGTTCGATGGCGATGATCGCCCGTCTACTGACACCGCTCAGCCGGGCAAGCTCTTCCTGCGTCAACCCTGCCTCCAAGCGGGCAAGAAAGATCCGGACCCCAATATCTTCAGGGATCAGATTTCGAGGAAAAACATCTCCACCATTTTCCATGTGCCGTTTTTGCAAGAGCACGAATGAACAATCCCATAACGCCTGCATGGCACGGCAGAATAACCTGCGGGGGCGTTCACCTCCTTATGAGCAGACAGGCAACCGAGCTTTGGTCACTGCCGTGCCACGCCCACCAGATGAGGAATTTCAGCAAGCACTACAATACCTTGGAAGGCTAGTGCTCTACCATTGAGCTATACCCGCAACCCGTTGGGAAAGATGGATTTTTGCTGGCTTTTCCAAGGCTATTCCGACTTGGTCTGTGACGGGCGGATAATCCAGCGCGCTTCGCCCGTCAACCTTGTTACAAGGATGCGCTGGAACGAGGCTCCAGCGACATCTTCATTTGTTGCCAGCATCTGGCTCGCGCGGATGCCATGTCGCCACGGCCGGTTGTTCGCCATAGTCGATGCCGATCATTACCTTTTCCGCGTGAGGAAGGTTGCTCGCTTCAAGTTGTCGCCAGACGGTTCTGATCCCCACTTGGGTCGGATCATTGCGTATGGGTTGGCAGGAAGAGCAGGGCTCGTCTTCCTGTTGCTCGGTTTATTCCTGCTAATCCTGTTCTGATCGACCATTCCGACTTTTTCGCGATTTTGCGCCGCTTTCGGAATGGTATTGAACGATAGGTGATTGAAAAGCGGGGATTATATAAACCTTGTCCGACTTATGGCGCGGGCCGCTGCGGCAGAGCATTGCCAAGGCGTCGTGCCTGATTCATCCTGTGTGCAATCTCCTCAGGCCGAGGAACACCAGAAGTGGCCGTCTCCCTGATGCCGATGCCCTGCATCAGGAGCGCTCAGATCGGTCGAGCACATCGAGAAAGAGAGAAGCATATCGTGCTCATGAAGACCGCACCCCGGGTCATCCTTTATGGCCGACACTCAACGTCAATGCAAAACCCGAAATCGAGCGAGGACCAGACAGCATCCTGCATGGATCTGGTCGGAAGGCTCAACGGAACCGTCGTTGCTACATTCCATGATCCTGCAGAGTCGGGCTACAAGCGCAGTCGTCGGGGCCTTAAGCAACTTCTCCGTGTCGTGGAAAGCGGCGCCGCCGACATTGTTGTATGCGAGGCTCTTGAGCGCATCGCGCGTGACGCCGAGGACGTGGCTTGGCTGGCGAAGAAGCTCAGCTATCATGACGTCGAGCTCTATACCGTCCTTGAGCAACATGTTGATGAAGTCAAATTCGGCGTCGCCGCGCTTGTGGGGGCGATCTTCCTCAAAGGCCTCATTGGAAAAACCTTGCGAGGAATGGAGGCAGCGGTTGCGGCTGGCCGCTTCGCGGGCGGCCGCGCCTATGCTTACAAGAAGAAGATCCTGCTCGATGCCGATGGAGAGCCGATCGCTGGCCATCTCGAGATCGATCCGGTCAAGGCCGAAATCCTGATGCGGATTTTCCGGGATTTCGCAAACGGCCTCTCCTCCGTCAAGATCGCCACAGCTCTGAACGAAGAGGGTATTCCCGGTCCGCGTGGCGGGGAGTGGAATGCTTCGACAATTCGTGGAAACCCCAAGATTCTGACCGGCATCCTCAACAATCCGCTCTACATTGGGCGGCTGGTCTGGGGCCGTCGACAATGGCGGCGCAATCCCGACAGCGAGATGCGTGAGCGGCGCTATCGGCTCCGAGATCGGTTAGAGTGGATCGAAGTTGCGGTGCCGGACCTGCGCATCATTGACCAGCAACTCTGGGATGCGGTGCGAGCCGAAATGGAGCGGCGGTCGATTTCCGGTGAACCGAAGCAGGAGCACGGCGATAAATCACGATCGCCGGCAGGAAGGCCCCGCAAGAAGCACCTGCTGTCCGGTCTCATCAAGTGCAGCTATTGCGGATCCAACTACACCATCAGCGGCAAGGACTATTATCGCTGCGCCGGGCAGAAGGAGCGCGGGACGTGCGGCAACACGCTGTCGGTCCGCAAGGCCGCCCTGGAGCATGCGACGATTAGCGTTCTCCAACACCACCTCTTGACCGAAGAGCATGCGAAGATCTTCACGGAAACCTTCAACTGGGAGGTGACCAGGATTACTGGGCAGCAGAGCGACCGCGATCTAGAAACCAAAGGTCGCCTAGCCGCGATCGAGATGGAACTCGCCAATCTGGCTGCCAATTTGCGGAGCGGCGTGGTCAGCCCACTGTTGATGCAGTTGCTCTCTGAAACCGAGGCCGAGAAGGCGAAGCTCGAAAGCCTTCTCACGCGATCCACCTTAGCGAAACCTGTCGCCCAGATCGTGCCGCACCCAGTACTCGTGCAGAAATTCGGAGAGAAGATCGGCGCGCTGCGCGAAACACTCAACGATGAAACAATCCGCACGGAGGCAGCGGAGTTGATGGACAATCTGATCGAGAGTCTGACGATTTACCCCAATGGCGCCAATGGGCCGGAAGTCGAGGTCGTCGCGAATGTAGCGGATCTGGCGGCGTTCGCCTTAAACGACAACCCCGCCCCGAGGGGCGGCGGCGTGTCAGCGACCAGTTCCATGGCGGTGGTTGCGGGAGCAGGATTTGAACCTGCGACCTTCAGGTTATGAGCCTGACGAGC
>CAMPHJ010000010.1 GCA_946885845.1 uncultured Sphingobium sp. | reverse complement strand
TAAAACTGAATAGTAAATGTGAACAACTCAATCGCAGAGGTAAATCGATGAGCGAAACGTCCCTATATTATGTCAAGCTGATGGTCGGCGATGCGGAAGCTTTGGCGCCCTTTTACCAGGAAGTGTTCGGTATGAAGGAAATTCGACGCATTCATGAGCCCGAACATGTGCGGCCTCATCTGGAAATCTACCTGTCGGCATCTTCGGCGGAGCAGTTGTGCCTGATGGAATATGTCAACAAACCCGCGCCACAGCCTGGTGAAGTGCGGGTCGCCTTTACCGTGGGAAATGTGGATGCGGTGGTGGCCGCTTCGCAGGCGAGAGGCGGCAGCATCATCCTGCCGGCCCAATCCATCGAAGAGCATAATTTCCGCTGGGCAACGATCGCAGACCCTGAAGGTCATACGATCGAAGTCATGCAATTTGGTCTTTGATCATTCCGTGCTTACGCCGAGATATTCGGCTGCTGACGAGATAAAAACATGAGCAAGACTTCCTTATATTATTTCAAGCTCACGGTCCGTGATTCAGAGGCCTTGGCTGTCTTCTATGACAATGTCTTCGGGTTGAAGGAGGTTAGGCGTTTCGATGCGCTCGCGCTTGATGATCCTCATCTGGAGATATTCCTGTCCGCAGGCGAGGGCGGCAATGAAATTGCCCTGCTGCATTATGTGAACAGACCTGCCCCGACGCCTGGGGAAGCAACGATCGCCTTGATGGTCGAAGATGTGGATAGCGCCGTCACTGCTGCACTGGCGGCGGGCGGCACCAGCGTCAGGGCGGCGGAAACGCTGGAAGAACATCAGTTCCGCTACGCCGTAATCGCCGATCCTGAAGGACATAGCATCGAGGTCATGCAATCGATGGCCTGACCAGGGTGCAGGAGGAAGCGGGGCATGGGTGTACGACATGCCCTGTCTTCCGTCTGAGACATGGCTGGTTTGCTGGACGGCGATCAATGGGCAAGCACGACGCCTGTTCAGGCACCACAGTTTAAAGCGTTGACTCGGGGCAGCCTACCTCCCGCAGGTTTCATGAAGGCGAACAGGAAATGGCGGAATTTGCTGCTATAGAAGAGCCGATGATGGGATCGCGCGGGCGCGCGGGGGCCATGCTGCTTCGGGCGACATTGGCACAGAATGTTGGAACGGGCTGCGCATTTGGTGGGCTCGGCGTGAGCGTCTTGGCATTCCAGGAACGGTTCCATGCCTCTATGGGCTGGGCTGCCATGGGTCTTTCGCTCACGGTCCTGACCATGACCGCACTTGGCCCTATGATGGCTCTTTTGCTGGCACGATGGGGACTTCGACGGGTCATGACAGTCGGGGTTCTGGTGTCTTTCACCGGCTATGTGCTGCTTGCCTTTGCCCCGAGCATAGCTGTTGCGCTGTTCGCATGCGCGGTATTCATTGGTCCCGGCGCGGCATTGTTCGCGGCGCTTCCTCCGGCGGTGCTGGCGGGCGGCTGGTTCCCACACGCCCGTGGTAGGGCGACGGGCATCGCCTATCTGCCTATCTTCAGCACGATCATCCCTGTCGTCGGCGTAGGCATCATGCAGCGATACGGCTTGGCGGGCCTCTATCTGTCACTGGCGGCGCTGCACCTCTTGCTATTGCCTTTGACGCTGAGCGTGGAGGAGCCGCCGCTGGATGCATCCGATGAGGCCGTTGTCGACGTGCCGGATGTCGAAGCCCGGCCCGGCGGCATTATGGGCACGGCGATATTCTGGGTCATCATGTTGGGATATGGGGTACTGAGCGGGATCTCAATCGCTGGCGCTGCCCATTTGCTGCCCGCGGTAGAGGAACATGGCGTCTCCGTGGAAATGGGGGCGGTCCTTCTTGCGATTTCGGGGGCAGCGAGTATCGCCGGTTCCTTGCTGGCCGGGATTGCATGTGATCGCTGGGGCTCTGCAAACACATTGGGGATCGCTGGACTCGGATTTTCGACTGGCTGGGGATTATTGGCAATGACTGGCTGGCTACCCGCTCTTACGGCATCCGCCTCTCTCATCGGCTTGGCCGGGGCAGCGATATTCCCGCCCATCAACGCCTTGTCGGTTGAGGTGTTTGGGGTGGAGGCGCTGCCCAAAGTGCTTGGCTTGCTGGGCCTCTTCACCATCCCCTTCACTTTCGCCACGTCGCCGCTCGCGGGCTGGCTTCGGGATGTGTCGGGCAATTACCTCACCGTTTCGGCCGCTTTCGTCACCCTGTGCCTGGCGGGGGCGGCGGCCTTCTTCGCAATTGGCCGCCACCTCAGGGAAAAGGTCAGGGCTGAGCATATGTCGCATGCGTTGCAGTGATGCGGCCGCTTGCGTGAAACACATAAAAATACCGACTATAAGAATTGGAGCGAGCTCATGAGCGATGTGAAAATTACCATCCAGATATCCCCTGAAGCACTGAGAGAAAAATACCGTATCGAGCGCGACAAGCGTTTGCGTGCTGATGGTCCCAGTCAATATATCGATCCCAACGCAGTCTTCCGGGATTTCGACGCCGACCCTTATGTTGAACCCGGCTTTACGCGTTCCGCGATCGTGGAAGAGACGGAGGTCGCGGTCGTCGGCGGCGGCTTTGGCGGACTGCTGACCGGGGCGCGGCTGCAGCAGCAGGGGATCAACGATTTCCGCATCATCGATCGCGCGGGCGACTTCGGCGGCACCTGGTATTGGAACCGCTATCCGGGTGCGGCCTGCGACATCGAAAGCTATATCTATCTGCCGCTTCTTGAGGAAACCGGCTATATCCCGACCGAGAAATACGCAAAGGCCGCGGAAATCTTCGCCTATTGCCAGCAGCTCGGCCGCCATTTCGACCTTTACGACCGCGCCTTGTTCCAGACGCAGGTGACGGAGGTTCGCTGGGACGACGCGCGCGCTCGCTGGCTGGTCCGCACCAATCATGACGACGTGTTGGCGGCGCGCTTCCTCGTTGTCGCGGGCGGGATCATGCACAAGGCCAAGCTGCCGGGCATTCCGGGGATCGAGACGTTCAAAGGGCACAGCTTCCACACCAGCCGCTGGGACTATCATTATACCGGCGGCAGTCCGACCAAGCCGATGGACCGGCTGAAGGACAAGCGCGTCGGCATCATCGGCACCGGCGCGACAGCGGTTCAGGCGGTGCCCAATCTGGCCCGCGACACGGAGCATCTCTACGTCTTCCAGCGCACCCCATCGGGGGTGGGGGAGCGGAATAACAAGCCGACCGATCCCGAATGGGTCAAATCGCTTCAGCCCGGATGGCAGCAGCGCCGGATCGAGAATTTCGAGACGCTGGTCAGCGGCCAGCCGGCGGATGAAGATCTGATCAATGACGGCTGGACCCAGATTTCAGGCGGTATCAATTTCGAAGGCGGTGCGGCGGACGATGATCAGTATGAGCTGAACGACTTCGCACGCATGGAAGCGATCCGCGCACGCATCGATGCAATCGTGCAGGATCCCGCGACGGCAGAAGCGCTGAAGCCCTGGTACAACACTATGTGCAAACGCCCGTGCTTCCATGACGAGTATCTGCAGAGTTTCAACCGCCCGAACGTCACACTGGTCGATACAAACGGCAAAGGCGTCGAGCAAATCACCGCCAACAGCGTAGTGGTGGACGGCGTCGATTATCCGGTCGATTGCCTGATCTACGCATCGGGCTTCGAGGTGTCGACCGGCTACACCCGCAGGCTCGGCTTTGAACTCTATGGCCGGAATGGGCTGGCACTGACGGATGCGTGGCGCGATGGGGCAGCGACCCTGCATGGCATGTATACGAAGGGATTCCCCAATCTCTTGATGTCCAGCCTCATCCAGGGCGGCACAGGCGTCAACGTTGTTCCGATACTCGATCAGGTCGCGATCCAGACCGCCTATACGATCAAGCGCATGGTCGATCAGGGCGCGCGGACGTTCGAACCGACCGAGCAGGCGCAGGAAAGCTGGCTCGGCGTGCTGTTCTCGCATCTCACGGGGAGCGCAAAATTTTCCACCGAATGCACGCCTGGCTTCTACAATAATGAAGGATCGATCGGTGATCCCAAAATGGCGCGCAACGCGCCCTACGCCGGGGGCACCATGAGCTATTTCGAAGAACTGACGAAATGGCGGGAGAAGGATCAGCTCGAAGGGCTGGAGATTTCTAAGCCATAGGCAGCGATGGTCAAACGGGTACGGCGTCGGTTCGGCTGGCAATCGACGCCTGAAATCATGGGCGATACAGTGATCCGCCGTAACCCGGCGGAGGATATTATCCTCACGATTGCCCGTTTATCAGAATGGCGACCGAAAGCGATTTCAGTGCGATCTCAAAGACCTGATACGAGCGCAAAAATCTGAAGCGGACTGTCTTTACGACGACGGCACGCGTTGAGGCAGGCAAGGTCTGGATCAACACCTATCGCGCGGTCAGCTTCATGGCACCTTCCGGTGGGGTGAAGCGCAGCGGCATCGGCCGCGAGAACGGGCAGGAAGCGATGGATGAATATCTCCAGACCAAAAGCGTCTGGATCGACCTTGGTTTGCCTGTTTCCAATCCCTTTGTCATTAGGTGATACAGATGAAAATTACAGAAAGTCTGGCAGAATTTTGCGCCACCGTCTCGGTCGACACCCTTCCGGCCGACGTCGTGGCGCGCACCCCGCTTCTCCTGCTCGATTTGGTCGGCAGTATCGTGCGGGCGCGGAGCGAAGCGGCGGTCGCTCCGGCCTTGCTTGCCACTGTATCCGCCATGGGCCTGGGAAATGGAGCGGCCTGGGTATTTGGCGACGCGGCAGGCTATGCCCCGGCGGGCGCGGCGCTGCTCAATGGAGCGCTTGGCCATGCGCTCGACTTTGACGATACTCATGCGGCAGGGACGTTGCACCCCGGAGCGCCGGTCATTCCGGCCGCGCTCGCCGCGGCGGAGATAGTGGGAGCGTCCGGAGCGGACATTCTCGCCGCGATCGTCGCTGGTTATGAGACGTGCTGCCGGATCGCGGTGGCGCTGCCAGCGGGAGACCATTACGCGCGTGGCTTTCATCCCAGCGCGACCTGCGGCGTGTTTGGCGCGGCTGCCGCTGCGGCGCGGATATTCGGCCTTGATACGGCAGGGATCGTCTCGGCTCTCGGCATTGCGCTGAGCCAGAGTGCGGGCAGTCTCCAGTTCCTGGCCGATGGCGCGCAGACGAAGCCGTTTCAGGTCGGATGGGCGGCGATGGCTGGTTTGACCGCTGCAACCTTGGCGCGCAACGGCTACAAGGGGCCCGCCGAAGCGATCGAGGGGCGCCATGGCTTTCTTCAGGGTTACGCCCCCTCCCCCCGGCCAGAGCGGGTCGTGCAGGACCTCGGTTCGGTTTTTGAGCTGATGAATACCGGCATCAAGCCCTATCCATCCTGCCGCTACGGCCATGCCGGTATCGACGCCGTGCTGGCGCTGCGGGAGGAGCAAGGATTGCAGCCAGATGAGGTGGACAGCATCACCTATGGACTGTCGAACGCGGGCCTGTTGCTGGTGGGCGCGCCGATCGGGCATAAGCGCAACCCGAGCAATATTGTGGACGCGCAGTTCAGCGCGCCGTTCGTGCTGTCCTGCGCTCTGGTCACGGGCGCGATGGGGTGGGACAGCTACGAGCGGCTGAACGACCCGGTAATCCGTTCGATGCTGCCCAAGGTCGACTGTATCCACGACCCGGAAATCGAGGCGGAATTCCCTACCAACATGTCGGGAAAGATCACCATCGCAGCGCGTGGCCGGACATTCAGCCGCAAGGTGGTCGTGCCGCTTGGCGAACCTTCCAACTTCCTCGCCACGGATGCACTGCTTGCGAAGTTCCTGGCGCTTGCTGCTCCCATACTTGGATCAGACAAAGCGAACGCGCTCGCCGTTGCTGCACTAGACCTTGCCGCTTTGCCCGGAGTTGAAAAACTGACGGGCCTCGCGGTGTAAATCTCGTCTCGCGCCCGCCAGCCTGTCGAGCTGGCGGCGGGCATTCCGCGCGAAGAGACGATGCGCCGCATCTATGCGAACCGCACGCAATGGCTGGATTCCGCGCTGCACCGCATTCCATTCTAAGTGGTATTTAGCTTCCCATCAGGTCGGCGACCAAAGCGTAGCGAACGTGGTACAGGCTTATCGTAAGGGGTTCGAGAGTCGCGACCATGCGGCCCGCAGCCTTGGTTGGGTGCTACTCTCCGTCGGCGTGCTGGCGCTGCCGACGAGAATGGCCAACACCAATCTGACCGTTCAACTTGCTTAGCGCGATAGTATCCGCGCATCATCACCGCCGATTGCGCGAATTCCATTAAGGCTATCTGTTGCGCGATCGGCGTTCGAGAAAATCGATTTCGGAATGGTTCCACGCTTTGGCGCTGAAATCTGAACTGCGAGGGGCTTGGTCTTGTTGAACGAAGGGCTGGTTCTAGCGAGATTGGTCATCCATGGAACGACGCACCTATGACCGAAGTTGGTCGGCTGCTGTCCATTATGTAACCAAAGGGCAGGCCTTTAGGTGGACTGGACGCTAATCAGCCTAGCCGCAATGCACTTCGAGCCCTCGCGCGAGGGTGGCGAGACTGACAGCGCCCAGCCGTGCGATCAGTAGCACTTCGGCATCTTGCAGCGCATCCCCTACCGCAGCGTTGACGGCCTTTTCGACTGCGCAGTCCGGATTGCAACCGGTTCAGTTCGCGTGGAAACTGCTCTAGAAAGGGTCCTCCGCTTCCTGCGCTCGTAAAACTGAAAGGGCAGCTTCGGCCGCTTTCTGTACATGCAATCGGCACGCTGCTGCAGCGCCTTCAGCATCTTTCTGTTCTATTGCTTCTATGATCTTCCGCATCTCTTCGATCGTGTGTTTGAGCCGCCCTGGCGTCGAAAGCGAATAAGCGCGAAGCTGTTGATTGCGATGAAGGATCGTCGTCAGCATCCGTGACGCATAGCTGTTTCCGCAACCGGCGAGCAGGACATCGTAGAGTTGTTGCTTGATGGTCAGGATCGCTTCTTTGCGGTCGGTTGCCTCTGATATGGCGAGCCGGTCGAACACGGCGCGCAGCGCCGTTCGATCGCTCTCGCTGGCTTTGCGTGCGAACTCATATACTACCAAGCCTTCAAGCTGGCCGCGAACGGCGTAGATGTCCTCGGCTTCATCGGCCGTCAAAGTCGCAACGATAGGTCCGCGGTGCGGACGCTGCTCGACCAAACCCTCGGCTTCCAGCAGCCGGATCGCCTCCCGGATGATTTGCCTGCTTGTACCGAAGGTTTCCATGAGGAGGCGGTCAGACAGGTGTGTGCCCGGCGCATAGTGACCCGTCACGATCGCATCCCGAAGCGCGTCCTCGACTTGCCGACGCACCGGCATAGGCTCAATTCGGCGAGGAGCACCCTCCTCGGCATCCGTCGCAAATTTCGTCACGCTTTTCACGCCTTCCTCCACGCAACGATAATCGAGGGCCGATGCGATGCGCCATCTACTGTTGGCCAGTCAACGGCTATTGGCCTCGAAAGCTAGAGAATTCTCATGTTTAACGGATTCGAGGATAAAGAAACGCTCTGTCAGATACTGGCATGCCGATCTTTTGATAGAAGCTCACCGCACCAGGTGCGGACAAAAGCAGCAACATGGATTCCTCGCCGATCAGATTACGTGTTTCCTCAATCAGCCGCTTGCCAATGCCGCGACCTTTGAAGGCAGCATCCACAGCCAAGTCAGCGAGGTAGGTGGCAAAGGACCAATCGGTAAGCGATCGGGCTATTCCGACAAGCTGCCCTGTCTCTACAAGGCTTGCAGTGACGATCAGGTCGGCATTGTCGAGCATCCGTTGGAGCCGAGCAAGATCGTTTGCCGGCCTCCTTGAAGCCAAGCCAGACTTTTCAAGTAAATCGGTAAATTGCGAAGCCGTTACTGTGCCACGTCCATATTCGATTTGCATTTCGTTTCCCGATCAGGTCGAGTTTCAGCTTCGAGGCGCCAATAAAAAGTAAACGCTCACGGCACCAAAATCTGTTCGCACCGCGTAAGCTACCTGTACCCGATGTGGGGACGACGCTGGTCGGCGCAGCACTCCAGCTCAGCGGCCTTTCATTCCTGAAGCGTCTCCAGATATCGATTGATCTCAGTATGGTCCGCGCCATCCTGAAGTTGCTCTAGTGCGGCACCCCACAAGGAAGCCATGAGGCGCGAAGTGGGCGAGGGGGTTGCCATTGCATCCGCCAAATCGGCTGCAACACGCAAATCCTTTGCCATCAGCGCGAGAGAAAAACCTCCATCGTAGGAGCCAGACAAGATGAAGGGCTTCATCTTGTTTTCGGTGCTGTTGTTGCGGCCGGTCGAGACGTTGAGGATATCAACCATCTGCTCGGGATCGAGACCGAATTTCTTGCCGACTGCCAGCGCCTCACATGCCGCGGTCAAGCCAGCAGCCGACACGAAATTGTTCAGCGCCTTCATGGCGTGACCCGACCCGAGTGGCCCTGTCTCGAAGATAGAGCGACCCAAAGCTTCGAGAACGGGCTTCACGCGGGCCACGCTTGCGGGATCACCGCCAATCATGATCGCCAGGGAGCCATCGACTGCACGTCTGACACCACCGGAAACCGGAGCATCGACCATATTCAACCCGCGCTTTTCGAGTTCCTCGCCGAGTTTACGGGTTTCAGCAGGGACCGACGAGGACATGTCGATCAGCACCGCGTTGCCGAGATGGTAGGCCAGCGAGTCCAGCACCACCTTGTTCACGATCTTGGAGTTCGGCAACATTGTAATGACAGCTTCTGCGCCCTCCGCGGCCAGCCTGGCATCTTCGCAGATCTTGCCGCCAGCTTCCAGAAGCGCGTTGCAGGCATCCTGCGAGAGGTCGAAACCTTGGACCTGATATCCTGCCCTGACGAGGCACTTCGCCACGGGCAATCCCATCGCGCCAAGCCCTACAAATCCGATGATGGCAGGTGCTGCGATTTTCGAGTTGTCAGTCATTACTGATCAGGCCCATCTCGGCGAGTACCTCTGAAGCGAGACGGAAATGTTCGAGGGATGCTGGCAGACCAGCATAAATCGCGCTTTGGAGAAGGATTTCCTTGATTTCATCCACTGTCACGCCGTTGTTGATGGCGCCGCGGACGTGGACTTTGAATTCGTGATGCCGGTTCAGAGCCGTGAGCATGGCAAGGTTGACCATGCTGCGCGCCTTGTGATCGAGACCCGGACGCGACCAGATGGCGCCCCAACAATATTCCGTCGTGAATTTCTGGATGTCCATGTTGAAGGGCGTCGCAGCGTTCAGGGACTTTTCGACATAGACATCGCCGAGCACTGCCTTGCGGACCGCAAGGCCCTTCTCGAATTGGGGGCCTGCATCCTCGAACAGATCACTCATCCCTAGATCCTTTCTCTTGAACAGTCGTCGTGCTCGATAGCCAACCGCGCGGCGGTCGCTTCAGCCTAGCCTCAGTGCGCAGGGATGCTTTGTAAAAAAGCCGAAGCCCAGAGCGCCAAGCTTGAAATGCCTATGCACTAGAATATTGTCCGTCAACCCGCTTGACGGATATTTTCGCGCAGCTAATGAACCGTCCCTATCTTAAGGCTTGAATTACAGCTGACCCCAGGCCTATCGACAGTATTTTCCCAGCCAACGGGTGCTTCATGTGCTCAGCGCTGCGATATTGGGAGCGATCGATCGCCGGACGAGGAATGTCGCTTCTCCGCCCAAAATTCCTTAATTCCAGACGTCATTTTTGCGGCACCTCGCTGCGAACACTAATAAGGAGAGCAGAGATGGCTCGATCGAAAGTATCCCCAAACGAGTCTGCGGCAATTAATCCCACCACCGGCGAAGTGTTCACCCGCTATCCCCACCAGAATCAGGACCAGGTTCAGAGCCTGCTGGACAAATCCATCGCGGCATTCAAGATATGGCGCGATGTAGAGCCGATCGACCGGGCAGTCTTCTTCGGCAAGCTCGCCGACATTCTGCGCGCGCATGTTGACGAATTTGCGATCACCATGACTCGCGAAATGGGAAAACCTATCACGCAGGCGAAGGCCGAAATCGAAAAATGCGCCAACCTGTGTGAATGGGCGGCCGCCCGCGGTGCTCCACTGCTCGATGACGAACTCACTGAGATCGAAGGTCAGGCCGCTTATGTCTCTTTCCTGCCGCTCGGCTCGATCCTCGGCATCATGCCATGGAATTTTCCATTCTGGCAGGCCATGCGTGGCATCGTCCCGGTCGTTCTTGCTGGGAACGCGTTTATTCTGAAGCATGCTCCGAACTGTCTGGCGACGGCCTATAATGTCGCATCGGCTTTCGAGGAGGCTGGTTTTCCCAAAGGACTGATCTCGGTCCTGAACGTCGCGCAGAATGATATCGAAGCGATCATTGGCGATGACCGTGTCGCTGCCGTCAGCCTAACCGGCAGCGTGCGCGCGGGTTCGGCGGTTGCGTCGCAGGCGGGACGAGCGATCAAGAAGACATTGCTTGAGCTGGGCGGTTCCGATCCGTTCATCGTGCTCGCCGATGCTGATCTCGATCGCGCCGTCTCCGCAGCGGTGCTCGCCCGTTTCCAGAATTCTGGTCAGATCTGCATCGCGGCCAAGCGCATCATCGTCGAAGAGCCGATCGCGGAGGAATTTTCCAGGCGCTTTGTCGCCGCGGTGAAGGGCCTCAAGATTGGCAACCCGGAGGAGGAAGATACCTATATCGGCCCAATGGCGCGTGTGGACCTGCGGTCGGAACTCGCCGACCAGGTGAAGCGCACGATCGACCAAGGTGCCAAGGTGCTACTGGAAGGCGGACCGCAAGACGGCGCCGATGGGACAGCCTTCTTCAAGCCGGTAGTCCTTTCCGGTGTTAAGCCGGGCATGGCAGCCTTCGAGGAGGAGACATTCGGACCGGTCGCATCGATCATCACGGCGAAGGACGCGGAAGATGCGATCCGTCTCGCCAACCAGAGCGAATTTGGCCTGTCAGGAGCGATCTGGACAGCGGATGTTGCCAAGGCGCGTAAATATGCTCGCCGTATCGAGAGCGGGGGCGTGTTCATCAACGGCTTCGCCGCGTCCGATCCACGCACCCCGATCGGCGGCGTGAAGAAGAGCGGATATGGGCGCGAGCTGTCGCATTTTGGTGTCCGCGAATTCACAAACGCCCAGATCGTTTGGGTCGATCGCCGTTAAGAGTTGGCGTCGGCCGCCGGGTAAGATGAACAAGGGTGCCGGGTCTCGCGAAGAGGCGACTACCGGTCAAGGGTGGTCATATAGGCCGCTAATAGTCGGAGCGAGCGGCTGCGGTTTGAGATTGGGCAAGAAGACAGCAAGCAACCCGATCGCCGGGAGAAAAGAACAAATCGCGTAAACCATTTCGATACCTGCCCGGTCGGCAACTTCACCAAGAACGGCAGCGCCGAGCCCGCCCATCCCGAACGAAAAGCCGAAGAACAGGCCGGACATCATGCCGATCTTACCGGGCACAAGGTCTTGCGCAAACACGACGATTGCCGGGAAAGCAGAGGCGAGGATCAGGCCAATCACCACAGTCAGTGGGCCAGTCCAGGCCAGGCTGGCATGCGGCAGCATCAAGGTGAAGGGGAGAGCGCCGAGTATCGAAAACCAGATCACATATTTCCGGCCGAACCGATCACCGAGCGGTCCACCCATTATTGTGCCAATAGCGACCGCCGCTAGAAACGCGAACAAATGTAGCTGTGCGTTTCCTACAGACACACCAAAGCGATGGATCAGATAAAATGTCAGATAGCTGGTAAGGCTCGCCAGATAGACATATTTCGAAAAGCTGAGCGCCAGCAGGATCGCGATCCCCCTGAGCAGCTTGCCCCGGGGCAAGCTCGCAATCGCCTTCGTGCTCCTCTTTTCCGACGATAAACGCGAGAGCCCATGATGCCGATACCATCGACTGACATTCCACAAGATCGCGCAGGATAACAGCGCGAGCAGCGCGAAGGCAGCGAGGCTGGACTGGCCCCAGCGCATGACGACGATGGCGGCCGCCAGCGGACCGAGCGCCGCCCCGGCATTGCCGCCAACTTGAAACATCGACTGGGCGAGCCCGTGCCTGCGCCCCGCAGCCATTCGCGCGACCCGCGATGATTCAGGGTGGAAAACGGACGAACCGATGCCCAGCATCGAGGCCCCGAGTAGCAGCAGTCCGTAGCTGTGCGCAGCCGATAGCACCAGCAGCCCAACCAGTGAAACAAGGGTGCCAAGCGGCAATGCAAGCGGTGTCGGTCGCCTGTCGGCATAAAGGCCGACCAGAGGTTGGAGGATCGATGCCGTCATCTGGCAAGCCAGGGTCACCAATCCGATCTGGCTGAACGAAAGCCCCAATTCCGCCTTCAGGTTCGGATAAATGGCGGGCAGCAGCGACTGCAACATATCATTGATGAGATGGCAGGCGCTGATCGCCGCGATTATGCCGAAAGCCGTGGTTTCAGAAGTGGGCAGAGCGGGGGCAGCTTTCGTCGCATTCATTGTAAAATCAGTCCTGGTTTCAGATCACGCCATAGCCCCCTTCACGAGCGTGACCACCAAAATCACTATTCTCCCACTTAGTTGATAGTTGGGAAGGCGCGCGTTCCAAATTCGAGCGATCTGATCGACGGTTCCAGCTCCCGCTAATTCTTCGATATTTCCAGCCCTTCCAGCCCACCTTTCTCACGCCAAGCTTTGAGCGTCTTGATATACTGCATCGTGCCTCCCGTGAACGCGGCGTTGCGCGCCATGCGGGGATCTCCCAACTGACCTTCATTATTGTAGAAGCCCGGTGTGCACTCGTTGACGGATTTCGCGTTCGCGATCAAATGGGTGAAGAGTATATTGAGCCAGTGCTGCTGCCCTTCCTCGGTCGGCTCGAACGTCCGTCCTTCCATGTCGATCATCTGCTTGATGACATAGGCGGTTTGGACCGCAACCTCGTCGGTGACGTGGAGGTAATTGGCAGCGGTGCCGCCCTGTATCAGGCTGAACATGAGGAGGTTTGGAAACCCGCGAGCATAGATGCCGTGGATTGTCGCGGCGCCTTCCCGCCAGGCTTCGGTCAACGCTTGTCCATCCCGGCCATAAAGCTCGAAGCCGAGTCTGCGCGTGTAGCCGGTCGTCACCTCGAAGCCGGAAGCGTAGACCAGGCAGTCGACAGGATAGTCGACCCCGTCGACGACGACGCTATTCTCGGTGATCCGTTCAACGCCCTTGCCGCCAGTATCGACCAGCGTGACATTTGGCCGATTGAAGCTGTCGAGATATTCGTCATGGAAGCAAGGGCGCTTGCACATGGTGTAAATACCACGGCTTCAGCGCATCTGCCGTGGCCGGATCGCGCACGATATGATCGATGCGCGACCGAACTGCCTCCATATTGGCGAAGTCCGCCATTTGACGTTCCTCTGGAGTGGCGCCGGGGTTACTTGCGCTGCCGAAAATTTCGGTCCAACCGTCACCGACCAAATCCTCTTCTACCGGCTCGCCAGATACGATGTGACCCTGTCCCGGAAAATGCCTCCAGCGGGAATGAGAGGAATCTGGCAAAATCGAAGCGGATTTGAGCTGGAGATTTTGCATGAAGAAGTCGAAGTTCACGGGCGAGCAGATAGCATTTGCGCTGCGCCAGGCCGAGGTTGGTACCCCGGTCGCCGAGGTATGCCGGAAGATGGGTGTGTCGGAGGCGACGTACTACCGCTGGAAGCAGTTATACGGGGGTCTGGGGCCATCGGAACTGCGCAAGATGCGGCAGCTTGAGGAAGAGAACCAGAAGCTGAAGCGACTCGTGGCCGATCTGTCGTTGGACAAGGCCATGCTCCAGGAGGTTCTGGCAAAAAAAGTGTAGCGCCTGGTCGGCTTCGCGAGATCGCCCATTGGGTGCAGGATCGTTATCGGGTGAGTGAGCGGCGCAGCTGCGCTGTTCTCCGGTTCGATCGCAAGACGCACCGCTACCGGTCGGTCCGAAGCGACCAGGCGCCGCTCAGGAACAGAATCAAGGAAATTGCCGAGGCACGCGTGCGCTATGGCTATCGCCGTATCCATGTCCTGCTTCGGCGTGAAGGCTGCTGTCAATGTGAAGCGGGTACACCGCCTCTATCGCCTGGAAGGCCTTAATTTACGGGCTAAAAGGCCCCGCCGGCACGTCATGGCGGCGCGGCGGGTGGAGCGGCCACTGCCATCGCGTGCGAACGAAATCTGGGCGATGGACTTTGTGTCCGACGCCTTGTTCAACGGCAAGCGGTTCCGCGCTTTGACCGTCGTCGACGCTTACACCCGAGAGTGTTTGGCGATCCACGTCGATCAGGGGATCAAGGGTGAACAGGTAGTCGATGTCATGGACCGCCTGCTGTTCGAACGCGGCGCCCCGCCCGCCAAGATCAGGGTGGACAATGGCCCGGAATTCATCTCTCGGGCGCTCGACCATTGGGCCTATATCAACCGCGTTACGCTGGACTTCAGCCGGCCGGGAAAGCCCACCGACAATGCCTTTGTTGAAAGCTTCAATGGCCGGCTGCGCGATGAATGCCTGAACACGCACTGGTTCTTGTCTTTGGACGACGCCAGGAGCAAGATCGAGGCGTGGCGGACGGACTTCAACGAGATCCGACCTCACACATCCCTGGGGTTCATGACGCCTGCCGAATTTGCTTCATCGGCCGGGGTTAACCCCGGCCGATGAAGTGCCGGATCTCTCGTTCTGGCCGGGGGCAAATCCGGGACAGGGTCATCCCGGCCGGCTGTATACCCACGCCACCGACCGATGGGAATTGTGTAATCAGGCCTATCGCGCCATTCACAGTCAATCAGAACGGCATCCCGGCGGGTCTGGACAACCAGGATACCGATGCATTCACGGGCGGCGTCAACCTGACCTATGAGATCAACGACGATGTAAATATCTATGCAGCCTATAATCGTTCCTTCCGCGCCGGTACCGCAGGCGTATCAGTGCCGGTAGGCGTGTCGAACGATCTGATCGTCACAGATGATGAAACAACAGACGCTTTCGAAGTCGGCGTGAAGGGTTCGACCTTCGATCGGAAGCTGAACTTCGCTGTGGCCGCCTTCTATCAGAAGATAGACGGCTTCATATCGCGCTTTGCAGGCGTAACCTATGATTGTCCCAACCTGCCTGATGAATTTGGCGGAGGGTGCGGCAATCTCTCAGACGGCGCCTCACCGATCGGCACTTCGGGCGACAGAGTCAACGATGGCGGATTTGATTTCAACTACAACGGCGATGCGACGATCAAAGGGATCGAGTTGACCCTTGACGCACGCCCAACGACCTTCTGGGATTTTTCGGTCAGTACCGCTTATGTCAAGGCGCGGTATTCCGGCGACGCCCGGTTGCCATGCAACGATTATAATGGTGATGGCGAGCCGGATTCGAACCCACCTCCGGTAATTACGGGGACAGGCAATGTCAGCTTCTGCCGTCTAAACCGGTTGTCAGATACGCCAAACTTCAGTTTGTCGGCTAATAGCGAACTTCGCTTCCCGATGGGTGGATCTTTCACTCCGTTCGTCCGCGGGTTGGTAAGCTATCGCCCTGGAGTTTATTCACAGCTGAAGAACTATAGGTATCAAAGCCGTACTATTCTCAATGTCTACACCGGTATCCGCAGCGACGATGGCAAGTGGGAACTGACAGGATTTGTCAAGAACATTCTTAACCAGAAGCGGATTACAAACATTTCGGCTGCCATTGACCAGACTGCTGCTTCTGACGGTAACGCATTCAGTTCGGGGTACCGCTCTATCAACGCGACTGCGCCGCGTGAGTTCGGCGCTTCGCTAGCCTTCCGGTGGTAAGCTGCTAGGTAAATACAAAGAAGTGGCCGTCGCGGAACTGCGGCGGCCCTTTTTGATTACCGACGGCCGAGATTGGTGTCTTGCCGTCTCTTCATGCCTAGTTCTGACGCCACTCAAGGATGGCAGCTAACGGTGTGAGGCCTGACGCGCTGGCGTAAACAGTTTTAAAAACTGATGTAGACTGCAGCCACGTGGAAGGCTGCAATTTTACTAGGCGAATCGAAAAAGTTCGCATATTGCTTGCTTTCCCAGAGGGTCTTCAATCAGAAGAAGCTCCTGAAGGGCCGGTCTCAAACCGGCCCTTTTTTTATGTTTCACCACCTAAAGCCGCATTCGGTTGTCGCGGATGGAGGCTGAGCATGTCGGCGATTGCGAGATCGAACCGAGACATCCGGCCTAATTGCCGCAGCATCAGGTCGAAGCGGCCTGATCTTTTAGCATGAAGGAGAGGAAAATACCCCTGGTCGCGATTGAAGTCATCAAGGATGTGTTCACCGCTGAGGAAAAGCGCCGGCTCATCACCAATGTCACGGAAGCCATGATCGAAGTGGAGGGCGAAGCCATGCGCCAGGTCACCTGGGTGCGCATCAAAGAGGTCGAGCAGGGCGATTGGGGCATTGGCGGCCAACTGCTGCACGCCCTCGCCGGCAAGGTTCCGGCCTGAACCGTGAGCAAAGACATGAGACCCCCAATGATGAGATTGAAAATGGCGCTCCCGCTGGTGAAGGGCCTGCAAGTCCGAATGCTGCAGGCGCGGCGGTGCATTGCGTCAGCAAAGCGATCAGCTATGCCGATCTCGATCTTTCGGAACGAGCTGATGCCCGTCGCCCGCACGCACGGGCGCGAAGCGCGGCCCGCAAAATTTGTGCGCAACCGCGTCAAGGCGTGTTGGCCAGCCCAGCAGAAGTCCGCTGTCGCCGGATCGCAATGGCGCGGACGCAAGGGCAGATCGATCGCGCCGTGAAGCTCGCCGCCACTCGGCGGAGCCTTGTGCACGGCCGCTTCGCATGAGTTACGGCGCGATGAATATGTGCGACCATCCTGACTGTGATCGGGATGATCGCTGCCGCAAGGATTTGATGGGCGAGACGTCTTCTCATGATCGGCCGAAATGGCCCGCTAAATGGCAGCAAAGGTCGGCTGTCATCGGTGATCTATAGGGAAGTTAGGTGATTTTATGAAAATTCGCTAACTTTTTGCATATCGCGGCCGCCTCGTGATCTGCCGCCACCTGCTTGGTTGGACGTTATCCCCTTGGCCATCATGGCCACTGGAGATGTGTCATGGGATTATCAGAATTTGATCCCGCCGCTCGTGAGCGGGTGTCGTGGAACGCTGGACGCAAGGTCGGCGCAAAGCGCGCGCTCAAGCCGATGCAGAACGGCTACGTCGAGAGCTTCAATGGTCGCATGCGCGACGAGCTGCTCAACGAGACTCTGTTCCTGAGCCTCGACCATGTCCGCGTGGTGATCTCCGCCTGGGCAGAGGACTACAAATCAGGAGAGGGCGCACTCATCCCTGGGACACGAGACCCCACAGGCGTCCGCCGCTGAATAGATAAGCAATGGCCTGCTTCGCTACGCCCTACGAGCTCCGCGTTCGAGAATGACGAAAGGCATAATAAGGAACTTGTATGTAGCGCGTGGAAACCATCGGGAATGCGCAATTGACTGAGAGAGAATCGCTATACTTTTCTGTCGTTTTAAGGAGCGGCGCCTGTCCTCCCGGTTACTCAGCTGATCCCTCGCAGCGCCATAGGTGGTGATCGCTTCAGGTAAAATTGTTTTTTTGCGATCGAGAATTTGTGTTCTAAATGAGGCGGAATGTCAGAGGGATTGGTTCTCTCCCCTCTTGCCGCTGGTCCCTATCTTTGTGTCCCAGAAGGAAAACCTAGATGTTGGAAAATGTTTCACAACCCCGCGATCTGGACGAGTTTCTGGATGTGATCCGTGCGCGCTACGATGATCTCAGTGACCGGCTGCAGCGCATCGCCCGACACATTCTGGACGAACCGAACGACATAGCCTTTGAAACCTTGGCTGTGGTGGCGGAGCGCAGCGGCGTTCAACCGTCTGCCATCGTCCGCTTTGCCCAAGCCTTTGGCTTTTCAGGTGCCACCCCGATGCAGCGCCTGGTGCGCGATGGCCTGCTGCGTGAGGATCGCTCCGTCGGCTATGCCGAACGGATCCGGCAGCATCGCTACGGGACAACCGGGGAAGCTGAAGGCCCGCGCCAGCTGCTTTCGGAATTCGTCGAAGGAAATATTCTTGCCCTGGAAAATTTAAATCACGCGGTAGGCTTGCGCGAACTGTCCGAAGCGATTGAGATGCTTCACGAGGCGGAGACCGTTTTCGTGGCGGGGTTTCGTCGTTCATTCCCTGTCGCGACTTACCTCGCCTATATGCTGGGACAGGCGGGCAAGCGAACCGTCCTTGTCGATGGACTAGCTGGGCTTCAGATCCAGCAGGTCGGCGGGCTTGGTGCCGGCGACGTCATGCTGGCAATCAGTTTTTCGCCCTATAGTCATGAAACGTTGAACTTGGTCGAGACGGCAAAGGATCGCTGCCCGGTCATCGCAATCACCGACAGCGTCATCGGCCCGATAGCCAGAGACGCGAATCTGATCCTTCAGGTGCGCGAGTCCGAAGTGCGCGGCTTTCGCTCGCTTGCCGCATCGATGTGCCTGGCCCAGTCGCTCGCCATTGGTGCGGCTGCCCGCCGTGATGAAGCGGCATCGGATCGGGGTCAGATAAAAAACACCTAGCTTCCGATTGAGCTATTGCACCGAACGTTCTGATCTAATATATCATGGAATGTAATTTCCAGAGGAGAGGGATGGTGGGGCAGCTGCCGGGCCAATGCACCGATATTGCGAAAGACGCTCTAATTCACCCGGCACAGGACTGGTTCAAGGTGGACGCGCTTCTGAGCGATGCAATCGAGCGCGGATTGCTGAGCGGTGCGGCGACGGCTATATGGCGGGGCCATGCCGCCGTGCACGGTTCAGCGATCGGTTGGCGCGACGTCGCTGCGCGCGACCCGATGCAGGAAGATTCTATCTTCAGGCTCTATTCGATGACCAAGCCGGTAACGGCGGTCGCGATGATGATCCTCTGGGACGAAGGTAAATGGTCGCCATCCGACCCGATTGCCGATCACCTGCCCGAACTCGCCGACCTGCTGGTGCTTGAGCAGGGCCTGTTCCCCGACGCCTTGTCGCTCGTTCCCCCCGCCAGTCCGCCGACCCTGGAGCATCTGATGACGCACCAGGCCGGTTTCGCCTATGGTTTTACCGACGAGCCGGTCGACCGCCTTTTTCGTGCCGCCCATGTTCCGGCAATCCCCCATGACATCAGTGCGCGGGAGTATTTGAAGCGTTTGGCGCAGGTGCCGCTTGCTTTCCATCCGGGCACCGGGTGGCGATATGGCGCATCGATGGACGTGCAGGGCATCATCGTCGAGTGCCTGAGCGGCATGAGCCTGCGGGACTTCATGCGCGAACGCATTTTCGATCCGCTCGGCATGGTCGATACCGACTTCATCGTGCCCGAAGAAAAGCGCCACCGTCTCGCCACGCTTTATTCGCTGGCGGGCGACACGCTGATCGAAGTGAGCCGCGATGACGAGGAACTCAACTATGAGAATATCTCTGGCCTGACGCCTCGGGACGTGGTGCTTCCCTATGACAGCGCGCCCCTCCTCGCGTCGGGCGGGGGTGGCCTGGCGTCGACCGCTGGCGATTATCTGCGCTTTGGCCGCATGCTGCTGGGTCAGGGGGAACTGGATGGCAAGCGGATCATCAGCCGCGAAGCCGCCGCCCTGATGATGCACAGCCATACGCCCGATCATCTGCTCATTGGCGGGTTCGGCACGCCGCCGCACTCTCTGCGGCCCGGCTATGAATATGCCTATAACGGCGTCACGATCACCGATCCGCAACAGGCGGGCGTGCGTCTGGGGCGCGGCACCTATTTCTGGGATGGCGCCGCGGGGTGCTGGTTCTGGGCTGATCCGCAAAATGATGTGGTCTTCGTCTGCATGGTTCAACTGCTGACGGATGCCGATCGGCTGTCGTTGCAGTTCCGCAGCCGCGACGTGGTGGCCGACATCCTGGCCGCGATCGACCGGCACGACACCGCCCCGTCCTTATCCATCCATGGCGGGGGCAGGCAATGAGCGGTACTTCGACGGGCGGTCGCGCCCTGGAACTTATCACTCTGGGCCGTTCAGGCATCGACCTTTATGGCGAACAGGTCGGCGGGCGGCTGGAGGATATGGGTTCCTTTGCCAAATATGTCGGGGGCAGTCCCACCAACAGCGCCATCGGCGCAGCGCGGCTGGGGCTTCATACGGGCATTATCACGCGTGTCGGGTCCGACCATATGGGGCGCTTCATTATTGAGCAACTGGCGGCGGAGGGGGTCGATGTCACCGGTGTCATCAGCGATCCAGATCGGCTGACCGCGCTCGTCATCCTGGGCATTCGCGATGCGGATCGTTTCCCGCTCATCTTCTACCGTGAAAATTGCGCCGACATGGCGCTGTGCGAAGAGGATATCGATCCCGATTTCGTCGCCTCCGCCGGCGCGCTTTTGATCAACGGCACGCATCTTTCGCAGCCGGGCGTCCGCGCCGCCACATTGAAAGCGGTGCAGGCGATCAGGGCGGCTGGCGGCCGTGTCATCTTCGACATCGATTACCGCCCAGTGCTGTGGGGGCTGGCGTCGAAGGACAATGGGGAAGACCGTTTCGTTTCGAGCAATTGGGTGACGCAGGACTTGCAGGAAATCCTGCCCCTGTGCGACCTCATCGTCGGGACGGAGGAGGAAATCCACATTCTGGGCGGCACCACCGACACCATCGCGGCCCTGCTCGAAATCCGCGCGGGCAGCGACGCGCTGCTGGTGTGCAAGCGCGGATCGGACGGATGTGTCGCCTTGCCAGGCGCGATACCGGACCATCTGGACCAGGGCATTGTCGGCAAGGGCTTTCCCATCGAAGTGTTCAACGTTTTGGGCGCGGGGGACGCGTTCATGGCCGGGTTCCTGCGCGGCTGGCTGCGTGATGAAAGCATCGAGCAATGCTGCACCTATGGCAACGCCTGCGGTGCCATCGTCGTGTCGCGGCACGGCTGCGCCCCAGCCCAGCCGAGCTGGGAGGAACTGCGAGTGTTCCTTTCGCGCAGTGATTGGCCCGCGCGCCTGCGCGACAGCGCCGCGCTGGAACATACGCATTGGGCGACCAATCGCTTGGCGGAACATGGCGACCTGACCGTGCTGGCGATCGACCATCGCGCCCAGTTTGACGAACTTGTCGAGGAACTGGGCACCAACAACTTGCATCGCGTATCGCGGTTCAAGGAATTGGCGTTGCAAGCCATGGCTGAGGTTGCCGGTGGCGATGCCGGTTTCGGGCTACTCGCCGACGGCCGCTATGGACGGACCGCGCTGGAAATGGCTGCCGACACGACCTGTTGGATCGGTCGGCCGATCGAATTGCCCGGATCGCGACCCTTGCGGTTCGAAGGCGGGCGCGAAGCCGCCACGATCTTGGCCGACTGGCCGCTCGACCATGTGGTCAAATGTCTGGTTTTCTATCATCCCGATGATCCGGCGGAGCTTCGCGCCGATCAGGACCGGCAGATCCTCAACCTGTTCGAGGCATGTCGGCACAGGCGGCACGAATTATTGCTGGAGGTCATCGCCTCCAAGAGCGGCCCGGTCGAAACTGACACGGTGGCCAAGGTGATCGAGCATATATATGATCTGGGCGTGTATCCCGACTGGTGGAAGCTGGAGCCAGCGGTCGAACCGGCGACCTGGGCGGCCATCGAACGGGTAATCGCGGCGCGCGATCCCTACTGCCGCGGTATATTGCTGCTGGGGCTGGCATCGGAAGAGGACGCCTTGCTGACCAGCTTTTCCGCCGCCGTTGAGCACCCGCTGGTCAAGGGTTTCGCTGTCGGCCGAACGATATGGGTGGAGCCCGCCATGCGCTGGTTCAAGGATGAGATCGACGATGAAGAGGCCGTCGCGCAGATGGCCGCGAGTTTCAACATGCTGGCACAGGCATGGCGCGACGCAAGGCGGACACAGGCGCTATGAGCGGAGAAACCGTCAGGCTGACCATGGCGCAGGCGCTCATTCGCTGGATGGCGGCGCAGCGCGTCGAGATCGGCGGGGTCGAGCAACCTTTTTTCGCTGGGGTGTGGGCGATCTTCGGCCATGGCAATGTCGCAGGCGTCGGGGAGGCGCTGGCGGACATTGGCAATGGTCTTCCTACCTATCGCGCCCATAATGAGCAGGGAATGGCGCATGCCGCCATCGCCTTCGCCAAGGCAAATCGTCGCCAGCGGGCAATGGCCTGCACGACGTCGATCGGGCCGGGCGCGACCAATATGGTGACCGCCGCCGCGCTTGCCCATGTCAACCGTTTGCCGGTGCTGTTCCTGCCCGGTGACGTCTACGCCAGCCGCCTGCCCGATCCCGTGCTTCAGCAGATTGAGAATTTCGGCGATGGGACGGTCAGCGCCAGCGACTGTTTCCGCCCGGTCAGCCGCTATTTCGACCGCATTACCCGGCCCGAACAGATATTGGATGCCGCCCCGCGCGCCATGGCGGTGATGACTGACCCGGCCCGTTGCGGTCCCGTCACCCTGTCCCTGTGCCAGGATGTGCAGGCGGAGGCTTTCGATTGCCCGGTCAGCTTCCTGGAACCGCGCCTGTGGCGGCAGCGACGACCCCGCCCCGACGAAACGGAATTTGACGCGCTGGTACAGGCGGTGCGTGCCGCGCAGCGGCCACTGATCGTGACCGGCGGCGGTGTCCTCTATTCCCGCGCCGAAGATGCGTTAGCCGCGCTGGCGGAGACCACAGGCATTCCCGTTGCGGAAACGCAGGCGGGGAAGGGTGCGCTCATCGCCAGTCACGGCCAGTTGCTTGGCGCGATCGGCGTCACCGGGACCAGCGCCGCCAATCGCGCCGCGCTCGATGCGGACCTCATCATCGGCATCGGCACCCGGCTGCAGGATTTCACCACGGGGTCACGCACGCTGTTCCAGGGCGATCTGTTCCAGGTCAATGTCGCGCCGCATGACGCGCACAAGCACGGCGCGAAGAGCGTCGTGGGCGACGCGCGCGTCGTGATCGAGGCTCTGGCCGATGCGCTGGCGGGCTGGCGCGTTCCACAGGCCTGGGAGCGGGAGAATAGCGTTGCCATGGCGGGCTGGAACCAGGCGGCCGACGCGGCGATGGCGCCGTGCGATGGCCTTCCTTCCGACGCGGCGGTGATCGGTGCGGTGTTACGGCATGCGCCCGATGACGCGGTCGTGGTGGGAGCGGCCGGTGGCCTGCCGGGCGAACTGCACAAGCTATGGCGCGTGAAGAAGCCAGGCGGCTACCATGTCGAGTACGGCTTTTCCTGCATGGGATATGAGATTGCCGGCGGCCTGGGCGTGAAGATGGCCGACCCCGCGCGGGAAACATTCGTCCTTGTCGGTGACGGCAGCTATCTGATGCTGAATTCAGAGCTGGCGACGTCGGTCATGCTGGGTTTCAAGCTCATCGTCGTGCTGCTCGACAATGGCGGCTATGGCTGCATCAATCGGTTGCAACAGGCGACAGGCGGGCGGCCTTTCAACAACCTGCTGGCCGATGCGCGGCAGGAAGCGCTCCCCACGGTCGATTTCGCCGCCCACGCCCGTAGTCTGGGCGCCTGTGCGGAAAAAGTGTCCGGCATTGCCTCGCTTGAAGAGGCGCTCGCCCGAGCAGCCGCATCATCGACCAGCTACGTCATCGTGCTTGAAACCGACCCGGCCGTAACGACGCAGTCGGGCGGGCATTGGTGGGACGTCGCGGTGCCGCAGGTGTCGGCCCGCGATGAAGTCGCTGCGGCCCTCATTCGATATGAAGATATGAAGAAGAGGCGGAAGCCATGACGATACGCTGGGGCGTCAGCCCGATTGCCTGGGCCAATGACGACATGCCCGAACTGGGCGGCGACATCACGCTGTGCGAGCTGTTGAATGACGTCAGCCAGATCGGTTTCGATGGGGTGGAGCTTGGCTGCAAGTTCCCGCGCGATCCTGCCACCTTGAAACCGATCATGGCCACCCACGGGCTGGATATCGTCGGCGGCTGGTATTCGTCCAACCTTCTCACGCGCGACGCCGATGCCGAAATCGCCGCCATGGCAGACCATCTCGCGTTGCTGGAGGCGATGGGATCGAGCGTCTTCATTCTCGCCGAAACGTCGAACGCGGTACATGGCGACCGGTCCTGTCCCCTCGATGTCCATCCCCGGATCGACGATCAGGCCTGGGAGCGCTTCGGCGCGCGGTTGAACGCGGTGGCGGCGCATGTAAACACGCGCGGGCTGCGTTTCGCCTACCATCACCATCTCGGCACCGTTGTCGAGACTGCCGAAGAGTTGCGGCGCTTCTTCGATGTCACCGACGAGCATGTCGGTTTGACGCTCGACACAGGCCATGCCCTTTGCGGCGGTATCGATCCGCTGAAGATCATCGGTGAACGGCCCGAGCGCGTGAACCATGTCCATTGCAAGGATGTACGCCGTGGGCGGTACAACAGGCTGCGTGCTGGCGGCGCAAGCTTCCTCGACGGCGTGGTCGGTGGGATGTTCACTGCCCCTGGCGACGGCGCCTATGATTATGCGTCATTCCTGGGCGCGCTGGCCCGCATCGGCTACATCGGCTGGATCGTGGTTGAGGCAGAGCAGGATCCAGCGATCGCCAATCCCCGCGTGTACCAGCAGCTGGGCCTCGAGACACTCCGAAGCCTCGCCGCCGAGGTGGGGCTGGCGGCATGAGCCTCAAGGTCCGCAGCCACGATCCTGACACGCACGGCGTGATGCTAGACGTCACACCGGAAAGCGCGGGCTGGCGTTATGTCGGATTCAAGGTGCTCCGTCTGGCGGCGGGGCAGGTCCATGAGGGTGGAGAGGCAGGCCGGGAAGCATGCCTCGTCATCCTGTCCGGCGTGATTGATGTTAAGGCCGGCGAAGAGCGTTTCGCCGAGTTGGGCGGTCGGACAGACGTTTTTGCGGGACCCGCGACGTCGGTTTATGTTCCTGCCGGGACATCCTACCGCATTGAGGCCGCCAGTGCCACGGAAGTGGCGATCTGCACTGCGCCCGGTGGCGGTGATCGGCGTCCGCGCGTCATCGCGCCCGAAGATGTGGGGCTGGAAACGCGCGGACATGGCACGAACCAGCGCTTCGTACGCAACATACTGGATGACAAGGCGGACGCGCACAGCCTGTTGGTGGTGGAAGTCATCACCCCTGGCGGACATTGGTCCAGCTATCCTCCCCACAAGCATGATCGCGATGCGTGGCCGGAAGAAACCTTCCTGGAGGAAACCTATTATCATCGCCTTTCGCCGCCGCAGGGTTTTGCCTTCCAACGCGTCTATACCGATGACCGGTCGATTGACGAGACGATGGCGGTGGAGGATGGCGATGTGGTCAAAGTGCCGCGCGGATACCACCCGGTCGGGGCGCCGCATGGCTATGATCTTTATTATCTGAACGTGATGGCCGGTCCCCGTCGCAACTGGGTGTTTGCCAATGATCCCGCACATGACTGGATCGCGCGCGGCATATCTGCAAGCCCGGACATAGGAGAGTAAGACGTGCCCCTGAATCCGTTGCAGGAATTTCATGACCCTGAAGGACCTATCCTGACCGACCCGGTAAGGATGGGTAACTGTCGAGTGAAGGTGGATTGCGTCCTCTGCGTCTGAAGCCTGTCCAGCCCCGTCCATGGAATGCTGCACCTTCTCCATGGCGGCGGCTGGGCAACGATGAGCGTCGAAATCGTCGCTCGTCCCACTGAATATATCAAGACCTGCTCATGAAGAGCCGGAACAGCATCTAATCTTGCCGGGAGAAGCCGAAATGCGAAATATTCCCCACTTCATCGGCGGACGCGCGGTCAGTTCCGTATCCGCCCGCACCGGGGACGTATATGATCCTAACAATGGTAAGGTGGAGGCCCGCGTCGGCCTGGGCACTGCCGAAGAGCTGCAACAGGCCGTCGATGCAGCAGTGGCGGCGCAGCCGGCATGGGCGGCCGTAAATCCGCAGCGCCGGGCGCGTGTCATGTTTGACTTCAAGCGGCTGGTCGAACGCGACATGGACGATCTTGCCCATCTGCTGGCATCGGAACATGGCAAGGTCATCGCCGACGCCAGGGGTGATATCCAGCGGGGTCTCGACGTTGTGGAATTTGCCTGCGGCATCCCGCATTTGTTGAAGGGCGACTATACCCAAGGTGCCGGTCCCGGCATCGACGTCTATTCCATGCGCCAGCCGATCGGCATCGGCGCGGGTATCACGCCCTTCAATTTTCCGGCGATGATCCCGCTGTGGATGAGCGCGGTGGCGATGGCGTGCGGTAACGCCTTCATCCTCAAGCCGTCAGAGCGTGACCCATCCACCTCCATCCGCCTGGCAGAGCTGCTGACGGAGGCGGGGCTGCCCGACGGCATTTTCCAGGTGGTTCAGGGCGACAAGGAAATGGTCGACGCCATTTTGGACCATCCGGCGATTTCGGCGGTCAGCTTCGTCGGCTCGTCGGACATCGCTCATTATGTCTATAATCGCGGCGTCGCGGCTGGAAAGCGCGTGCAGGCCATGGGCGGCGCGAAAAATCACGGCATCGTCATGCCCGACGCCGATCTGGACCAGACCGTCGCCGACCTGTGCGGTGCGGCCTTCGGATCTGCGGGCGAACGCTGCATGGCGCTGCCGGTGGTGGTGCCGGTCGGGCAGGATACGGCCGAACGGCTCAAGACAAAGCTCATCCCCGCCATTGAGGCGCTGCGCGTCGGCGTCTCGACCGATGCGGATGCGCATTACGGCCCGGTGGTGACAGCCCAGCACAAGGCCCGCATCGAACAGTGGATACAGACCGGTGTCGAGGAAGGGGCCGAACTGGTCATCGACGGACGCGGCTTTTCCCTTCAGGGGTATGAAGACGGCTTTTTCGTCGGCCCGACGCTGTTCGACCATGTGACGCCCGACATGAGCGCTTATCGGGAAGAGATTTTCGGACCCGTGCTCCAGATGGTGCGCGCCGACAGTTTCGAGGATGCCCTCGCTCTGCCTTCAAAGCATCAATATGGCAACGGCGTCGCCATCTTCACCCGCAACGGTCAAGCCGCTCGCGAATTTGCCGCTCGGGTGAATGTCGGCATGGTCGGCATCAACGTACCCATACCGGTGCCGGTCGCCTATCACAGCTTCGGCGGTTGGAAGCGTTCGGGGTTCGGCGATCACAATCAGCATGGGGAAGAGGGCGTTCGGTTCTGGACAAAGGTGAAAACGGTGACCCAGCGCTGGCATGGCCCGTCGGCTTCTCCTGAGGGAACGGCTCTTTCGGACGCCTTCCTGATCCCGACCATGAAATGACGATCCTCGATCGGTTCCAACACCGGTCGGCATAACCCGACGAGGGCTTGATGACGCTTAGTGAATTCAGCCATGTTATCGGCGCATCGCATCCTCCCCTTCGGGAGGACACTATCGGAGAAGCGCTGGAACTCGCAGCGCAGCGCTGGCCCGATGACGACGCGCTCGTCGCGCGTCATGGCAATGTCCGCTATTCCTGGTCGGAACTGAAGGCGGTGACGGACGCCTTCGCGGCGGGGCTGCTGGCTTTGGGCATAGGGCGGGGCGACCGGGTGGGCATCTGGGCGCCCAATTGTGCCCAGTGGACCATTGCTCAGCTGGCGACCGCCCGCGCAGGCATGATATTAGTGAACATCAACCCCGCCTATCGCATAGGTGAGCTTGAATATACGCTGGCAAAGGTGGATGTGAAGGCGCTGATCTGCGCGGCATCGTTCAAGACCAGCGATTATGTTGCCATGACAGAGGCGTTAGTTACCCGCTTTGGCGAAGGGCCGGGCGAGATCGTCTCGGATCGGCTCCCGGCGCTCCGCTATTTGATAAAGATCGATGGTGATCGGCGTCCGGGATGGCTTGATTTTGACGATGTCGCCGCGTCGCGGACACCGACATCAGAAGCGGAACTTGCCAGCGTCGCCGTGACGCTGCAGGCGAGCGATCCTATCAATATCCAGTTTACCAGCGGCACCACCGGATCGCCCAAGGGCGTAACCCTCTCGCACCGCAATGTCCTCAATAATGCATCCATGTGTGGTACAGCAATGGGTGCGGTCGCGGGTGATCGGATATGCATAGCCGTGCCGCTCTATCATTGTTTCGGCATGGTGATGAGCAACCTCATGAGCGTCATCCATGGCGTCACCATGATCTACCCCTCGCCCCGCTTCGATCCGCTGGCGGTGCTGGAAACCGTCGAAGCGGAGCGCTGCACGATATTGCATGGCGTCCCGACGATGTTCATCGCCGAACTGGAGCATCCCGAATTTCCCCGCTTCGATTTGTCAACGCTGCGGACCGGACTGATGGCTGGGTCTCCCTGCCCGGAAGAATTGATGCGCAAGGTGATGACACGCATGCACATGCGCGACATCGGCATTGCCTATGGGATGACCGAAACCAGCCCGGTGAGCTTCCAGACGTCGCTGGACGATCCCATCGAAGTCCGCGTGGGCACGATCGGCTGCATCCAACCCCATCTGGAGGCCAAGGTCGTCAATCCCGAAACCGGAACCACCGTCATGCGTGGTGAGCCAGGCGAATTGTGCATCCGCGGCTATTCAGTGATGCTCGGCTATTGGGGGGACCTGGAAAAAACGGCGGAGGTGGTGCGCCACGGGTGGATGCACAGCGGCGACATCGCCATCATCGACGGCGAGGGCTATGCGCGGATCGTCGGTCGAATCAAGGATATGATCATCCGCGGCGGGGAGAACATCTATCCTCGCGAACTGGAGGAGTTGATCTATCTCCATCCGTCCGTTCTGGACGTGCAGGTGGTCGGCGTCCCTGACGCCAAGTTTGGGGAAGAAGTGGTGGCCTGCGTCAAGCTGCGCCCCGGCGAACCGGAGGATGCGGATGCGATCATCGCTTTCTGCCGTGGCCGCGTCGCACATTATAAAGTGCCGCGCTACGTTCGGTTCATGGACAGCTTCCCCATGACGGTATCGGGAAAGGTGCAGAAATTTCAGTTGCGTGAGATGATGGAAGCCGAACTGGCGAAGGCCGACGGCTGACAGGCGAGGGCGCATTTCCGCCCCGTCCGAACGACATTGTCGATTTTAGGAAAGGTATTCCCATGTTTCAGATCGCCCTGATAGGCGCGGGCCGGATCGGCAAGATCCACGCCGCCAACATCGCGGCCAACGGTCGCCTGTCGCTATCGCGCGTCGTTGATCCCTTTGGCGGGGCCGAGGAGCTGGCCCGTCTTTATGGCGCCCGCGTGTCATCGATCGAGGATGCCTGGTCCGATCCGGCGATCAGCGGGGTCGTGATCGCGAGCGCGACCGACACCCATCTGAACTATACGCTGGAATCGATCCGCGCGGGCAAGCATGTCTTTTGCGAGAAGCCGCTGGATCAGGACGCCGGTCGCGCCGCCCAGGTCGAACAGGCGCTGATTGGCAGTGACCGCCACGTGCTGCTGGGGTTCAATCGGCGGTTCGATCCCAGCTTTGCCAGCCTGCAGCGGCGGCTGAAGCAGGGCGAGATTGGCGAGCTTGAGACGCTCCACATCATCAGCCACGATCCCGCGCCCCCGCCGACTTCTTACGTCGCTGTGTCGGGCGGCATTTTCAAGGACATGGCAATCCACGATTTTGACATGGCCAGCTGGCTGCTGGGCGAGGAGATTGAAAGCGTATTCGCCTCCGCTTCCGTGTTGATCGATCCTGAAATAGGGGCCGCAGGCGACTTCGACACCGCCAAGATCATGCTGCGCACCGCTAGCGGCAAGCTGTGCGTCATCTCCAACAGCCGTCGCAGCGGTTACGGCTACGACCAGCGGATCGAGGCGTTCGGGTCGAAGGGGCTGATCCGGGCCGAAAACAAGTTGGAGACCAGCGTGCAGACGTGGACCCAGAATGGAGCCATGGGGGACTGCTTCCAGAACTTCTTCCTCGATCGTTACGCCGACGCCTACGCTAGCGAAGTGGAGCATTTCGCGGACATCATCGAGGGCAAATCACGTCCTTTGGCCGATGAGCGGGACGGCGTCAGGGCGCTGATATTGGCGGAAGCTGCCGACCGGTCTGCACGAGATGGGTCGGTTGTCATGCTGCGCTGTCCAGATTGATCCTATCCCGGAAGCTGCGGGACGTCAGCGGAAATTAGCGCATGATCCGATTGGGCTGAATCGGATCATGCGCTATTGTCTTTTGTTTTACGCATTCTTCGGGTCGTCAAATGACGAGATCTGACGGGAAAATGACTTGGCCGACCCTCAGCGCACGCCCCGGATGAAGAATGCGCTGATCCCTGCGGCAAGGGCGGTCACAGCGCCGAACAGATAGAGCGCGCCATAACCGAAGGCTAGGATCAGGCCGCCTGCAATGGCCGGGGAAACCAATTGTGGGGCGGCCGTCGCCACTGCCAATATCCCCATGTCGCGGCCCGCCGCCTCTTCCTCCGGCAGGACGAACGACATAAGTGCCAGGTCGATCGCCATGTAGGTTCCGAAGAAAATGCCGCTCAGCACCGAATAGACCAGCATGCCGTGCCAGTTGGGTGCGATGACGGGGACGATCAGCGACAGGCCTAGCCCGATCGCCGAAACGCCAACGATCAGCTTATGCCTCTGCAGCCGGTCGGCCAGCCAGCCCGCCACGAAGATTGCGCCGATCCAGGCCACCATGTTGACGGTGCTCAATATGCTTATCGCGACTTTCGCGCTGTGCTGCGGCAAGGCGGCTGCCCCGATCTCGTCCTGCACGAAGTAGAAGAGATAGCCGCTGACGGAAAAATAGGCGACGAACAACAGCGCGCGCGACAGGAAGGCGAACGTGAAGTCGCGTGACCGGAAGCTTGAGAAGAAGTCGGCGATACGCCGTGAAAGCTTTATTTTCTCTGCCACGGGGGGAAGTTTTTCAGGCCTGAAGGGGCCTTCGGGCGCAAAGATCAGGAAGCTGGCGGTCAGCACCACGAACGCAGTCGCGATGGCCGCATAGCTGGTTGTCGTGTCCGCGCGTGCCGCGACGTTCACGCCAAAGATGATGCCGATCGGCACGCTGAGGCCGATCATCGCCGACGCGATGCCGCGTTTTTCGCGCGAAATACGGTCCGGCAGCACAGCTGTGAGAGCACCCTGATAGAAATTCATGGTGAACCAAAGCGTGACATAGATCAGAGCGAAAGGAAGCAATGCGTTCGCTTGGCTCATGAACATCATCAGGACGACTGACAGTAGCGCCATTGCGGCAAGCCAAGGCGTCCGCCGTCCCCAGCGGCTGCGTGTTCGATCCGATACGGCACCGCCCATTGGCAGCGAAATCACGGCGGATACGGCGCTGAGTGTCGTCAACAAACCCAGATTCGCCACCTTATTGACGGGGTCGAGCGCATCCATCTGCGCAGGGATGAGTATCTGCTGAAGGCCCTGGAAGGTGGCGTACATGCCGACGGTAGGCAGAATCAGCAGGGTGATAAGGCGACCGGTGCCAACCTTTCCTGTTGCGGAAATAGGATGGGTGAGCGGCATGCCTTCGGTCGTCGCCTTGTTCACAAGATATCCACTCCTTTATCGATCCGTTGTCTCGTATCGCGTGCGCGATACGGCGCGCATTCGCGTCCCGCATCGGCAAACTCGTTGCCAATCGCTATCAGGGATTGGCCGCGGGATTCTGATATAGAATTATCATTCCGTCAATAGCCTTGGTAGAAGCGTTCCATTACGGCAGGACGTTTTAGCCGTTTAAAGGCGTCCCCAACCACGCCGATGCGTTTCTGAGGCGGGATCATCTGCCACTACGGGCTAAGCCCCGCGGGAGCTCATCCCGGCGACTGGCGATCTTTAAATAGAAATACCATTCCATAATATATATTGACAAAATTACCGTCCTGAACTTAGCTATACTTTATGCACACGCAGGATGGTAGGTGTGGTCGTTCCAATGGATATCTCGGTCCGTGTGCCGTTTTGTAAAAGGGCACCAGCGTTGGTGATGTCCGCCGCTAGGAAATCCGAGGCGGCCATCGGATCTGATATATGGAGGGCGAGGCTAGGGCGGAGTCCCTGCTGAGCCTGCCGCAACATCTGGAAGATCGATCCAAGGACGGCACCGCAGGTTGGCGTGTGCCGTAAAAAGCAGATAAACAGGAGAAGAAATGCTCGGCGGAATGCAGGATTGGCCCCTTCGCCTCACGAGGCTCTTCGATCATGCAGCCCGTGAGCACGGCCCCCGCGAGATCGTCAGCTATCAAGCCGATGGCAGCATCACCCGCAGCACATGGGCGGGCGTCGTCGGCGATGCGCGGCGGTTCGCGCAGAAGCTCGATCGGATGGGTATAGAACCTGGGGATCGGGTGGCGACGCTCGGTGCCAACCATGTTCGCCACTTGGTTGCCTGGTTTGGCACGATCGGCATGGGTGGAGTGATGCACACCATTAACCCGCGCCTGTTCGACGATCAGATCGTCTACATCGCCAACCATGCCGAGGATCGCGTGCTGCTTTACGATGCGGCGTTCGCGCCGCTTGTCGAGCGGCTGAAACCAAGGCTGAGTTCGATTGAGCATTTCATTGTGTTTGAGCAAGAATTCGACACTCTGCTGGCGACCGAAAGCGGCGAATATCATTGGTATGAGGGCGACGAGCGCGAACCGGCGATGCTCTGCTACACCAGCGGAACGACCGGTAATCCGAAGGGCGTGCTTTACGAGCATCGATCGACCCTGCTGCACACGATGACTCAGGTTCAGCCGGACGTATTCAACTTCTCGGCACGGACGGTGACCCTGCCGATTACCCCTATGTTTCACGCCAGCGCGTGGGGCCTGCCTTTCTCTGCCGCCGCAGTCGGCGCAAAGCTTGTTCTTTCGATGGTCAACGATGCCGCGGTCCTCCATAAGTTGATCATCGAAGAGGGCGTCACCCATAGTTGCGCAGTGCCGACGGTCTGGCTTTCGATGCTGCAGCATATCGAGTGTGAGCAACGCGATCTTGGCAAGCTTGCGATGATCTCCTGTGGTGGCTCCGCCGCGCCGCGCGCGATGATCGAACAATTTATGGACCGGGGCGTCCAGTTCGGCCATCTTTGGGGAATGACTGAGCTGTCGCCGATCGGCACCGTCTGCGCTTTACCGGCCGATTGGGATGACCGCGATTACGACGCGCGGCTGGACTTTATCTCAAAACAGGGGCGTTCGCCCTTTGGTATCGAGCTTAGGCTGGTGGATGACGAGGGGAGGGCGGTTGCCCGCGACGGCAAGACTTCCGGTCGGCTTCAGGTTCGGGGGCCGTGGACGGTGGCGCGCTACTTCAAGGATGAAAGCGGACCCTGCATCGATGCCGAGAGTTGGTTCGACACGGGCGACATCGCCGTGCTGCATCCTGGGGGCGAGCTTCAGCTTACCGACCGCGCGAAGGACGTCATCAAGTCGGGTGGCGAGTGGATCAGTTCGGTCGAACTGGAGAATGCTGCGATGGGCTGTCCTGGCGTGGCCGAGGCCGCAGCGATCGGGGTGGCGCATCCAAAGTGGGACGAGCGGCCATTGCTACTGGTGGTTCGGAAGCCGGATGCGAAGGTGAGCGCCACCGAAATCCAGACTTATCTGGCGGGGAAGCTCGCCAAATGGTGGCTGCCTGACGATATCCTGTTTGTCGACGCGCTTCCGCATACCGGGACCGGCAAGCTGTTGAAAACGAAGCTCCGGGAGCAGTATCGGGACTATAAGCTGCCGGGTGTTTAGCCCGAGTCCGCCAAGCTGGCTTATCATGCAGGCCGCCTCAACCCGGCATCTCCCTGGTGCCGGTTCAAAGCGCTCTGTGGTTGAAACGCGTAGAGTCAGGCGCTTGGTCAGGCGTCGATCAAAGCATCCCGCAATGCCGCGATCTTTGCCCGTTTAAACCGCTCGACGATCGGAACCTCAATTCCCAAAAGGTCGGGCACCAGATCGAAACCGTGGAACGCTCCCGGCACGACCACTAACTCGGTCATGACTCCCGCCTGCGTCAGCCGCGTCGCATAGGCGATGTTCTCCTCGACAAACAGGTCGATGCCGCCGGTGCCGATCCAGGTCGGCGGTAAGCCCGCCAGATTTTCGACCCGCGCCGGAACGGCAGGCGGCACCTGACGCCCGCCCGGCGCCTGGCCCAGAAAGGATGTCCAGGCGAAGCGATTTTTCGGGGCGGTCCAGAATAGCCTCCCGATATGGGCCGGGGGGATGCGGCTGCTGCCGGTACGATCATCCAGTTCGGGATAGACTAGGCACTGGAAGGCCAGCGGCACCTCTCCACGGTCGCGGGCGGTGATGGCAAGCAACGCGGCATGGCCACCGCCTGCGCTCTCCCCCATGACCGCGATTTTGCTGCGGTCGACGCCGAGCGACGATGCATTGGCGTACAGCCATTTCAGCCCGGCATAATTGTCTTCGATCGATCCTGACCAGATGGTTTCGGGTGCAAGGCGATAGTCGACCGTTACGATCGCGCAATCGAGTTCCCGCGCAATGCCCTGCAACCGACGGATTTCGTTTTTGGCGTTGCCCAGAACGAAGCCGCCGCCGTGCGTGTGCAGGATGCCGGGGCGACCAAGACCGGGCTTTGCGTTGATGACGTAAATCCTGACGTCCGGACTACCAGCCCGGCCAGCGATCCAGCGTTCGACAAAAGCTACGTCCGGTAGCGGCGTCTGCGCGCGCGACATTGCATCTGCGCTCGACCGAGCCTGTGCCAGCGTCGCCGCCGTCAGCGGCGGATCCTTGTCCAGCAACGGTTGCGCCTGTTGAACCGCCGCTCTCAGCTGTGGATGAACCACCGACATAAGATCATCAGTTGCCTGGGGCCGCGCCGCCGCTGCTGCAACGGTATCGACCCCAGCGAACGCTACCGCCGCCGCAACGCCCATCCCAAACTGTCTCCGCGTCGTCCCCATCGCAGCTATCTCCCGAATAAAATGTTTCAAGGATCACTTGGCATCCTTTTGCGTGAGGAATCCCTGCATGCGGAGCCACGCTGTGAATTGATCGATCATGAGGGTGGTGGTAGTGCCCGGAACGCCAAGGCCGAAACCGTGATTGCCCTTCTGGTATCCGTGAATTTCGACAGGCCGCTTGGCGTCCAGATAGGCCTGTACGATCGGGAAACCCTTGGATGAGAACAGATTGTCGTCAAGCGCGATTGCGTCGAACATCGGCGGCGCGTCGGCGGGCACCACTTCCGCGTCTTGCGGTCCATAGACATACCCGATGAACGCAGGACGCGACGCGGCATCGGCATCGAGGCCCACTCGGCGAACGGTCATGGCTCCTGCCGAAAACCCGATCATGCCGACATGGTCAGGGTCGATACCGTACTTCGCGGCGTTGGCGCGAACCCACGCCACGGCGGCTTTGCCGTCAGTAGGGGCGAGGCTGATATTGACGACCTCATTGTCATAGGGATTGGCGATGATCCCGGCGACCTTCTGAGATATGAACCTGCGCGCCTCGGCCAAGTCCGTGGGCGTGGGCAGGAGCCTGTATTTGAGAATGAACGCGGCAATGCCACGGTCGGCCAGCGCGCGGGCCACGTCCCATCCTTCATTCTTGATCGCCAATGCCATGAACGCACCGCCCGGTGCCACGATCACCGCAGCGCCTGTCGCCTTGTCTGGATCGGGCAGAACCGGCGTCATCGTCGGGCATGTGACGTTGCGAACCACAAGGCCCGCCTCTTCGAAGTTGTTCCACACCTCCGCTTTAGCGCTGCACTTCAATGCATTGCCGTAGAGACGCACCGATGGCGGTTCTGTCGGCGCGGCCGATGGAGGCTGGGCCAAAGCTGCGGCGGGCGTTGCCAATATCGAAACCGACAACAGGCCCGCGAGATGCAATAATTTCATCATATTCTCCTGATTCCTTCACGTGCCGCCTTGGAGTGACGGCGCCGCATTCGACGGGCCTTTATTTCCCAAACCTGGTCCGCAACCAAGCGACCATGATCTCGCCGCTCGCTTGCGTGGGATAGTTCGAGTTTCCCCACCCATGTTCGAGCGTGGGATATTCGACATAGCGAATTTCAACACCGACCCGTTCGGCACGACGGGCGAACGTTCTCACGGGTCCCGCCAGAACGAGATGGTCGCGATTGCCCTGGAAGATCAGGGTCGGTGGGGCGCGAGCGGAGAGATGAGAAGCGGAATCGATCGCGCGATAGCGACCGGGAAATTGGCGAGGTGTGCCGCCGACATAATATTGACCAACCAATCGGCCCAGCGCCGTATCGGTTGCTCCGTGGATCATATCAACCGCAGGGAAATGGGCGATGACGGCGCGCACCTTGGGAAGATCGGCGGAACTGTTACAGGTCGGCGTCATCGTTCCATTGGCGATCATGTAAGCCGCGTTGATGGCGAGGTTGCCCCCAGCGGAATCGCCCAGGGTCACGACCCGATCTGGATCAAGGCCGACCGAACGCCCGTCAATCGCGACCCACGTAAGGGCGCACCCGACGTCACCGACCGCCTTGTCCCAGGTGTGAAATGTCGGGGTGGCGAGCCGGTAGTCGATATCCATCACCGCGAAACCCTGATCGACCAGATATTGAGTATGTGCGTTCGCCCCCCTCTTCCCCAATACGAAGCCGCCTCCGTGGATTCTAACTACAACCGGGTTTGGGCCCGGCAATTTGTGCGATGGAAGGTAGAGATCAGCCGCCAAGGCGACCCCGTCAGGCCGCCCATAGATCACTGTCCGATCCGGGCGATCGTCTGCGCTGGGGTAAGGAAACATGGACCGCAATGCCGACGTCGATGCACCCGACTCCGCCACGGCGGATATCAGCCACAGCGCAGTTGTGATGCATGCCAGAAGGCCGATCGCGGAAAGGCGAAACAATATTCGCCAGGTCCGTCGATATGTCGCCGAGCGAGAAGCGGCGGTGAACGCGATCAGGCAGGCAGCGACCGCAATGGCTATGTTCCACAGACCAAACTGGTCCCGGACCGCCGAAAGCAGCAATATGGCAGCCTGCGAGGCTCGGGTTTGCAGCGACCAGCCAACAGCATCCACCGGAATGATGGCGAGGGCCTGTGTCAGCACTGTGTAGGCAACCGTCACAGCGACGATGCCAATCGCCAGCCACATCCCGGCAACTGAAAACCAGCCTTGCGGAGCCGAAATGGCGTAGGACCTGTCAATCTTGCTCAAAGCCGCTCCCTTTTGGGACTTCGTTGAAAAGGCGGTCTTCATGCTGGCGGAGTAACCGGCTCGGTTAAAACCATGAAGGCCGCGAGCGGTAACGTTCGCGATCTTCGGTCTAACATTTGGAACCGCTTCAGAATTTGAAGGTCACGTCGGCTCCGATCGTACCGAAGGTTTCGTTTCAGGATCTAACTCCATAGGTTCAACGCTATTCTGCGCCAACTTTGGAATAGATACGCTCATAGATGGATAGCATATTCCATACAATATAAATCAGGAAAATAAATTTCGATAGATCAGATTGATCCATGTGCGACTGGCTGGAGCAGGGCGTCAGCTTCCTGCCGACGGTTGAGGCTGCCAGGAGACGGAGGCTGTCACGCAGCCATGCCGCCCGCCCTGGCAATCCGGCCGAATAGGGCGGCGCTGGGCTTGGGTGTGCGTTTGAAGGTCGTGCGATCGACCGCAACGAGTCCATATTTCGGCCCGTAGCCGAGCATCCACTCGAAATTGTCGAGGAGCGACCAGTGGATATAGCCTTCGACGGGCACGCCATCGCGCATCGCCGCCTCGACCGAGGCGATCGCCTCCGGGATGAACTTCTGCCTTTCGGCATCATCGCTGGCGTCGATGCCGTTTTCGGTGATCAGCACGGGCTTACCCGTGGCCTGATGCGCGTAGCGTATGGTGTTGCCGATCGCGGTGGGGAACCATTCCTTGCCGTTGGGGCGCTTTGGCATGTCGGCGGGAACATCTACCGGGCCGTCCTTACCGATATATTGCCGCCCATAGGTCTGCACGCCGATGAAATCATCGTCCCGCGCCAGCGCGAAAAATGGTTCGTAGACGATCTGGCGTTTGCGCTTGAGCAGATTGCCCGGTCCCACGCCGACATCGTCGGTGATGGCGAGGCTAAGGCCCACCGGCAAATCGCCGCGCACCGCCTTGATCGCCGCGCGGGCCGTCTTGTGACCTGCGATCACGCCGGGCATCATCGGCTCTGGATCGCCGAAGTTGAGCACATCGAACCGATCCGATCCGCTGGCCTTGGCAGCCGCCGCGATCATCGCCTGCATCTTGGCCAGGGAAGCGCCACCCAATTGCAACGCCGACAGGCTTCCTCCAAGCGAGAGGTTGGGTTCGTTCAGCGTCACGGCATGGCTGATGCCATCCGCCATTGCCCGGGCTACACGATCGCAATAGCGCCCGAACAGTGCTGCCGCGTCGGTCTGCGTCCATCCGCCCGAGGCAGCGAACCAGCGCGGTGTGGTGAAGTGATTGAAGGTGACGACCGGAGCCAGCTCCAGTTCGCGGCAATGGTCGATCATCTCCTTATAGAAATCGAGATAGGCGATGCTGAACTGACCCTTGTCCGGTTCGATCCGCGACCATTCGACAGAGAAGCGATAGCAGTTGAGGCCGATTGCCTTTGCAATGGCCATATCCTCGCGCCAGCGATGCAGGCTGTCGTCGGCATCGCCCGATGGTTCGGCGAAGATGGTCGGCGTCATATGTTCCAGCAGCCAGATGTCGGTCGCGGGTGCGTTTCCTTCGATCTGATAGCCGGCGGTGGCGGCGCCCCACAAAAAACGGCCATTGCTGACCCGCCGGGCACCCGCTGGCACGGCGAGCGTGGCAGCGGCGCCGGTAGCGAACCCAAGCGCTTGGCGTCGATCGATCGTCGTCATGTTCAATAAACCTCCACAACAGAACTACGGGTCACCCGCCGTCAATTTGGCAGCTAACAAACTGTCGAAAATCATGCCTGTACCCCACATGATCGAAGAGCTGCCTCAATCGGAGTGCCCAATCCTGGATTCTCCGAGCACCTCTTCTGCCTTCCACGGCCTTTATAGCGCGGCAGCGTGCATCAACTTACATTAGGTTTCTTACCCGCGCGCATGCCGTTTCCGCGCCACCAAGGCGGGAGGTTCCGACATTTTCTTCGGATCCATACAAAGAGCCTACTTCGTTGACGCCCGCCGACCATCGCCTGATTTGATTGATTGCCCGGCTGCTGGAGCGTCTGGGCATGCTGCGGCGCCAAGGTCGGCGCTACCTGTTTCTTTACGAACAGGTTCTTATCACCACTACCCTCCTTGATGACTACGCCGTCATCGACAAACGAGCGAACCATAGCCCACGGGTGCGCAATATCGGCACGTTTACAAGGACTACCTGTTGGATCGGATCAATCAATCTCCGGCAAACCTATAGGATTAGCCTTTTAATAACTGGCATTTACATGTTGTCAATATAATATATGGAATAACAATTCTATTTCGTTCCGACACGTGATCCGGCTAAACGCTAAATACGCACGTACGGGCATCTACGCCGCGGTAGAGCGCGAACCGGTTATGTCCTAGTTTCCTCCACAAGCTGACTTCCGATCTCCCGGAGCAGCGGTGGCGGTTCGCAGAGCATGGCTTCCGCGTCCTGTGCCGCCGCCCAGCCCAAAGTACGCGTCATGTCAAATCCGGTGAGTTTAGGCCGCACCATGCCGTCCGCACGGTAGCTCTTGGGCATCACGGTAATGCCTAAGCCCGCGCGGACCATTTGTATGACCCGCTCGTCATTAGTCGATCGCAGAGCGAAATGCGGACGAACGCCGCGTTCCGTGAAAAAGCGACTGGTGTCCGATAGCGCCTCGCAATGGCGGCGTACGATCATCACGTCATTTGCTAGCTGATCCGCACTGATTTCAGTCAAGGCGGCGAGCGGATGGTCCGCCGACAGCGCCAATGCATAGCCTTCGGTAAAGATGGGTTGCTCGAGAAAGCGGTCGCCGCCGCGATCGACCAAAGTGAGCGCCATGTCGATGCGCCCCTTGGCGAGGTGCCCGGTCAGTTCCCGTTCGGTGCCGAACAGCAGTTCAAACCTGTGCTGCCGTTCCAGTCGTGTCCGCGCCACCGATGCGGCGATGATATCGCCCGCTATGCTGGAAAGGATGCCGAGGCGCAGGGCGGGCAGCGCCTCGGCCATGTCCATGGATTGCATCGCCAAGTTGAACTCGCGCTCTATTCGCCGCGCATGAGCCAGAAAGCGGGTGCCGCCGCTGGTCAATTCCACTCGCTGATTCGAGCGCACGAACAAGGCAATGCCCAGCGTCCGCTCCAGCTTGGCGATGCCGATGGAAAGCGTCGGCTGCGACACATTGCAATGGCCTGCGGCGCGTGAAAAATTGCCGTGGTCGACGACGGCCAGGAAATAGCGCAGAAGATAGCGGTCGAGCATAATTTATCCCGGCTAGGTGCATGCGGCACTTGCGACTGAAATAGGTGTATAGATATTATCAATGATGTTGTTAGGGGAAGTTCAATTTTCCCTTAAAGATGTGGCGCGCTAGAATGCGGATCGACAGGAGAGCTTCCATGACCGATTTCGACTTCGCGCTTGGCGACAATGCCGACATGATCCGGGAGAGCGCGGCGCGTTTTTCCGCCAACAAGATTGCGCCGTTGGCAGCCGAGATCGACGAAAAAGACTGGTTTCCGCGCGACGAGCTATGGACCAATATGGGCGATCTGGGCCTGCACGGCATCACCGTGGAAGAGGAATTTGGCGGCCTTGGTCTTGGCTATCTGGAGCATGTCGTCGCGCAGGAGGAAGTGGCGCGGGCATCAGCATCGATTGGCCTGTCCTATGGCGCCCACTCCAACCTTTGCGTCAACCAGTTGCGGCGCTGGGGCAATGAAGCGCAGAAAGTGAAATATCTGCCGAAGCTAATCTCTGGCGAGCATGTCGGCAGCCTCGCCATGTCGGAGGCGGGCGCCGGGTCCGACGTCGTGGCGATGAAGCTCAAGGCCGAGAAGAAGGGCGACCGTTATGTCCTCAACGGCACGAAATTCTGGATCACCAATGCGGCCTATGCGGACACGCTGGTGGTTTATGCCAAGACCGGTGAAGGATCAAAGGGCATCACCACCTTCATCGTTGAAAAGGGGATGAAGGGCTTTTCGATCGGGCAGAAGATCGCGAAAGTCGGCATGCGCGGCTCGCCGACATCGGAACTGGTGTTCGAGGATTGCGAGGTGCCGGAAGACAATATCATGGGCCCGCTGAACGGCGGCGTCGGCGTGCTGATGTCCGGCCTCGATTATGAGCGCACGGTGCTGTCGGGCATCCAGCTCGGCATCATGCAAGCCTGCCTCGACGTCGTCATCCCCTATGTCCGGGAGCGCAAGCAGTTCGGCAAGCCGATCGGCGCGTTCCAACTGATGCAGGCGAAGATCGCCGACATGTATGTCGCGCTCAACAGCGCCCGCGCTTATGTCTATGCCGTGGCGAAAGCATGTGACGCAGGCAAGACGACGCGTTTCGATGCGGCGGGGGCGATCCTGCTGGCGAGCGAAAATGCGATGAAGACAGCGCTCGAGGCGGTGCAGGCACTGGGCGGCGCGGGCTATACCAAGGATTGGCCGATCGAGCGTTATATGCGTGACGCCAAGCTGCTGGACATCGGCGCTGGCACAAACGAAATTCGCCGCATGCTGATCGGGCGGGAGCTGATCGGGGCATGAGCGCGCCCATTCTCGATAGGAAGCTTTCGCCGGAAGAGGATGGCTTTCGCGCGAACGCCGCCCATAATCGCGCCTTGGCCGAGGCGTTGCGCGAGAAGGTCGCCGCCGCCGCGACAGGGGGATCGCACAGCGCCCGCGCCAAGCATGTGGCGCGCGGCAAGCTGCTGCCCCGCGAGCGGGTGGAGCGGTTGCTCGATCCCGGCTCGTCATTCCTGGAAGTGGGCCAGCTCGCCGCCAACGGGCTTTATCATGACGAGGTGCCCGGCGCGGGCGTCATCGCGGGTATCGGCCGGGTGTCCGGCCGCCAAGTGATGATTCTATGTAACGATGCGACGGTGAAGGGCGGGACATATTACCCCATCAGCGTCAAAAAGCATTTGCGCGCGCAGGAGATCGCGCTCGAAAACCGTCTGCCCTGCGTCTATCTGGTGGACAGCGGCGGCGCGAACCTGCCCAATCAGGCGGACGTCTTCCCCGATAAGGAGCATTTCGGCCGCATCTTCTATAATCAGGCAAACCTGTCCGCACGTGGTATCCCGCAGATCGCCTGCGTCATGGGCAGCTGCACGGCGGGTGGCGCCTATGTGCCCGCCATGTCCGACGAGACGGTGATCGTGCGCAATCAGGGGACGATCTTCCTTGCGGGACCCCCACTGGTGCAGGCGGCGACGGGGGAGGTGATCTCGGCAGAAGATCTTGGCGGCGGCGACCTGCATGGTCGCAAGTCGGGCGTGGTCGATCATGTCGCTGAAAATGACGATCATGCGCTGTCGATCGTGAGGGATATCGTCTCGACGCTTCAGCCCGACTACACGCCGAACCTGAACCTGCGCGAGGCCAAGCCGCCCAAATATGATCCGCAGGAACTGTATGGCATTGTCCCACAAGATGTCCGCGCGCCCTATGATGTGCGCGAGGTGATCGCGCGCATCGTCGATGGCAGCGAGTTTCACGAGTTCAAGGCGCTTTACGGCACGACCCTCGTCTGCGGCTTCGCGCACATCTGGGGCATGCCTGTCGCGATCCTCGCCAACAATGGCGTGCTGTTCAGCGAGAGCGCGGTCAAGGGCGCGCATTTCATCGAACTGGCCTGCCAGCGGCGCATTCCGCTGCTGTTCCTCCAGAATATTTCCGGCTTCATGGTCGGCGGCAAATATGAGGCCGAAGGCATCGCGAAGAATGGCGCGAAGCTGGTGACGGCGGTGGCGACGGCGCAGGTGCCCAAGATCACCGTGCTGATCGGCGGCAGCTTTGGCGCGGGCAACTACGGCATGTGCGGTCGCGCCTATCAGCCGCGCTTTCTGTTCACCTGGCCCAATGCCCGGATTTCGGTGATGGGCGGCGAACAAGCTGCGTCGGTCCTCGCCACCGTCCATCGTGATGCGGCCAAGTGGTCGCCCGAAGATGCCGAAGCCTTCAAGGTGCCGATCCGCGAAAAATATGAGCATGAAGGCAACCCCTATTATGCCACCGCGCGCCTGTGGGATGATGGCATCATCGACCCCGCGCAAACCCGCGACGTGCTAGGCCTCGCCTTCGCTGCAACGCTGAACGCGCCGATCGCCGACCGGCCAGAGTTCGGCATCTTCAGGATGTGAGGGCCATGATCCAATCTCTCCTCATTGCCAATCGTGGCGAAATCGCTTGTCGGATCATTCGAACCGCCCGGCGTCTGGGCATCCGCACCATCGCGGTTTACTCCGATGCTGATGCGCAGGCGCTGCACGTCCGCTCGGCTGACGAGGCGGTGCATATCGGGCCGTCGCCGGTGCGCGAGTCCTATCTGCTAGGCGACAAGATCATAGCCGCAGCCAAGCAGACCGGCGCGCAGGCGGTCCATCCCGGCTACGGCTTTCTTTCGGAAAATGCCGAGTTCGCGCAGGCCGTCACAGACGCTGGCCTGATCTGGGTCGGTCCCAATCCCTCCTCCATCACGGCCATGGGCCTGAAGGACGCAGCCAAAAGGCTGATGAGCCAAGCGGGCGTGCCTACCACGCCCGGCTATCTGGGCGATGACCAATCACCGGAGCGCTTGAAGTCGGCGGCCGACGCGATCGGTTATCCTGTCCTCATCAAGGCGGTTGCTGGCGGCGGCGGCAAGGGAATGCGCAAGGTCGATAACGCTGCCGACTTTGCCGACGCGCTGCTCTCCTGCCAGCGCGAAGCAGCGTCGAGCTTTGGCAATGACCAGGTGCTGCTGGAAAAATGGGTTACCAACCCGCGCCATATCGAGGTGCAGGTGTTTGGCGACAGCTATGGCAATGTCGTCCATCTGTTCGAGCGCGACTGTTCGCTCCAGCGCCGTCACCAGAAGGTGATCGAGGAGGCGCCCGCGCCCGGCATGGATGCGGAAACGCGCGCGGCGGTCTGCCAGGCGGCGGTCAACGCGGCCAGGGCTGTCGATTATGTCGGCGCAGGCACGATCGAATTCATCGCCGATGGATCGGAAGGGCTAAAGGCCGACCGCATCTGGTTCATGGAGATGAACACCCGGCTGCAGGTCGAGCATCCCGTGACCGAAGAGATCACCGGGCAGGACCTGGTCGAATGGCAATTACGTATCGCTTCGGGCGAAAAGCTGCCCAAGAGTCAGGGAGAACTGTCGATCAACGGCTGGGCGATGGAAGCGCGCCTTTATGCCGAAGACCCGGCCAAGGGCTTTCTGCCATCGATCGGCAGGCTCGATACATTTGAGTTGGGCGATGAGAATGTCCGCATCGATACCGGCGTCGAGCAGGGTGCGGAAATATCGCCTTTCTATGACCCGATGATCGCCAAGGTCATCGCTCATGGCCCTACTCGGGACGCCGCCCGCTCGGCCCTGACGCAGGCTCTCGATGAGAGCGCAGTCTGGCCGCTCAAGACCAATGCAGGCTTTCTGGTGAAAGCGTTAAAGCATCCCGATTTCATCGCCGCGCGGCTCGATACGGGACTGATCGGCCGCGAAGGCGAAGCGCTGATGCCGCCCGCCCGGCCAAGCGATGACGCGCTGGCGGATGCCGCAGCCAGCTTGACGCGGTGCGGCGGTCTTGCGGGCTTTCGGCTCAATGCGCCGGTGCGGAGCGAAGGCACCTTCCTGCTCGATGGGGAGGCGGTGACGATCAGCTATGATCCGCGCCAGGGCGGTGAGGGCGCGGACGATGTGCTGGTGGCGCAGGGTGGCCAGGTATGGCGTCTCACGCCGTGGCGCGCGGCTGGCGCTGCGGGCGCGGATGCGTCGGACGGTGCGATCCTTTCGCCTATGCCGGGCCGCGTCATTGCCGTTGCCGTGGCGGCGGGTGAAGCCGTCACCAAGGGACAGAAGCTGCTGACGCTGGAGGCCATGAAGATGGAGCATAGCCTGACCGCGCCGTTTGACGGCACCGTCGCACAACTCAATGCTCGCGAGGGCGGACAGGTAAGCGAAGGGACGTTGCTGGTGAAGATCGAGAAGGGGGAGGGGGCCTGATGGCGGGCAAGTTCTTCAACCAATGGTCGATTGGCGAGACGCTGCGCCACGAAATCCGGCGCACGGTGACGGAGACGGATAATCTTCTATTTTCCACGATGACGCACAATCCGCAGCCGCTGCACATCGACCTGGAAGCCGCGAAGGCGAGCGAGTTCGGGCAGATCCTCGTCAACGGCACCTTCACATTCGCGCTGATGATCGGCCTGTCGGTCGGCGACACCACGCTCGGCACGCTTGTCGCCAATCTCGGCTATGACAAGCTGCTGATGCCCAAGCCCGTATTCATCGGCGATACGCTGCGCGCGGAAACCGAGGTGACGGACCTCAAGCCCAGCAAGTCGCGTCCGGGCGCAGGCATAGTCACTTTCGCACATCGCTTGGTCAACCAGCGCGACGAGGTCGTATGTCAGTGCTTGCGCATGACGTTGATCAAAGGCAGCGAGGCTTGAACCTACGCTCGCTGCTCTTCGTCCCTGCCGATCGGCCCGAGCGTTTCGCGAAGGCCGCCTCGAGCGGCGCCGATGCGCTGATCCTCGATCTGGAGGATTTTGTCGCGCCAGCAAAGAAGGAAGTGGGTCGCACTTCGCGATCAACGACTTGACCGATACCGATCTCTCGCCGTGCTGCCTGGGCGTCCTGACGGGATCGCTCTGCCAAAGGCGGAAGCAGCGCCAAGTGTTACTGCGTTGATCGACAAGATAGGAGATGCTCCCGGTTGCAGCAATCTTGCCGATTGCTTCCGAGACGCCTGCGGCGGTCTTCCAACTCAGCAGCTATGGCGCGGTCCGGCAGCATTTTGTTGGTCTGACCTGGGGTGCCGAGGACCTGCCCGCAGCTATCGGCGCTGTTGGTAGCCGTCATCCAAATGGTTCCTACCGCTCCTTACGAGATGGTGAGGGCTATGTCTCTTTTTGCCGCGCATGCTGCCGGGATAGCCGCGATCGAGGCCGTTTATCCCACGGTCAAGGATGAAGCAGGTCTGGCCACCTATGCCGCTCGCGCGGCTCATGATGGCTTTACAGGGATGATGGCGCTCCATCCTTTGCAGGTTCCAATTATCAATGCCGCCTTCACGCCGACTGCAGCGCAGATTGAACAGGCACGCGCGATCGTGGCAGCCTTTCATCAGGCGCCAAATGCGGGTGTGCTTATGTTGGAAGGAAAAATGATCGATGCTCCAAATTTTTTGCAAGCACGCAAGATATTGGCGCGGGCGGGCGTCGACAAATGAATGAATGCCGCACCGACTGGACCCGCGACGAGATCGCCGCGCTGTTCGACCTGCCCTTCAACGACCTGATGTTTGAGGCGTAGTCGATCCATCGCGCGAACTTCCCGCGCAATGAGGTGCAGCTTTCCACGCTGCTGTCGATCAAGACCGGCGGCTGCCCGGAAGATTGCGGCTATTGCAGCCAGTCGACCGAGGCGGAAAACGACCTCAAGGCCACCAAGCTGATGGATGTGCAGGCTGTGCTGCAGGCGGCGGCGCAGGCGAAGGACCATGGTTCGGGCCGTTTCTGCATGGGTGCCGCATGGCGCAATTCCAAGGAACGGGACATGCCCAAGCTCATCGAGATGGTGAAGGGCGTGCGCCAGATGGGCATGGAAACCTGCATGACGTTAGGCATGCTGTCGTCCGATCAGGCGAAGCAGCTCGCGGATGCCGGCCTCGATTATTACAATCATAATGTCGACACCTCGCCGGAAAATTACGCCAACGTCATCACCACCCGGACCTTTGAGGACCGGATCGAGGCGAGAAAACACTCGTGATCTGACGCGGCGGCGAGCCCCAGGGCGGTTTCGTCATTGAGGCTAAGGTTGAGGACGGTGTCCATCATGTTGGCATGAAAATGCGCGCGCACGAGCGGACGGAGACGAGCAGCGGATCGGCCGCGTTGCCGTAATTTTGCCGGTTACGCCTTCAATACGGACGATGCCGTTGGCAACATCCGCATTCGGGCTCTTCGGAAGGACGCTCCCATCCTGATAATAGCGGGTGCGCATTTCGATCGTGATGGTGAAGCCCGGCGGCACCGGCAGGCCGATAGCCGGCATGCCATCGACATTGGTGCCCTTGCCACCAAGGAGGTTCTTGTCACCCTTGCCGCCGTCATCCGCGCCGGCCCCGAAGTGAGAGACATAACGCACCGCGGTGGTGCTCATGTTGGCCGTACCCTACATACGTAATGAGCCGTCGTCTTAGCGGCGACTTCCTCCGCCGTCACGCCCGGCGCGAGCTCAATGAGCTGGAATGAACTATCATGATCAGGCCGCTGAAACACGCACAGGTCGGTGACGACCATGTCGACCACATTCTTGCCGGTCAGCGGCAGGGTGCAGGCCGGGATGAACTTGGGGCTGCCATCCTTCGACGTATGTTCCATGACGACGATGATCTTCTTGACGCCCGCGACCAGATCCATCGCGCCGCCCATGCCCTTGATCATCTTGCCGGGGATCATCCAATTGGCAATGTCGCCATTTTCCGCGACTTCCATCGCACCCAGCACGGTAAGGTCGATATGCCCGCCCCGGATCATGGCGAAGCTGTCGGCGCTGGAGAAATAGACGCTGTTCGGCAGCTCGCTGATCGTCTGCTTGCCCGCATTGATCAGGTCCGCATCCTCCTCGCCCTCGTACGGGAAAGGTCCGATGCCCAGCATGCCGTTTTCCGACTGGAGCGTCACTTCCACGCCAGCGGGAATATGATTAGCCACCAGCGTCGGAATGCCAATGCCAAGGTTGACGTAAAAGCCGTCCTTCAGTTCCTTGGCCGCCCGCGCAGCCATCTCGTCACGAGTCCAGCCTTTGGTTTCTTGGGCCATTATACGGTCTCCCTCTGGCGAACGGTGCGGAATTCGATCTTCTTGTCGTAAGGCGCCCCGACGATCATGCGCTTCACATAAATGCCGGGCAGGTGGATCGCGTCGGGGTCGAGGCTGCCGACCGGCACGACTTCCTCCACTTCAGCCACGCAGATTTTCGCGGCGGTCGCCATCGGCGCATTGAAGTTGCGCGATGTCTTGCGGAAAATGAGATTGCCGCTCTCGTCCGCCTTCCATCCCTTGATGATAGCGACATCGGCAAAGATGCCGCGTTCCAGGATATAATCCTGCCCGTCGAAATTCTTCACTTCCTTGCCCTCGGCCACCGCCGTGCCAACGCCCGTCTTGGTGTAGAAGCCCGGAATGCCAGCGCCGCCAGCACGGCAGCGCTCGGCCAGAGTGCCCTGGGGGCAGAACTTCACCTCCAACTCGCCGCTCAGATATTGCCGCTCGAACTCCTTGTTCTCGCCGACATAGGAACTGATCATCTTCTTGACCTGCCGCGTGCGCAGCAGCTTGCCCAATCCTTCGCCGTCGATCCCGGCGTTATTGGAGGCGATGGTGAGGTCCTTGACCCCCGAATCACGGATCGCGTCGATCAGCCGCTGGGGAATTCCGCAAAGTCCAAAGCCGCCTGCACAAAGATGCATGCCGTCGAAGAGAAGGCCCTCCAACGCAGACGCAGCATCGGGGTAGAACTTCTTGACCATCGCTATCTCCTCGAGTCCAATTCTTTTTGACGCGAGAGATTGATCACTTCTAATGATTTGTTTTTTTAATTAATCATCATCAATGCCTATAAATCGTATCAGCATGTACCATATTGAAACCCTGCTCTGGATCGAACGGCTCGGCACCTTTGCCGCTGCTGGCGAGCGGCTGAATACAACCCAGCCCACTATTTCGGCCCGGGTCCGCGAATTGGAGGCGCATTTAGGTGCGTCCCTTTTCCGTCGTGAGGGCAGAAGCATGACCTTGACACCGTCAGGTCGACAGCTTGTTCGCGATTGCCGAATGCTTTGGGGTGACATGCACACTGCCTTGCGGCGCTGCGGAGGTTATGGAGAAGCGAGCGGTGTTGTTCGCATCGGAACGGGCGAGATCGTTGCAGCAAGTTGCCTTCCCGCCTTTCTCTCCGCATTGAAGGCAGACATGCCTTTGGTCAGTCTTGAGCTTGAAATAGACCTCACTGCAAACCTCATTCAACAACTGCTCAAGGGTACGACCGATATCGCTTTTGCGGCCGGGCCGATCGCCCATCCGTCGCTGCAAGTATGCCCGATCGGAGCAGTGGAACTGGTCTGGCTCGCTAGCCCTGAAGTAGCTGCGTCCTTTTGTGCAGCTTCGCCAGATCGTCCCGTTCCTGTCTGGTCTCTGGCCAGCCATTCACCGATCCACGGCCGCATGCGGGAGGCCATCGCGGCATCACGCATCGAGCAGCAGTCGCTCAACCTTTGCAACAACGCCAGAATGATGGTTGACATTGCGAAGGCGGGTGGAGGTATCGGCATTTTTCCTGAACCGATGGTGTGCGCGGATATGACCCGAGGCGATCTTGTAGAATTGGACGGGATGCCAGCGCTCGCACCTGTGGAGTTCCACGTTGCTATGCGCTCCTCTGACCATGAGCCCTTGACCACAAAGATTTTCGAACGAGCAAGCCAACTGCGCCTGGATCAACAAAGCAGGTGATCAGGGCGTGGCTGATGTGCTAGCGCGCCATGGTGTCTAAGAGCCTGTCTTCTTCCGACGTGGATCACGAGCGGCCGAACCGCCGCCGGGAAATATTGGAGATTGCCGCGCAGCTGTTCGCGCGCAAGGGCTATAGGGGCACGTCGATGCGGGAAATCGGCGAACAGGCGGGTGTTCTGGGCGGATCACTCTATCATCATATCAAATCGAAGGACGCGCTGTTCGTTGAACTGCATAATGGGGCATTAGACGCGGCTCAGGACAAGATCGCTGAGGCTGTTGGCGCACAACATGATCCCTGGGCGAAACTTGAAGCAGCCTGCGGGGCCTTTCTCGAAATCCAATTGGCGCCTGATTCTTTGACGCTGCCAATGATGAATGACTTTCGCGAAGTGCCCGAGGTGGTTCGCGAACAGCTAATTGCTCGGCGCGACCGGTTCGAAAAACTGTTCCGGGATCTAGTGGAAGAATTGCCATTGCCATCAGGAATAGATCGGTCAATCTATCGCAATCTATTGCTGTCGCAGCTGAACTCGGTTTCCGAGTGGTATCGTCGCGGCAGGTTGAATTCTGCCGAACTCGCTGCCCAGATCGTCACGATATTCCGCCACGCATAGCTGATGGCATCAAACATCCAACCTCGCATCGTTGACTGTAACAGATGTTTGGTGTAGGCACAGGTGAAATTCTGGGGGATTTCCGATGTACAGTTATATTCCGCCGATCGATGATTACCGCTTCCTCCTGAACATGCTCGACTTCGATGCGGAGATGGCCGGGATCGGCAAGGATGTGGATGCCGACCTCGCCGCAGCGGTGCTGGAGGAGGCTGGGCGCATGTGCGCCGACCGTCTGCATCCGCTAAACCGCGAGGGGGACGAGCAGGGCAGCAAGCTGGTCGACGGAACGGTCCAAACGCCGCATGGATTTGCTGAAGCCTGGCGTGATTTCGCGCGGACCGGCTGGACCTCCCTGTCGGCGGCGCCCGAATATGGCGGGCAGGGTCTACCCTTCATCCTTCAGCTCTGGCTGGACGAGATGGTATCGGCCACTAACCTCTCTTTCGGACTGTTCCCCGGCCTGACACGCGGCGCGTGCGAGGCGATTATGGCGCATGCCTGCGATGAGCTCAAATCCACCTATCTGCCGCGGATGGTCAGCGGTGAATGGACGGGCGCGATGGCGCTAACCGAAAGCGGCGCGGGCACCGACCTCGCTCTGCTCAAGACCAAGGCAGAACCGCTGGGTGACGGCAGCTATGCAGTAACGGGCACGAAGATGTTCATCTCTTCGGGCGACCATGATTTCGGCGGCAATATCGTTCATCTAGTCCTCGCCCGCTTGCCTGACGCACCGGAGGGCGTGAAGGGGATCAGTCTCTTCCTAGTGCCTAAATATTTGCCCGATGCCCACGGCGACTTCACGCGGCCGAACGGCCTGTCGGTCGGGGCGCTGGAAAAGAAGATGGGCATCCATGCCCAGCCGACCTGCGTCATGAACTATGACGGCGCGACCGGCTGGCTGGTCGGCGCGCATCATCGAGGTCTGGCCGCCATGTTCACGATGATGAATGCAGAACGTCTGATGGTCGGCATCCAGGGACTGGGCATCGCTGGGGGTGCCTATGGGCAGGCTGTCGCCTATGCCAAGGAACGCTTGCAGGGCCGCAGCGCCGATGGTGCGCGCGGGCCGGTACCGATCATCGAGCATGCCGATGTGCGGCGGATGCTGCTCAACATCCGTGCCTTTGTCGAAGCGGGGCGGGCGCTCGCCGGCTGGACGGCATTGCAGCTGGGCCGTGCCCATGCTCACCCGGACGCAACCGAGAGGGCCAAGGCCGATGCGCTGGTCGCTCTGCTGACCCCCGTGGTGAAGGCGGCCTTCACTGACTTTGGTTTCGAAAGCGCGGTGCAAGCGCAGCAGGTATTCGGCGGCCATGGCTACATTCGCGAATGGGGTATGGAGCAATATGTCCGCGATGCCCGCATCGCCCAAATCTATGAGGGCACCAACGGGGTGCAGGCGATGGATTTGGTCGGGCGCAAGCTGGCCTTGGCCGACGGGGCGGCGGTCGAGGGCCTTTTCGCCTCCATCGCGGCGGATCTGGAGACAGCGGGCGACCTCGTCATCGCGGACAGGACGCGTGAGGCGCTGTCGCTGCTGCGCGGGGTGACGGCCTCGCTGCGGGGCGTGGGCCTGGATGCGATCGGCGCAGCGGCGGTCGATTATCTCCGGATGTTCGCGCTCGTCGCTATGGGGTGGATGTGGACCCGCATGGCTGCGGCGTCCACCGATAACACCGCGCTGCATCAGGGCAAGCGCGCCGTCGCCGACTTCTACGCCCGGCGGATGCTGCCGCAGGTCACGGGCCTGGCCGAGATCATCGGTGGGGGCGAAGCGCCGATCATGGCCCTTCCCACCGACGCGTTCTGATCGGAAGGATCAGTATGTCTGTCGAGATTGCCCATATCGGCGCGATTAAGCTGCTGCGCCTCAACAACGGCCCGGTCAATGCGCTGTCCATTGGCAACGGCTTTGTCGAGGAGATTATCGGCGCGCTGCGGCTGGCGGATAGCGCGCCAGCCTGCCGCGCGATCGTCATCGCCGGAGCGGGTCGCCTGTTCTGCGGCGGCGCGGACATCAACGATTTCGACGACAATCCCGCGCAGGGGCAGGAATTGAGGAATCTGATCGCGCTGGTCGAGGGCAGCAGAAAGCCGATAATTATGGCGATCCATGGCATGGCGCTGGGCGGCGGGCTGGAATTGGCGATGGCCGGCCATTATCGCATCGCGCAGGCGGGGACGAAGCTGGGCCTCCCCGAAGTGCATCTGGGACTGTTGCCGGGCGCAGGCGGCACACAGCGACTACCGCGCCTGATTGGCGCTGGGGCCGCGCTCGATATGATGCTGTCGGGCAAGCCGGTGACGGCGGAGCAGGCGCTGGAGTGGGGGCTGATCGACCAGATAGTGGAGCGCGATGTGGTAAACGCCGCGCTGGAGATCGCGCAGAGCGCCTTGCTTGCGGTGCGACGAACGGGCGACCTGCCGGCTCCGGCCGATGTGGCAGAGGCGGTGGAGAGCCACCGATCGAAGCTGCGCCCCAGCGTCAGCCGGGCTCCCGGCTTCGTGATCGACTGTGTGGCGGCCCTGTCGGGGGATCTCGCCGCGGGACTGGCACGGGAAGCAGCGCTCTTTGGCGACTTGATGCAATCGCCTGCCTCACGCGGCTTGCGCCACGCCTTCTTCGGGGAGCGGGCGGTCAGCAGAGTTCCGGGCCTTTCGTCGGATGCGCAACCGCGGGCGATCCAGCGGGTCGGCGTTGTCGGCGGCGGCCTGATGGGGACGGGCATTACCATCGCTCTGCTTAATGCGGGGCTACCCGTGACTATGGTCGAACTCCGCTCCGAGGCGCTCGCCAAGGCGGAGGCGGCCATCCGTAAGACGCTGACCCGCGAGGTTGAGAAGGGGCGGATCGGCGCCGACGTGGCGGAAGCGCGCATCGCCGCCTTCACCCCTGCGCCCACGCTCAATGCGCTCTGCGAGGTCGATCTCGTCATTGAGGCCGCGTTCGAGGATATGGCGGTCAAGCAGCAGATATTCACCGGCCTAGACGCGATCGTCCGGCCTGATACGATCCTAGCGAGCAACACATCGACCTTAGACCTCGACGCCATCGCGGCCCTGACGCATAATCCCTCGCGCGTCGTAGGCCTGCACTTCTTCTCGCCCGCTAATATCATGCGCCTCCTGGAGATCGTGCGCGGGCGCGAGACGGCGCCCGATGTGCTGGCGACTGCCATGGCGCTCGGCAAGCGCATGGGCAAGGTCTGCGTCGTATCTGGCGTATGCGATGGCTTCATCGGCAACCGTATGTTCGAGGAATATCTGCGGCAGGTCTGGTTCATGCTTGAAGAAGGCGTGCTGCCGCATCAGATCGACGCCGCGCTGGAACAATGGGGCATGGCCATGGGACCGTGCCGGACGATGGATCTGGCAGGCCAGGACATAGGTTGGGCGATCCGCAAGCGCCGCGCGGTGGAGCAGCCCCATAGACCCTATTCTGGCGTCATAGACAAAATTTGCGAGCTAGGCCGCTTCGGGCAGAAGACGGGGAAGGGCATCTACGCCTATCCCGACGGGCGGACGGCGGAGCCTGATCCCGAAGTGATCAAACTGATCGAGGATTATTCGGCCGAGATCGGTCTGACCCGTCGTGCCATCAGCAACGAGGAAATCGTCGAGCGCTGTCTGCTAACCCTCATCAACGAAGGCGCGCGGATTGTGGGCGAAAGGATCGCCAGTCGGCCGGTTGACGTCGATATGACCTTTCTGCACGGCTACGGCTTTTCCCCCGCAAGGGGCGGGCCGATGTTCCAAGGCGACCTGATCGGCTTGCCCGTGCTGCTGGATCGGCTGCGCAGCTATGCTGCGGGCCGCAATAGCTGGGCCTGGACGCCCGCTCCCCTGATCGAGCAGCTGGCGGCCGAAGGGCGCCGGTTCGAAGACCTTAACGCTTAGAGAGAGTCACAAACATGACGGACGTTTTTCTGCTGTCGGCGGCACGAACCGCCATTGGTAGCTTCGGCGGGTCGCTGAAGGATCAAAGGCCGGGTGAATTGGCCGCTCATGTCGCCAAGGCGGCGATCGAGCGGGCGGGCGTGGATGCGGCTGAAATTGGCAACGTCGTGCTGGGAAACGTCGTACATTGCGAACCGCGAGATGCCTATGCCGCGCGCATCGCTGCCATTGGGGCGGGCGTGCCGCAGGAATGCCCTGCGCTAACCGTCAATCGCCTATGCGGATCGGGCTTGCAGGCGATCATCTCTGCCGCGCAGTCGATCATGCTGGGCGATTGCAATGTGGCGATCGGCGCCGGTGCGGAAATCATGAGCCGTGCGCCCTATTTCCTGCCCGCTGCGCGCTGGGGCCAGAAGATGGGCGATGCGGTAGCGCAGGATGGCCTGATCGGCGCGCTGACCGATCCCTTCCAAGCGATCCATATGGGCGTGACGGCGGAGAATGTGGCCGCCCGCTACGGCATCTCGCGGGAGGAGCAGGATGCACTGGCATTCGTGAGCCAGAAGCGCGCGGCCAATGCCATAGCGCAGGGCTATTTCAAGGATCAGATTGTGCCGGTCGATGTGCTGGTGCGTCGCAAACTCGTGCCGTTCAACACCGATGAGTTCGTCCGGGCCGACGCGGCAGTGGACGACTTCGGCAAGCTGAAGCCCGTTTTCCAGAAGGAAGGCACCGTCACGGCAGGAAATGCGTCGGGCATCAATGACGGCGCGTCGGCGGTCGTTCTGGCGAGTGCGGCGGCGGTGAGCGCCAGTGGTCTCAAGCCTTTGGCGCGGCTGGTGTCCTACGGCCACGCAGGTGTCGATCCCGCTTATATGGGCATCGGGCCGGTGCCTGCCACACGCAGGGCGTTGGAAAAGGCAGGACTGACCATCGCCGATCTCGACGTTATTGAGTCTAACGAGGCTTTCGCCGCGCAGGCTTGTGCTGTGTCAAAGGAACTGGGCTTTGATCCAGCAAAGGTGAACCCTAATGGCAGTGGCATTTCGCTGGGTCATCCGATCGGCGCGACCGGGGCGATCATCACTACCAAGCTGGTCCATGAACTGCGCCGTGTCGGCGCACGCTACGGGCTGGCGACGATGTGCATCGGCGGCGGCCAGGGGATCGCAGCGATTTGGGAGCGGGTCTGACTCCTGGTTCTGAGCGGATGGTCTTCAATGCGCTCAGAAGTCGGACTTCCAATGGGCGCAGAATAGATTTGTAACGGTCTTGTGCCGGTCACCTACCTCATTCTGCTACCTTGGCTTCGACCACGAGCGGGCTGATGCCGCGCAGATATGAATGGCGGCGACGGGTGTTGTAGAAACCATTGATGTACTGGAAGATGGCAGCTTCCGCCCGACGCCGCGTTGGCCAGCTTTGCCGCCAAATGAGTTCCGCCTTCAGGATTTGAAGAACGTCTCAACAAAGGCGTTGTCGCAACAACTACCCCTGCCGCTCGTCGATGGACGCAGGCCACAGGCCTGCAGCTTTTTCTGATAGTCGTAAGAACAATATTGGCTGCCCCGATCCCAATGGAAAAAGCAGCCCTCCGGAGGCTGGCGCAGGCGCACCGCCATATCTAATGCCCTGATCGCCAGATCCTTCTTCCTCCTGTCGCTGACGGCCCACCCCACGACGTGGCGACAATGCAGGTCGAGAATGACGGCAAGGTAGCATCGAGCAGGCCCCAACAATCCGGCTGATTCACGCAGTGGATTACCTTCTCGCGCGTTCGAAGCAGACACTTCAGATAGTGATTTTCATCAAATGGGTGACAGGCACGCTGAGACAAGAGCCGTCATTTGCCTTGGCATGACGTCCCAGACTGTGTGCAGATCAGCCTGGGACGCCCGTCCTGAGGACCAGCAATCGACTTGATAGCCGCTGCCCCCCTCCGAAAGTCATCATTTTAGCGCGTCAATAAACGAGCTTCACACAAAACCACCTTGCAATGGATTGCAGCATACGGCATCTGCAATGGATTGCAAGCGCGGGGCCATGTGTGGGTCTTTACAGCTTTGACGCGCTCAGGAGGGAAGATGCCGATCGGAATGTCAGGGAATGGCAATGCCAACAACCATCCTCAAACGATGGGGACCCATCTTTCCAAGGAATGGATCGCTCACGCCCGCGACCAGAAATTTAGCCGTCTGCCCATCATACAACATATGCCGCCCGCCCGGGTGATCGAAGGTCTCGACCTGTGGGACATGTGGCAGCTAACCCGGCCGGATGGCAGCCCTGTCATTGCTGATGAACGCGAATATTGGTTCTTTCTGGCGACTGCGATGCTGGACGATCCGGAAGACCGTCACGACATCGCCCGCATTCGCTTTACAAGTCTTGGTACGGACGGTTGGCGGGATCACGGTTGGTTATTGCCCGATGGATGGTCGCCTGGCAGTCGGGAATGGTCCGGTTACTCAGTGCTTGCAGAAGATGGCCGGACCGTCACTTTGTATTTCACGGCAACAGGCCAGCGGGACGGGCCCCACAGCTTCGAGCAGCGGCTCTTTGAAACGCATGCCGAATTTGAATTCGACGGCGACATGCCTGTCTTCCGCAATTGGTCTAAGCCGGTTCAATCCGTCGCGGCCGATGGCCACTGGTACAAGATTGCCGACCAGATCGTCGCGCCTGCCCATGGCATCTGGGGCTTTCGTGATCCATGCTTTTTCCGGGATCCGGCAGATGGGGCTGAGTATCTGCTGTTCACCGGTTCAGCTGGATGGACGGACAACAGGCTGGATGGCGTTATCGGCCTGGCGACCCGCACCATGGACGGCTGGACTCTGCAGCCGCCGCTGATCGAAGCGGTTGGCGTGAACAGTGAGATGGAACGACCGCATGTGATCGTCCGCGACGGACTATATTATTGCTTCTGGTCCAGCCACGGCCGCCGCCATGCAGCTGACTTGGGGGCTCCTACTGGCCTTTACGGCATGGTGGCAGAGCGTTTCGCTGGTCCATGGCGTCCACTGAACGGGACCGGCCTGGTCGCTGCCAATCCTGTCGATTCACCACTTCAGGCTTATTGTTGGTGGGTGTCGAGCGAAGGAAACGTGATCAGCTTTATCGACTATCCAGGAGCGAAGGGAACGGAGCCCCCGCAGGCGCGGAAGGAGCGTCGCGCCATGTTCGGCGGTACGGTCGCGCCGGTGTTCTCGCTCATCTTCGACGGTGACGTCGTGCAACCGCAGCCCACCTGCGAATGGGAGTGAAGATGGACGTAGGAGCAAAGCCGCTATACGGCTGCATCGAAGCGGGCGGCACGAAATTCATTTGCGCGCTGGCGGATGGCGAAGGCCAGTGGCTGACGCGTACGCGCATAGAAACGACCCACCCGGCAGATACGATCGGGCGCATGGTTGACTTCCTACGGCAGGCGCAACAGCAATATGGGCGCCTGGCCAGCTTGGGCGTTGCCAGCTTCGGTCCGATCGAGCTTGATCAATCACGGCCCAACTGGGGTTCCTTGACGGATACGCCCAAAGCCGGATGGAGCCGAGTATCGCTGGTCGAGCCTCTGCGCGAGGCATTTGCGGTGCCCATCGAAATCGACACCGACGTCAACGCTGCCGCCTTGGCTGAAGTCGAGGCAGGGGGTGAAGCCTGCGGACAGGGTTTGATCTATGTGACGGTGGGAACGGGCATAGGTGGCGGCGCGGTGTTTGATGGGCGCGCCCTTCACGGACTGCGGCACCCCGAGATGGGTCACTTGCTGCCTCCCCGTCATCCGATGGACACGGATTTCCCGGGTTGTTGCCCCTATCATGGCGCCTGTGTGGAAGGATTGGCGAGCGGTCCCGCCATCATCGCCCGTTGGGGCCGCTCCTTGTCACAGCTGGATGAAAATCACCCCGCGCATGACATTGTAGCGTGGTATCTCGGCCATCTGGTGGCATCTATGCTGGCAATGCTTTCTCCCGGTCGCATCGTGTTTGGCGGCGGAGTGATGGGTACGCCCGGGCTTCTGGACCGCGTCCGTGTCCATGCCGAACATTTCGCGGCTGGTTATCTCGCCGAGCCTGGCACGGTAGGCCAGATCATACAACCACCTCAACTGGAGGCCGATGTCGGACTGAGAGGCGCGCTGCTGTTGGCCAAGGCAGCTCTTGATCGCGCCGAATCTGAATCGTCGCCCAAAAGCCTAGCGAGCTAGGCCGAGATGCGTACGATCAATTCAGGAGCGAGGCGCACCGATTCACACGCCTCGCCCTTCATCCGCTTGAACAACAAGTCGCACATCAGCGCGGAGCCGCGTTCCAAATCCTGGCGGATCGTCGTCAGCGGCGGGTTGCTCTGCGCCGCGATCGGCACGTCGTCGAAACCGATGACCGACAGATCTTGCGGGACGGATCGGTCCAGCGCGGCTGCGGCTCGGATCACGCCCATCGCCACGACGTCGGACCCGGCAAACACGCCATCCACATCGGGATGCTCCCGGAAAAGCGTTTCCGCCGCGGCAAACGCGTCCTGGGAAGTGAGATGTGCTGGGATCAGGACGGGAGGCTGCGGAGTATCGGACGACGCTGACGACAGGAAACCTTGATAGCGCGCAGCAAATTCAGGAACGCCGATATTGCCCAGGAAGGCAAGCTTTCGGCGCCCTTGTGCCATCAGCCGTGCCGCCGCGATGCGGCCACCCTCCACATTGTCGACCCCCACCGACAAATAACTTTGTTCAGGGCTATATTGGCCCCACACCACCATCGGCTCATAGGTCAAGCCGACCTCCTGCAACACGGCGGCTTGATCCGATTGACCCACCACTAGCACGCCATCGACCCGGCTGCTGTCGATGATCTGGCGCAACCAGTTGTCATGTTCCGGTTCGATGCGTTTAAAGAGCAGATCATAGCCTCGCTGTGACACCGCGTCGGCAAGATAGGCCAGCATCGCCATGAAGAACGGGTCGCTTAAATGCTGTCCCTTTTCATGGCCCAGCGGCAGGACGAGTGCGATCGTGTGCGACTGGCGCGTGCGCAGCATGCGCGCAGCCGGGTTCACGGAAAAGCCGACCTCCTTTGCCAAAGCCTGAATGCGCCTGCGCGTCTTCAGGGCGATAAGGCTATTGTCCGCCAAAGCACGGGAAACTGTCGCAGCGGATACGCCCGCCAGCTTCGCCATTTCCTGCAAGGTACGGGCTTGCGGCACGCCTGTTTCCGATGACAACGCAGGCGTGTCGCTAGTTATCTTCGCGGATGGACGTTTGGTCTGAGGCACCAGATGAGAAAGCCCTTCTTGCAAACGATGGCAATGCTTTTCTTACTCAGTTTGCCTCAGGTCGTGTGAAGCAGGCTCCGAAATTGCTCTAAAACCTCGTCTGATGCCACGGCTGCGGCGGGGATGATGCGCCTTAAATGGGTGAAGCCATGGGTCAGGCTCGAGAACTCGATCACTTCGACGCGGCCTCCCGCCTGATTCAGCCGTTCCGCATAGGCGATCGCCTCATCGCGCAGGGGATCGACCGACAGGACGACGATGAGAGTCGGGGGCAGGCCGGACAGATCCTGCGCTCCGAGCGGCGAGAGCCGCCAGTCGTTCGGGTCGCTGTCGCCGATATAGGCATCCGCCGTCGCCCGCAAAGTGTCGGCCTGCAGGCTGGGGTCGGCATTCGCCACGCGGGAGGGAAATGCCCAGCCTTCGGCACGCAGGTCGACTGAGGGGTAGAGCAAAAGCTGCGCCTTGAGCGGGTGGGGACCTGTCTCGCCTCTTTCCCGTGCCGCGTCACGCAAGCCGATGGCCGTCGTCGCGGCCAGATTGCCCCCCGCGCTATCGCCTGCGATCACGACCTGCCGGACATCGCCGCCAAGGGCATCGACATTGTCGAGAACCCACTGCGCGGCGGCAAGCGAGTCCTCATAGGCGGCAGGGAAAGGATGTTCGGGGGCGAGGCGGTAGGTGCTCGACACGATTACCGCGGGCAGCGCTTCGCACAGATAACGGATCGTATGGTCCACCGTGTCGAGATCGCCGATCGTCCAGCCGCCGCCGTGGATGTAGTGCAGGGTGATCGTCGTCGGTTTGGTCGGGCGATAGATGCGCAGGGGCACCGGGCCGCCCGGTCCGTCGATGTTCCGCGCGTCCACCCCCGCGACCTCCGTAATGGGTGCCGGACCTAAGATCAGAGGCAGCAGTGATGCGGCATTCGCACGTTGGCCGGGCCAGTCGATCGGCAGTTCCACTTCCGATGGGATGGCCTTCAATATCTCGGCCAGAACGGGGTCCAATGTCATGCCTTGATACTTTCATCGAGAATATCGTCAAGCGCCTTCACCACGGCATAGACTTCAGGATCTTCGACCCCGCCAGCCGCCATGCCATTGCGAACATAGGCGAAGCCAACTTCTCGCTCCGGCGACGCGAAAGCGAGACTGCCGCCCATACCGTCGTGCCCGAAGCTGGATCCGCCGAGCATGGGCTGCACGCGCCAGGGGATCATGAGCCCTGCGCCCCATGCCGGGCCTTCTTCTTCCAGACCGAATTGCTTGCCGGTCGAGACGGGACGGATCGCATCGGCGATGACCTCGTCGGACAGAAGGCGGATGCCGTCGATCGGGGCGAGGCAGGCCGCGTAAAATGTCGCCAGCGACCGGGCATCAGCCACAAGCGCTGCCCCTGCAAGCTCCATCGACTGCACATGCGGGTCGTTCAGGCTGCCTTTGCCGAAATCCGCCGCGAATGACAGGGCTCCGTTGATCGTCATCACCTGCCACGGCAGCGAGCCGGGCGCCATGCTAGCCTCTATCACGGCGGCTGCCTGCGCGGGATCGCGATGAACGAGCCTCGCGACGCGCTGCTGGTCGGCGCGGGGCACGCCGAAATAGAGCGACAGGTCGAGCGGGGTCGCGACATTGTCGGCGAGCCATTGGCCGACCGTTTGACCCGTCACCCTTCGGACAAGTTCGCTGGTGAACCAGCCGACCGTGACCGCATGATAGATATGCACCGACCCCGGCTCGAACATCGGGGGCTGGGCGGCCAGTCGGGCGGCCATATGCTCGACATCGCCGATCTGCTCCGCGCTGACATCGCCATCGATGAAGGGCACGCCGGCTCGATGCGCCAATGCGTTGCGAACCGTGAGGGCTCCCTTGCCGGCCTGGGCGAATTCCGGCCAGTAACGCGCGACCGGCGCATCGAGATCGATCAGGCCCTGACTCACTAGATGCAGCACGCAGACGGCAGCCACGCCCTTCGACACCGAAAAGACAGGAACGATAGTATCGGCTCTCCATGCAGCGCCACTATCCGCGTCGGCGACACCGCCCCAAAGATCAACGACGGTTTCGCCCTTCACGCGGATCGAACAAGCAGCGCCGACCTCCGCGCCGCCTCGCAGTCCAGTGGCAAAAGCGTCCCGGCAACGTTCGAAACCTGGCGCCACCGTGCCGCTGATCCTCGCAACCTTCTCGCTCTTCATGACCTCTCCTAAACCACCGTGCTGTCGGCTGTGGGCCCTTGCATAGCGGCAAAGCCACTGTTATGCAATGGATTGCAAGAACATCCAGCAAGGCCGCTGGAGAGAGGATTTCATGAGCTCCAGCGCATCTTGCGGCACCGTAAATGTACGGTTGCCGATTCGAACCAAACTCCTGTTCGGGTGTGGTCAGGGCGTGGAAGTATCGGCCACATTCGTCGCCAACACATTCCTCCTGTTCTACCTCACCAGTGTAGCTGGAATTTCGCCCGCAGTGGCGGGCGCAATCATCTTTGCATCCCTCGTCATAGATGCGATCGCGGATCCCCTGATCGGATCCTGGTCGGATCGCTCCCACTCGCGCTGGGGCCGCCGCCTGCCGTTCATGGTGTTCGGACTGCCGGTGATCTGCATCGCTTCGATAGCGTTGTTCGGCATAGCGGTATCGGGAGACACGGTGGCCGCCATCAGCGTCGCGCTCCTTCTCAATGTTTCGCTTCGGGTCGGAACATCGCTCTATGCGCTTCCCTATTCGGCGCTCACCGCCGAATTGACGAGTGACTATGACGAGCGGTCGAGCGTCACTGCTTATCGGATGATTTTCGGGTTCATTGGCACGGTTCTCACCATCGCGCCGGCCTTCGGACTCATCTTCGCGACAAAGGAAGCTTATGCGTCGCGCACTGCCTATATGCAGCTGGGGCTGTTGCTGTCAGCCGTAGTCCTGGTGATGGGACTCATCTGCATCCTTGGCGTGCGTCGGGCGGTTGCCGCGAGCCCAGTCGAGCACCTCACGCCCGCCGCGACGTCCAAATCCTTTGTCGAAGACCTGCGCGATCTTCTGCGCAACAGGTCGTTTGTCGTTCTGTTCACGTCGGCCCTGATTGCTCTGGCCGTAGGTGGCAGCATGAACGCCTTAAACCTCTATGCGTACAGCTATTTCTGGAAGCTGCCCGCTTCGCTTAATCAGGTTCCTATAATGGGATTCCAGATCGGTCTGCTTCTGGGTATTCCCGTCACCGCGCTGTTGCTCAAGCACATGGAAAAGCGCGATGTCGTGATCCTGGGACTCTGCACAATCGCGTTCGGCCAGACCGCTTCCGTCCTGATTGCCCATCAGTTTCTGGGGTCTTTGCCTAACCCGGCGGCCACGGCAGTCCTGGTGGGAGCGAGCGGGCTGTTCGGCGCCTGCAATTCCCTCTTCTTCATCGGATTTCAGTCAATGATAGCCGATGCGGTCGATGAGCATGAAGCCAGGTTCGGCCAGCGGTGCGAAGGGCTATATTATAGTGCGCTTGTCTTCTCGGCCAAGGCGGCAGTCGGGATCGGATCCCTCGCCGCCGGTTTCGTCCTGTCGATGGTTGGCCTCAAAGCCAATGCCGGCGCGGGCGCTGCGCAAATTGCCGATCAGTCTGCAACGTTTCTAGGGCTATTGTGGGGAGCTGGCCATGGCCTAGCCTTCCTCATAGTGCTCCCGTTAATCCTCACATATCGGCTGGATCGGGAACGCCACCGGCAACTTATTCGTGAGCTGGACACCCAGAGGGCTGTCGCGCCTGCCTGAGTTTGGGGCGCTTGCCTAGAAGGGAGTCGCTCAAGAAGTCCTGTAAATTCTCATCACGCCCATCGCCGGACGGGCGTGAAACCGCAAGGGAACCATAATGACCTTTACCAGTCTGATCGCTGAGCAACGCTTTGTCCTCCGCACCTTGGCAGACATTGACAGGCTGAAAATCGAACAAGATGTTATCGACGCGGTCCTTGAAGGTGTCGCCCAGCTTGCCGCAGGTGAGTGGGCGCCACTTCGACGCGTCGGTGACACGATCGGTGCAAAGTGGAGCGAAGCAGGGGTACGTTTGCCTGAGGGCTTTGCCGCGGCCTACCGCGCCTATGTGGAGGGCGGATGGGGCGGCATCGCCGCTCCCCAGGGTTTTGGCGGTCAGAACCTGCCATTCGCGCTGCAGATGGCGGTTCTGGAAACATTGGGAGCGGCGAACTTCGCCTTCGCCTTGCTGCCTATCCTCACCATAGGGTCGATAGAAGCGCTGATCCATCACGGCAGCGAGGAGCAGACCCGTGCACCCGATGCCGCTAGCAAGCGCGCGGTCGCGCCTCCCAACCCCGAAGCTCCACCGGTAACGATGGCAGCGCAGCCGTTGATGTCCATGATCAAAATGCTCCTTCAATTCATTTGATAGCGACCGTGATGGCTTAGCCTCGTCGATCCCATGGTCGGGTCGAGCCGGCAATTGACGCGATGAGATTGACCTTCCGATCAGGTGAGGAACACCTTACGCGCCCTTTAACGCTGCTTGGCGATTTCCTCGTTGCGCAGCAGGAAGCGCTGCACCTTGCCGCTGGGCGTCTTGGGCAGTGATTCCACGAACGCGACTTCGCGCGGATAGGCATGAGCGGATAGGCGCGTCTTGACGTAGCGCTGGATCGATGATGCCAGATCCGGTTGGTCCGCACTATAGCCCTGGTTCAGTACGATGAACGCCTTGATGATCTCGGTCCGCTCGGGGTCCGGTTTTCCGATCACCGCGGATTCCATCACGGCTTCATGTTCGAGCAGTGCGCTTTCGACGTCGAATGGCCCGACGCGGTAGCCCGACGTCGTGATGACGTCGTCGGCGCGGCCGATGAAAGAAATGCTGCCGTCCTCATTCTGCTCGACCGTGTCGCCGCTCAAATAATAATCACCGACGAACGCTTTGGTTTCCCGCTCCAGATAGCCCGAAAACCACATCATCGGCGATGCCTTGCGATCCAGCGCGAGTATGCCCGGCTCCCCTTGAGGCAGTTCCTCCCCTTCTGGCGAGATGACAACTACGCGATGACCAGGGGATGCGAAGCCGGCCGAGCCGACATGGATGGAATGATCGATCCCATGATGGTTGCACAGCACCATGCCGAGTTCGGTCTGCCCGTAATGATCATAGATCGGCGCGTTCAAATGCTCGTCAAACCAGCGTATGATCTCAGGATTAAGTGGCTCGCCTGCGCTACTGACGGCGCGAAGCTGGCCCTGGATGCGCGCGGCCTTCTCCGCGCCTCCCGCCAACAGCAACCGATAGGCCGTCGGCGATCCTGCAAGATTTGTGATCCCCAGTTCGGCAATCGTATCATAGGCGTCGTCAACATCGAACCCGCGCTGGTTGAAGGTCGTCGTCATGCCAAGCGCCAGAGGACCGGTTACCGCATAATATAGGCCATAGGCCCAGCCGGGGTCGGCCAAATTCCAGAATTGGTCGTCACTGCGCAGGCCCACAGCATCGCGCATGTAGGCAGCGAATGCCGCAATCGCCTTGATCGGCACAAGCAGCGGCTTGGCGGGCCCGGTGGTTCCGGAGGTGAACATGATGAGGAACGGATCGTCCAGGCCGCAAGGCACTGCCAAATGGCCGTCTTCCTCGCTTTCGATCATGAGCGAGAAGTCCCGCTGGCCGTTGTCCTTATTTGCGCCCACGATGATCTGCTCAATCGACGAAGGGAGATCGGCGATCTTGGGACAATTATCCTGATCCGTTACGATCACGCGGGTGTCCGCCTCTGTCAGGCGATATTCGATCGCCTTCGATCCAAAGGCGGTAAACAAGGGCTGATACACTGCCCCCAGACGCCAGGTGGCGAGGATCAGTATCAGGAGTTCGGGCGAGCGCGGCAGCAACCCGGCGACCCGGTCGCCCTTAGTTACGCCCAGCGATGCCAGCGCTGTGGCTAGCCGCGCGCTGTCGTGGGCGAGCCGGGCGAAGGTCCATTCCATCGTGACGCCATCAAGCCCGCGATGGCGCAATGCCACGCGTTCCCGATCAGCAGCATGCCGGTCGCCGCACAATAAAGCCGCGTTGGTGTGCCCGTTATCGTCTAAATCAAGACAAGAGAGGGCCGCCTTCAGGTCGAACATGGAGACGGCACTGTTATCGTCGCCGCCGCCCCGCGAACATGTACCGTCCATGCCTTCCCAATCCGATTCACAAATGCGCGATCGATGCATTTTACAGCTTTGAATGTCGCTTAAGTTCAAATCATCTTCCCTGCCCAGCGCATGTTCGGCAGAGAGGAAGCCCCGGCACCGGATCGTCCGGTGTCGGGGAACCAAGTGACCGCGCTTCGCTAGCGCAGCTAATCAGAAGCCCTTGCGGATCCTGACGCCGATCGTGCGGGGAACCGGACCGTTGAGAGCGGTAGGCACGAAATAATCCGTCGGACCGCGCTCGTCTGTCAGGTTTTCGCCAAACAGCGCAATTTCGTAAGGACCTCGCCGGATACCCAGCGTCGCTCCCAACAGATCATAACGGCCTGCCGTGACACCCCCAATCGTGGGACGTGATCCCGTCTCGCTAAAGTTCACGTTGCTGAAAAGTTCGAGATTGTTGCTGATCTCGCGAGTGTAGCTGGCGTCGATGCGAAAGTTATAACCTGCAGAATTTACCAGGCGGCGACCTTCGGCCAAGCGAGGAAGTTGAGCCGTAACCTGCGGGTCTACCTCATCATATTTGCTGGAATTGATGTTGGCGACCGCTCCCAATGTCAAACCGGGCACGGGCGTGCGCCAATTTACATCGATATCGATGCCAGTAGAGTGAGCCCGCCCGATGTTCAGGAAACCGCCGATACCCGCAGATGTATTATAGCTCGATTGCAGCCCGTCGAATTTGATATGGTAGACGTTGGCCGCCAGAGTTAACGTGCGATTGAAGAGCCGTACCCTGGTGCCGAGTTCGTAATTGGTCAACGACAAGGGATCCAGCAAGATCTTGGCTGGGAAGCCATCGGCCTCCAGCAATTGCACCTGAAGCGCGGACTGAATCGTGTTGACACGGAAGCCCGTTGATACAGTGGCGAATGCCGAAATATCGTCATTCGGGAAATATGACAGGTTTGCGCGCCAAGTGGTCTTCTTCAGCGTCGCGGGCAGGCTGGATGTCGCGTCCTCATATTTGCGGCGATCATGATAGTAGCGGACACCAAGAAGCGGCACGAGCTTTCCACCGAACAGATCATAACTGATTTCGCCAAAACCGGCCCAATTTTTGGTCACCGCATTGTTATCGGCTACCTGCTGGACCACCACAAAATCCAGAGCGTTACGCTGCGGACCTTCGCCGGCGCTATAGGCGCCGCCTACAACCCAATGGAATGGCCCTGCACCGGTAGATCTCGCTCGAATTTCCTGATTGAAGTTTTTCGGATCGAAGAAGGAGTCGAATTTCCCTCCAGGAATACCCAGCACTCCCAGCGGTGTGCGGTAACCAAACGACCCTTTCAGGTAACTAGTAGAACTCGTTATCGCGACGCCGCCCAGGTCGAGGTCACCGGTCAGGCTGTAAAGCGTATATTTGGATCTGGTGAAACTATCGATACCCGCCGTATTCTCGTAGGTATATGGATCGACACCGCTGTAAATGGATTGATAACCCTGGGTTGGCCTGAACTGCCAGACTTGCGCGCGGAGCGTGAACCTGTCGGAGGGCTTGAACAAAACCGCGATCCGCCAGTCCCGATTTATTTGGTGATTGACGTCCTTTTCATCGGGCGTGCCGTCATTGGCTCCGTAATAAACGTCGGCATAGCCCTGCTGGCGCGAAATGCCGCCACTCACTCGTATAGCCAGCACGTCTTTGATAATCGGTACCGACAGGGCGCCCGCAACACCCCAGTTCAGGCCGGACGCATCCTTTGTGGACGAGGCGGAGGCTTCGCCCAGCACCTGGACCGCCGATAGATCAGGGTCGCGGGTGCGGAAGATGATAGTGCCGCCTGCCGAACCTTGCCCGTAGAGCGTGCCCTGAGGGCCACGAAGAACCTCAACCCGTTCCAGATCAAGAAACTTGATGGGAGGAGCAATGCCGAAATTTGGAACGACAAAGGGTACATCGTCCAGATAATAGCCGATGGGGGTTTCACCGTTGGTCCCACCGACGCCGACGCCGCGAATATTATAGGATTTGATACCGGCAGCAGTCTCCTGCGCGATGGACGCGCCGGGAATGGCAGTGATCAGGTTGTTGACGTCCTGAACATTCTTTTCCTTGAGGCTTTCGCCTGAGAATGCCTGGATCGCCAAAGGCGTTTTTTGCAGTGACTGCGGCCCGGTTTTGGACGCGGTCACGACGATGTCGGGGATAGCGCTCTGCGTGGCCGATGATTGCGCTGCGACAGTGCTGCTCGCGTCGCCCGATTGCGATGCCGTCTGCCCGTAGGCTTGCCCGCTCAGCGCGTACAACGATACGCACGTCACGAGCGACATTCTTACCTTCATGATCATTCTCCCCACAACAGCAGCCGTCTAATCCGGGCTTGCAATGGTTTGCAAATTAGTCCACCTTGCAATCCATTGCAAGAAAGAATTTTCGGCTGGTTTTGGAAGAGATGTTAGCATCCGCAATGCTCCAGGAGGGCCACGCCATCGCCGGAGGTCGCAAACGAGATGTGCCAAAAGCGGAAGGAATTGGAAGGACGAGACGGCAATGCGGGACGGGGTCGGCGGCGGGACCTAACCGCATTCTACTATACGTGCGTCGCTCGAACCTGAGCAGTATCGCTGGCCTCATGCTGCGGCCAGCAAAGGACAATGTAGATGCAAGAAAAGCAGGATAGGATAATGGAGCAGGATCTTTTCAGTCACGTCGTGGGATCCAGCGAGCGTCCGCTCCTGGACTGGACTGTAGGCCAGGCTCTTAACCACGCGGCGGAGTGTTGGCCTGATGAAACCGCCTTGATCTCACGCCATCAGGGCCTCCATTTCAGTTGGGCGGCGGTGAGGGATGCCGCGCATGATTTCGCGCTGGGACTGACCGCGCTGGGGCTGGGGCCAGGTGACCGGGTCGGAGTGTGGGCGCCCAATTGCGCCGAATGGATCATCGCACAGTTCGCCACGGCGGTAGTGGGCATCATCCAGGTCAACATCAATCCCGCCTATAGGCTCAGCGAGTTGGAATATACGCTGCACAAGGTCGGCGTTAAAGCGCTCATCTGCGCCGACAGTTTTAAAACCAGCGATTATCTCGCCATGGTGGAGGAACTGGTGCCCGAACTGAGTCAGCATACCGGAAAGATCGCGTCATCCCGGCTCCCCCTTCTGGAGCATGTCATCAAGATTGGCGGCGGACCGCGACCGGGATGGCTTGATTTTGACACCGTCATGCAGAGCGGCAGCGAGTTGCCGCGCGAGCGGATCGAGGCGATCGGCTCCGCGCTGCGCCCACATGACCCCATCAATATCCAGTTCACCAGTGGCACGACTGGCCTGCCCAAAGGCGCGACGCTTTCCCACCACAATGTTCTCAATAATGCCTATTTTTGCGGGCTAGCTATGGGCCTGACGGCGGGCGACCGGCTTTGCGTGCCGGTGCCGCTCTATCATTGCTTTGGCATGGTGATGAGCAACCTTGCCTGCCTCGTTCATGGGACTACGATCGTCTACCCCTCTTCAGGCTTTGATCCGCTGGCGGTTCTGGAAGCGGTGGAGGCAGAACGCTGCACCGCATTACACGGCGTGCCAACCATGTTCATTGCGGAACTGGAGCATCCGCAATTTTCACGCTTCGACCTTAGCTCCCTGCGAACTGGGCTGATGGCAGGCGCACCTTGCCCTATCGAAATCATGAATCGGGTTATGACGGAAATGCATATGCGCGATGTTGGCGTCGCCTATGGCATGACGGAGACAAGCCCGGTCAGCTTCCAGACATCGGTAACCGATCCGGTCGAGCGCCGCGTTTCCACGATCGGCCATGTCCAGCCTCATCTGGAAGCCAAAGTCATCGATCCCGTGACGGGCAAAATCCTTCCGCGCGGCACGCCCGGAGAATTATGCACGCGCGGCTATTCCGTGATGCTCGGCTACTGGGACGAACCGGAGCGGACCGCTGATGCGATCCGTGATGGTTGGATGCACACGGGTGATCTGGGCATTATCGACGATGAAGGTTATGGCCGGGTGGTAGGCCGCGCCAAGGATATGATCATCAGGGGCGGCGAAAACATCTATCCGCGAGAGATTGAGGAGTTTCTCATCCGTCACGACGCGATAGAGGATGTACAGGTCGTAGGCGTTCCGAGCGAGCGCTTCGGTGAAGAGGTATGCGCCTGCGTCCGCCTGCGCGCTGGCATGCAAATCACTGTGGATGACGTGATTGCCTCCTGTCGCGGCCAGATCGCCCATTACAAGATTCCGCGCTACGTCCGCTTCATGGAAGCCTTCCCTATGACCGTGACGGGCAAGGTGCAGAAGAACTTGCTGCGCGATGTGACGGTAAACTGGCTGAAGAATGAAGGCACTGACAATCTACCGGATTGATCATGCTGTACTGGACTGCGAGGCTACCCCACCGTACCAATACTTCAACTCTTCGTTAAAGATCATCCATCTAACGGTCGTTACGTATGCGCGCTTTCCGCTCAGTGTAAGGAATTAAAGTCAGTGCTGCGGAATCGACATCAGCCTTGAGCAGGGGCGGGTGCTCAAGGGGGGCAGGTGCTGAAAATGCCACTTGCCTCATCAGTTACGAATGTCCGCCAGTCCCGAGTCCGGTACTTCGTGATAGTCTCGATGCAGTGGGTCATTGCCATCCACAGGCACATCGCATGGCCGCCGATCCGGCTGCGACGGCGCATCGGGGGGCTCACGGAAGGCAGGATTATCAGTTCTGCAGCGCAAGTTGCCGAACCAAGTTCATTGTCGACCCTAATCGCTAGTTCCGCGCCAACGCCGCCGCTCCGGGTGCGATGTGGACCTGCCCGATGCAACCGGAGGTGAGGCAGGATCATCTTGGCCCCTGTCCGATTTGCGGCCTGGCGCTGGAGCCGGAAATGGTCACTGCGAAGACTGGTCCAAACGCCGAGCTCATCGACATGACCCGGCGCTTCTGGATTGCCTGGGCGATAACGATTCCGGTGTTCCTGCTGGAAATGGGCAGCCACTTGTTTCCCGCGATTCACCGGGTAGATCCGTCCGCGCTTACGGGTCATCGTGGGCAGGATGGAAAGTTTTGGCTCGCCGCGCAAGCCGAGGCCGGTGCGGGGATAAAGAGGGGATGGCCCGAACTGCAGGGTCCGTTAAGGTCGATGACGATCCCGTGCGGGCGCTGCTGACGCGGCGGTGTCGGTTTTTGGGCCTTCCCGGAACGGAGGGATGGGCGGCACTCCCCTCTGACCTCTTCCGGGCAGCGAGCGATGGCTATGGGCAGGTGACCAGCCGCTAGGGCAGAGATTTGTCGCCGCGCCTCCCGCCGCCGACGTCCCCCTTGTAAAGAATATCCCAGCCCGCCGGCTCTGCGTGGCGATGATCTCCCTACGCGGGTGCTTGTAATTATTGCCCTTGCCGACCGAAAACACACAGGTCCCCAGGTTCGGCACACGCAGCGGGAGTCTTCCGCTGAACTTTCCGCCATGATGGGTACCGACCATATAGGCCGCCGTCGACATGAAGATGCTGACTCGGAGCATGGCATATGGCGCGTCGCCCACGAGGAGCGTGTCCCGCGCCTGCCCATTTAAGTTCACTTCCCGATCGGAGTCTATACACCGTTCGTCCGTGCGTTGTTTACCTACCGTCTTGGTTTTCATCTGGATCAGGTAAATTTTGACTACCGTGATCGTGAACTACTCAACCTTTTCCTCGGTGTGCCAGGCCCCAAATCAAACTGGGAAATTGCCGGTCTCGCGCGTAACGTGCTGAACCAGAAGCGGATCACCAATATCTCACTAGGTAATGCAATCGCACCCACGGATACCGGAACTGCCCTCGACTAAGGGTATCGCCTCGTGAACGTAACGAACCCGCGTGAACTCGGCATAACCGGTTCGTTCAGGTTCTAATTGAATTTGGTGACGAAATTAAAGGGGGCATGCTTCTCTCCTTTTGACCCCTCCCAGTGCCCCGGCCTGGCCTATTATAATTAGGTCCAAGGCGCGGCCTGCTCTTCGGCAAAAACCTTCAGCCTCGTCTCCTCCGCCTTGGTCCGCACCAGATTCACGATATGCCGCCCAATTGGCAGGGCAGAGGTGGCGGCAGGCGATGGCGCGTTGCAGACGTGGAGCACGCGTTCGGTTTGTTCGATCACGAAGTCATGGATCAACTCACCCCGTGGGGTAATGGCCTGCGCGCGTATCCCTGCCGGATAGGGTTCGAGGTCGGACAAGGTCAGTTGCGGACAATATTTCTGACAGAGCGCCAGGTAGCGGCGGCGGATGAGGGAATTGCCCATTTCGCTAAGGCCCGACGACATGTTCGCAGCGATCATTCGCCAAAAACCGGCATTGCCGAACATGCTTCCGACATCGCGCAGATTGACCGAACCCTTGCGATAACCCTCCCGGGCAAAACCAAGTACCGCGTTCGGACCCACAGTGATGCTGCCATTGATCATTGGTGTCAGATGGACGCCCAGAAAAGGAAGCGCTGGATCGGGGATCGGGTAGATGAGATGTTTGACGATAGAATTCTTGTCGCTAGGCAAACGAAAATACTCGCCTCGGAACGGCACCATTGCGAAGGAAGGCATGCGGCCGCTGCACCGTACGATGCGATCCGCCTGAACACCGGCGCAGGCGACCACGCATTTGGCTTCAATGACGCCTTCTGCATGGCGCAATTCGACACCACCGGGCTTTTCCGTAATTTTCTCGACCGCTAGTCCGAACCGCGCCTCGCCGCCAGCATTGGAGAACAATTCCAGCAGCTTCCGACATACTCCTGGATAGTCGGTTATGGCAGTCGATGGCACGCGAATGGCACGAAGCCCCGCAATCGCGGGTTCAAGCTCTTTCAACTCTTCCGGGCCGATTACCTCATGGGCAATGCCATTGGCGTGACAGCGCTCTTTCAGTCCAGCGATTCGATCATTTTCGATTTCGTTGGTTGCGACCAGCAGTTTCCCGCACTCGCTAAGAAGGACGCCGTATGTCTCGCAAAACCACTTTGTCGCCTGGGCGCCCTCCTTGCACATTCGCGCCTTCGCGCTTCCTGCAGCATAATAAACACCAGCATGGACTACGCCGCTATTGTGCCCGGTTTGGTGCATCCCCGGCTGCGCCTCTTTTTCAACAACCAGGATTTTTGCATCTGGCGCAGCATTCTTTAATTGCCACGCCGTAGAAAGGCCGACGATCCCCGCACCAATGACCACAAAGTCATATATCATTTCAGTGATGTCCTACATCTGGCCATACATGAGGCGACCCGAAACGGGCAGCTCGGCCACAAGGATATTGTTGGCCATGGAATTGGTGATGAAGAGAGAGCGATTATCCACGCCGCCATAGGCCAGATTGGTTACCGCCAGCGTGTCACCACAGCCGTCGAGCCTGACCAGCGGCAGCCCCAGCGGCGAGTAGAGCCAGACAGCGCCGCGCCAGATATGCGCGATAGAGAGGTTGCCATCGACATCCATAGCCATACCATCAGGCCCCGTGCCCCCTTCGAGTTGGCAGAACATGCCTACGCGATGCACCGAACCATCAGGACGAATGGGAACACGCCAAACCGCGTTCATCCGCGTGACCGCAAGATACAGCAGCGTTTCCTCCGGATTCATCACCAATCCGTTCGGACTGGGGATATTATTGAGGAGGCATGTCAGGTTCCCCTTTGTGTCGAGCTTCCAAAGCTGTCCTGTGGGGTCATGCAATCCGGTCTCACCCTGATCGGTAAAATATAAATCGCCATTCGAAGAGAAAAAAAGGTCGTTCAATCCCTTGTAATTGGACAGTCTTTCGGCTGGCACATAAGGGGATACTTTCCCATTAACGGGATCGATCTCAACCAAACCCAGATCGCGGTCGGCAACGAAGATTCTGCCGTCCTGATGTACCTTGAGTCCATTTGGACGACCGGGATAGTCGGCCACCAATGTCCATTCCCCGTCTGTCGCGATTCGGAAAATCCGGCCATGAGCAACATCGACTACGTAAAGATTACCATCGCGATCAAACGAGGGGCCTTCAAGAAAAGATGGTACTGGCCTCCCATCAATCGTCATATCGCGGGAAAATTTGGTTTCTTCATATTTCAGAAATTCTTTAGGCATTTCGCTGAAAATTCTAGTCGGAATTATTTCGTAGCCGTTCATTTGATCACCTGTATCCGATGGTTGCATTCAGTAAGTCCCGGAAACCAATTTCCCACGTCATTTGAGACCATTCAATGCTGAGGAACGCGCAACCGCAATGTCTGGAGTTTATCCGCCGAACCGACGGTTCACGGCACCTCGCCTGCCATGGCACGGGAGGGTATGACGGCGCCTTCCTGTTGCGTTGGGGTCGGTGAGCGTGCGCCGCAAGCCCCCGGATTTTGGCAGCGCATGGCAGAATGCGCGGCGCAATCCGCCTTTCATGACCAATCCACTTCTTCTGGCCACACGGCAGTGCACTCCTATTTTCTTAGTCCTGCCTGTTACGAGCGACCCCATACACGGATTGGCATTTATCGAGCTAAAATACAGATAAAACGAAGGATGCTTCCTGCTTTAACAGGTATATATTTTAATAACTCAAGATAAGATGCAATAATGTTCGTCCATTAACTTATCTTATAATTTTCTTGAAGAGTAACATTTTGCCAGACACTTGCTGACATGGGCATTGCAACATAGCGCCCTCAACTGCGACGCCTGATTGCCCGTTAGTTGGCCGGAATAAAATTTTTGTCAACGGAAAAATCCCACCTGTAGTTGACCTGAGGTCACACCGTAAAACCCGCCGAACATGACTTCACATCAGAAAAATTTATTCTGCAACCCAACATCAAGGCGTTGAAAATCAGCCTATTCTTACACTGCAAATTTGGTGGCTTAGGATTAGGATCAGAATCAGTTCGCTAAGCATGTGGCCGGAAAATGCCGCTCTCCTATGTGCCTCTTTTATCCAGATCGAGCTTAGGACATTATGGGCTTCCGGGACGATGCGATCGTCTTTGAAAGAACTTCGATAAAGCGCTGCGCGAGCATGCTTGGCTCGTCAAAGGCAGAAAACACAACGCACGGAGTAAGCAGAATTTCCTCTTTGAGGGGCCGAAAAACGATATTGGGCCAATAGTTGTTTGCCGCGGTGTACTCGTCGATGATTGCTGGTCCGAGCCCCGCTTCGACCAAGCTGCAAGCGGCTTCGGTCTGCAGGACCGTGGTATGCACCATGAAATCAAGATTGGCCCGTTCGAATGCCCGACGGATCAATTGGCCGAAGCTCACTCCTGCGCGGTGCATGATCAAGGGGTATCGAGACAACTCGCTCAATCCGATTTCTTGCTTGTCACATAAGGAATGTCCGACAGGAAGAGCGCAGATCATCCGGCCCGTCGCCAGCTTTGTGCAAATGAGGTTTGGAAGCTCTATCGGCATGATCGAAATTACTACATCGGCCTTTCGCGTTAGGACCTCCGGAGGGATATCTAAGATGAGCTTTGTGTAAAGTTCGAACGTCGCCATCGGCATACGATGGGAGAGTTCTGCAATAGCACGGGGAATGATACTGAGGCTCAGCGAAGGGCTGGCACACACTGACAATCGCGACGTTTGCCCGCTTGCAAGCCCTTCTGCGAATTCGCCTATTTTGAGTGCTTGGTGATAAAACTCCTTGACCGGTCCATAAAGTTTCTCGCCCTCGATGGTCGGGGCAAGCCGCCCCCTTTTTCGATGGAAAAGCTTCAGTTTCAAGACGTCTTCTGTGTGGGCGATAATCCGGCTGATCGCAGGTTGCGACACATTCAGAAGCCGCGCCGCATCACTCACTGACCCCGTCAGCATCACCGCATGGAATACTTCGATCTGTCGCAAGCGTAACTTCATAAACTTCTTTTCCCGGCCTGTGGTCTGTGGGGAGACAGCGCCTGCGGCGGCGCTGTATCGGAGCGCTTCTACCCATTACCTAATGTTATAGACAATATAAATCTTAGCATTATCGCTATCGGTTTTGCCGGGCTTATTTTCACTAAATCTCGCTGGAAGTGGGACGAACAAGAATAACGATTGGATCTGCGATGAAACTGGGCCTTATCGGCGTGGGCAATATGGGTATCCATTTCGGTGCCAATCTTCTTGCGGCTAGTGTTGATCTGACGGTTTTCGACATCAATGAGCAAGCCTTGGCCAAGATGGGCGAAAAAGGCGCGAAGATTGCAAAGAGCGTGACCGATCTTGCCCGTCAAGTCGATGTCATTTTGCTCTGCCTGCCGACTCCGGCGATCGTTGAGAATATAGTGTGCGGCGACGAAGGAATTTTGACCAGTGGTGATCAGTTGTCGATCATCATCGACCTGTCTACGACCGGACCGGAGGCGACTGAGCGTATCGCTGCAATGTGCACGAAAAATGGCATCTCGTATATCGGCGCGCCGGTCAGTGGTGGTACGACCGGAGCGGAAAAGGGAACATTGACGATCATGGCGTCGGGCGACCGGGACGCAATGGAAAAAGTCCAGCCAGTACTGAACATCATCGGCGGAAAAATATTCTACCTTGGGGATGCTCCGCAATTTGGTCAGTATATGAAGCTGATCAACAATACGCTTTCCGCAGTTGCCGCCGTGGCATCTTTTGAGGGTTTGGTTTTGGGGGCCAAAGCCGGCCTGGACCCGGCCCAGATGCTCGATGTCATCAATGTGTCGAGTGGACGAAATTCGGCCACCTTGGAAAAGATTCCCCAATGTGTTCTTGAGCGTAACTTCCCCATGCGCTTTACGACTGACCTCCTGCACAAGGATGTCAAGCTATGCCTCGAACAGGCTGAGCGTCTTGGCGCCACGATGTTCATGGGACCATCAGCCAAACAATTCCTCTCCTTTGCAGTCTCACAGGGGGATGGTCCAAAGGATTACGGCGAGGGGATCAAGCATTTCGAAAACTGGGCTGGGGTGCAGTTCGGTAACGAGGCGAATTGAAGGCTGGGCGAACCCGGAGCCACAAAAAGGAATTGCATATGTCATTGATCAATGTGCGCAAGAAGAGTGTCGTTCTGGATACTATCTATCATGAGAACGGTCCTGCGCCGGAGAAACCGTTGCTGAGCGCGGCTGCTTATGCGGTGCTCGCAAACCCTTTTGCCGGCCGGTACGAAGAAAATCTGATCGATTTCATGACCGAGGCAAGGGCGCTCGGTCAGGAACTGACAGAAGACCTCATCAACGCGGTCGGAGGCGCCGAAAATGTCCAGGCGTTCGGCAAGGGCGCAATCGTCGGCGTGAACGGAGAGCTTGAGCATGGCGCCATTTGGCATGAGGCGGGTGGCTGGCCTTTGCGCAAGGCGGTAAACGGCAAATCCATCGTCCCCGCCGCCAAGGTCGTGGCGAGTGCTGGGTATCGCCTGCCTGTTCCGTTGTTCCACATCCACGCGAGCTTCGTGCGCAGCCATTTTAACACCGTTGAGATCGGCTCCGTCGATGCGCCGAGGCCGAATGAGTTGCTGTTCGGCCTTGTCGTGGCGACGGGTGGCCGCATTCACGACCGTCTGGGAGGGCTGCGGCCTGAGGAAATCAGCATCCACGACGGACAGCGCTGACGGCCGACTATTTGGCATGCTGTGCAGCCACATTTCTCGTCCGGGGACATTTAATCTCCGGACGACACATAATAAAATAAGGTTATTCGGAGAATAGAAGATGGATGCCGCGGACACATTGGATCGCTCTCAATATACGATGTCAATGGACGATTACGCCGGTGGTATTGCAGATCGTCTACGTATGCTGGCGGAAACGGACGCACAAGTTGCCGCGACCATGCCCGATCTGTCCATCAACGCTGCCAAGCGCGCGCGTGGTCTTGGCTTCGCCCAGATCGTGGCGACCTGCATGGAAGGCTATGCCGATCGGCCTGCTTTGGCCGAGCGCGCCGTAAAACTGAACGTCGATCCGGACACGGGTCGCACCAGCCGTGAGATCCAGAAGCATTTCGAGACCACCAGCTACGCAACGCTCTGGGAGCGAGCGCGGCATCTGGCGGCCTTTTGGCATGACGATGCCGGGCAGCCACTCAAGGCGGATGATTTCCTGTGCATCCTGGCCTTTGGCAGCGTCGATTTCGTGACGGTGGATCTGGCCGGAATCCACAATGGCGCCGTGCTTGTTCCGCTCCAGGCTAACGGGGCGCTGCAACAGTCGCTGTCCATCTTCAACGAGGTGGCGCCAAGCTGGCTGGCGGTCAGCCTGGAATATATCGAGACCGCGGTCCAACTGGTCATCC
>CAMPHJ010000009.1 GCA_946885845.1 uncultured Sphingobium sp. | reverse complement strand
CGTCCTGCGGTTTCCACCACCTTTACGCCCGACGCGGCGATGGCCTCGACATAGGCGTCATAAGGCACGGGCTGTGCCGTCGGCAGGATGGTCAGGTTCACCGCGAAGGGCTTGTCCGTCATGGTGCGGCAACGCTCAATCTCTGCCTTCAGCGCTTCGGGGGTCGGCTGGGTGAGCGCGGTCAGGATGCCCAGAGCACCAGCATTAGACACTGCCGACGCCAGTTCGGCGCGGCCGACCCACTGCATGCCCCCCTGGATGATGGGGTAACGGGTGCCGGTAATATCTGTGATCCGGGTCTTCATCGATGCTCCTGTTCGTCAGATGGGGTCATGCCTGTCAGTCTATGCCCGGCCAAGTTTTCGGCAAATAACGAAATTGCCGACCATATCCGCCACTCGACGGGTAGCGCAGGCTGTCCCCACGAGCCGAGAGGGCCATGATGGACGCGCATTATGCTTTTCGTAGGGAAACGCCGCCCCCCTTACGAATCGCCTTAGCGGTCGCGCCAGGATTCCACAGCTATCGTCATGGTATCGCGCCATCGACTTCGGCCTCCGACCACGGCGCTTGCCAAGGCCCAACCGACAATGCAAGCTGAATCAGGGAGGACGCAGGGCAGGAGTTCGGGATATGTCCGGCCCCACCAATAGACATTGCCCGCCCTGTGCCAAGCCGCAGGAGCGCCGCGTATCAGACCGCGCCGCCCCTGCCCCAGCCCGTCACCAGCGCAACTTCAGTGACATAAAGCCCATGACCGACCCGCCGAAAATGGCGCCTTCATCCTGCTCGTCCGCCAGTTCGAAATCGGGAATCTGCCGCAGCCATTCCTGCAGCGAGACCATGATCTCACGCTTGGCGAGGTGCGACCCCATGCAGCGGTGCGGCCCCACGCCGAACGTCAGATGATTGTTCACCCGACGATCAAGGTCGATAGATTGCGGATTTTCGAAGACCGAAGCGTCGCGATTGGCCAATGTGTTCGACAGGATGACGCGGTCGTTCCGCCGGAACTGGATGCCTTTATATTCGCAGTCATGGGTGACGCGCCGATAGATATTGGACACGGCGTTGATCCGCATCAGTTCCTCGATCGCGAGTTGGAAGGCCGCCGGATCGTCGAGCCGTTCGCGAAACTGCGCCCGCGCCTTTGGCGTGCTGGCCAGATAGCGCCACACATAGGCCATGGTGTTGGTTACAGTATCCAGTCCCGCGACGAACAGCAGGAACCCGCAATTGAGAATATCCTGCCAGGGGTGCTGATTGCCATTTTCGTCCCGCGCGGTGACGATGGTCGATGCGATGTCGCTGCCGGGGTTGCGTTCCTTTTCGCGGAACAGGTCCTCCAGCACTGCATAGATGTCGATCAGGTTCTGCGCGCGCATCGCCGGATCGGTGCTGCGGAAGAAGACTTCCGACAGAGCCAGGAATTCGGGCAACCTTTCTTCCGGCAGGCCAAACAGGTCCAGGAAGGCGCCCGTGGGAAAGCGCGAAGCATAATCGGCGATAAAGTCGCACTCGCCCCTGTCAGCAAAGGACGCGATCATCGTTTCGGCCCGGTGCTGTAATCCTTCGGTCATCCGGCGCACCGCCAGCGGCGTGAACATGGGGGCCAGCAGCTTGCGAAAAACATTATGGTCGGGCGGATCGACTCCTTGCGGTTGCATGACCGGGAAGGGTTCGATCGGCGGTATGGGCGTCTGGTAGGTCGAAAAAATCTCGTGGTTGCGATAGCCTTCGACGATGTCGCTATATTTCAGGAAAACCCAATGCCCGCCATTGCGCGGGGTGTAAAAGATCGGCGGCACACCGCGCCGAACCAGATCATGCCAGATCTGGACCGGATCCGTCAGTCCTTCGGGCGTATGAAAAAAGTCGAAATCGACGATCAGGTCGGCAGGAACATGATCAGGCGGCGATGGTGTCCACTGCAAGATCATGACTTCAATCCTTTTGCAATGCGCAACGCGCCTTCCGGGCAATTGCGCACGGCAAGCCTGACTTTGTCTTCAAGTTCCGGTGCGAATTCAGGCTGTTCTATAACTACCTTTCCTTCCACCGCATCTGTCGAAAAGACTTCTGGGCACAAGTCCTCACATCGTGCATGGCCTTGGCAGACCTGCAGATTGGCGACGATTCTCATCGGACATCCTCTATTAATCTGTTCTGGGACCCGCTTTATCAGTCCAGCCTGCAGCTTCCCACCAAAGCGAATGAACCTGCCTGGACAGAATTAGCAGTATCGGCCATTATCCGACGGACCTATGGATTTTACCCCGACCATCACCCATTCCGTTTCCCTGCACGACGGGCGGTTCGAGCTGGTCGAATGGCGGTGGCCCGACATGATCGATTTCATGATCGGCGAACCTGCGTTGATGCTGGAAATGTCGCTGCCGCCGCTGGCTACCGATGCTTCGGCGGAGTTTCCAGATATAGACCGCGGCAATCGCTGCTTCATGGGCACGATGTTCATCCGCTACCCAGGCGTCATGGTGCATGGACGCGGCGAAGGCGGTCATATCCGCGTGCTGCGGGCGATCTTTTCAGACCAGCTTGCAACCGCCATCCTGGGCGAGGACGATGTGCCGCCGGTACAGGTGCTCCAAGGATTGCTGGACATCAGGAATGACGCCCTGCGGTTCATGATGCGGCTTGCCATGCGGGAACTGACGACGCCAGATACCCGATCCACCGACGCATTGGAGGCCTTGCACAGGCTGGTCGCGGTGGAGGTTCGGCGGCTGTTCGAACGGCAAGTCCACGCACCGAGCGGCGGACGGCTGGCGTCGTGGCAATATCGGCGCATCCGCGATAGATTGTTGGAAAGCGATATCGCGCCTTCCATTTCCGAACTGGCGGCGCTGTGCGGGATCAGCGTTCGCCATCTCCATCGTCAATTTCACGCGCTGACCGGCAGCACGGTTATCGCCTATGTCGACAATTTCCGCATGTCGCGGGCACAGGCGCTGCTGTCCGACCGCGACATGCCGATCAAGATCATTGCGTCAAGGCTGGGCTTTGCCCACCCCAACAGCTTCGCCCGCGCATTCAGGCGCGCAACCGGGATGACGCCACTCCACTATCGGCAAAGCATATCGGGCAGCGGACAGGAGGATGATGGCGCGCCCTGACCGTTGCCGTTTATATTAGCGCACATCGCCGCGGTGCATCGCTTCCGCCCGCGCCTTCAGCGCCCGCGCCGAATCGTTGAACGCCCGCGTGATCCACGGCCCAGCGAAGCGCATTACATGGATGCCGTTGGGCCCAGTAAAGGCGTCCGTCGATTGGTAGCGGCACTTTTCCGGTCCCAGTTCGTCGATCATCTGGTCCCGCCGCGCCGGATAGGGCCAGGCTTCGTCATCCAGCATTTCCCATGACAGCAGCCGCCCCGGCTCAAACGCACAGATATATTCGCAATTGGGGGCCAAGCTGCCGGGATTGGCATAGTTTACCAGTCGCATATGGACCGGCGCGCCCATTTCCAGGGTCGATTGCGCCCACACGCAAAAGGGATTCCATTCCCCATATCGCGGCATGTCGGTCAGGATGTTCCACACCAGCATCGCGGGCGCGTCAATCTCTATCGGATCGGATGCCACCAGGATGTCGTGGTCATATATGGCAAAGGGATCGTACCGTTGTTCGGCAACGCTATCGGCGAGCATCGACATCTCCTGCTATTTTATCCTGCATGGCCAAGGGCAATGTGCTTCGCCTTGACGCGCGGTCACGACCTGCCGCCAGGACCACATTTTGCGGTGCACGAGACGGTAGCATGGAATGTCGCAGGGTCAACAAGTAGACGCCCAGAACGCGTTCAAACTTCGCCTTGGAGCATCAAGCGGGATTTGAAAACTTGACCTGCGTAGCCTTCTGCACGAATCAGCCCGCAAAAGATCGGCGGCTACTCCCCCGGATGGAGTCCATTTAGGTTCCGCCCACAAGTGCGGACGTGCCGTTGTTGGAGAGATCATGGCTGACCAATATGACTTCATCATCGTGGGCGCAGGGTCGGCGGGATGCGTGCTGGCCGGTCGCCTGTCAGCGGACCCCCGCAATCGCGTCCTGTTAATCGAGGCGGGCGGGCGCGATCGCAGCATTTTCATCCATGCACCCGGCGGGCTGCTGCCGATCATGTATCGCGGCATGTTCCAGTGGATGCATGTCAGTGTGCCGCAGACCCATGCCCAAGGCCGCCAGATGTACACCCCGCGCGGCAAGGTGTTGGGCGGATCATCATCCATCAACGGCATGGTCTATGATCGCGGGGCCGCGGCGGACTATGACGGCTGGCGTCAACTGGGCAATGAAGGGTGGAGCTATGACGACGTGCTCCCCTATTTCAAGAAGCTGGAGACGTTCCAGCCCGATGGCGAGGAAGGATATCACGGCGAAGACGGCCCGGTGATGGTGACCCGCCCCGGCATCGACAACCCACTGGCAAAGGCGTTTCGCGATGCCGCCGTCGCCGCTGGCGTGCCATATAATGAAGACCCCAGCGGGTCAGTGCGCGAAGGTGTATTCCCCGCCGACGTCACCGCGTCAGCCGGTCGCCGTTTCAGCGCCGCGCGCGCCTATCTAAAGCCCGCGCTAAAACGGCCCAACCTGCGCATCATCACCGACGCGCATGTCGAACGGATCATCGTGAAGGACGGTCGCGCCACAGGCGTCGCCTGGCGGCGCGGCGACAAAGCCGAACAGGCCAGCGCCACGCGAGAGGTCATAATATCCGCCGGGGCAATCCATTCACCCTGGATCCTGATGCTTTCCGGCATCGGCGATGGCGATCATCTGCGCCAGGTCGGCGTGCCAGTCGTCCATCACCTGCCCGGCGTCGGCCAGAATTATCGTGATCATGTGGCGGTGACGGTGAAGCAATATTGCACGCAGCCGGTATCGTTGTTCAACGTATTCCACCCGCTGGTCGCGGCCAGGGCCATGGCCAATTTCGTCCTGTTCCGTCGGGGACCGCTGGCCACGCCGCCAGCCGAGGTCGGCGCTTATCTCAAGACCATGCCGGGCGCGGACACGCCCGATGTAAAGGTGCATTTCGCCATGGCGCTGTATGAAGCCATGGGCCGAAAACTGATCATGGAACATGGCTATTTCGCCCATATCGACCTGTTGCGGCCCGAAAGCGTAGGCGAAGTGAAGTTGACCGGCGCCGACACGACAGCGCCGCTATCCATCGACCCCAACATCCTGTCGACCGCCAACGACATGGCGATGGGCCGCGCAGCCATCCGCGCGGTGCGCGACATCTTCGCGCAAAGCCCCTTCGATCCATTCAGGGGCGAAGAACTGGCCCCCGGCGCGAATATCCAGTCGGACGACGAATTGGATGCCTATCTGCGGGCGACCGCCATTTCCGACATCCATGCGGTAGGAACATGCCGCATGGGGCATGACCCAATGGCCGTGGTCGACCCCCAATTGCGCGTCCATGGTATTTCCGGGCTTCGGGTAGTCGATGCGTCCGTCATGCCACGCGTGCCCGGCGGCAATACCAATGTGCCCACAATGATGGTGGCGGAAAAAGCTGCCGACATCGTTCTTAATGGATAATCCTGTCCAAAGGAATCAGACGGCCGAGATGGCCGCGCGCCAGATAATGGAGAATGGGAATGCCGCAAACCCTTGAGAGGGGAAGCCGACCGGCCTACTGCCTGTACATATTGTTGCTGGTGTTCCTGCTCAATTCGCTCAGCTATGCCGACCGAAACCTGTTTTCCATCCTGATTCCGGCGATCAAGGCGGAGTTCGGCATCAGCGATTCGCTGCTGGGGCTGATCGGCGGACCGGGCTTCATCATCAGCTATGTGCTGTTTTCAATGCCTCTCGCCCGCCTGGCCGACCGCTGGTCGCGCCGGGGCGTGCTGGCGCTGGCGGCGACCCTGTGGAGCGCGGCGACCGCCATGTGCGGGGCGGCGGGCAATGCGGCTCAACTGGCGATGGCCCGATTTGCCGTGGGTATCGGCGAAGCTGGCGGACTGCCTCCATCACAATCGATCCTGGCCAGCACCTTCAGCGAAAAACGCCGATCGGCAGCCATGGGCGTGCTGGCGTCGAGCACCTATTTCGGACTGATATTGGGCCTGCTGGGCGGCGCGGCGGTGGCGGCTGAATGGGGCTGGCGCGCCGCATTCTTAGCGCTGGCACTGCCGGGCTTTCCGCTGGCCCTGCTCATCTGGTTCACCGGACCCAAGCGGGAGAAGCAGGATGTTACACCGGGCGCCGGACAAAGCGGCCCCGGTTTTCTGGCGTCGGTTCGCATGTTCTGGGGCATCAAATCACTACGCCTGATCGCGGTCGGCGTCGGCACGTTCAACATCTTTGGCTATGCGGGCGCGGTGTGGATGCCCGCCTATTTCATGCGGTCCCACGGCATGAGCGTCATCGAAGCGGGCGCGTGGCTGGGGATAGGCGCGGCGATCGGCGGCATCACCGGCAGCGTGGCCGCCGGCGCGATCGTCGATCGGCTGCGGGTGCGGGGCGAACATTGGCAGTTGCGCCTGCCCGCCATCGCGTTCCTGCTGGCCTTCCCCCAGAATATCGCCATGTACATGTTGCCGGGGGGTGCCGGGATCAACGTGGCCGGGAATCATGTTCCGGGCGTAGCCCTGATCGCGATTGTTAGCGGCTTCCTGGCCGCTTCCTGGGCCGGGCCTTCATTCAGCGCCGCGGCGAAACTGGTCGCGCCGTCGCAGCGGGCGCAGGCGACGGCGATGCTGATCGTCGTCATCAACGTCATCGGCAGCATGGTCGGTCCATCGCTCAGCGGACTCGTCAGCGACTTGCTGGTGGGACGGATGGGCGAGGAATCGCTGCGTTACAGCCTGTTGATCATGAGTTTGCTGACGTTGGCAGGCGGGATGCTGTTCTGGCGCGCATCGACCCACTATCCGCGTGATCTGGCGGCGCGCGAAGCTGCCTGAAAGATGGGCCGGACGTAGCGTGCCTGCGCCGTCCGGCCTCTTTTAGCTGACCCACCCATTTCGGGTCATTTGCTGGACAGGATCAGCGCTTCGCGCTTTCTTCCTTCACGATTTCCAGAAACAACGGACGCTCTCCGCCGCCATGCACTTCGAGCTTTGCGCCGCTGATATAGGCTGCGGCGGGGGAGGCGAGGAAATTGACGGCTTCGGCGATGTCGCTACCGCGCCCCATCCGGCCCAGCGGCAGGGATGCGGCGATGCGATCCTGTGCGGCGGCGCTGCCATATGTCATTTCCGCCGTTTCCGTTTCGATGAGGCCGACGATGATGGCATTCACCCTAACGTCAGGCCCCCATTCCTGCGCAAGGCTGGTCGTCAGGCTGATCAGGCCCGCTTTCGCCGCGCCGTAGATGGCGGTATCGGGCGAGGGACGTATGGCCGACACGCTGGCGATGTTGACGATGGAGCCGCTCGCAGCCTTCAAATGCGGGTAGGCCGCCTGCGAAACATGCAGCGGGGCCAGCAGGTTGAGTTGCAGGATGCGTTCGGAAAAACGCGGGCTGGCGGTGGCGGCATCGGCCTGCGGCGACCCGCCCGCATTGTTGACGACCAGGTCGATACGCCCATGCCGCGCGACCAGCGTTTCGATCCAGATCGCCACGGCAGCGGGATCGCGGATGTCGCAGGCGTCGAATTCCGCCTCTTTGTCTTCAAAAGCGATCGGCTGTTCCGGCGGCGTCCGACCGCAGGTGGCGACGGCATAGCCTTCCGCCAGCAACCGCCGCACGATCGCCGCGCCAATTCCTCGCGTGCCGCCCGTGACTATGGCGACCTTGCCCCGACCTGTTTCGCTCACCTGCCCTGTCCTTTCTTCATCGACATGCGCGCGCATGTCGCCCTTTCCGCCGCGCGGCGCAAGGCGGTCTTTACGAAGCGGGCGCTTATGCGACGATGGCGGGATGAGGAATGCGGGGATCGCCTAACATGGCGCGATAGGATGGCGGAACGCGGCCTTCCGCCTCCGTAATACCATAGCGCTGCGCAATTTCGGCTGTGATCAGCGTCTGGCCGTTCAGTTCGTCCCTCGCTGGATCATCGTGGATCGCGGCGATGACGCGACCGTTAAACTCCGGCGTTTCCGCTTCCGCCATGAATTTTTCATATTGTTCGGGATGCTCCGCCAGCGTCTGGGCGCTGCGTTCGGTCATGAGAGGCCCCATCCATAGCGAGATGGCGGCGACGCCCGTGCCCCGGAAATCCACGCCCATGTCAGCGGCGAACTTGTCCACGCCCGCCTTTTGCGCGCCATAGGCCGCGCCGTGCATGTAGCACACCGATCCAAAGGAAGACGTGAAGGCGATCAGCCCGTCGCCCGCGGGCACCATCATGCGCGCGGCATGCCAGCTGGCGAGATAATGGGACCGCAGGCCGACGTCCAATATGTCCACCAGCCCAATCGATTTTTCCCAGAAGGGGCCGGGCTTCACCAGATCATCGTTCAGCGCGGCGACATTGTTGACCAATATGTCGACCCGACCGCTTTCGTCGGCAACCTGTTCGAACAGAGCGGCAATGGCCGCACTGTCGGCATGATCGACCTGGACGGCCCGGCCTTCGCCACCTGCCGCGTCGATCTGGGCAGCAGTCGCGCCGATCGTGCCGGGCAGCGCCGCGTCCCCTTCGCGAATGGTGCGACCGGTCACATAGACGCGATAACCCTTTTCACCCAGGGCAACCGCGATTCCACGGCCCGCACCCCGGCTGGCGCCGGTGACTATCGCCACCGGACGTTCGATCCTGTCCATATTCTTATCCTTGTCCCGTCAGGCGGCGGCGCTGGAAGTGCGCTTGTCGAGCGTCACGTGCAGACCGTTGGTCCGCTTGTGGATGTCCGGCAGCTTTTCACGCGGGTTGTAGAACTGCTTGTACCAGGTCCGAACCTTGCCATAGGGGCCGTCGTTCGGGATCACCATCGGGTTGAAGCAAGCCCGCTTGTTCTGCCAGATTTCCACGTCCTGGGCGAAAGCAAGACGGCTGCCTTCCTGATATTCGGCGGCGGCGGCGCGCAGTTCGTCCGTGATCGGCGACGACCCGTCATTCACCTGCACCATCAGACCGTGCCACACGCGAATCTTTCCATCTTCGATGGGCGTGTGCGTGATCATGATGAAGCTGTCGAATGTGCCTTCCATTTCCGACTGCAGGATCGACGGGCCGGTATACCAGGTATCGAGCGTCAGCACGTCATCCGGGTTCTGCACCAACGTACGGTGACCGGCGGCATAATATTGATGGACGATATGTTCCTTGAACTCGTTCGCGAAATAGACGAAATCCTTCGCGCCGTGGATTGGCACGAAATGCCCGAAGTCAGCCATGTTATCGACCACCTCGATGGGATGGATGTCCAGGTCGCCCATGAAATCGAGCCGCCACCGTACCCAGCCCGGCGCGTCCCAATGACCGCCGAAATCGGGCAGGTCGAAATTGGGTTCCAGCCCTTCAGGATCGTACCACATCCAGATGGTGCCCGCCCGTTCAATGGCCGGAAAGGTCTTGAGCTTTGCAGCCTTGGGCACGAAATCCGAATAGGGAATATTCTTGCAGGCACCGTCCGGCCCATATTGCCAGCCATGGAAGGGGCAACGGATCGATTCGCCCTCCACCTGCTCACCATCGCGGACGATGTATGAGGTAGTGTTCTTGGCAAGGTGCGCGCCCATGTGCGGGCAATAGGCTTCGGTCACGTAAACCTGCCCGCTTTCGCCGCGGTACATAACCAGATCCTGCCCGAAATACCGCATCGCAGCCGGAGTCCGGGTCGCTTCGGCGCTTTCGCCGACCATGAACCAGCCACGGGGGAAATCGAACTCACCCAGACGATAGTCTGATGACTTTGCCATAAAAACACCCTCTCGTATTCAGCGGCAAATTAGCATGAAGAGCGAACCAATGCCACCCCTTCCACCAATCGTACCGGGCAGAAATAATCGCGCCGATCTACGCAAACAAGGGTATATAGACAAGCCCATTGCATAAATGCGGTGAAGCAGGAGAGTTGAACGTGTCACTAAGCGACGACCGACAGTCTGACGGCGGCCCGGCGAAAGCGGACCCCAACCCATCCCAGGCCGCGATGCGCGCGGGGCTGGAAGCCTATGTCAGTCGGATCAACGATGGTGACCGCGATGGCGTGATCGCCCTGTTTGCACCCGGCGCTACGATCGAGGACCCGGTAGGAAGCCCGATCAAGCAAGGGGATGAGATCACCGCCTGGTTCAGCGACACCGTCGCCTACCGCACGCACATAACGCCCGTCGCGCCGATCCGTGGATCGCATTCCAACGCAGCGGCGCTCATGTTCGAAGTCAGCTTTCAGCCCCCGGAAGGCCCGCGCCTGCTGATCCGATCGCTCGACATCTGCACGTTCAATGCCCAAGGGTTGATCACCAGTCTGAAGGCCTATTGGGGACCCGATGACGTCCAGCCCGCCGACGGATAGCGCCCCGGCGCTCTGCTTCTTGTTTCCTCCGGGCGCTGTGCCTAATGTTCGCCGGGCAGGAAGTTCGCCTATTATTTGAACGCACCCTCCTGTCGCTGGCGTTCAGGAGTGCCGAACCGGTCAATGTCCATCACCCGCCTGTCGAGCGCCGACCGTCGCGCTTCCATCATTTCCGCTGCCCGATCCGTATTCGCCCGCTACGGCCTGGACGGCGCGCGGACCCAGCAAATAGCGCAGGCCGCGGGCGTTTCCGAAGCCCTGATATTCCGCCATTTCAGCAGCAAGACGGCCATATACCGGGCTGTACTGCGGGAAGTGATCGCCGATCAGAATGCGTCTTTTCGCAATTTCACCCTTCCCGAACCCAGCACGCGAGGCCTGCTGCAAAGCATAGGCTATTTGATGGAGCATGCCCTGAAGGGTAAATACGCGCCCAACGCCGATGGCATGCGCATGGTCGTAGGCAGCCTGGCCGGCGACGGCGGCTATGCCAGGCTGGTCTATCGACGTGCCCTGCGCCTGTCCCAGGCTGGAATGGAACGGGCGATAGCAGCCGCCCGCGCGGAAGGCGCGATGACCGGCACAGCATTATCGACCGTGAACGCCGCCGCCTTTCTGGAACATGTCGGAACAATGGTGATGATGGGCCGATGCCACGACCGCGATGCCATCATCTATGATGACGATGGTGGGCGGCTGCTGCGCGACGCCATCATGTTCTGCGGTCGTGGCCTGGGCATCGCGGAAGAACACATCACGGAATTTTTGGACTCCATGCCTCCGCAAAATGCATGAGTTTGCGGCAATCGCTTATCATATTGCGTAGGCTTCTGCGTTAACCTATCAACGTTACATCAGGGATTCCCGGCGGGTCCCGTGGATAGAACAGAAATCTTGCCGCCTGTCGCAAACGCCATTGCGGCCTGAAAAAATGGAGAGGAAGAACTATGTTACTTCGGGATAAGGTCGTGATCGTCAGCGGCGTAGGCCCCGGCATGGGCCAGGCGCTGGCTCGCCTAGCCGCGGCCGAAGGTTCGTCGGTCGTACTCGCCGCGCGCAACCAGAATTTTCTGGAACAAGTGCGCGACGATATCGTGGCCAAGGGCGGCAAGGCAATCGCCATCCCCTGCGACGTTTCGGACGAAGCGCAGTGCGCACAGCTGGCCGAACAGGCAAGCGCCGCATTTGGCGGTCGCGTTCACGGGCTGATCAACAGCGCCTATTATCACGGCGACTGGAGCGTCATCGAAAATAGCGACACCGCCGACATCGCCAAGGCGGTCGACGTGAACTGCCTGGGCGCATTGCGCCTGACCCGCGCCTGCATCCCCTACCTGCGCGATGGTGGCGCGGTGGTGAACGTGTCCACCATGGCGACGGTTCGCCCCTATGGCGGCGAGCATGGCATGGAAATGGGCTATGCCATTGCCAAGGGCGCACTCAACACCTTGGGCAAATATATGGCCGCTGACCTTGGACGTTATGGCATTCGGGTCAATACATGCCGCATGGGCTGGATCCACGGCGAGCCGGTCGAAGGGCATATCCAGAGCATGGTCGATGCGGGTCACAAGCGTGAGGACGTGGTCGCGGACATTGTCCAGCATATACCGATTGGCATCATCCCGCCTGAAGACGACTGCGCCCGTGCAGTATTGATGATGGTTTCGGATTATAGCCGGGTCGTGACGGGCGCTGCGCTCGACGTCAACGGCGGGCAATGGATGGCGCCCTGACCCTCTCCCCGTCCGCGGGGATCGGTTGAAGGAAGCGGGCGCAGCGGGTATGTGCACGAAGGAGACATCCATGTTCAAATGCATCGCCCTGCTGCGTCGGCGATCCGACATCAGCCATGACGCCTTTGTCGATTATTACGAGCGGCAGCATGCGCAGCTGATCCTGCGCCTGCTGCCGGGCATCGCTGATTACCGCCGCAATTATGTGCAGCGAGAAGGCGCATTCCTATCTTTGGAAGCGCCGGTCGATTTCGATTCCGTCACTGAAATCCATTTTGCGGATCGTGCCGCCTATGACCGGTTTCTGACCACGGCAGCCGACCCCGACATCGCCCGGCAAATCGCCGAAGACGAGGCCAATTTCCTGGACCGCGCCGCAACGCGCATGTTCGTGGTCGACGAGCGGGCGAGCAAGCCGACCCACATAGCTTAGAGCCTGTTCATTCCGCCGCTTGGTGGAACGGCAGGCACACGCTGTCGAAGCCCAGCACATGGGCGACGCGCCCTAGGCCTACCCAAGCAGCAACGCTGTGCGCCAGGTCGACAATCTCTGCATCGGAAAACAGCGTATGGGCGCGTTCCCAGAAATCTTCGTCGGCGGCGATGGCCTTGGGTTCTTCGGCGAAACGTTCGGCAAACTCTATCGCAGTTCGCTCTCTGGGGCTGAACAGGGGCGATGTGCGCCATTCTTCCACCGCAGCGTAAAATGATTCGTCGGGGGCCGGGCCATTGTCAGTGATCAGATGATCCGGGCGCACCCCTGTCGCGGCAAACATCGACGGCGCATCGCGGGCGGCGCGAAACTGCTGGCATATGATGCAGCCGTTGATCTGCGCGATCCGGGACCGAGCACCTTCAAATTCACGCAGCGACAGGATGCTGTGCTGATATACCGCTTTTGAAAAAATACCTGCCCCCGCCATGATTTCCCGTCCATGTTCACGGGCGGCATAGCCATAGGGATCGGCCGCACTTTCGGCGGGAATATCGATGCGTAACATGGATAATATCCTTTCGCAGTCGTAAGTTCCGGCAGGCAAAGACAGCTCCTCCCGCCGGGTCAGTATAATAGCATCAGCCCGCGCCCGGCGCGCCGGGGAAGCCCATATAATATTGGCCAACCACCATGCCGCCATCGACCACGATCTCCGCGCCGGTCAGATAGGATGAATCGTCGCTTGCCAGGAAAAGGCTTGCCTTCGCGACTTCTTCCGGCGTGCCGACCCGTTGCAACGGCACATTGCCATAGGCCTGGTCGACCTGGTCGCGGCTGCGCCCTTCCTGATTGGTCATTACCGTATCGACGCCACCGGGATGGACAGAATTGACGCGCACCCCCTTATGCCCCAGCTCCATCGCCGCGACGCGGGTCAGGCCGCGCACGCCCCATTTGCTGGAACAATAAGCGCCCAGGCCGTTCGCGCCCTTCATCCCGTCAACGGACGATATGTTGACAATCGCCCCCTTGCCGCGCGCCACCATGCCGGGGCCAACCGCCTTGACGCCCAGAAATTCTCCGACAAGGTTCACGTTCAGGACCCTTTGATAGTCGGCCAGCGCCGTGTCGAACAATGTGCGGAACAGCAGGATACCCGCATTGTTGACCAATATATCAACGGGACCCAGGTCAGCCTCTACCGCGGCAACCAGCTTGGCCCAATCTTCCTCACTCGTCACGTCATGATGATAAAAGCGCGCGGCGTCGCCCAATTCGGCGGCCAACGCCGCTCCTTCAGCGTCCAGCAGGTCAGCGATGGCGACCTGCGCCCCTTCCGCCGCGAACAGGCGGCTGGTTGCCGCACCCATGCCACGCGCACCACCGGTTATGATTGCCGTCTTGCCTTGAAGTTTCACGTTTCACCTTCCTTCTGAAAGAAACGCGCCATTCAGTTGGCGCAGGACAATTCTGGGCGTGCAGCATCGTCAACAGCTCTGCCAAGAGGTGCGCCGCGCCTCATCGTCAGGAAAAGGATTGCGACGAGGGCTGTCCCGCCGATGATGAACCAGGCCACCGGGCCATAGCCGCCAGCCGCGTCATGCAGCACCCCCGCCAATGGAGGTAAGCTGAAGGTCAACGGCAGCGTGGCGAGACCATAAATCCCCAATATGCGCGGGAGTGAATGCTGCCCGAAAAGCCGGCTCGCCAACATGTTGACTGCAGGATACACGCCCGCCCCGCTCATGCCGATCAGCAATGCCGCAGCGGCCATCGGCGGATAGGCAGTCGTGGACAGCAGGATGATCCAGCTGGCGCACAAGCCGCAGGACATCACAACCAAGGTTCGTGAAGCGCCGATGCGCCCGCACAACATCCCCGACAGCAGCGACCCCAGAATGGCGGCACCGCCCATGATGGATAACAACAGCGCGGCGGGACTGGCCGCAATGCCCCGTTCAATAGCGAACGCGACCAGATGCGACACGCCGGTGATTCCGGCTGCACTGAGATAACCCGCGCCGATCGTCATCGCCCAGAAAGCAGGGCTGCCCAGCACCGCGCGGACGGCAGGCATTTTATACGCTACATGACCATGCGGATCAGGCGCCGGTTTACCGATGACCTCAGGACCGTCCGATACGCCATGGATCACCGGCAGCAGCAGCAGGTGAAGCGCCGCGAGCGTCAGGTAAAATGACCCCAACCCATAGTCCTGGATCAGTGCCAGCCCAACCATCGGCAGCAGCGCGAGGAGCAGCGGCATGTTGGTGATGCCCAACGCCGGACCAGGATTCTGCGCATTCCAGTTGCTGGCCAGCACGCTGGACGGGAAAGAACCCAGCATCGCCGTCCCCAGCCCGATGGGCAAGGCATAGAGCAGCAGGACCGTCACCATGTCCGGCGCAACCGCAAGCAAGGCATAGCCCGTGCAGGACAGAATCGCACCCAACATCATGGTCCAGCGCAGGCCGATGCGCGTGATCATCGCGCCGATCAACGGGCCGGACAGCCCTGTCGTCAGCACGCAAAGCGCCAGTCCGAGCGCGGCCGCCCCACGGCTTGCGCCAAATTGTTCCTGCAACGGCAGCACCGTGACGCCAAAGGCCCCATATGCGGAGCCAATGGAAACATTCTGGGTCAGGAAGGCGCGAAATACCATCCATCGCGCCGGGTGGGAACCAACGCTGGCGGATGGGCTTACGCCGTCCTTCGTGCGTGCATGCATCCGTTTATATTCCCTGCTGGCCGCTGCAAAAGCGCGGTTTAATGTCAGTTCGCGGCTAGCCTGTTTCAGTCAAGTTTCAATTGATACCGGCGGCACTGGCGGCATTTCGGGCGTGTTGTAGGAATAGCCCATTTCTTCGTAGCGTTCCGCGATACGCCAGCCCTTTTCCGTGCGCACCAGCCGGTCGCGATACCAAAGGCCGATGAAGAAGACCTGCTCCACATCATCCTCACCCTTGTACACCATGGGGTTGAACAGGACAGTGCGGCTGCGAGCGACGTCGCCCTCCAGATCCAGCTTGGTCGTCGCGATCATGTGCTGGTAGCGGGGAAAACGCTCCAGCGCGCCGGGCAGCCACGCCTTGATTTCGGCATAGCTTCCCTTGGCACCGCCGGTTTCGCTGTAATCGATGGTGGCGTCGGGGGTGAACACGTCATCCAATGCGTCCCAGTCCCGAAAATCGATCGCATGGCTGTAGCTGGACAGAAGATCCGATATTTCCATGCGGTCGGAAATTTCCTGAAGGGACAGCATTGGATTTTCCTCCTCCACCAATCGCATAAATGACCGGGGCCATTCGATTCGCGCTTGCATTGATTTTTACCTGATCATTATTGATATGCGTAGCCGAAGCGCGCAAGTATCGATTGGCGTTGCGCTGGGGGAAGAGATTTCTCTATAGCGAAAACACGATGAAGAGCGGCTCGACCGGACTGCGCGACCATGTGCGATCCTGTCGGCACGGTCCGACGGGAGAAGGCGAGGATGACATTCTGTAAAGAGCCTGAGCGCTCGCGCCCGCATTCGCCTGGCCGCGCCCTTCACATCCTTTCCCATTAAACAAAGAGTGATGCCCATGGCCCCTTCATCCCCCACCGCAGGCACCGCGCCTCTCGACCGCGAGACCCTGTTGCAGCAGGCCCGCGACCGGGCGGGCCTTTCCGATTTCGGCGACCTTTGGTTCCTGGAACCGATGGACCGCTATATCGAAGCGTCGAACCTGGAAGGCGCGCTGACCCCCGCGGGCGTCGCGTCCATGACGGAGGTCATCGTCAAGGGCCTGGTCAGCCGCCTGCGCATGGTAGAGGATATCAAGCGCCACCCTGAGATATTGGATGAAAAAGTGGAGGTCGCGGGCATCATCCTGGGCCTGCCACGTACCGGCAGCACCATATTCCAGCGCCTGCTGGCTAGCGCGCCGGGCATGACGGGCCTGCGCTGGTATGAAGCGCAGAATTTCGCGCCCTTCCCGGGTGAAGAGCGCGGCAATCCGGTGGAACGCCGCAACTATGCCCAGTCGATGATCGACGGATGGCTGCAGCTTGCTCCCGAACTTGCCTCCATCCATCCGCTCGATCCCGAAGCGCCGGACGAGGAAATATTGGTGCTGGGCCAGATGTTCGTCAGCACGATGGTCGAAGGGATGAATTTCATCCCCAGCTTTGCCCGCTGGCTGAACGGCTATGACCAGTCGCGCGGGCATCAGGATTTGAAGACCATCCTTCAATATCTTCAGTGGCAAGACCCTGCCCGTCGCGGGACCAGATGGATTTTGAAAAGCCCGTCCAACCTTCCCTATGTGGAAACCGCGGCTCGCGCCTTCCCAGACGCGCTGCTGATCATGACCCATCGCGACCCGGTAGAGACCGTCCCGTCCTATGTGTCGATGCAGGCTGCGCTCTATAAGCTGAGCGCGACCATTTCCGACAAGGATGTCAGCGGTTTCTGGTTCCCGCGCCTCGCCGAATGGATGCGCATGTTCGAAGCCGCGCGGGAACGCATCGGCGAAGACCGCTTCATCGACATCGACTATAAAGAAGTCGGCAAGGACCCGATGACCCAGGCCCAGCGCGTGCTTTCGCGCATCGGCGTCCCCATGGACGACCGGCTGGAGGCGGCGCTCACCGAATTTCTGGCGGGGAACAAGCGGGAACAGCGCCCCATGCACGATTATTCGCTGGAACGGTTCGGCCTGGATGAAGAAGCGATCAAGGACGCATTCGCCGCCTATCGGGAGCGCTATATCGTCTAGGAGGAGCGCCAGGTGGCGGCGGCCTGCAATGGAGAGAATGAGCGGATGACACAGGACAGTCCGACGATTTCACGCCGACATTTCGTCGCGGCGGCAGGCGTCGTCGCCGCGACGACCGCCGCCACCGCAGAAGGGGCGACACCGCAACGCGCCGCTGGCCGCTTCGCCGGCAAGGTCGCATGGATCACCGGCGGCGCACGGGGCCAGGGCCGCAGCCATGCGCTGCGCCTTGCCGCCGAAGGGGCCGACACATATTGACGGACAGCCTGACCGCCGTGCGCTCCATCGACTACGCCATGGCGACGCAGGCGGACCTGGACGAAACCGCAGCAATGGTGCGGTCGGCAGGCCGCCGCGTGCTGGCGATCAAGTCCGACGTACGCGACCCCGCGGCGGCGGCGGCGGTCGTGCGCGAGGGGAACAGCATGTTCGGCAGGATCGACTTGCTTGTCGCCAACGCGGGAATCTATGGCACTTCGCCCATGGCGTCGATGAGCGATGCCCTGTTCAACGATGTGGTCCAGACCAACCTGTACGGTGTGTTCCACAGTCTGCGCGCCGTGCTGCCGGGCATGATAGAGCGCCGGTCTGGCCGCATCGTCGCCATCGCGTCCCTCGCCGCACGTAGCGGACAGGTAAACTCCGCAGCCTATTGCGCATCGAAATGGGGGGTCATCGGCATGGTGAAGGCCACCGCGCTTGAAGTCGCGAAGAACAATGTCACGGTCAATGCCGTCTGCCCTACCGGAGTCAATACGCCGCTGCTCAACAATCCCGCCACCTGGAAACGCGCGCTGCCCGGCGACCCCAATCCGACCCAGGCGAAGTTCGAAGCGATGATGCGCGCCAACCCCTTTGCGCCGCAGGGCGTGCCCTGGGTCGAACCGTCCGATGTCAGCGACAGCGTATTGTTCCTCCTGTCCGACGAAGCCCGGCATATCACCGGTTCCGCGATCGACGTGGCGGCGGGCAGTATGGCAGGGAATGTGGCCTGATGACAGATTTGCAATCATTGCTGGACGAACGGGAAATCGCGCGAGGCCTCAGCCGCTTTGCCCGAATATTGGACCAGAAGCGCTGGGACGATCTGAGCGACGTGTTCGCAGACGACCTGACGTTTCACTATGGCGTGGGGGAGCAGCAGGGCATGGCGGCACTACGTGCCCAGATGCGCCGGTTCCTGGATATATGCGGCAATACGCAGCATCTGATCGGCAGCTTGCTGATCGACGTGGACGGCGATCAGGCGGTCAGCCGCGCTTATGTCCAGGCCCGTCACCAACGCGAGGATGACCCGGTCGGCCCGATATTCGATTCGACCGGAGAATATATCGACAAGTGGCAGCGCCGACCCGAAGGCTGGCGCATCGTCCGGCGTGATGCCCTGTGGTTCCTCCATCATGGAGATCCGGGCGTGCTCGCCGCCGGTGACGCGGATTTAGGGTGAGCATGCTGAACGATATCGACAGGCTGATCGCCCTGCAGGAGATAAAGGCGCTGAAAGCCCGTTATTTCCGCACCTTGGACAGCAAGGATTGGGCTGGCCACCGCGCGGTCTTTGCCCCGGACCTGATCGCCGACTTCCGGGACTCATCGGGTGAACGCAACGACGCGATGTTGATCCATGGTAGCGAAGCCTATGTCGCTGGCCTGTCCGCCATGTTGGACAATGTCGTGACCGTCCACCATGGTCATATGGCCGAAATCCAGTTCCAATCAGCAGACGAGGCGACCGGCATCTGGGCCATGGAAGACAAGCTGTGGGTGCCGGAGGGATCGATCCTGCCGTTCCGGTTCATGCACGGTTATGGCCATTATCATGAAAGCTACGTGCGGCTGGGCGACGGCTGGCGCATTCAGGCCACGCGCCTTTCCCGCATCCGCGTCGATCTATCTTGAAGATAACAGCTGCGCGGCAGGCGTTTCCACGCGATGCAGGATCAGGCGGCGGACGGTAGCCCCCGGCGGAGGGTCGCTCAACTGGACATGACCGGGCATCCATAACACAACGGCAGCGGGGAATCGTGGATCGCCCCAAGAATTCGTGAAGTCGAGGGAAACGCCAGCACTTTCCAAAGCGACCATCCGCGCCCAGGACAGAATATGTTCGCGCCGGTCGCCCCGGTCGCCCGCAACATCGATCAGGAAAGCGGTGCGCGCGCCGTCCGCTGTGGCGGGTTCGCCCGATGACAGCGCATATTCCTCCACCCCCGCCGACGCGATGCGGCTGCGGTCCATGAATTTTTCCTCGTCAGCCCGCATGATGTCGCCCACCGGGCCGTTCATCAGCGCGGCGGCGGCGGCAATGTCGTCAGCCCAAAACTCGCTGATGGTGTCATAGTCCGGCACGTCACCACCCACGATGTGATTTCGGGCATAGCGCGTGAACGGGAAATGGCGCGCGCCCAGTGGGGCATGTTGATCCTCATAATAGGCATGGAACGCGGCCCGCGTGGAATCGGGCCGGTGGACCAGGGCGCAAATGCTCTTGGTCATGCAGGGCCATCCTTTCCGTCGATCAGCGCCAGCAGGGTCCCGGCGGCGGTATAAGGGTCGATGCGCCGGGCTTCTACATCCGCCAGCACGGCCTGACCCTTTGCGCACAGCGTCCGCGCGGCCAGCTGTTCACGCAGGATGCCCAACGTCTGCTCCCTTTCGCGCAGGCCCGATCGTCGGGCGAAGCCGTCGCGCGCTTCCAACGCGGCACGGTGCGCGAAGATGGCATCGGCAATTTCCTTGCCACCTTCACCACTGGTCGCAACAGCGCGCAGCAGCGGAGCGGACCAGCCTGCATCCCGCGCCACCGCCGCCTGTTCGCGCAGGTGGAGCATCAATTCATATTGGCGCTGTGTCGCTTGATAGCCGTCACGGTCAGCCTTGTTGATGACGAATATCTCACCCGCTTCCATCAGGCCCGCCTTCACGGCTTGCACTTCGTCGCCCAAACCGGGCACGCCGACAATGATGGTGGTGTGGGCCAGGTTGACGATGTCGATTTCATCCTGCCCGACGCCGACGGTCTCTACAATCACGATGTCATACCCCATCGCATCCAGAACCAGGCAGGCGTCATGGGTCGACCGCGACAATCCGCCCGCTTGCCCGCGCGTGCCAAGCGAACGGATGAACACGCCGGGATCGAGCGCGTGGCGGGCCATTCGCACCCGGTCACCCAGAATCGCCCCGCCGGTGAAGGGGCTGGACGGATCGACGGCGATGACCCCGACGCGCAAATCCCTGCCGCGCAGTTCCGTCACCAGCATGTCGGTCAGGGTGGACTTGCCCGCGCCCGGTGGACCGGTGACGCCAACAATCTGCGCGCGCCCGGTCGCGGGGAAGATGCGTCGCACCAGATCCGCACCACGTGGGTCGCGATCGTCCAGCCAGCGGATGGCGCGCGCACCAGCGGCGACGACGCCGTCCAGCACCCCTTGCGCGATATCGTCCATTCGTTCAGGCCGCTTCCGAAGCCTGTTTCCCGGCCCACCATTGTTCCAGATATTGGACGATGTCGCGCGTGTCCGCGCCCATGGTGAATATCTTGTGCACGCCCGCTTCCTGCAGGAACGGCTGATCCTCCTGCGGAATGACGCCACCTGCCAGCAACAACTTGTCCCCGCCGCCCTGCTCACGCAGCAGCCGCGCCAGCTTGGGCAAGCTGCGCGTGTGCCCAGCCGACAAAGTGGAAATGCCCACCACGTCGACATCCTCCTGAATGGCGGCGGCGGCGACCATTTCGGGCGTCTGCTTCAGGCCGGTGAAGATCACCTCCATTCCTGCTTCGCGCAGGGCATGGCCGATGATGGTGACGCCGACAGTGTGGGTGTCCATGCCCAGCTTGGCGAGCAGCACGCGAAGGCGGCGGTTTGGCTGTTCCTGCATCTCGTCAAACTCCTGCAAGCTGGCTGTCGGGAGTGTGGACGCCGAACACGTCGCGCATAGCGTTACACAGTTCGCCGTGCGTGGCGTAGAGCTTCACCGCTGCCAGACACACAGGGACCAGGTTGTCGCCATTGCGCGCCGCTTCGCGCACCTTGTCGAGCGCGGCGTCGACCGCAGGCTGGTCGCGCCGGGCACGGAGCGCGCGGACCTTTTCGACCTGCTGCTCCTCCATATCATCGTTCAGGCGGAAGATTTCGATTTCCCGCTTTTCCTCCGGCAGGACGAGATGGTTGACGCCCACCCATTTGCGGCGGCCTTCCTCCAGATCCTTGTTCCGTTCATATTGTTCGCGGCCCAGAGCGCGCTGGAAATAGCCGGTCTCGATCGCCTTGACCGCACCGCCCATGGCGAAGATCTTTTCCATCTCCGCAAAGGCCGCATCCTCCATCTGTTTGGTCAGGGTTTCGACATAATAGGACCCGGCGAGCGGATCGATCGTTTCCGCCACGCCGGTTTCATGCGCGACAATGTGCTGCAACGCCGCGCCGACCCGGATCGCTTCTTCAGCGGGCAGCGAATGGGCTTCATCATGGAGCGGCGTAGTCATATTCTCGCCCGCGCCGCCCAGCGCGCAGGCGGTCGCCATGATGGCGAGACGGCCGATATTATTGAGCGGCTGCTGAAGCGTCAGCGCGATCGTGGTTGGCGACGTCATAAGCCGAATCTTGAGCGCTTCGGGCCGGGTGGCGCCATAGCGTTCCTTCATCAGCCGCGCCCAGCATTTGCGGAAGGCCCGCAGCTTGCAGATGCCTTCGAAGAAATCCATGTCCACATTGACGACGAAATGGTTGAGGTAAGGCGCGACCGTGTCGATGTCCAAACCGCGTTCCAGCGTCGCGTCAATATAGGCGCAGCATATCGCAAGGCTGAACGCGATCTCCTGCACGGGGTTCGCCTTGGCAGGCTGAAGCTGGGCGGAAATGATGGACAGGGGCGCCCAGTTCGGATGATGGCGGATGATATATTCAATCGCGTCGGTCGCGATGCGAAGGCCATGTTCGGGCGGATAGATGTAACGCCCGACACAGGTATATTCGATCAGGATGCCGTTGACGATGTGAAGAACGAAATCCCTGGGATCAACGCCCTTTTTCTCCAGCGCGGCAATGATCATGGCCAGGTTCACCGGCTGCGGCGCGTTACAAACGCTCATGAGATATTTGAGCTTGTCGAACGGCAAGTCGAACGCGTTTTCCAGATCTTCCAGACTGTCGAGCGCCATGCCTGCGCGCCCCACTTCGCCTTCTACCATCGGGTCGTCGCTGTCATAGCCATTGGTGGTGGCAAGATCATATTCCAGGATCAGGCCGGACAGGCCCTGATCCAACATGAAGCGCGCCCGCTTCGCCCAGTCCTCGCCTTTGCCAAAGCCAGTGACCTGCGTCATCGTCCAGAAACCGGAGCGGTGGCCGTTTGGCCGGGTGGACCGAGTAAAGGGATATTCTCCCGGAAAACCCAGATCCTTCAGATAGTCGAAACCCACCGCGTCCAGATCGGCAGGCGTGTAGAGCGGCTTGATCGGCCATTTGAGCGCCTGGGTGACGAAGGGATCGCGACGCTCCGGCTGCGCCGCGACGAAGGGCGCGCGCGTTTCCGCCTGCCATCGTTCGGTCTCGGCGATGATATTGTCATTGGCCGGGGCAAATGCGCTGACAGGACGGTTCATGCGACTTCCTTCAGGATCAGAGGTTCGGCAACGTCCCACAGGCGGCGCGCATTGCCGGGGTCGAGCGAGGCGGCGGTGACGCCCCACCCGGATGGCATGGGCGGCGACCATATCGGCGCAATGGCGCAATCCTCCAGATACAGGCCGCCCCGTCCTGCCAATTCCAGTGCGACAGCGGCCCATACCGGCGTCGCCGCGCCTTCTTCCACCGTCTTCATGCTGCCTTGCGGCAAGGTGCCATCCTCATTCACCCAGCCCAGCCGAACGGCGTCCTGAAAAGTGACATGGCGACCCAGATTGGTCATGACCCCGCCTGGCGTGCACGCGTTCATGGTTACGCCCTGCGGTGCATGGCGGCGGCTATATTCCACGGCCAGCAGGTTGGCGCACAGCTTGGCGTGGCCATAGGCTTCGAACTTTTCATAGGCGCGCCGTTCGTAATTCAGGTCGTCCAGCCTCAGTTCCGCAAGATGATGCGAGCCGGATGAGACGATCACCACCCGGCCCCTGCGCGCGGCCAGGTTGGGCAGCAGCAGTTCCGACAGCAGGAACGGGGCAAAATAATTGACCGCCATCTGGCTTTCAAACCCGTCCTTCGTGCGGGTCAGCGGCGGTCCCATAAGGCCGGCATTGTTGACCAGCAGGTCAATCGGGCGGCGCTCGCCCCACCGCGCGGTAAAGGCCCGGACCGATTCCATGGACAGCAGATCGACCGCTTCCACGCTGGGACGGGTGCGTCCATCGGTCGCGGCAGCGATCGCATCAGCAGTCTGCGCGCCAGCCGCGACATCGCGCACCGCCAGTGTGACCTCCGCCCCCGCCTTGGCCAGAGCAGACGCGATGGCCACGCCCACGCCGGACGAAGAGCCGGTAACGATAGCGGTGCGCCCGGCCAGATCGACGCCGCGCAAAATATCGTCGGCGGTCGGCACAGCGGCGCTGCTGTGGTTTGACATTCTCTCTCCTGATTTATCCGCGCAATTTACAGCAAGCTGCCGACCCGGCCAATCTGACCCTTGCGGATTGGCGCACGATCCATGAATATACCGCACGATTTCATAATGGAGCCGATCATGGCGATCCACATTATCGACGCGCAACGGAGCAAGGATCTGGTGCAGGGGCACATTGCCCTGCCCGGCGTGCTGATCGAACTATGCGCCTTTCCAGAAGTAGAAGCCGAAACGGTGGTGGTCACGGAAACGCAAGCGATCCTTTCGCTTGGCCTTTCGCGCCTGCTGGACGGGTCGGAGGGTCGGCTGGCGGGCAATGAGCGTTCACCCTTCATCCGTTTCGGCGCGCTGGGTTTTCGCCCGGCGGGCACACCGATGGAAATGCGCGTGTCGGGCGGATCGTTCCACACGCTGCGATGCCGGTTTGAAGACTGGCGGATCGAGCCTGCGCTGGGCGCAGAGCCACTGGGCCAAGCCGCGCTCGCCGCCTGTTTCGACATCAGGTCGCAGGCGATGGAGGACGCGATGCTGCGTCTGGCGAGTGAGGCGGAACAGCCGCAAGCGGACAGCCCCGGCTTGGCAGAATCGCTGGTCGCCACCTTGCTGATCGACCTTCGACGCTATCTGACGGGGGCAGAGTTGCGAGCGCATCGTCGCAAGGGCGGCCTGACGCCGCGCATGTTGCGCCGGGTGCTGGAACGGATCGACGCTCCCGGCCCGCCGCCGGACGTCGATATGCTGGCAGCATCGTGCGGCCTTAGCCGTTATCATTTCATGCGCTGCTTTCGCGACATGATGGGCATCGGGCCGGGCGCATTCACGCGCCAGGCAAGGATGCGGCGGGCAAAGGCGCTGCTGGGCGGAAACGAGCGGCGCCCCCTGGTGGACATAGCGCGGGACCTGGGCTATTCAGGTGCGCCTGCCTTTTGCGCCGCTTTCCGACAGCAGGTCGGCCGCTCTCCGTCCGCCTACCGCGCACTCATTCGATAGCGGCCCGCCCGCCCACATGCCCGGCGGCAGGATTTCGCAGGTTGCTCATCGGCGCTCATCGTTTCATAAGATGATATGACAATGCCATTACAGAATGCCCCTTCGCTTTCGAGAATTCAGGAAAACTGGCTCGCCGCGCGGGAACGCCAATTGCTCACCTGGCTGTGCAGCCGGATGCCTCGCTGGGTTACGCCGGACCGCCTGACATTTCTGGGCATGGTCGGTGCGTTCATGATCTTCCTGGGCTATGTTGCCAGCGCCCTTAACCCGTCCTGGCTATTGGTCGCCATCGCTGGCTATTTCATCCAGTGGTTCGGCGACTCGATGGACGGCAGCATCGCGCGCTATCGGCGGATCGAACGTCCATCCTACGGCTATTTCATCGATCATAGCTGCGATGGACTTGCGACATTACTGATTCTGGCCGGTATCGGCCTTAGCCCCTATGTGACCATGGACATCGCGATGGTCGCGCTGGCGGGCTATCTGTTGCTGTCGATCCACGCTTATCTGTCCGCCCGCGTGATTGGCGAATTCAAACTGTCCTACCTTGCCGCCGGGCCTACAGAATTGCGGCTGATTCTGATTGCGCTGACGTTGATGATGATGGTGCTGGGGTCCGGCCCCGGACTGTTTGGCAGGGTGTCGGGCTTCGATATTTTCGTGGGGACCGCGGGGACCATCCTGATCCTGCTGTTCATCATCCAGACCCTGGTCACCGGGCGGCGGCTGGCGCAAACCGACCGGGGCGCGCAATGACATGCGGCCCCGCCTGATCGCCGCTTGCCCATGATCCAGATACTGGTCGACGCCGACGCCTGTCCGGTGAAGGACGAAATATACAAGGTCGCGCTTCGCCATGACGTGCCTGTCATGGTGGTCAGCAACAGCCCTATCCGAATTCCCACCCACCCCCTGATCAGCCGGACGGTGGTCGGCGATCGATTCGACGCGGCGGATGACTGGGTCGCGGAGCGCGTGACGGACGGCACGATCGTCATAACCGCCGACATATTGCTGGCGGACCGTTCGTTGAAAATGAGTGGCGTGGTGATCGCGCCTACGGGCAAACGATTCACCACCGCATCGATCGGCAACGCCATCGCGGTTCGCGCGATCATGGCTGATCTGCGGGCGGGCGGCGACAATGTCGGCGGGCCTGCCGCCTTCAGCAAGGCGGATCGGTCGCGTTTCCTGTCCACGCTGGACGAAACGCTGGTCCGACTGATCAGGACGAAGCGCCGCGCGGCGCAGCAACCGCTTTGACATTGACCGCTGGCGGCGGCACGGGTGGCCCGGTCAGCTTCGCGAGCATTCATGCAACTTCATAATTTCGATATCGACCGTTTCCTTCGGGATTATTGGCAAAAAAAGCCGCTGCTCATCCGCAACCCGTGGGCGGCGTGGGCCAACCCCCTCGCCCCTGACGAACTGGCTGGGCTGGCCTGTGAGGAGGATGTCGAATCCCGGCTGATCGAGCGGACGGGCGACAATTGGGCGCTGGATCACGGCCCCTTCGCGGCGGAGCGTTTCAGCACATTGGGCGGCACGCCATGGACCTTGCTCGTCCAGGCGGTCGATCATCACGTCCCCGATGTCGCGGCGCTGATCGACCCGTTCCGCTTTGTGCCTAATTGGCGGATCGATGATGTCATGGTCAGCTATGCCAGCGATCAGGGCGGGGTAGGACCGCATTTCGACCAATATGACGTGTTCCTGTTGCAGGGACTGGGCAAGCGCCGCTGGCGGGTCGGGCCACTGTGCGATGAGACGAGCATATTGCTGCCCCATGACGATCTGCGTTTGCTCGCGACGTTCGAGGCAAGCGATGAATGGATTTTGGAACCGGGCGATATCCTTTATGTTCCGCCGGGTTACGCCCATGACGGCATAGCCGTGGGCGACGACTGCATGACCTATTCCATCGGTTTTCGCGCGCCTTCCCAAAGCGAACTGATCGAAGGGTGGTGCGATCATCTGGTCGATACGATCCGGTGCGACGACCGTTATGCCGACCCGGATCTGCATGTGCAGGACAATTCGGGCGAGATTTCGCCGGACTCGCTCGCCCGGCTGCACGGGATGATGACGCAAAAGCTGCTCAACGCGCAGGGCTTTGCCCGTTGGTTCGGGGAATATAATAGCAGCCGGAAATATGCAGAAGCGGACTGGCGTCCCGAATATCCGGTCCAGCCCGACGATCTGCGCGAACAACTCGCCAAAGGCGCCGTCATTCTGCGCAACCCGGCCAGCCGCTTTTCATTCATTCGCGGGTCGGACGATGCCGTCATCCTCTTTGCCGATGGGCAAAGCTTTGACTGCTGCGGTCAGACCGCCGCGTTCGCCCGGCAGATTTGTGCGCAGGACCATGTCCTCGCCAGCCCGGACCTTGCCAATCAGCCGCCATGCCTGACCCTGATCGCCGCGCTGATCGATCAGGGCAGCATAGCCATTGAGGAAGATTGAGCATGACCCGCCTGATCCTGTTCAACAAACCCTATGGTGTGATGTCGCAATTCACCGACGTCCGGTCGGAGACCGTGCGCCCGACATTGTCGGCCTTCATCGACGTGCCGGGCGTTTACCCTGCCGGGCGGCTGGACCTGGATAGCGAAGGCCTGCTCCTGCTCACCGATGATGGCAGGCTCCAGTCGCGGATCGCTGACCCAAAATACAAGACGCCGAAAACCTACCTCGTGCAGGTCGAAGGCGATCCGCAGGAAAGCGCGCTGGAGCAGCTGCGGCGTGGCGTCCGTTTGAAGGATGGCATGACCCTGCCCGCGCAGGCGAGACGCATCGACCCGCCCGACCTGTGGCCGCGCGACCCGCCGGTGCGGTTCCGCAAGAGCGTGCCGGACTGCTGGATCGAACTGACCATCAGGGAAGGCAGAACCCGGCAGGTACGCAGGATGACCGCCGCTGTAGGGCACCCGACACTACGGCTGGTGCGGTGGCGGATCGGGGATTGGTCGATTGAAGGTATGCAGCCGGGCGAATGGCATGACGGCTGAACGAAGGAGAAGCGAAATGCTGCCAGGCCGCACTTTCAGCGTTACGATCAATCGCAATTGGCAAGAGCTTTACGATATGATCTGGCGTCCTGAATTTTTCCCGAAATGGGCGTCGGGCCTTGTGGACTCCGGCCTTCGGCAGGACGGCGACCATTGGGTGGCGGACGGCCCCGAAGGCCCTATCCGCATCGGCTTTTCACCGCATAACAGTTTCGGCGTGATGGATCATCATGTCGACCAGGGCGATGGCGTCAACATCCATGTTCCCATGCGTGTCATCGAAAATGGCGATGGCGCTGAAGTCATGCTGACCTTGTTTCGCCAGCCAAGCATGGACGATGAACGCTTTGCAGCCGACATCAAATGGGTGAACCGCGATCTCAAATCCTTGAAGAGCCTGGTGGAGCGATAAAGCCGCTCAATCGAGCAGCAGATGCATCCTTCCGGTAGCGACCGGCTTTTCACGATCCTTCTGCCAACAGGTTGCATCGACGTTGGCCACTTGCCGCCCGATGCGGACCAACCGCGCCTGCGCATAGCTGTCGATCATCAACCCGCCGCGCAGGAAATCGAACGACATGTTGATGGGCTTGGGCCAGGGCTTGCCCCCTTCCCGCGCGACCGCTTCCAGGCACGCCAGTTCCAGCAGACTGGCGATGACCCCGCCATATAGAAAACCCGCCCGGCCTTCCAATGAAGGGGCCGCGGGCATCATCAGCGTCGTCACGCCAGCTTCGTCAGCCATGGCCTGAATGCCAAGCATCCGTGCGTAGGGCGTGTGAACGATCATAACTCTTCCATGAAGAAAAAGCTGGCGGTTGCAGAGGCGATTGGCCGATCCGCATCGCCGTTATGGACGCTGCAACGGGTAAATGCGACCTTTCGCGTTATATGATGGCAATGCGCACGCGCATGCAGCGCCTGTCCCGCGCGGGCCGGTCTAAGATAATCAATGTGCAGGTCCAACGTCGCCATGGGGCGCCACTGCCGCGTCCGCGCTATGATCGCCGCGCCCGCCGCAGCATCGACGAGCGACACGACCGGGCCGGACGATACCAACCCCGACTCTAGGTCCATCAGGAATCCGGGGGCGAAGGGGCAGGCCAGTTCGACCCAATCGGGTCCATTATCAACGGTGTAGATGCCCAACAGCGCATGATGCCCGCGCGGCGGAAAGTTCTTCAACCGTTCAAAGGCATCTTCTTCTTCCGCCACTCACGCCGTCCCGCGCGGCTCACGAGGCAGGCCCAGGCCGCGTTCCGCGATCAGGTTGCGCTGGATCTGGTTGGTGCCACCATAGATGGTGTCCGATCGCGAAAACAGGAACAGGTTTGGCAGCGTATCCCATTCATATTCCGCATGGTCGCTGATCTCGCCGCCCTGCCCCAGCACATCCATCGCCAGTTCGCCCAGATTACGGCGCCAGCTGGCCCACTGAATCTTGTAGGTCAGCGCCGCGCCATCCATGCTGGAATGATCCGTCTGCGACAACATCCGCAGCGCGCCATAGCGCATCAGGCGCAGGCCGACCTCTGCCTTGGCCAACCGCTGGCGGATCAACGGATCATTCGCCGCGCCATTGGCCTTTGCCACTGCGATGATTTCGTCCAGTTCATTGCGAAACCCCATTTGCTGGCCCAGCGTGGACACGCCGCGTTCAAACGCCAGCAGCCCCATGGCAATGCGCCACCCTTCACCCACTGCGCCTATCAGGCTATCCGCCGGACATCGTGCATCGGTAAAGAAAGTCTCGTTAAATTCCGCATCCCCGTTAATCTGGCGAATGCCCCTGATCTCTATGCCCGGCTGGTCGATCGGCATCATCAGGAAGGTCAGGCCCTTTGGCCCCTTTGACCCTTCCTCGGTGCGGGTGATGACGAAAATCCAGTCGGAAATATGGGCCAGGCTGGTCCATATCTTCTGTCCGTTGACGACCCACTCATCACCTTCCAGCCTCGCCTTGGTCCGCACGCTGGCGAGGTCAGACCCGGCATTGGGTTCGGAAAAGCCCTGGCAGAATATGGTTTTGCCCGCCGCGATGTCGGGCAGGAAACGCTGCTTCTGCTCCTCCGTGCCGAACGTCAGGATGGTCGGCCCCGCCAGTTCGACCCCGATATGGTTGACCCGGCCCGGCACGCCTGCGCGCGCATATTCTTCGGCAAAGATCACCTGCTGCGCCAGCGTCGCGTCGCGCCCGCCCCACTGGCTGGGCCAGCCGATGCAGGACCAGCGATGGGCGGCCAACTGCTGTTCCCATTCCTTTCGCCGTTCCGGGCTGCCGGTCAGCTTGGTAACGCCCTTTATATCGCTGAATTCGCCTGCCATCTGGCCGTTCAACCAATCGGCGCATTCCTGCCGGAACAGTTCGTCTTGCGGTGAAAAGCCCAGTTTCATGCCGCTTCTCCCAATATCATCGCGGCAATCCTTTCGCGGTGCCAATCGCCGCTGCCCAGCATCGTCTGCAGCGAACGGGCGCGCTTAAAGAAAAGATGCGCATCATGTTCCCATGTAAAGCCGATGCCGCCGTGCAGCTGGATCATGTCCCCGGCGCAGCGGAAATAGGTGTCCGTGGCAAAGGATTTGGCGGCATGGACCGCCATCGCCGCGTCATCGGCCCCTTCATCGATGGCGCAGGCAGCCCAGTATACGGCGGATCGCGCCTGTTCGATTTCAACCATCATGTCGGCCAGCCGGTGCTTATAGGCCTGGAAGGATCCGATGGGGCGGCCAAACTGGATGCGCTCTTTCGAATAGGCGACGGTGCGGTCCAGGCAGGCTTGCGCGCCGCCCAACGCTTCGGCTGCGGCAGTGATGAAGGCTGCGCGATGGGCTGCCGCCAGCGCGGCGGTTGGATTGGAAAGCCGTTCACCCGGAACATTGTTCAGCCGCACATGGGCCAGAGGACGCGTCTGGTCCATGCTGGTCTGCGGCGTGACACTGACCCCTGGCGCATCGGCGCGGACGAGCCATACCTGACGCATGTCCGTGACGACGAACAGGTCGGTGCTGGCTCCATGGGTGACGAACCGCGACCCGCCGGTCAGCCGGTCCCCGTCTGCATGCAACGCGGCGTCATGAAAATAGCCGGCGATGGCCTCCCCGGAAATCAACTGGGGCAGCCATTGCGTCTGCTGAGCCTCACCACCGCCCGCCGCGACCGCCTGCGCCGCCTGAGCCAGACTGCCCAGCATCGGCAGGGCGGCGACCTGCGCCCCTGCCGCTTGCGCGATGATGGCCAGTTCGACCATGCCCAGCCCCGCACCCCCGGCGCTTTCGGGAAGGCCGATGCCGGACAGGCCCAGTTCCTGACAAAAGCCGTGCCATAACGCGCGGTCGATGCCGTCGGTCGCCATCGCCTTGCGTGTACGATCACTGGTGGCATTTTCAGCGAAGAAGGCTCCGGCCGTCTCTGCAATCATCATTTGTTCGTCGGAAAACGCGAATTCCATTTTCGCCTGCCTTTGCATATCCGGCTGGTAATCAGGCCCACGCCCCACGGGGTGTCATGATGCCGCCTCCCCCGACCATAGTCGATAATACGCATCAATGAGCCGATGAAATTATGCTATACCAGCTTAGATATGACTTCAAGCATCAATTTGCGGATTTTTGTCCATTACGAATTCCGTATTTCGATTAGGACCCTGTCAGCCTCCGCTCTCCGCGTCGGTGATCCGCACAACCCTGTTGCTGAACTTGACCGTCCTGACCACCAGCGACGTTTCCACATGCCGAACCCCTTCGACCTCCAACACCTTGCCGGACGCCAGCTTATGCAGATCATCCAGATCATCGTAGAGGCAGGTCGCCATGATGTTGAATGGGCCAAGGGTGATCATCACCGCCTTCACCAACGGAATATCCGCGATGTTGCGCGCGATCTGGCGCACATGGCCGACATCGGCCTGAATGGCGATGAAGGCGATGTTGGTCGCCTTTTCCAGCTTCATGCCGGTCAGCGCGGTGAAGGCGATCAGCCTTTCCTGCTGCAACCGTTTGATCCGACCCCTGACCGTGCCTTCATTGACGCCCAGGTCGCTCGCGATCTTGCGATTTGAAACGCGCGCATCCTGCGCCAATATGCTGATCAGCTGGTGATCCAGATCGTCCAGATCGGGTCTGCTCATGCAAGCCTCCTGCTGTCGATCGGGCCGGTATCTAGGCCATAGCGAACGACATCCAGCCCGACCGCAGGGATCATCGACTTTATGCCCGGTACTTTCGACAATCGATCCGTGATCAGGGACGGCAGCTCATCAATGTCACGCAGCGTCAGCAGCAGGCTTATTTCATAACTGCCGGTGACAAGATGCGCGGCAAAGACTTCGGGGAATTCCGCCAGATCTTCCGCGACGTCCAGTGCGGGCCGCCCGCTGACCTGGACGGCCACATGAATGATGACGTGATAGCCATGGACCGCAAAGTCCGACACAGCGACCACACGCAGCATCCCGGCTTCTTCCATCCGCCGGATGCGCGTGGACACGGTGGAAGCGATCAGATTGAGGGACTCCGCGATCTGCTGATTAGTCGCGCGACCATTTTGCCGCAGTTGTTCGACAATCTTGCGATCCGTGTCGTCGAACACGAAGGTTTCGCTCATAGACCTTACTCATCCCCTTTCAGCCGCTGGTCTTGCCAGCAAAGGGGCGACAGGTCGAATCGAAAGCGCGACATCCAGTGCGGCCCGGTCACGCTCCACCCGCGCCCCAGCGGCCCAGCCGAGCAGCGCCGACAGGAAACCGAACGGGATGACGATGGTCAACGCCATGCGGAGCGATGCGGCGTCATTGCCCATGACCTGGCTCAACCACCCCGTCGCCCACGGCCCGATGAAAAATCCGATCAGGGTCGTTACCGCCAGAAATATCGCCGTGGATGCCGCCCGGATGCGCGGCGGAAGCATATATTGCAGCGTGGCCAGGAAACCCACCGACCATCCTCCCCCCAGCAGGCCCGCAGGAATGGCTGCCAGGCGTGCCATGTCGAAATTGCCTGCCCAACTCGCCAGCAGGATCGCGGCGGTGGCCGCGCCGAGCGCCAGCGCCGAAAGGCGGGACGGCCATTTCATACTGCGCCGGGAAAGCCGGTCAGACAAGGTTCCGAACAACAGCATGCCCACCAATCCCGACAGGCCGAAATTCAACGCAAAGGTCGACTTCACCGTGACCGGGTCAAGCCCGTAGGCGCGCGTGAACAGTTCCGGGGCCCAGAAGCCGAACGACACGCCCGACAGCACGCCAAAGCCGAACGCGAACATCATGAAGATGTAGGCCGGATTACGCCCCAGGCATTGGATCAGCAGCCAAAGCGGCATCACCACCACCTGCTCTGCGCCAGTGCTGCTCCGTCGCGGCTCCCGGATCAGGAACAGGGCGGCCACGCCTAGGAACAAGCCGATGGCGCCCATGCTGTAAAAGGCCATGCGCCAATCATATACGGCCGCGATCGCCGGACCTCCCGCCTGCCCGGCAATCTGCCCGGCATAAGCCGCCACCCCCAATATCGCGAAGGCCAGGCCACGCTTTTCGGGCCGGAAATAATCCGACAGCAACGAATAAGCGGGTGCGACGAACGCCGCCTCCCCCACGCCCACGGCGACCCGCGCCAGAGTCAGGCTGACAGCGCCGCTGGCCATGCCTGTTGCGATGGTCGCGCCGCTCCACAGGATGCACCCCGCCGCGATGATATGAACCCGCGATGTCCGATCCGCCAAGCGAGCGAAGGGAACGCCCAGCACTACATAGAGGAACACGAACGCGGGACCCATCAACATGCCGACCGTGGCGTCGCCGATGCCGAACTGCGCCTTGATCGGGCCGATCAGCCCGGTGATCAGATAGCGGTCGGCATAGTTCATGATGTAAATCGCGAGCAGTGTCGCCAGCACGACCCACGGGTTTGACGCAATGCGCATCTTCAGTCCCGCAGCAGAGAGCGGCGGCTGACGCACCCGTCACCCGCGACGATAGCTGCCCTGCCTTCAAATCCGCGCATCATTTTCTCCAAATATCTTAAAGCGTCGGACGCCTGTTCTTCCAGGGCGCAGCCTGTTCCAACTGACCCGCCAGCCGGAACAGCGTGGCCTCATCACCATAGCGGCCCATGAACATCACCCCGATCGGCAGGCCGGTAGCGGATATGGCGAGCGGCACCGACATTGCGGGTTGGCCCGTCATGTTGGCGATCTGTGTGAAGGGCGAAAATGCCCCCGCGCGCTGACCCCATGCGGCGAAATCCACGTCAGGGGTCAGGTTGATCTGCCCCAGCTTCAGCGGGGGGGCTGCAAGCGTCGGCGACAGGATGACATCATAGTCCGCCATGAACTGCGCCATCGCAATGGCCGCAGCCTGCAGCGTGCTATTCGCCCGCGCGAAGTCCATGCCGGTCGTTTTCTGGCCATAGGCGACAAAGCCCAGCGTGATCGGCTCCAGCACATCCGGCCCGATCGCGATGCCGGTCGCCTTCGCGCGATCGGCCATATCTGCCGCGACCGATGATCCGATCAGCACGAAACTGGCCGCACCCATCGCCGCTATGTCCAGCTTTGGCGCGGCTTCCTCCACATGATGGCCCAGGTTCTCGCACAGCCGCGCCGCCTTGCGCGCGGCTTCTACACATTCGCGATCAACCGGCGATCCCGCTGGCGCATCCAGCATCAATGCTATCCGCAAACGGCGGGGGGCTTTGCTCACGTGGGACAGGAAAGTGTCGCCAGGTGTAGGCGCGGCATAGCGGCTTCCCGGCTCCGGCCCCTGCGTCGCGTCCAGAATGGCGGCGGAATCGCGAACACTGCGCGTGACAGCATGATGCACCGACAATCCGCCCCAGCCTTCCGTGCGCGGCGGCCCCATCGGCACGCGTCCCCGGCTGGGCTTCATCCCGAACAGGCCGCAGCAGGACGCCGGAATGCGGATTGATCCGCCACCGTCCGTGGCATGAGCGGCAGGCAGCACACCGGCCGCCACCGCCGCCGCTGCACCGCCCGATGACCCGCCGGTGATCCGGCTAACGTCCCACGGATTGCGCGTATCGCCGGTCAGCTTGTTCTCGGTCGTGCCTGTCAGGCCCAGTTCCGGGACAGTCGTCTTGCCGAAAATGACGAAACCCGCCTGCTCGATCCGCCGGACGAGTTCGGATGTCACCGCAGGACGATAGTCCTTATAAAAACGGCTGCCATTTTCCGTCGGCAGACCCGCAATATAGGTGTTCAAGTCTTTCAGCAGCCACGGAACGCCGGTGAACGGCCCTTGCGGCAGTCCATTGGCGATGGCCGCCCGACCATGTTCATAATGTTTCTGCGCGATGAAGTTGAACCGGGGATTGAGCGCTTCGGTTCTGGCGATTGCGGCGTCCAGCAGTTCGCTGGGCGAAATCTGCTTGTCCCTCACCAGCTGGGCCAGTCCCAATGCGTCATGCGTGTCCAGCGGACTGGAGCGGGTCACCGCGGCCTTGGCCGTTCCAGCCATTCCCGCCAACGCCGCCGCGCCAACATTTGCCATGCTTTCCCGGCGTGTCATGTCCATTCCTGCTCGCTCCCCTCAACGCGCTCCTGCGAAAGAGCCCAGTTCCGCCGTTTCAACTGGACTCCTGCCTTCGCAGGAGCACGCAGCGTCGCGTCACATCAAATCACGCAACTTCAGGCCATCTCACGCCGCATCCTGATCGGCATAATAACGCGCATAATATTTGCGGAATTGCGGGATCGGACCGTCGCCATCGCAGATGATCGGATTGGGTTCGAACCTCTGCCGGTCCCACACGACTTTGTCCTGATCGAACTGCTTGCAGATGTCGCGGATGATCGCCTTGGCAACGCCTGCCCGCTCGCCTTCAGCCTGCGCCTTGGGCTGAGTGAAGCAGAAGCGAACATGCACATGATCGAGTTCGACCGGCGCGAGGCAGGCAACCAGCAGCGTCTCCGAGATGCCGGTGAAGCGCGTCCAGCTTTGCCCCGGACCCATCGTGTCATAGCTGATACAGCCATCGACTTCGCCCCAGGGCGTGCCCATTTTCGCCTTCACATCCGCGCCGCGACCCCATTCACCCCAGCGCAATTCGCCCAGCGGCACATTGGCGGTGCCGTGAATGAAACGGAAATGGGCAACATCGACGCCATTTTCGGCCATGTTCTGGATCGAACCCCAGACATTCCATTCATGGATTTCATAGCCGGTCCAGTCGGGATCGCTCGCTTCCGGCAGCACTGCCACTTCGAACAGCGGCGCAACATCCTGTGGGTGATACCAGGCCCAGATAAAGCGGTTCGCTTCGGTAATGTGCCAATTGCGGGTGCATTTGCGTTTCACCTGCGGCGGGATGTTGCGGGCATAGGGAATGTCCTTCACCACCGCCTCGTCGCCATCATAGCGCCAGGCATGGAACGGGCATTCCAGAAGATTGCCATCTACCTTGCCGCCATGGCCCATATGTGCGCCCAGATGCTTGCAATAGGCATCGAGCATGCGGACCTTGCCATCCTCCCCGCGCCAGATCGCCAGATCCTGAGAGAAATAGCGCAGCGGCTTCACCTCACCGACCTGCAGTTCCGACGACAGCAGGACCGGATACCAGCCGAAGGGGATGCCGATATCCAGGTTACGCTCCTTGATGGAGGCGCGATCCTTGACCTCGGCCATCCGCCAGTCGAGCAGATCCTGCCCTTTCAGTTTCTCAAGGATTTGCCACACGGCCACTGGCGGGGTGCGTGCATCGGTCGCGGCGGCGATTTCGGGATTGGACATGGATAGCTCCGTCAGATTATTCAAAGGTCAAAGACCTTGATGGCGTTTTCGCGCAGGAATTTCGGCCAGACTTCATCCTTGAAGGGCACATTCTGCATGTCCCTGAAAATGCGCTCCAGGCTTAGACCCATCGGGAAATATCCCGCGTAGATTATTTTGTCGGCGCCGCGCGTATTGGCGTAGTCGATGATCGCCTTGGGATAATGTTTTGGCGCAAAGGCGCTGGTCGAATAATAAAGGTTGGGCCATTTCAGCATCAGCTTGACGGCCAAAGCCTCCCACGGCTCCGCGCCATGGCGCATGACGACTTTCAGGTCTGGAAAGAACCAGCAAACTTCGTCCAGATGTTCGACCTTCTGCGTTTCCATTGGAATACGCGGGCCCGGAATCCCCGCATTCAGAAGTACCGGCAGCCCCAGTTCAGCCGCGCAAGTATAAAGCGGGAACATATATTTGTGGTTGATCGCCACCTGCGGCAGCGTGCCTGCTGGAAAGACGCTGATCGCCGACAGACCGACTTCGGCATGGATTCGCTTGATCCGGCGAACTTCCTCCATACCCTTGTTGGGATCACAGGGCAGGTCGAAGAAGAAACGATCCCCGAACATCTCCTTGGCGCGATAGGATGTGGGATTGTCGTTCCACCCGACCAGCGCCTTGTCGATGCCATATTGATCCATCTGATCGACAGTCCAGGACACGAAATCATCGACCTTGCCGGTCTGCGGAATGTCCTTGAACATATATTGCGCCGGCATCGCGAATTGCTGAAGCGTCTGCTGATCCTTGATCAGCGGGCGGAAGGGATCGAACCAGGCAGAACGGTCCTCGGCGTCGGGGATGCCCAGCATACAATCGATGATCTTTATGTCCTTGGGCATGCCCATGGCGAAACTCTCCTGTTCAGTTGTTGGCGGCCAGGACTGGCCACAGCGCGCGCAGCGCGATCTTGTTGATTTTCTGGGCCTGGTTGCGCGGCAGCGGCTCGCGCGAAAAGGCGACGCGGGTTGGCGCCTTGTAGGGTGCCAGCCGCCCCGCCACCCAATCGATGATGCTGCGTTCGTCAAGGCCGTCTGCCTGCACAACCGCGACCAACGCTTCGCCCAGTCGCTCATCCGCAATGCCGAACGTCGCGCATTCGGTAACCTGCGGCATTTCGCTCAGCACGCGCTCGACTTCGGCGCAGTAGATATTCTCCCCGCCCGAAATGACCATGTCCTTGGCGCGATCGACGATGAAGATATAGCCTTCCTCATCCTGAAATCCGATGTCGCCGGTGCGCAGCCAGCCATCGGTCGTAAAGCTGTTCGCCGTCTCGTCCGGCCGGTTCCAATAGCCGCTCATGATCATGGCGCTGCGCACGATGATTTCGCCGGTCTCATCGGGGCCACAGACCGTCCCATCCTCCCGCTCGATCCGCAGGTCCACCAGCGGCAGCACGCGGCCCGCCGATGCCCGACGTGCCAGGAAGTCGGCACCGACCGCCTGCGCAATCGCGCCCGATGTTTCAGTCATGCCATAGCCGACCCCGATCATGGAATGAGGGCAGAGCGCCCGCACCTCTTCCAGCAGGTTAAGCGGCAACGCCTGCCCGCCCGATCCGATATTCCGCACGGAACTCAGGTCAGCATCCCTGGTGCGCGCGCGGTGCACCATGTCCCACAACATGGTGGGCACCGCCGACAGCTGGGTCACACGCTCCCGCTCAATCAGCCGCACGGCTTCTTCCGCGTCCCAGCGGCGCATGACGACGATCTTGCCACCGGACAGAAATGGCGCAAGGAAACCCGCGCCCAGCCCTGAAATATGGAAGAGCGGATAGACCAGCAAAATGGACTGTGACGGGACCTGCGCGATGAGCGTATCGACCGGCACGCCATAGTCGCGGGCCATATTGTGCAGCACCATCGACCCGGTCAGTTGCGTGCCCATCAACCCCGTGATCAGGCTGCGATGTGACAAGACGGCACCCTTCACCCGGCCGGTCGTGCCCGACGTGAACAAAATGGCGCAGGGGTCGGCGGGGCCAGCGCTTTGGGGGGCCGCATCCTGGCTGCCTTCGCCTTCCGCTCCCTGCCCATTCAAGGGCTGCGTCACGTCGATCATCCGCCCTTCATAACCCGCTTCGCGCAAAAGCGCCGCGCGTTCGGCGTCGGCCAGGATCAGGTCGGGCGTGACTTCGTCGACCATCGCCAACAATTCTGTCGCCGACCCACGGCTGTTGAGCAGCGCCGCGACGCCGCCCAATTTCATGACCGCCAGGAATGCGACCATCCACTCCGCGCGGTTACGCATGCAGATGGCGACCCTTTGGCCGCGTCCGACGCCCAATTGCCCAGCCAACTGGTCCCGCCATTCGAACATATCGGCAAAGCTCAACCGCCGCTCACCGTCAGGCCCGGCCATATCCACGACGCAGGTTTGATCGCCGAAGCGGCGCGCACCTTCGATCAGCTGATTAAGGTCAGATGGCGCGTTCACGAAAAAGCGCAGCCCGTCCTGCTCACCTATTTCAAAAGGCGTGCCGGGTGCGGTCACTGCCGCGAAAATAGGGTCGATCTTGCTCATGCCATCCTTTGGGATCAATGCGCCGCTGGCGGGATAGTCCGACGAGGCGGCAGCATCGGGCCGCAGCCCTCCGTCGACCCCGACATCCTCATCCTCGACTCGCTTTATCTGCTCTGTCTGCGCATGAGTGTATTCCAGCATACGCGGAATTCAATCATATTTTTTCTACGCATTTTTTTCATGCCCGAATAAGCACCATGTGCGCAGCTAAAACCGGCGTTATCTTATTATAATTGCTTAGTTTACTTGGCGGCTGTTCGCGCTTGCAAAACTGTAGATCGCCCCGTCACCACCGGTGATAACGATCATATTCGGAATTTATCATTTTACAAAATCCGCATTTTGAGGAATCCTCGCGCCACATCGCATCGCGGACGATCGCATGCGGGCGGTTGAGCAGTGGCAAGGTTGGGCATCGAATGAGCAAGGATTTCGAAGGGCGCGTCGCCATCATAACAGGTGGCAGCGATGGCATAGGACTCGCCACCGCGGCCCTGCTGGCGAAACGCGGCGCCCAGGTCGTCATCTGCGGTCGCCGCCAGGCGCTGCTCGACAATGCGCATGACATGATCACTGCGCAAAGCGGCGCAGTGGAGGCCATTCAACTCGACGTCGCCGACACTGACGCCCTGAACGCCATGATCGAAGCCACGGCCCGAAAATATGGCCGCCTCGACATGCTGGTGAACAACGCGATGTCCACCCATTATGCGCCGATCAGCAAGCTGACGCTGGACCATTGGCGCAAGGATTTCGCCGTCAACAGCGACGCCGTCTTCGTCAGCACCAAGGCGGCGATGAAGGTCATGACGCCGGCGGGCAAGGGATCAATCGTCAACATCGCGTCCACCTGCGGAATCCGCGCGACGGTAAACATGGCCAGCTATTCCGCATCCAAGGCCGCACTGGTCCATTTCACCGCCGCCGCCGCGATGGAGGCCGCGCCGCTGGGCATCCGCATCAACGCCATCATCCCCGGTCAGGTGCAAACCGCCCCGACGGAAATGTTTTCCGCGCGCGCCGCAGACGCTGCGACCCGCACGACCCAGGCCATTCCCATGCAACGCGGTGGCCAGCCAGAGGAGCTGGCGCAGGCCATCGCCTTCATGCTGTCGGACGCCGCCAGTTACATCACCGGCACCGCCCTGCCCGTAGACGGCGGAAAGGCAGCGCAGCTCTACATCCCAACCTAGCACCCGGACGACCAGCTTTCATCCATCGGGATACCGCATCCGAACAGAATAGCTGCACAGCAGCACAATTTCGGAAGGCGCGCGGCCATCATTTACCAAATGTCATAAAATCAAGGGAGAGATAATCATGAACAGGCATAATGCATCCAAGGCGCTTTATCTGATAATCGGGGTCAGCAGCCTGGCCCTTACCAGCCAGGCACTGGCGCAGACTGCAACAACATCTGCCGAACCGGGCCTCGATGAAATCGTCGTCACCGCTCAAAAGCGCGCCCAGAATCTTCAGGATGTTCCCATCGCCATCAGCGCGATCAGCGCCGAAAAGGTCGAGCAGCTGGGCATCCGCGACAGCCGCGACCTGAGCGGCCTTGCCCCCAACGTCGTCGTGACCCAAGGCACCACCAGCAACAGCGCCGCTGTCTTTTCCATGCGCGGCATTTCCAACGGTGGCAGCGAAAGCTTTGGTGTCGACGCAGCCAACGGCCTTTATGTGGATGGCGTCTATATCGCACGCGGCGGCGCGATGGGCCTTAGCGTTTCGGACATCGAACGGGTGGAGGTTCTGCGCGGGCCGCAAGGCACCCTGTTCGGACGCAACACGACCGGCGGCGCAATCCACTTCATCTCCCGCGCGCCATCATCGACTTTCCGCCTGAAGGCAGAGGCTGGCTATGGCAATTTCAACGCCTGGAACGGCAAGGTCACCCTCGACCCTGGTGAGATCGCAGGCATTTCCACCAGCTTTTCCTACAGCCACAGCGAGCGTGACGGGGTCATCGACAACATTCTGCAGCCGCGCGATTCCCGTGATCCTGGCGCACGCAAGTCCGATGCGTTTCGCGCCGCTGCGCGTATCGACCTGGGGGGGACCGGCAGCATCCAATATATATTCGACTGGAACCGGATCAAAGGCACCCCCCTGCCCTTCGTCCTGACCAATGTGGCGGATGGCACGCCTAATGCGCCGGTCACCATCGACGGCCAGCAGGTGCTGGTCACACAGCAGGCCCCGGTCGCCCAATATCTGGCTGGCGCAACCTTTGCCGACCCGTCATGCGCGGCGCTGGCCGCGCCGTCCCGCTCTTATCGTCATGAAGTGTGCAACAACATATTGAGCAACGCTTTGGACAAGAGCTGGGGCCATAATATGCAGGTCCAGAATGATTTTGGCGGGTTCAAGGTCAAATCGACCACAGGTTATCGTTTCTGGAACAGCGACTATGTGACCGATCTCGATGGGATTGGCGCGTTCAGCGGTCCGGCTTTCTCCAACGCGACATTGTTCAACGGCATGCCCGCATTGCTGTTGCAAAGCATCCCCACCATACCGGCAGCCGCCATTCCTTTCATCTCCGCAACGCCTGTGCCGACAATCAGCCAGGACCTATTCTCTGTCGACAATGAACGGCGTCACAAGCAGTTCAGCCAGGAAATAGAAGTTTCCGGCGACACCGATTCGCTCGACTGGGTCGTTGGCGGCTTTTATTTCTGGGAAAAAGGGTCTGAAAACGGCGTTCAGAGCAGTGGGTTCGTCCTTGACACCAACTCCATCTTCCTTGGCAACTTTGGCCCACTCGGGCCGGACCTGGCTGCTGAGAATCCGGCACGCTACCGGCTTGTCCAGACACTTGCCCGGCTCAATTACACGACCTCCGCCGAAAGCACCGCGGTTTACGGCCAGTTCACCTTCTATCCAGGCGGTCGTGACAGCGGCGTCCGCCTGACCGCAGGCGGTCGCTACACCTGGGATGAGAAGAAGATGCTGCGCCTGCAGAATGGCGCAGCGCCGCTTGCAAGCCCCGAATCGGGCGATGCCAAATTCAGCAAGTTCACCTGGAACCTGATGGCGGGCTATGACGTCGCCGATGGCGTCAACCTCTATGCACGCGCCGCCACCGGCTATCGTTCAGGCGGCTTCAATTCGCAGGACCCAGCGATCACCGGCACCAATCAACTCGGCAGCTTCGATCCTGAGAAGGTGACATCCTATGAAGTCGGCGTGAAGACCGAATTGTTCAATCGCCGTCTGCGCCTCAATGTTGCGGCCTATCATAACATCTATGACAATCTAGCGGTTCTAGGCCCCGTCACGAACGCGCCCGTTGGCACTTTCGCAACCCGCATCATCAATGCTGGCAAGGTGATCTATAATGGCGTCGAAGCGGAAGCGCAGGCCGTGCTTTCCGACAATTTCTCGATCGACGGCAGCATCGGCTATATCGACATCAATTATAAGGAGTTCCTGGCCGGACAGTCGCCCACCCCCGGCGCGCCGCCGGTCAATATCGCGCCGGTCGTGACGCCGGGCTTTACGTCTCCGCTGACCGCCAATGTCGCGCTCAACGCGCAATTCCCGCTGAATTGGGGCAATGCAACGCTGCGCGGCCGGGTCGGATACACCCATGAAGATGGGAAATATAATTTCAGCAGCTCCATCGGCTCGCCTTTCAACGAACAGGTCAAGGGCGACAATATCGACCTGATCGACGCGCAGATCGGCATAGACGGCATTCCGCTGGGCACGGGCGAAGGCGAAGTTCGGCTGTGGGTAAAGAACCTCACCAACGCGAAGGATTTCGTCCGCAGCGTCGATTTCGGCCAGCTCGGTTTTGCGGGCGGATATTATGCCGAACCGCGGACCTATGGCATCACCGTCGGCATGAAGTTCTAAGGCACGTCTCCCGTGGGCATGTGCTGTCCTCCGCCTGCAATCCTACAGGCGGAGGACAGCGGTCGCGACACGTCGACGATCATGCGCATGCACAAGAACGGTGATTAAACTGGCAGAGCGTAAGCAACTAGCGTGACCGGAAAATGCTTTAGTGATCGTTCGCGCTGAAAGCGCCATAGCCGGTTTCGGCCCGGACCCGTTGCGCCGGATAGCCCGCCCGGTCCACGACTGCGCGCGGGGAACGGTCCAGCACGGAAATCAGCCAGATCGCGATAAAGCCCGCGGGTACGGAGAAGATGGCCGCGGAACTATATGGGAACGGCGCCGGCCCGAAGTCAAAAGTGGCGGTCCAGACGGCGGGCGACAGCAATGTCAATATGAAGGCGGTCAGCAGTCCGATGGTGCCGCCGATCGCCGCGCCCCGCGTCGTACAGCCATCCCAGAGCAGGGACAGGATCAACACCGGGAAATTGCCCGATGCGGCCAGCGCGAACGCCAAGCTGACCATGAAGGCCACATTCTGCTTTTCGAAAATCAGCCCGAGCAGGACGGCCAGCGCGCCCATGGCCAGCGTCGTTAGCCGCGACACGCGCAGTTCACCGGTCGAACTCGCATTCCCGTGGCGGAACACGGTCGCATAGAGATCATGACTGACCGCCGACGCCGCCGACAATGTCAGCCCGGCCACGACGGCAAGGATGGTGGCAAAGGCGACCGCCGATATGAAGCCCAGAAAGACATTGCCGCCAATCGCATGAGCAAGGTGGACGGCCGCCATGTTGCCGCCGCCCCGTAGCGCCCCTTCGCCATCCATATAGCTGTCGTCCGTACCCACGAGCACGATCGCGCCGAACCCGATGATGAAGGTGAGAATATAGAAATAGCCGATCCAGCCGGTCGCCCACAGCACCGATTTGCGCGCCTCTTTCGCGTCGGGGACGGTAAAGAAACGCATCAATATATGGGGCAGGCCTGCCGTGCCGAGCATCAGCGCGAGGCCGAAGGAGATGGCGGACACTGGGTCCTTGATAAAATTGCCCGGCGCCATGATCGATTGGCCGCGTTCGGCCGCCTCCGCCGCAGTGGCGCCGCCTGCCAGCGCCGCCTGCGTCTTTACCTCGACCGCCTTGGCGAACAATGCTTCGAGCGAAAAGCCCGTCATCGCCAGCACCATCAGGGCCATGAAACTGGCCCCGCCCAGCAGCATCACCGCCTTGATAATCTGAACCCAGGTCGTCGCGCGCATGCCGCCGAAAAGGACGTAGAGCATCATCAACGCGCCGACGATCACCACGGCAACGGCATAAGGCAGGCCGAAAAGCAGCTTAATAAGCTGGCCCGCCCCGACCATCTGCGCGACCAGATAGAAGGATACGATCAACAGGGTGCTGATCGCTGCGAAACTACGCACCGGCGGCTGGGCAAAACGATAGGACGCCACGTCAGCAAAGGTGAAGCGTCCCAGATTGCGCAAGCGTTCGGCCATCAGGAACAACAGGATCGGCCAGCCGACAAGAAAGCCCGTGGAGTAGATCAGCCCGTCATAGCCGTCATTGAAGATCTGGGCCGATATGCCCAGAAAGGATGCGGCGGACATATAATCCCCCGCCATCGCCAGGCCGTTCTGGAAACCCGTAATCCCACCGCCAGCGGTATAGAAATCCGACGCAGTGCGGGTCCGGGCGGCAGCGGCCTTCGTAATCCACAGGGTCAGTCCGACGAAGGCGACGAACATCGCGATGGCAACCCAGTTGACCGGTTGGCGCTGCGCTTCGCCTTCCAGTGCGGCGGCCAGCGCCGGATCGAATGGCAGGAAGAGCAGAGCGGCTGCAGCCAGCGCCACGAACCGCATCATGCGCCATGATCCCGGACAATAGCCGCCATGCGCGCGTCAAAGCGCCGGTTGGCATAAGCGACATAGACGCCGGTCAGGGCAATGGCGAAGAGGATGAGGCCAAGTCCAAGCGGAATGCCCAGCGACGTGACGCCATCACTGATGGGCGTCGCAAGCAAATCTTTGTTAAAGGCGATCAGCAGCAGGTAAGCGGCGAACGCGGCGAACACCAGCGCGGACAGAAACCAGCCCAGACGTAATCTTTGCCGGACGAGGTCAACATAGCGCGGGTCCGCCAATATGCTGTCGACCAGCGCTGCCGCCTCTTGCTCCCGAACCACTACAGCCCCTCCACATTCATTGGCGCGGAACCTGCGCGAACAAGGGGATGAATGCAACAGCCTGACATTGGCAGGCAGGACAGGGAGCTTGACCGCCGATCTGGTGCGCGTAAGCTCTCACCCCAGTGCATCATATAAGGTGGAAGCTCATGGACGCTCGCCTTTCCAGCGCCTGTCCGTTCGATCGGGGCAGCGATGATCGCAAGTCCGCCACCGCATCCGGGGGCGGCGGCACGGTCGATCCCGACATCCGCACCCAGGATTTCGCCGAAGCGCGCGCCATATTGCGCAACGGTCACGCGCGGCAGGCGGGTTTCCTGGCAGAGCAGGTGGGCAGGATCGGCAATGCAACCCGCCAGCCCATCCTGTTTCTGGAAGGCGAAGCGCACAGGGTCCAACGCAGCGCCACTGCGCGATTTTTCACGCCGCGCGTCGTGACGACCCACTATCGGGAATTGATGGTCCGACTGAGCGATGGCCTGATATCCCGTTTTCAGCAGGAAAAGCGTGCCCGTCTGGACAAGTTGAGCCTGGAACTGGCGGTGGCGGTCGCCAGCCAGATCGTGGGGCTGACCGACAGCGAGCCAGATGATCTGGCCAGACGGCTGGACGTGTTTTTCACCGGTGATTTCCATCGGCCCCGCAACAGGGTGGCCGCCTTCGCATATTTCCTGCGGTCACAATATCGCGTGCTGGCCTTTTATTATCGCGATGTCGCGCCAGCGATCCGGTCGCGCAGGCGTCGGCGGCAGGATGACGTTATCTCTCACCTGATCGATCAGGGATATAATGGCCGGGAAATACTGACCGAATGCCTGGTCTATGGCGCTGCTGGCATGGCGACGACGCGCGAGTTCATCGTCATGGCCGCATGGCACATGCTGGACCGAGAGGATCTGAAGGCCGCGTTCCTGGCGACGGATGAAAGCGGGCAGATCGCGCTGCTGGAGGAATTGCTGAGGCTGGAACCGGTCGTGGGCTATATCTACCGCCGGATGCCCGACGATGCGCCCGCGCAGGCACGCGCGGCAGTCGCGGTCGATGTGCGCGCCGCGAATACGGACCCGACCGCGTTCGGCGAACGACCGTGCGAAGTGGTGCCGGGGCGGCAGGTCAGCGCCAAATATGGCAATGCCGGACTGTCGTTCGGTGATGGTGAACATCGCTGTCCGGGGGCACAGGTGGCGCTTCAGGAAACCTGCCTGTTTCTGGACCGGTTGATGCGGGTGCCCGGCCTGAAACTGGCGCGCGCGCCGACGCTGGCGTGGAACCCTCTAGTCACCGGCTATGAATTACGGGACGCGATGATAGTCTGCGATTAGAGGAGCACGCTTATCACGGCATCGCCGCGCTGGTGTCCGCCATTTTCGCTCCCCTGCTGCCCATCGGCTTTTCCGGGCCGGTCGTCGTGTCCTGCGCGGTTTGCCGTTCCAGTTCGGCATTGACCAGACCGCCGATCAGGACCGCATAGGCGGACACATAAAGCCACATCAACAGCACAACGACCGCGCCCAGCGACCCGTAAGTCGCGTCATAATCACCGAACCGGGACGCATAAAAGCCAAAGCCCAAGGTTGCCGCCAGCCACAACAAGGTGGCCAGAATCGACCCGATGTTGAGCCATTGCCACCGCGCATCCGACCGATCCGGCGCAAAGCGATACATGCCACCAATAGCGGTGCTGCACAGGGCGGCGGCGGTGATCCAGGTCAGCACCTGCACCGCCGCGGTGGCGACCCATCCCCATCCGCCCACCATCACCCCGGCTAGGCTGAGCATCGATGCTGCCAGAAGCCCCATGATACCAACCATCACGGCAGCCATCACCAGGCCTGCGGATAACAGGGTGGACCGCAGCATCGACCGGCGATCCTCTTCCTCATAGATGATGTTGAGCGAACCGATCATGGCACCCGACGCGCGTGACGCACCGTAGATGGAGATCAGCAGCGCGATCATCAGGCCCAGCCCCTTCTGGCCCGCCGCCGCCTGCGTCAACTGCTTCAACTGGTCGTAGATCAGTTGTGCGGCGTCAGCCGGGACCAGGTCGATGATGGTCCGCATATGCTGGGCCACGGTCGCAGGGTCGGCGATCAGTCCATAGGACATGACCAAAGCACCCAGAAGGGGGACGAAGGACAGAAAGGCGTAGAAGGCCACGCCAGCCGACAGCAGGCTGAGATTGTGGCGTCCGTTATTGACCCACACCCGCCCGATCACGGCCTTCCATGCGGGCCAGGGCAACGACCGGGGCGTGTCTGCGCCAGCGCCCCTTTTCTTTTGCGTCGGCGACATATGGGTTGGGTTCATCTTTTCGTCCCATCGATAATGTGCTGGAATCGCGACCGACCTTGCGCATGCCCCTTGACCCTGCACTCCATCAGCCAAAGCGCGAAGGTGGCGGATGTTCCCTGAAAGTTGCGGGAGGAATCCGGCGCGGGCGTGGTCGGCCCGGTCATGAATCTGCCATCAAACAATCATCATTGTGCAACCTGACCGCCATCACGCCGTAAGCTGACGCGTTCAGTGGGACCCCACTCAAAAGGGGGACTTTACATGAAACATCTGTTTGCGAGCGCCAGCCGCGCCGCCATCATCTTTGGCTTTGCGATGCCAGCCGCCGCAATGGCAGGCACCATCACCGGTTCGGTATCGGACGGCACCGGCACGCGCGCGCTCCAATCGGCACAGCTTCGCATCGTCGAGCTGAACCGCGTGGCCGAAGCCGACCGCGACGGGTCCTTCCGCTTCCCAGATGTCGCGCCGGGCACCTACACGATCGAGGCGCGCTATGTCGGCATCGATACGGTCCGCAGCACCGTCACCGTCCCGGCGGACGGCGATGTGAACGCGAACATATCGATGGGGTCGAAGGCCGATGCCCCGATCATCGTCGTCGGACAGATCGCCAACCTGACGAGCGCCCTTTCCCGCCAGCGCGCCGCCGACGGCGTGGAAAGCGTGCTGACGCGCGACGCGGTGGGGCAGTTCCCTGACCAGAATGTTGCGGAATCGCTGCGCCGCCTGCCGGGCATCAATGTGCTGAACGACCAGGGCGAAGGCCGGTTCGTGTCCGTGCGCGGGCTTGACCCCGAACTCAACGCGACTTCGGTCAACGGCGTCCGCCTGCCCGCGCCGGAAAGCGACGTGCGATCGGTCGCTCTGGATGTCATTTCCAGCGACAGCATCGAATCGATCGAGGTCAAGAAGTCGCTGACGCCGGACATGGACGCCGACACCATCGGCGCTTCCGTGGAAATCCACACCACCAGCGCCTTTGAACGGCGCAAAAACCTGCTGACCGCGAAGGCAGAGGGCAGCTACAACGACTATTCGGGTAAGCTGACGCCAAAGGGCAGCTTCGATTTTTCGCAGCGCGTGACCGACAGCTTCGGCGTATCGGGCGGCCTGTCCTATTATCAGCGCAAGTTCGAAACCGACAATATCGAAGCGGACGGATGGGACCAGGATAACGGCCTGACCTTCCCTGACGAGGTCAACTATCGCGACTATGATGTCGAACGCAAGCGGCTGTCGGCCAACCTCAATTTCGACCTGCGCGTGGGCGAAGCGACCAAATTATATGCGCGCGGCGTCTACAGCCAGTTCGACGATCAGGAATATCGCCGCGAAACCAGCCTGAAGTTCGACGCAGCGCCTTCGTCCGGCAGCGGCAGCAATGTCGAATATGACGACGCAGACGGAGAAATAGCGGTGCAGCGGTCGATCAAGGACCGGTTCGAGCGCCAGCGCATCCGCAGCCTGGTGCTGGGCGGCGAAACCGACAGCAATGGCTGGCACGCCCGATATTCGGTGAGTTATGCCAAGTCCACCGAGAGGGAGAATGGCTCCATCGACCCCGCCAATTTCGAACGAAGCTTTGACGGGGACGGACTGACTGTCGGCCTGGACTTTGCCGACCCGCGCAGGCCACTCTATTCCGTTGGCGGCGCGCCGGGCGCGGTCGCCGATTTCAGCGATCCTGCCGAATATGAACTGGACAGCATCCAGGTCACCGCCCTGTCCGACGCACGCGACCGCGAATGGGCGGGCAAGTTCGACGTCGGCAAGGAATTCGCAATGGATGGCGGCAGCGTCACCATACAGGCTGGCGTCAAGGGCCGCTGGCGGGACAAGAGCTATAATCTTGAAACCCAATATTGGGAAAATGACGACATGACGCTGGCCGATGTGGTCGGCAGCCAGACCTATCGCATCACCGACATATCGCCCGTCCCCGGCAAGACCAGCGCGCGCGCCTTTTTCAACGCCAACCGCGCAGACTTCGAACTCAACGCATTTGACTCGCTGCTCGATTCCAGCGTCGAAGATTATTCGGTCAGCGAAGACATCAGGGCCGCCTATCTGCTGGGCCGGTGGGACAGCAGCACTTTGCGCGTGATCGGCGGCGTGCGTTACGAACATACAAAGAACGACATCCGCGCCAACACGGTGACCACGATCGAGGAAGACGGCACGCTGCCCGACGGTTCGACCGCGACCGAAGACACGATCCTGATCGAACCAAATCGTTTCAACCGCAGCTATGGCGACTGGCTGCCCAGCCTGACCGTCCGGTGGGAGCCGCAACAAAATCTGGTCCTGCGCGCGGCGGCCTACAAGAGCCTGGTGCGGCCCAAACTGTCCAAGCTGGCCCCGAACTTCCGCATCGACGAAAGCGACGCTGGCGAGCGCGAAGGATCGTTCGGTAATCCCGATCTAAAACCCTACAAAGCATGGAATTTCGACGCAGGCGTCGAATATTATCTGCCCAACAACGGCGCATTATCGGCGGGCCTGTTCTACAAGGACCTGAAGAACTTCATCGTCGATACCAATGTCGACGATCCGGGCACCTATAACGGCATCGCTTTCGACGAAGCCACTATCCCGATCAACGGCGAAAGCGCCAGGATCTGGGGCCTGGAACTGAGCTATGCCCAATCGCTGCGGTTCCTGCCCGCGCCGCTGGACGGAATGCTGGTGCAGGCCAACTATACCTACACCGACGCGACCGGCGAAGTGCCGACCGGGGGCGATGTGACCGACCTGCGGGAAATCAACCTGCCTTCCAGTTCGAAACACACGTTCAACGTGGCGCTGGGATATGAAAAGGGTCCGGTTTCGCTCCGTCTGGCGGGCACCTACCGGTCCAGATATCTGGACGAACTGGGCGACACGGCAGGGGAAGACCGGATGGTGGACAATCATTTTCAGCTCGACCTGGCCGCGCGGCTGAATGTGACCCGCCGCGTGCAGGTGTTTTACGAATGGGTGAACATCAACAATGCCAGATATTTCGCCTATAATCGCGTGGGCGCTGGCAGAAACCTGCTGCAGTTCGAACAATATGGCTGGACGATGAAGTTCGGCGCACGGGTGAAATTCTGATGCGTATCCCTTCCCTCACCCCCCTCCTGCCGCTGCTGACGCTGGCGGCCTGCGCCACTGGAGAGCGGGAGGTGCCGATCGACGTCCGCATCGCCCGTGCGACCCCAGCCGTTTCCGTGACGGCGCGGGGGGAAACGACGCCGGTCGGCACGTCCAATGCCGACGCGGCGGACGACCCGGCAATCTGGCGCAACGCGGCCGATCCGGCGCAAAGCCTGATCGTGGGCACTGACAAGAAGGCCGGGTTGTACGTCTATGGCCTGGACGGCAGGGCCCGCGATTTCCTGGATGCGGGCCGGGTCAACAATGTCGATCTGCGCGAAGGCATTGCCATTCAGGGGCAGCCCGGCCTGCTGGTGGCGGCAAGTGACCGTAACGACCCCGCCCACGCGAAGATCGCGCTGTTCCGCCTCGACCCCGCAAGCGCCAAGCTGACAGCGTTGGGCCAGGTCGATGCCGGGCAAGGGGAAGCCTATGGCGTCTGCCTGTATCGCGCGGCGCAGGCGACATACGCCTTCATCGTGCTGAAGGACGGCACGGTGAACCAGATCGCCATCGATGCTTCCGGGCCAACCCCCACCGGTCGGGCCGTGCGGACCATGAAGCTGGGCACCCAGTCGGAAGGCTGCGCGGTCGATGACCGCACCGGCGTCCTGTATGTCGCGGAGGAGGATGTCGGCCTGTGGCGTTTCGACGCACGGGCCGATGCCGCGCCGTCGCCAGTAAAGATAGCCGCCGCCGATGATCGCAATCTGGTCGCCGATGCGGAAGGTGTCGCCATCGCCCCGATGGGGGACCGGGACGGATATGTCATCGTGTCGAGCCAGGGCGACAACGCCTATACGCTCTACAGGATGAGCGACGACAGCTATGTCGGACGCTTCCGCATTGTCGATGGCGCAGTCGGCGGCGCGGAAGAAACCGACGGCATCGACCTGATCCTGGGCGATTTCGGCCCCGCCTATCCGGGCGGACTGTTCGTTGCGCAGGACGGGTTCAATGCCGCCGCCGCCCAGAATTTCAAGCTGGTGGCATGGGACGACGTTGTAAAAGCGTTGGGATTGAAGGACTGATTATCTTCCGGCCTGCCCCGCATTGATGGGGGTGGGTCGGATCAGACGCGTTCCACCGCCATCGCCGTTGCTTCGCCCCCACCGATGCAAAGGCTGGCGACACCCCGTTTCAGGCCGCGATTTTCCAGCGCCGCCAGCAATGTGGCGATGATGCGCGCGCCCGATGCGCCGATGGGGTGGCCGAGCGCGGTAGCGCCGCCGTTGACGTTCAGCCTGTCAGCCGGGATGCCCAGGTCGCGCGCGGCGATCATCGCCACCACAGCAAAGGCTTCGTTGACTTCGAACAGGTCGACATCCTCCACCGCCCATCCTGCCTTCGCCAGCGCCTTGCGGATCGCAGGCACGGGCGCGGTCGTGAAATTTGCCGGTTCATGCGCATGGGCGGCGGTGGCGACGACCCGCGCGACGACTGGCAGGCCCAGCCTTTCAGCGACACTGGCGCGGGTCATCACCAGCGCAGCCGCGCCATCAGAAATCGACGAGGCATTGGCGGCCGTGATCGTCCCGTCCTTTGCAAAAGCAGGCTTTAGCGAAGGAATCTTGTCCGGCCGGGCCTTGCCCGGCTGCTCGTCCGTGTCGATGACGGTGTCGCCGCCACGTCCCGGCACCGTCACCGGCACGATTTCGCGTGCAAAGGCTCCGCTGGCGATGGCTTCGCTGGCGCGCGCAAGCGACCGGATGGCATATTCATCCTGTTCGGCGCGCGTAAACTGATAATCGCGCACCGCCTGCTCAGCGAAAACGCCCATCGCCTTGCCCGGTTCATAGGCGTCTTCCAACCCGTCCATCATCATCGTGTCGATGATGCGATCATGGCCGATCCGCGCGCCCGACCGATGCTTTGGCAAGGCATAGGGCGCGTTGGTCATGCTTTCCATGCCACCTGCTATGACAATGCCGGCGGCGCCCGCACTCAGCGCCTCATGCGCCATGATCGCCGCCTGCATGCCCGACCCGCACATCTTGTTGACGGTAGTCGCTTCGGTATTAAGGCCAAGGCCAGCCCCCACCGCCGCCTGACGCGCGGGTGCCTGGCCCAGGCCGGCGGGCAGGACGCAACCCATATAGATGCGATCTGCGGCATCGGTCGCAATCCCGGCGCGATCCACCGCCGCCTTTACCGCCGCCGCGCCCAGTTGAGTAGCCGTCAGGGGCGACAGCGCGCCCTGAAAAGCGCCCATCGGGGTGCGCGCATAGCTGACGATGACTATGGGGTCGTCCTGCATCTTCATCTCCTTTAGCCGGTGTGCGGAGCAACGCTGCCCTGCCTATATAATCACGGAGCCACTGCCTGGGGGTAATAGGTGAAACGGAAACCAGTGAAACTTATATAATCATGGGGCAGGTCGCTTTTAAGCGGCAACCGGACCTGTCCCGCAGGCTCAACCAATCATCATCAGGCTGGCATTGCCACCCGCCGCGGTCGTGTTGATGGAGGTCGAAACCTCTTCCAGCAGCCAGTCCAGGCAATAGCCCGAGCCTTCGGCATGAACAGGCACGATCGGCCCATCGCGGTCGGCCAAGGCCTGGGCCATGGCGACGATAGCGGCAGCGTCTCCTTCTACCAGTGCGGCGGCGTACGGTGCGTCAGGGCGCATGGGGAAACGGGCCGCTATCGCTGCAGGCAAGCTCGCGGGGTGCGCCATGCCTTCGATCACGCCACGATTGCCGGTAGCCAGTGTCGCCCCCATCTGCCGCAACAGTCCCTGCGCGGTCGAGGGCCGCAGCAGGATCAGGCCGCGCGGATGCAGCGCATAGATGTTGCGTTCGCCGACTGGCCCCGGAATCGTCAGTTCAACCCCCAATGCCGATGCGCCGCCCGCCTGCCGGGCATAGGCGGCAGCCTGGCTTTCTCCTACTTTATCCAGCCAGTCGGCAAAGGCGAGCAGCAGTGCCGGGGGCGTGTTGTCATGTTTGAGAAAAGGCGGTGGAATCTGGACCAGACGGTTGAGATAGAGCGGCCCGCCCGCCTTTGGCCCGGTGCCCGACAGGCCGCAGCCGCCAAAAGGCTGAACCCCTACAACTGCGCCGATAATGTTGCGGTTCACATAGATGTTGCCCGCCTTCACGCGCGCGGTAACGCGGTCGATGGTTCCGTTAAGCCGGGTGTGGAGGCCGAAGGTCAGGCCATAGCCGGTCGCGTTGATCTGATCGACCAAGGCGTCCAGCCCATCGCGCCGGAAGCGCAGGACATGAAGCACGGGGCCGAACACTTCGCGGCTGAGATCGGCGATGGATTGAATTTCGATGATGGTCGGCGGAACGAAGGTGCCGTGCACCGTTGCGGGCGGCAGCGGGCATTGCTCAACCTTGCGGCCCAGCGCCGTCATCGCGTCGATATGCCGGTTGATCCCATCCCGCGCTTCTGCGCTGATGACCGGCCCGATATCGACATTCAGCGCGTCGGTGCGGCCGATGCGCAGTTCCGCCAGCGCGCCCTTCAGCATCGCGAGCGTGCGGTCGGCCACCTCTTCCTGCAGGCACAGGATGCGCAGCGCGGAACAGCGCTGACCCGCACTGTCGAAGGCGGACGTTATGACATCCCCCACCACCTGTTCGGCAAGGGCGGAGGAATCGACGATCATCGCATTCTGCCCCCCGGTTTCAGCGATCAGGGGAATGGGCCCGCCGGATGAGGACAAACGCGGCGCGAGCTGGCGCTGAATCAGGCGGGCAACCTCGGTCGATCCGGTAAACATGACGGCGGCGGTTTCTGGCGCGCCGACCAGCGCCGCGCCGATGCTGCCGTCGCCAGGCAGCAGTTGAAGCGCGTCGTCTGGCACCCCCGCTTCATGCAGCAGACGGACAGCCTCCGCGGCGATCAGGGGCGTTTCCTCCGCTGGCTTAGCGAGGACAGGGTTGCCCGCAGCCAGCGCGGCGGCGACCTGTCCGGTGAAGATGGCCAGCGGAAAATTCCATGGGCTGATGCAGACGACAGGACCTAAAGCAAGCTGTTCCAGGCCGAAGTTGGCGCGGGCCTGCGCCGCATAATAGCGCAGGAAATCCACCGCCTCGCGCACTTCGGCAATGGCGTTGGGCAGCGACTTGCCGGCTTCGCGGACGATCAGGCCCATTAGGATGGGCATCCGCGCCTCTATCGCGTCGGCGGCACGATCCAGCATGGCGGCGCGTTCAGCGACGAGCGTGCTGGACCAACAGGATGCTGCGGCGCGGACGGCGGCGGCGCGCGCTTGCGTTGGGGTCGCGTCGCTGACTTGTCCGACGACATCGCGATGATCGGCGGGGTTCAGCACGGCGCGGGCTACCCCTGCCCCGCCGGTCGGCGCGGCGGTCCAGGCCAGCGTCGCACTGTGGCGGAGCGCTTGTGTCAGGCTGACGAGCGCGCTTTCGTCAGTCAGGTCCAGACCCTGGGAATTGCGGCGATCGGGGAACAGGTTAGCGGGCAGCGCGACCAGGTCATGGCCCTGGCCGGGGCGATCCATGGCGCGCACGATATCAACCGGATCGGCCGTCAGTTCCTCCGGCGTCACCTGCGGATCGGCGAGGCGATGGACAAAACTGCTGTTCGCGCCATTTTCCAGCAGGCGGCGGACCAGATAGGCGAGCAGCGTTTCATGCGTGCCGACCGGGGCGTAGATGCGGCACGGGCGGTTCAGCTTCGCAGGGCCGACCACTTGTTCATATAGTGGCTCGCCCATGCCGTGCAGGCACTGAAATTCATAGTCGCCCGTTCGGAAATCCGGCCCGGCGAGGTGATAGATGGTGCTGACCGTCTGGGCATTATGGGTCGCAAATTGCGGGAAGACCGCATCGCTCGCGGCCAACAGCCTGCGCGCGCAGGCAATATAGGCGACGTCGGTATGCACCTTGCGCGTATAGACCGGGAATCCGGCAAGGCCGTCCACCTGCGCCCGCTTGATTTCCGCATCCCAATAAGCGCCCTTGACCAGCCGAACCATGATGCGACGGCCAGAACGGCGGGCGAGGTCGATAATCCAGTCGATGACGAACGGACAGCGCTTGCCATAAGCCTGCACAACGAAGCCCAGCCCGTCCCAGCCCGCCAGATCCGGATCCAGCGCCAGGCTTTCCAGCAGATCGAGCGACAGTTCAAGCCGGTCCGCTTCCTCCGCGTCGATGTTGAAACCGATGCCGTAGCTTTTCGACAGAATCGCCAATTGCTTCACGGCAGGCAGCAATTCCCCCATGATAGGATCCGCCTGCGCGCGGCTGTATCGCGGGTGGAGCGCCGATAACTTTATCGAAATGCCGGGCGCCGCATAGACGCCGCGCCCTCCCGACGTCTGGCCGATCGCATGGATCGCCCGCGCATAGTCGGCATGGTAGCGCGCGGCGGCGGCGGCGGTCGTGGCCGCTTCGCCCAGCATGTCATAGCTATAGGCGAAGCCCTTCGCTTCCATATGCGTCGCGCGGTCCAATGCCTCCTCAATCGTCTCACCAGTGACGAACTTTTCGCCCATCATCCGCATGGCAAGGTCGACGGCCCGGCGGATAACCGGTTCCCCCGCGCGGGCGATGAGGCGGGTCAGCGCCGCGCCCAGTCCGGGGTCGTCAACACTGCCCACCAGCTTGCCGGTGACGACCAGTCCCCAGGTTGCGGCATTGACGAACAGCGACTTGCCACTCCCCAGATGCAAACCCCATTGTCCGTCGGCGATCTTGTCGCGGATCAGGGCGTCGCGAGTGTCGTCGTCAGGAATACGCAGCAACGCTTCCGCTAGGCACATCAGCGCCACGCCTTCCTGGCTGGACAGCGCATATTCGTGGATCAGCGCTTCGACGCCGCTGCCTTTGGGATGAGCGCGAAGGGCCGCAATCAGGGCGCGGGCGGTCACCGCAATGGCGGCGCGCGTGGAGTCCGGCAGGGTGGCCGCTGCGATCAGTGGGTCGAGCGCCTGAGCTTCATCGCGGCGGCAGGCGGCGGTGATGGCCTTACGCAGGGGAGTAGCGGGTCGGATCGCGGGCGCTACCGCCGCGAAGAGGGCAAGGTCGGCCTGAGTTTTCATAGGACGATCCTCCCTATACCGCCGACTCCATCATCGGGCGACACGCGTTCATATGATGTTGTCGCAGATGGAGGTCCTTTATAACCACATCAACTGGCTTGCAGTGAACGGCCAATGGTATAAAGAGACAGATGCGTGCGATTTACAGATGCCGATGGATGCCAGTGTCGGTCGAAAGTACGAACAGGGAGCGAGGATCGATGAAGCTTTTCACATCGCCATGTCTGGCAGGCATCAAGGTGCGGGATTGCGCCATCGCCTTTGCAGCCTTGCTGACCATGGCCATCTCCACCCAGCCCGGCTTGGCCGCAGACTGGATCAGCGCGCCCGAAGCCGCGCAGGCCGACAGCAAACAGGCACCCGTGGCGCTGCAGTTCCGGCGTGAACTGACGCTCCCCCGCGTTCCACGCGCGCTGCCCGTTCGCGTCAGCGCCGACCAGCGCTATGTGCTTTACGTCAACGGTGTGCGCGTCGCGGCGGGGCCGTCGCGGGGCGACCTGAAGGCATGGCGATATGCACGCATCGACCTGTCCCCCTATTTGCGCAAGGGCGCCAACGTCATCGCCGCCCAGGTGTGGAGCGACGGGCGTAGCGCGCCGGTGGCACAGATTACTTCAAAGATCACCGGTTTCTACTTGGCCGCCGAGGACCAGGCGTTCGCGGCAATGGTGGACAGCAGCACCCAATGGACCGTGCGCCAGGATGTTTCGCGCAGCGTCAGTCCCGGACTGGTGCCGATGATCAAGCAGGTTGGGCCGATCTATTATGCTGCGGGCGGACCGGAAACGATCGATGCCGCGCGGCAGGCGACGGACTGGGCTTCGCCCCAATCCACCGCGCCCGGTTGGCAGGCTGCTATCCCGGCGCTGACCACGAAAACAGCGCCGTGGCATATGGTCGCTGACGCCCTGCCTGCGCAGCGTTATGAGCGTGTGGCAAGCGGCAAAGTGGTGCGACAGATGGGCGTAAATGCAGACGGCTTTCCCCGTCGTCCCGTCACCATCGCACCCAATTCGGAAGCATCGCTGCTGATCGACTATGGCCGGGTGCTGGCAGCCTATCCTGCGCTGCGCACCTCCGGCGGCAGCGGCGCGACGATTACTGCCACCTATACCGAAGCGCTGTACGATCCCGCCGGGAAGAACAAGGGCAACGGGCGCTCATGGCTGCGGTTCGCCGACCGGGCACGGGTGGACGACGGGCTGGCGCTGGGCGTAACCGACACGTTCAAGACAGCGGGAAAAGATAGTGTGGTCGCGCCATTCTGGTGGCGTGCCTGGCGTTTCGTCGAACTGCGGATCAAGACCGGCGACCAGCCGTTGACGCTCAATGGGCTCGACGTTCATGAAACGGGCTATCCGTTCGAACAGCGCGGTCGATTTGTCAGCGACGATGCCCAGTTGAACAAAATCTGGAACATCGGTTGGCGCACTGCATTGTTCGACGCCCATGAAACCTACATGGACACCGCCTATTGGGAACAGCTGCAATATATTGGCGACACGCGGTTGCAGGCGCTGCTGTCCTATGATGTCAGCGGCGACCCGCGTCTGGCGGTACAGGCGATCGACGCTTTCAATTCGTCGCGGCAGTTGACCGGCTTTCCACAAGCATCGTGGCCGCAGGCGACCAGTAACGTAATCCCGCCCTTTGCGCTGCTGTGGGTGGGCATGCTGCATGATTATTGGATGCGACAGCCCGACACCGCGCCCCTGACCCGCAATCTGGAAGGCGTCCGGTCGGTGTTGGACTGGTATGCCCCCTATGTTCGGGAAAACGGCATGGTTCGTCCGACGCCGGACTGGCCGTTCATCGACTGGCGACCGTCGATGGACGGTCGGGCCCACATGAACGGCAAGGGCCCGGACAACTGTGTCATCACCATGATCTATTATGGTGCACTACGGCAGGGGGCGGATCTGGAAGGGGCCGTCGGCGACGCACAACGCCGCGCCGCCAACCTGGCGCAGGCTGACCGGGTGCGCGCCGGTATCGACCGCCAGTGCTGGAGCGCGACCCGTGGTCTTTACGCCGACACGTCTGCCAAGGACAGTTTCAGCCAGCACGCCAATGTCCTGGCCGTGCTATATGACATCGTCCCCAAAGCGGGCCAGGCGCGGGTGCTGGACCGGATCATGTCGCCCGATGGCGGTATCGAAGCGCCCGAAGGCATTGTCGGCACGACCTATTATTTTTCCTATTATCTGGCCGAAGCGATCAATCATGCGGGGCTGGGCGACCGTTACATCGGGCTGTTGAACACATGGCGCAAATTGTTGAGCCAGAATTTCACCACCTGGCCTGAAGAGGATGACCCGACGCGGTCGGACAGCCACGCCTGGTCCGCCCATCCTACCAGCGGCCTGTTGACCTATGTCGCGGGTATCCAGACCGCAGCGCCGGGATTTGCCAAAGTACGGATCACGCCGCATCTGGGGCATCTGAAAAAGCTGGACGCGGCGATGGCCCATCCCGCCGGACTGATCGAAACGCGGTACAGCCAGCGCAACGGGCGCTTGTCCGCGCGCGTGACATTGCCCGCCGGTCTCACGGGCGAGTTCAGCTGGAAAGGGCAAACGCGCCAGTTGCGGCCGGGCGTCAACCGGATCGCGCTGCGTAGCGCTAATTAGCGGTTGGCGCTGCCGATGTCGCTACAGCCGGTCCATCCGCAGCCATCGCGGATCGCCAGCCCAGGCGCGTTTCTGCGCTGCGTCGGCGGCAGCAGCTTCCGCGCCATAACCGCGCGCGCGCTGCGATGCCGCCAGACCGTAAAGCACCCAGCCATTATTTGGTGACTGCGCCAGCGCCTGGGTGAATGCCTGCGCCGCATCATCATAGCGCCCCTGGCGATACAGCGCCGCGCCTAGCGACTGATGAACGGGATAGTACCAGTAGGGCGGCTCCATATAGGGAATTTTGTCCTCCAGCGCGATCGCCTGGCGGTAGAGCTTTTCCGCCCGAACATATCGCCCGTTGGCGTAGGCCCAGCGGGCCGTCGCCACGGTCTCCGCCAGTTGCATCAGGTCGCGTGCGGGCACACCCTGATCGATCATCGACTGCACAGCCTGGTCATCGCGAATAGCGCGCAATTTCGCCATTTCCCGGTCGAACCCGGCCCGGTCACGCTGTCGCGCCCGCGCCACCGCCCGCGCATAATGGTGCATGGCGACGGCATAGGGCAAACGCGGGTCGGGCGCGTGCATCGCCAATATCCGTTCAGGCGTGGCGAACTGGGCCGCGGCGAAGTAGGGCGACGCATGGATCGCCTGGACCCAGGCAATCTTTGCACTGATCGCCGGGTCCAGCATTTGTTCCAGCTTCGTGGCGTGGCTGATGGCGGTGCCCATGTCACCGGCCATCTGCGCCGACGTGACGATAAAATGGATGTTGTGGGGATAATAGCCGTAACGCATCAGGCCCCGGTCGCCGCTGGCCTTGATCCATTCCTCATCCACCTGCGCTGCGGCCAGATTGACGCGCAGCGAATCCCGCCAGCGGCCAAGGCGGTAATAGATGTGCGCTGGCATGTGGACGAGATGGCCAGCCTTTGGCGCGAGCGGCGCGGCCAGCCGATCCGCCGCCGCTTCGGCACGGCGGGGGTCCGGCCCGTTTTCCATCAGATGAATGTACAGATGCGACGCCTGCGGATGAGCAGGATTGCGCGCGAGCACCGTTTCAACCAGTCGGACGCCGTCGTCCAGCCGTGGCTGCGGCGTTTTTCGGTCGGCCATCCAATAATCCCACGGCCGCGTATCCATCGCTGCTTCAGCCGCGAGCAGGCTAACATCGTCATGCGCGGGGTGCGCCGCCGCAGCAGCGATCATCGCGTCGGCATAGGCCGCGTTCAGCGCAGGCTGATCGGCGGCGGGGTCGGGCGAATAGCGCATCATCATCGCGGCGGTCAGCGCCTGTTCGACGGGCGTCGCGCCGCGCGCCAGCCAGTCGGCATAGCGCGCCAGTCCAACCGCGCGGGCATTGGTGGCCGGGTCCATGGGCGCGTTGATGTTTGGACCATAGGCCAGCGCCTCACCCCAGAAACACAGGGCACAACGCGGATCGATCCGCTGCGCTTCGCGGAAGGATGCAATCGCCCCGGCATGGTTGAATCCGTAGGCAAGCGCCAATCCCTGGTCGAAATAGCGCTGCGCCACCGGGCTGGACGTGGTGATGGGGAAGTGGATTTTCCCCAGATCATCGTAAAGTTGGACGCGTGCGCCGGGTGCCGCAGGCGCAAAGGCCGCCACCAGCGCGAGCTTGTCCCGCATGGAAGCCGCGCCATTTTTCCCGCTACACAGATTGCGCGCCTTATTGACGGGGTCGAGGGACGCTAGCAGGTCAGGCGAATAAGAGCGGCCCGGAGCCGGATCCCCGCTCATTAAAATGCCGGTAGCCATCAGGAGCGCCAGCGAAGGAACGATTTTTCGCATCGCCATCCTCCATATCCAGAGTCGGTCGAAGGTTGCCACCCATAGCATATTTCGCGCGCGCTGACATGGGATTGGAACCTTTTCCCACTTGGGTCGTGGAGTAATCATTCCATGGCAAAAGAGCCGCTCATTACGCCGATTATGGCAGCGCCGCACTGGACCGTGCCGCAGGACTGGGACGCATACACGCCGCAGGACCATGCGATGTGGGATAGGCTTTTCGAACGGCAGGCGAGCATGCTGCCGGGCCGCGCGGTCAGTGAATTTACCGATGGGCTGGACGTGCTACGCATGACGCGGAAGGGCATTCCTGACTTCGCCGAACTGTCGGAACGGCTGATGAACCTGACAGGGTGGCAGGTCGTGGCGGTGCCGGGACTGGTGCCGGACCGGGTGTTTTTCGAACATCTGGCAAATCGCCGCTTCGTCGCCGCGCGCTTCATCCGTTCGCCCGAACAGCTGGATTATCTGCAGGAGCCGGACGTTTTTCATGACGTGTTCGGTCACGTCCCCTTGCTCGCCCACCCAGTGTTCGCCGATTATATGCAGGCCTATGGCGAAGGCGGGCTGAAAGCCGATGGGCTGGGCGCAATCGAATATCTGGCGCGGCTTTACTGGTATACGGTCGAATTCGGCCTGATCCGGCGGGGCGACGCGCTGAAACTATATGGTGCGGGCATCGTGTCGTCCCATGGCGAATCGCTGTTCGCGCTGGATGACCCGTCGCCCAACCGACTGGGCTTTGACCTCAAACGGGTGATGCGGACGCGATACCGCATCGACGATTATCAGCAGAGCTATTTCGTCATCGACAGCTTCGACGACCTGTTGAGGCACACGGTCGAAATGGATTTCACGCCCCTGTATAGTGAACTTGAAGGGCTGACCGACCTGGAAGCCGACACGGTGCTGCCACAGGACAAGGTGATCAGCCGAGGCACCCAGGCCTATGCGCGATCGCGGGGCAAGGAATGAGCCGGGCGCAGCCAGATGTGCCGCCGACTGGAAAAGAGGATGTCATGGCCGACGCGACCGCCAATCCACTGGGCCTCAACGGTTTTGAATTTGTCGAATTCACATCCCCCGACCCGGACGCCATGGCCCGGCAGTTCGAACAATTGGGCTTTGTGCCATCGCACCGGCACCCGGTGAAGAACATCACCCGCTACAAACAGGGTCGCATCAACCTGATGCTGAACCGCGACGATGCAGGCCGGGTCGCTGCGTTTCGCGGGGAACATGGGCCATCGGCCAGCGCCATGGCCTTTCGCGTCGCCGACCCGCGAGGGGCGATGGCTTGGGCGCTGGATCATGGAGCAAAACCGACCGAGGAAGACGATACCGTCATTCAGGGCATTGGCGGTTCCTACCTTTATTTCGTGGCGGACGGTGAAGACCTGTATGCCGACTGGGCCGAATTTCCCGGCTGGCGGGAAGCCGAGGCAAAGAATAATGTCGGGCTGGACCTGCTCGACCACCTGACCCACAATGTCCGCCGGGGACAGATGCGTGTCTGGAGCGAATTTTACCGCACGCTCTTCAATTTCGAGGAGCAGAAATATTTCGACATCAAGGGCAAGGCGACCGGGCTGTTCAGTCAGGCGATGATCGCGCCCGATCATGCGATCCGCATCCCATTGAACGAAAGCCAGGACGACAACAGCCAGATTGAAGAGTTCATCCGGCAATATCATGGCGAAGGCATCCAGCATCTGGCCATGACCAGCCGCGACATCCACGATACGGTCGAACGACTGCGCGCACGCGGCGTCAGGCTGCAGGATACGGTCGAAACCTATTATGAACTGGTGGATCAGCGCGTCCCCGGCCATGGCGAAGACCTGGAACGGTTAAAGAAGAACCGCATCCTGATCGACGGCAGCGTCGAAACGGGCGAAGGCATATTGCTGCAGATTTTCACTGAAAACTTGTTCGGCCCGATCTTCTTCGAAATCATCCAGCGCAAGGGCAATGAAGGTTTCGGCAACGGCAATTTTCAGGCATTGTTCGAAAGCATCGAGCTGGACCAGATCCGGCGCGGCGTGATTTCCGTCCAGACATGAGGACCGGCATGAACGCACCCCATTCCGACAGGCCGCCCCCTGCAGAGGACAGCGTCATCCAGGATAGCGGGCCGATGCTGCCGGGGTTTGGCAATCTTCATTCGACGCAGGCCGTGCCCGGCGCGCTGCCGATTGGCCGTAATTCGCCGCAGCATGTCCCCTATGGCCTTTACGCCGAACAATTTTCCGCGACGGCTTTCACCGCGCCGCGTCATCAGAACCATCGCAGCTGGCTTTACCGCATGCGTCCGTCGGCGGCGCATGCGCCTTTTGCGCGTTACGCAAAGGACAGCCGCCTGCGGTCGGTGCCGTTCAGCGACTATCCCCACTCCCCCAACCGCCTGCGCTGGGACCCTTTGGACCTGCCCGCCGCGCCCGCAGATTTCATCGATGGGCTGGTGACCTATGCGGGCAATGGCGATGCGGGCATGGGACAGGGATGCGCCATCCATCTTTACGCCGCCAACCGGTCGATGGTGGACCGCGCCTTTTTTTCAGCAGATGGCGAATTGTTGATCGTGCCGCAAATGGGCGCGTTGCGGATCGTGACGGAGATGGGGGTGCTGGACATCGCTCCGTTGCAGATGGCATTGATCCCGCGCGGCATCCGTTTTCGCGTCGAACTGATCGACGGACCGGCACGCGGATATATTTGCGAAAATCACGGCAGCCTCTTTCGCTTGCCGGAGCTGGGCCCGATCGGCGCCAACGGCCTGGCCAATCCGCGTGATTTCGAAGCGCCCGCCGCCGCGTTCGAAGATATCGACCGGCCATGCGAGATCGTGCAGAAATATCTGGGCGGCCTCTGGACTACCACCCTGCCCCATAGCCCGTTCGATGTTGTCGCCTGGCACGGCAATGCCGCACCATATCGTTATGACCTGACACGATTCAACACGATGAACAGCGTCAGCTACGACCATCCCGACCCGTCCATCTTCACCGTGCTGACATCGCCTAGCGACATCGCAGGCGTGGCCAATATCGACTTCGTGATATTTCCCCCGCGCTGGACGGTTGCGGAAGACACGTTCCGGCCGCCCTGGTTTCACCGCAACGTCATGAGCGAATTCATGGGGCTGATCGAAGGGGAGTATGAGGCAAAGTCGGGCGGCGGCTTTAATCCCGGCGGGGCCAGCCTGCACAATGTCATGTCCGCGCACGGCCCCGATGTGGAAAGCCATGGCAAGGCGGTGGCGGCGGCGCTGGCCCCCAGCCGGATCGATGGGACAATGGCGTTCATGTTCGAAAGCCGTTATCCATTCAGGCCGACGGCATGGGCGATGGAAACGCCCCTGTTGCAACCCGATTATGACGAATGCTGGCGCGGCTTTGCCAAGGCGCGCCTGCCGTCGGACGGCGGAGGCGCGGCCCGATGAACTGGTGGACGACCGACGATACCCACAATCCCGGACGGACCAGCTGGGTAGACAGCGCGCAGGGGCATTGCGATTTTCCGGTGCAAAACCTGCCCTTTGGCCTGTTCGCGCCATTGGGATTGGAGCCCCGGATCGGCGTAGCGATCGGCGACATGATCCTGGACCTGCGCGCCTGCGCTCGCGTCGGCATGGTGGATCCGGCGGTCAGCGGCAGCCTGCAGGAACCGACGCTCAATCAATTGCTGTCATTGCCGGGCGGACAACGCCGTGTCCTTCGCCACCACATAAGCGCGCTGTTGTCCGACCCGGCGCATCGTCCCGCCTTGTCTGACAAGCTGGTGCGAGCGGCCGATTGCGTAATGCATGTTCCCGCTACCATTGGCGACTACACCGATTTTTACGCAGGCATTCACCACGCCAACAATGTCGGCAGGCAGTTCCGGCCCGACAATCCGCTGCTGCCCAATTATAAATATGTGCCCATCGCCTATCATGGTCGCGCGTCGTCCATCAGGGCGTCGGGCGTACCGGTGCGGCGACCGGTGGGGCAGCGCAAGCCGCCGGAGGCCGACGCCCCGACGTTTGGACCGACCGAGCGGTTGGATTATGAGCTGGAACTGGGCGTTTGGATCGGCGCGGGCAACGCATTGGGGACGCCCATCCCGATCGCGCAGGCGGGGGACCATGTTGCAGGCTTCTGCCTGCTCAACGATTGGTCCGCGCGCGATTTTCAAGCCTGGGAATATCAACCGCTGGGGCCGTTCCTGGCGAAGAGTTTTCAATCGACCATCTCTCCTTGGATCGTCACGGCGGAAGCGATGGCCCCTTTCCGCATCGCCCAGCCGCCTCGTCCCGCAGGCGATCCTGAGCCGCTATCTTATCTGCTGGACGCCGACGACCAGCGACATGGCGCATTGGCGATCACGTTGGAGGCGCTGTTGCTGACGCGAGCGATGCGAGATCAGGGCCTAGCGCCGATGCGCCTGTGTCATGGTCCTGCCGCCAACATATATTGGACCGTGCAGCAAATGGTGGCCCATCATGCATCCAATGGTTGCAACCTAAATCCCGGCGACCTGCTGGGCACGGGCACGATTTCCGCACCGACCCGCGATGGTCTTGGCAGCATGCTGGAACTGACCGTCGGCGGCAAGGAGCCGATCCACCTGCCGTCCGGGGAGACGCGCGGGTTCATCGAGGATGGCGATGAGATAGTGTTGCGCGCCACCGCGCAGGCTGAAGGCTTCGTGCCTATCGGACTGGGCGAATGCCGGGCGGTGGTGATGGAGGCGAAATGAGCAAGCTGGTCCTGCACGGCTATTGGCGATCATCCGCCGCCTATCGGGTGCGGATAGCGTTGAACCTGAAGGGCGTGGCCTATGATCAGGTCAGCCATGATCTGCGCGCGGGGGAGCAGCGATCACCCGATTATCTGGCCATCGCGCCCCATGGGCTGGTCCCCGCCCTGCAACAGGGAAACACCGTCCTGATCGAAAGCCCTGCCATATTGGAATGGATCGAAGCGAAATGGCCCCTGCCCGTCCTGCTGCCGGGCAGCGCCGAGGATATGGCCATAGTCCGGGCGATGGCGGCGCTGATCGCGTGCGACGTGCATCCGCTGAACAATCTACGGGTGCTCAATGACCTGCGGACCCGTTTCCAGGCGAGCAAAGATCAGGTGCAGCATTGGGTCCATCACTGGATTGGCGAGGGTTTCACCGCGCTGGAAAAGATGATCGCGAAACATGGTGGGGCCTTCGCTTTTGGCGACGCGCCGACCATGGCGGACTGCTACATCGTGCCGCAGCTCTATAATGCGCGACGTTTCAAGCTGGACCTTTCGCCCTTTCCCCGCATCGTTGCGGCGGGTGAAGCGGCAGGGCAACTCTCTGCGTTCAAGGCCGCCCACCCGGATGTTCAGGCCGACGCCGGTCAGGGCTGACCGCCCACATCATTGTAATTCCGAAAGCGGTGGAAAGGCTGCCAGAAATGCGGCGTCGATATTCTGCGCCTGCCCATTGATCCCCGCCGCGCCCCGGCCCAGCAGGAACAGCGCCGCTTCCGCGACATGCTGCGCCTCCAGACCGCCGCGATAGGATGGGTCAGGCAGATCCATGGGGTCCGCCAGCGTCTCCAGCCCCGCGCCGCCAGTCATGCCCGATAGCACCATGCCCGGACATATGGCGTTGATGCGCAGGCCGCGCCCGGCGAAAGGCCCGGCGGCGGAACGGACGAGGCCGATCAGCCCATGTTTTGAAATGGAATAGGCGGCGGCCTCCGCAAAACCGACCTGCGCGGCGAGCGATGCGGTAACGACACAACTGCCCCTTGGCCGCAACCGGGCTAGCGCCTGCTGCACGCCCATGAAGGTGCCGCGCAGATTGACCCCGATCAACTGGTCGAACAGGTCCAGCCCCACCTGTTCAAACGGGATATAAGGCTGAAGGATGCCCGCATTCAGAAAGGCATGGTCGATCCCGCCGAATCGATCCGCCGCGACGTCGAACATGGCGCGATTATCATCTTCACTGGAGATGTCGGCCCGCACGGCAATGGCTTCTCCACCCGCATCTTCGATCAGCTGGACGGTTCGCCGCGCCTGGTCGATCGCGATGTCGGCGACCACCAGCTGCGCACCTTGTGCGGCCAGCCGCCTGCTCGCGGCCCGGCCAATGCCTGACCCACCGCCCGTGACAATCGCGACCTTCCCGGCGAAGTCCTTGCCGCTCATAAGCCCGTCCTCTCCCTATTTTTCCGGGACGACGCTATGCGCGAAGCCGGGCAGCCGCCATCCTCCAATTGGATTAGGCGGGCCGGAACGCTTCGCCCTGATCGTCCTGCAGGCCGGTCGTGCGGAATGGCCGGATCGCGCACAGCATCGCGATCCACTGGCGCTGGAGCAGGCTGTTTTCGCGGTCCCGTTCGGCCAGCGCATGGGCGTCGCGGCGGAACCGTTCCATCATCTCTGCCAGTTGGGCGATGCCTGCATTGGACAGTTTGAGCAGTTCGGACGCATAGACCGCATCGGGCGCGGCAAAGTCCATGGCCAGGAATTGTTGCTTCATATGCTTTTCAAACAGGCCCCGCATCGGCAGCTTGCGAAAGACGAGGGCGCGGTCGACCAGCGGGCGCACCTTGTCATCGCGGATACGGTCGATCAACGCCAGCCGTTCCAGCTTGGCCAGTGCGATGTCCAGCGTCGCTGGCGCCAGTTCGAAATCCTGCGACAATTCGCGCGGCGTCGCCCCCGCCATCAACGCCATGAACAGCAGCGACAGAAACGCGTCCGCCGACAGCGCCCGCTCCTGCGCCAGCGTCAGTTCGCGCGCCAGGCCCGACCGCGCCTGTTCCGCTTCATGCGCCAGTTCCATGATGGTGGTGCCACACAGCCCGGCCAGCCGCTCCAGCCGGTCGATCGACAGCGACCTGCCCGCCAGCCACCGCTTGACCGTCGCTTCACCCACGCCCAGCTCACGCGCCAGCCGCACCGCGGTCCACCCTTCGCTGCGCAGGTGGCGGCGCAGGACGCTCAGCATCGCGGCGCTTGTGGAATCGGATCGCATGATGATCCGATGATGCGCAAATTACGATCCTTTTTACAAGCCCGGCCTTCGGCATCACCGACCGGGGGCGTAGCATGCTCTGCGCAAAAGCCCCCCTCGCCACAAACCAGCGGCGGGGAGAGGATCGTAGGAGACGGAGAGCGATGAACGATATTCTGATCAGGAACGGCACCGTCGTCGACGGCACCGGCGCGCCCGCATTCCGGGCGGACGTGCGCGTGCGCGGTGGCAAGATCGCAGAGGTCGGGCCGGACCTTGAACCGCAGGGCGAACGGCTGTTCGACGCTGCAGGATGCTATGTGACGCCCGGCTTCATCGAAAGCCACACCCATTATGACGGCACCATGTGGTGGCAGCCCGACCTCGATCCCCTGCCCGGCTATGGCGCGACCACGATGATCCTGGGCAATTGCGGATTTTCCCCCGCGCCGCTCCACAAATATATGCCCGCCCAGCGCGAAATGATCGGCATTTTCTCATTCTTCGAGGATATTCCCGAAGGGCCGTTCATGCAGAACCTGCCCTGGGATTGGAACACATGGTCGGAATATCGCGCGTCGGTCGAACGCAATGTGAAGGTGCCGTTGAATTATGCGGCCTATACCGGCCACATCGCTATCCGATTGGCGGCGATGGGCGTGGAAGCATGGGACCGGGAAGCCACACCTGAAGAAATCGACCGTATGTGCGAACTGCTGGACGATGCACTGGCGGCGGGCGCGTTGGGCATGTCGGACAATATGCACGACCATGACGGGCAGGACCGGCCCGTGCCCAGCCTGATGGCCAATGACGCCGAATTTTCCGCTCTGTTCGACGTCATGGAGCGTTACCCCAACTGTTGTTACCAGGTGATCGTCGACACATTCATGCGGATGACCGCCCCCGCCAATCTGGAACGGCTGTCCAGGCTGTTGTCGGGCCGCAAGATCCGGGTCCAGATTGCAGGGGGCGTGCCGACGCTGGATTTCCAGAAAGGCATCCTGCCCGCAATGCAGGAAAGCCTGCGCCAGATGCGGGAAGCCAATGTCGATGTCTGGCCCGGCTTTGCCCATGTTTCGCCGACATCGACGCTAAGCCTGGTCAAGTCGCTGATCTTCGCCCAGTCCAATGACTATGTCTGGCATGAAGTGGTGCTGGCCGACGACCATGGCGAAAAGGCGCGGTTGCTGGCCGACCCTGATTGGCGCGCCCGCGCCCGCGAAAGCTGGGACAATAATGCCTGGCCGCATTCGCCGCTGAAAAATCCGCAGGACCTTTACCTGTTCGACAGCGAAAATGGCGCCGGTCCGCTGAACATCACATTGAAGGAATATGCAGATTCGCTGGGCCTGCACCGGTCGGACGCGATGGCCGAATGGATATTGAAGAACGGCACCCGCTCGACCGTGCACATGGCTCCGTTCCCCAAGGATGAGGACCTGACCATCGAACTGATGCGCGACCCCAGAACGGTCGGCAATATTTCCGATGCAGGCGCGCATTTGCAGATGCTGTGCGGCGGCGGCGAGAATGCGCTGTTGCTGACCCAATATGTCCGCGACGAAAAGAAGCTGAGCATCGAAGAAGCGGTGCACGTCATGACCGGCAAGCTGGCGGGCCATTTCAACCTGGCCGATCGCGGCGTTATCGCAACGGGCAAGCAGGCGGACATTGCTGTTTTCAACCTGGACGAGGTCGAGCGGCAGCCCATGGAAAAGGCGTTCGACGTGCCCGACGGGCGCGGCGGCACAACCTGGCGTTTCACTCGCAAACCGATGCCGGTTCGACTGACACTGGTGAACGGCGTGCCCACGTTCGAGGACGGAGCCTATACCGGCGCCAGGCCCGGCACGTTCCTGTCGCCCGCGATCGGATCGCCTGACCTCGCCATCGCGGCTGAATGACATATGCGGCGCGCCCGACCACGCGCCCGGACAGAAAGGATGCATGACATGAACGAAGCCAAGATCGGCGACGCCGACCGCGCCTATTTCAACGGCGGCATAAAGACCGTGACGACCGACAGCAGCGTGCTGGTCAGTTCGTCCCGTTACCTGAACCACGGCCCGCTGCGCGCCCTGATCGCCCAGGAAATGTTGCGGCGAAACGGCCCGGACATGCCCAACACCGCCTATATTCCAGAGGTCGCGGCGATCTTGCACGAGTTGGAAGATATGCCGCGCATCATCGAACTGTTCGAGAAGGAAAAGGCGCGGCTGCCTCAGTTCGCCCGATGGCTGGCGGACAGGCATCTGGCCGATTTCACCATTGCCGAACTTGCCGATTGCAAGACAGGCACGCTGGGCGCGGCGATCCGTGATTTCATGGTGAATTCAGGCTATCAACTCGACCTGTTCTTTCAGGAAGTGCAGGTGGTGAATGACTTTACATTCTACCTGCGCCAGACTGCACTGACGCACGACATCGAACATATGGTGACGGGGTTTGGCCCCAACCATGGCGGCGAAGTGGCTTTGCTGACCGCGAACATGCACGCCAAGGCCCGCTATTTCCACCCGGAACTGTCCGCCTTCTTCTCCCGCATCGCGACCTATCTGAAGGCAAAGACGATCATGAAGGACGGGTTGCATTATCCCGAAGCGATGGTCCTCAACCTGGAGGCGGAATATCGCGGGGCAGAGCAAGGACGGAACTGGAAATATCCGCTGATGCTGGTGGACTGGCGCGCCTATGTGGACTGGCAGATCAGCGACATCCGCAAGGAATTGAACATCACGCCGGTCGAGGAAGGATTGTGGCTGGACACCAACAGGCTGTGCAATGAAGACGACCCGCAATATGGCGTCCCAATGCTGAACGCCGCCGAATAGAGCATAGCGCGGAAAAGTGGGAACCGGTTTTCCGCGAAAAGCGATGCGACAACAAAGATATAGAGCAAGGCGATCGATCGAAACCGGCGGTGGGAAAGGCCGATGCCATCCCCACCGCCGACGTTCAAACATGGTCAGAAGGCGGTTGCGCCACCATCGATGACCAGCGGATGTCCAGTTACGAAACTGGACGCATCCGAACAGAGCCACAGCACTGCCTGCGCAATTTCTTCCGCCTGGCCAAGCCGACCCATCGGCGTCATGGAATCGAGCAATGCCCGCGTGCCATCATCGGCCAAGAGCGGCGCCGTCATGGGGGTCTCGATAACGCCCGGACACACGGCGTTAACGCGAATCCCCTGCTTGGCCCATTTCAGCGCGCCGTGCCGGGTCAGGCCGACCACGCCATGTTTGGTGGCGACATAGGCGGGCTGGCCGGGATTGCCGACCAATCCATTGATGGATGCGGTATTGACGATAGCGCCGCCCCCCTGTTCCACCATGACCTTAGCTTCTTCCCGCATGCACATCATCACGCCGCTAAGGTTGATGCCCAGCGAACGTTGCCACACATCGTCTTCATATTCATCGGCGGTGATGATGTTGATGCCCGCATTGTTGAACGCACAGTCAAGGCGGCCAAATAATTCAACCGCGGCGGAGACCATTTCCTTGACCTGCTCGCCATCGCTGACATCGCATCGTTGAAAGGCCGCCTTGCCCCCCTGTTGTTCGATCAGGCCGACAGTTTCACGGCCACCCGCTTCGTTGACATCGCTGACCAGCACGGACGCGCCCGATTGCGCGAACGCAAGCGCGGTGGCGCGGCCAATGCCTCCGGCCGCTCCAGTCACCAACGCTACTTTCCCCTGTAGACCGTAGTCGATCATTGCCTTCTCCTTCTGCACGAATATCGGCTTGAAAACTTGCGCACGTTTAGCCTGCCGCGACGGCACTGTCCTGTCCTGCGTGCAAAATCCGTCATGTTGGGGGAGGACATGGCATCGGCAAACGCCTCATAACTCCAAGGCCAGCTCGACGGCACGCCCGTCGCGTCGAGATACCAGCTGCTGCAACCCGACCCGAAGATGGTCGATCGCGCGGCGGCGATGCGCCTTTCCTCATAATCGGCATGGGCCTGTGCACTGGGTTCAATGCTTGCAGCCTCACCCCGCCGCAGCGGTTCGAGCAGATGGCCGATATAATTCCATTGCCTTTCAGCGATGTCGATCAGCGAGAAGTTGCCGACCGGGCCGGTGGGTCCGTTGAGCATGAAGAAATTGGGGAAGCCGGGGATTGCCACCGCATAATAAGCCGTCGGCCGCACCGACCAGACATCGTCCAGTGACAGCCCATCCCGGCCCATCACGGTGGTCGGGCGGATGAAGCGGTCGGCATGGAACCCGGTTGCCAGCACCAGCGTGTCTAGCGGATGGAGCCTGCCGTCCGCCATCCGCACGCCATCGGGTTCGACGCGGGCAATGGCTTCGCGTTCTACCTCCACATTGGGTTGTTGGACGGCGTCATAATAGCTCCAGCTATAGATCAGCCGCTTGCACGCCGCGCGATAGTCGGGGCGCAGCTTTTCCCGCAATACCGGGTCGCTGACGCTATTTTCCAGATTATCCAGGCACAGCTGTTCGATCATGGCGATTTCCGGCCCATGCGTGTCAGTGATCGCATGGGTGAAGCGATAGATGGCGTCCCAATAATCCTTGTCGTTGCGGATCGCGTCGATCAGCGCCGGGTCGCGGCGAAACGCTTCGCGCTCTTCATCGCTATACTGGAAATAGGGGACGGGCATGATCCATTGGGGCGACCGCTGAAAATGCACCAGACTGGCCGCGCGGGACTGAAGCGCGGTGACAATCTGCACCCCGGTCGACCCATTGCCGATGATGCCCACACGCGCGCCATCGACCGGCGCGTCGTCCCGCCAGCGCGCGCTATGGAGCGCCGTCCCGGCAAAGCTGTCCAGCCCTTCGATATCGGGCATTCGTGGGTGATGCAGCACGCCGGACGCGGCGATGACGATATCGGCCACCGCCGTTTCCCCGGTCGACAGACCAAGGCGCCAGATATTCTCGACCTCATCCCATATACAGGCAGTCACCTCTGCCCCAAAACGGATGTGCGGCATCACTCCATATTTTTCGGCGGTACGTTCGAAATAGGTCTGAATTTCCGAACCCTTCGCATAATAGGCCTGCCATTCGGCATAGGGTTCGAAACTATAGGTATAGGCATGGGCCGGGACGTCGCAGGTCAGGCCTGGATAGCGGTTTTCCCTCCAGGTCCCGCCGACCCGGTCCGCCTTTTCATAGACGGTGAAATGCTCGCCCGCCTGATGCAGGCGGATGGCCGCCAACAGGCCTGCCATGCCCGCTCCGATGACAGCGAAATGCAGCCCCTCGCCGTCCTGGCCGTTGCGGTTCCGATGGTTCGACACCTCACTCTCCTGATTCGTGGTGATGCATCGATCATGTCGGCTGAAATGACCCCCCGCACCATACAAATGGATTAGAGATTGGCGGCATTTTCACACGCAGTTGCGGCGCTCGGGACATATCCGTGCGGCAGTGGCGTAGGTTCTCGCGATGCTGGCCCAGCATAGCGGGCTTGGCCAATGGCGCCGGTCGCGATACAGAAATGCCGCGACGCGCCTCTTCCGATAGGTCGCCGCGATTGAAAAGGCTGAAAAGCGGGCTGGTTGAGCGCGCTAAGACAGGGTATGACGCGTCGTCCATGAAAGGGAGATCATCAATGAACAACACCGAACTCGCCGAAACCATTGCTGCCGAGCATGGCCTGACCAAGGCTGACGCGCGCAAATATGTCGATGGCGTATTTTCCGCGATCGCCGGCGCTGCCGCCAAGGGTCAGGAAGTTTCGCTGAACGGATTTGGGAAGTTCAAGGTCAAGGACCAGCCGGCACGCGAAGGCCGTAACCCGTCGACCGGCGCGACCATCCAGATTGCCGCTTCGAAGAAGCTGACCTTCACGCCTGCCAAGGCGGTCAAGGACCAGCTGAACGGCTGATCCGGGGCATGCACGCGCAACCGCCTTGCGACGGTTGCGCGTGACGCAATCCAGAAGTCACATTCAACAATTGCGGGAGGAAGGCTGGCGAGCGATATGCGCCCTGCCTTTCAGGCATCCTCTCCTAAAACTCATTAGGCCGGTCGAAAGATCGGCCTTTTTTTGTGCTGGCATCAGATTGCATTCCGGCAGCGCTCGGTTCGAACGCTAAACCCTTCTTCCGCCCGTCCCGCCGCCGAAGTCGAGAGCGATGAGGGGATGTTCAGGCAGAAAATCACGACATTAATAGTAAATAGTCTGAAGAATAATCATGATTTCCATCAACAGGACAGACTGCGGTCATTCATATCGGGAGATAGATTTACATTTTCGAACAAACAGCGCAAAAGGCGAGCGCATCATTCTTTTCCTGGGGGAAGCGTGCCAATGTCTGAGAACATGTCGCCTGATATCACTACGCTCACTGTCGAACTGCTGAGCGCATTTGTATCCAACAATTCCATACCTAGCGAGGGCCTGGCCGATCTGATCCGATCAACCCGTGCAGCCTTGACTGAAACGCTGCAGGCCAATCCTGCAGAGGCCCAGACGGCGACTTACACACCGGCAGTTTCGGCCCGCAAGAGCCTGTCGTCGCCCGACCATATTCTGAGCATGATCGACGGGAAGCCGTACAAGACGCTTAAGCGGCATCTTGCAACTCACGGACTGTCGCCCGATCAATATCGTGAACGCTATAATCTGCCCAAATCCTATCCGCTGGTTGCGCCGAGCTATTCCGAAGCCCGCCGGGCGGTCGCGACCAAGCTGGGCCTGGGTCGCAAGCCCACGACAAAAGCGGCGGCCGCGAAGGCTCCCGTTGCAACTGCGGTAGCTGCCCCTCCAGCGGCAACTGCCGCAACCCCGGCCAAATCACCCGCGAAAAAGGCCGCCAAGCCAGCTGCAAAGCCTGAAGGCAAAGCGGCATCGGCTAAGCCGGGACCGTCAAAGTCGGCAACGGCGAAATCAGTACAGCCGCGCCGTGCCAAGGCAAAGGCCGCGCCCGCCTCCGCGCCGGATGGAAGCAAGGGCTAAGTCTCTTTCACACAATGTGACTGTTTTCAGGGCCGCTGCGTGCAGATGCAGCGGCCCCTTGCTTTTCGGCAGTCGGCAACGGACGGGGCGCAGCACGGACCCTGATCCGTTCCGATTAGATGGAACACGCCGTCTAATTGGAAAATGCTCAAGCCTTGTCAGACCGGCTCTTGGGTCTAGACGACTCAAGAAAATGCGCTTGCACAGCGGCGGTTCGCCCGGCATCATCCCGTCTGAGACAGCGATATCCCTCGCTCCGCCCCGTCCACCACAAAATAGCAGCTGATGTAACCAACTTAATGTTTTGGTTACATGGATATTGCGCTAACCCTTGCAAATGCGTGATTTTTCAGATGACGGTGGCAAGGCGCTGCTGATGCTTGGACGGCTCGATGGGCGGCTGATCAACAGTCCTGCTACCGACATCTGGTTGGCGCGGGCCCGCCTTAAGGGCGCGTCGCTGCTGGCAACTTCGGCAGGCATTCCGGTCGGGGTCACAGAGTTGGAAGACTGGATCTGCGGGCGACGCCTCCCTCCCCGTTACAGCGAAGGTTTGAACGATCCTCTTTCGATCGCAGCCCTCCTGCATTTCGCCTTGTCCGCCGCGGAGAGGGAATATGATCCCGTCGCGCGGGCTACGCTAAACATATCCCGGACCCTGCTGGACGACCGCAAGGAGGCAGAGTTGTGGGCACCGGAGGATCTGGTGCGCTTTGGCCCCGCTTGGCGAGCCGTCCAGGAGGCTCTGGAGGCCCCCTACCCTGTCCCGACGCTGGAAGCGGTCGCCGACCGCCTGATTGTGGCCAGGGGACAACTGGAAGCGCCTGTGACGGCGGCTCAGCTATTGACCACCATTGACGGCAGGCAGTTTAGGCTCGACCCCCGTCGTTCCGATCTGGACTGGGTAATAGCTTGCCATCTACCCACCGCGCTTCGAAGCTGTGGCCTTGCTTTGCGCACCCTCCCCTCTTTCGTGGATCTGGGGCGATTTCTGCCAGAAAATAGGGACAGCCTGGTTGAGCAGTTAGGGGCTATGATCTGGCGGCAGGCGTTAAAGGGATTGCGCGAACTCGACCGGATAGAAAGACGCCTCAACCATATGCCGTCAGATCTGGCGGTGACCAAGCGTAGCAAGGCGCCTTTGCTGATGCGGTTGGAACTTGCCTATCCAGGGCTGAGCCGGACTGCAGTGGCGCGTTTACTGGGCATATCGCACCAAGGGGCGACGAAATTGATGGCGCAGATATCCGCCGCCGCCACTGGAACCGGCTGAATGAAGGACTGGAGATAGCCTCTAGCGATCATCCTTTTCCATTCCAAAAGCAATATCGCCTACGTTATAAAGTTTATAAGGAAAGTTAGAGAGTTAAGCGCTGGGCAAAGGGTCGAAATAGGCCGGAATGTCGCGAGTCGGGCGCATGACGCTGTTCCCATAATGTCGAACATTCGTTCCTGTAATGTCGAACCAAGCGTTCCTGAAAGGTCGGCTGGTCGTTCCTGATAGCACGTTGACCGTTCCCATTGTGTCGAAGCTGGTCCTGTCGAGGGGTTACCGCCGGACAGTTTGAATCAGTTCGACCGACGCGTCGAAAAAGTAGGTTCAAAAGCTGTGGACAGTTTGGCGCGCCTGACGCGATCCCTGGGAAGGCAGGGTTGGTCATTCCGATAACCCGACACTTCGGGAACGCCTTGTCCAAGGTAAAGACGGTGCGGACCGGGGACAAAAGGGTGCGCGCGGAAAAGCGCATATGATTCTGGAAGTTTCGAGCTGTCCACGCAACCGCGATGACCAGGAATCCTTGCAATCCCAGCCCACATTGTAAAAGGGCGATCAAAGCTGGTGGCGATTCTTTTCGTGAAAACGACGGACAAAGCCAATGAATGCCTTTTGGTAGTTGACCGGCGTGCGCGCCGAGTCTGCGGCTAGCCAGTCTCGAAATTCCTGGTGCAGCGATTGATAATCCCAACCGGGATAGTTGGATCGCAAGGTGGCCAGGGTCGCATCAGTAATCTCACCGGCGCTGGCACGCGCCGACATGCAAACGACGGTGCTGCGGATGACGTCGCTGGCGTCGAAAAGCGGTTCCGATGCTTCAGGCGCGCCCTTGGCGGGAGGGCGCTTGCCTGTTCCTATCTCCTGGCGGGCGAACTGGCCGGACCTGTCCATGTCAGCCGTGCGCCGACGCATGCGCACGGACGGCTCCCGCTTGCCGTCCGCATGCTCCATCTGCAATGAATAGCCCGGCAACGGGTCGCGTTCGGCAATCTTGGCGATCTCAAACTTAAAGCGGCGATAGGCCCCTTCCGCACCGGATTTTTCGAACAAGGTCGGCATGGAAATGGCAAATCCGCCCTCCCCTGCCCCGCCCGCATGTTTGCGCGCGACTTTGTAAAGCCAGCGTTCTCGCCCGCCAGTAAGATCAAAATAGGCCCGGTCGATCGACAGCACGCCGCCTTGCATCAGCACGCCTTCGTAGAACCAGTTTGAAAGCTCGATTGTCATCCCGCGCGAACGTTCGGTCCGTTCATCCACCAGCTGGGTCCAGCCATCGAGCCAGCTGAATGTGGCCTCGCGGCGATTTTCCGCCCGAATGTTGGTCTTGATCGTGGTGGATACGAGCCGGTCCAGCGACTGACCGAGCAGTTCATAAGCGCGCCCGGTCGTCGGACGGTGAATGGCCCGGAGCAGATCATAGGGCATCAGATGCAGCTTGCGCGGAATATCGTTCGCGCCGCGCCGGGCCATGTCGGCGAGCACTGACGCGCAGTAGATCAAAATGTCCGCGTCCCAGATTGTCGCCATACCATAGTCGGGGTTGGCGGAAACATGGACCCAGGCTTTGCCGTCGGGTGAAGTATAATCAATCGGCTTGACGCGCTTTGATTTGGCCAGGCTGAAGAAGGGCCGCTCCATCATCTCACGCTGGTCGCGCAGGGGCATGTCCGCGATATAGGGCAGGAACAGTTCGAATTGATCGGTGGCGTCGGCTTTGGCGGCGCGGATCATGGCTGGTTCCTGATACGGAGATGGATGCCGGGAAGGGGAAAAGCGGCACCTCGTTTCCCTGGGGAAACATGGCTGGTCGGGGCGAGGCGAAGCTGGTGCGGCATCGTTTCCCCGGGGAAACAGCTTTCAGCGCGAGGAGAATTCTCCAAATCCACACACATATGCTCGCCCCCCGACGCCATCATTTCTGCAGGCCCATCCCTTGCCGCTCCAGATGTTCAAGCGCGTCCCGCAACGCCGTCGCCAGCATGTCTGCATCAGCGCCAGAACCGGAGTGTAGGCGGATGGTCACCCCCTGTCGGTTCGCCGACTGCACCGTCAGGGCAGGGCGACCATAGCGCGTCATCCACACAAACGCGTCTGCCTTGGGCTCTGACTGCGCGACGCGAGGGGCATCCATTAATAGCCGCAGGACCTCGGCAGCGGGCAGGGGTGGTTCGCCCGCATTACGCCGTTCCTGTTGTGTCGTTGCCAGTCGACTGGCCTCTGCCGCGATCACCTGTGCGGCGACGCGATCGTCCAGCGCCTGGGCGAGCGCATAAGCAGGCTTCAACTGGACATCGCCCGGCGATGCGAACGCGGCGATGACAGCGTCGGGGATACCCGCGACCTTGATCATCTTGCTCAGCCAGCCCTTGGACAGCTTCAGCCGTTCGGCCATGCGGGTCAGGTGGCTACCATAATGGGCGCCTAGCGCTTCGGCATAGTTGCGCGCGCGTTCCAGGTCGGTGACGTCCTTGCGGGCCCGGTTTTCCAGATCGGCCAAACGGAAAGCCGCCTCGTCGTCGAGCTGGGCGACCTGCGCCACGAACATCATATCGGGATAGCTGTGCGCGCGAAGCCAGCTAATGGAGAAATGCCGCCGCGTGCCGGCAATCACCTCATAGTCGTGATCGGGATCGCCTTCGACCCGGCGCACGACGGCGGGCACCTTCTGACCGCCCTCGGCAATGATCGAATCTATCAGTTCCCGGCAATTGTCGCCGTTGAGATGGTCGTAAAGCCGCGCATTGCCGCGCCATATCCGTACGCGTGCGGGGTCGAGCAGCAATTGTGTGACCTGCCGGACTTCGCCCGATGCAAGCCGGGCAAGCGCCGATTCACGCCCGATCAGGGTCGCGCCACGGCTGCGTTCAGGTGGGCGGGGCGGGGCAGGGGAGGGGGATGGCTCAATCTCTACGGCAGCCGGTGGCGTCGAGGCGTGGGAAGGGGCCTCTGCCTCATCGGACAGAAGCGCCGCCAGATAATCCGATTGCTTACGCGCCATGGGCCCCTCCTCCGATTCGCGCGGAACATAAAGCGAACATATCGGTGTAGGACAGCGCTGATTTGCAGATCGCCCGCTCGACCCGTTGCCTCTGCGTGACGGTGAGGTCAGGCCGCATTGACGATATCCTCTTCTCTGGCAGGCGCGACGCGACCCCAGCCCTGGCGAACCAGGGATTCAATTTGGCCCATGGCTTCGTCCAGATTGGCGCGGCATCGCTTGTGCGTGCGGGGCGTACCGATCGGCTTTTCCAGTTCATAAACCGTCATCATGCGCAGCGCCGCATGGCTGATTTCCGCGCTGTCCAGGATGGGTATGGGCAGGAGGGCAGGGCCGAAGCTCTGTTCCATGATGGCCCGGACCATCGAATGGCTTGGGTCATTACTGTCGAATTTCGAACAGAGCAGCCTGACGAATTGGTAATCGACCTCTATGCCAGCCCCCTGCAGCTGGTTGATCACCTGATCCATCATCGACAGAAACTGGACGGTCGAACAAAAGTCGGGCGTCGTAGCCGCCAGCGGCACCAGCAGCGCGTTGGCCGCCTGCATCACCGCAAGGCTGATCGTGCCCAACGCTGGTGGCGGGTCGAGCAATACCACATCATAGTCGCGGGCAAGATCCATCAGGCCCTGTTTCAGCTTGCGGAATCGCGCTGCCAGGACAGAGCCGCCGTCGCTACCCGCCGCCGCCAGCTCATATTCGACGTCGAACAGTTCCAGGTTGGAAGGGATCAGATCGACATTGGGCCAAGCGGTATGTTTCACCGCATAGAGAAGATCGACCTGGGTTGGATCGATCGACAGATAGGGATAGAGCGTTTCTTCGCGCTGGATATTGAAATGCGGGTTGAAACCGAACAGGGTTGTCGTCGTCGCCTGACTGTCGCAATCGACCACCAACACCCGATAGCCTTGTACTCCAAAATAATGCGCCAGATGGGTGGTTACGGTCGATTTGCCCACGCCGCCTTTGAAATTCTGAACAGCGATAATGGCAGGCACATCCAGCGGCGCGCGTTCGGGGCTGGCCCCCAGAACCTGGCGCATGTTCAACAGCTCCTCGACCGTATAGCCGGGCCTGCGACCATTGCCGGTGGGCGGGGCAGGGGGCAGCCGCCCGTCATCCTCCGCCATGCGAATACGATTCGTTGAGCAGCCCAGTAATTGCGCCGCTTCCGCTATGCCGAAACGGACGTTAAGCTCCTTGCGGCTATCCGGCAGAAATGCCTTGCGACGCAAGCGTTCCACCATCTTCTCACCCGCTTCCGCCAGGTCGCCAATCTGATCTACGACTGCGTTCATTCGGAACCTCGATGGAGAAGTTGAAGCTTGACCCGCCAAGCTATCGCAGAAATACTTCAAATTCGCAATCACGCACTATAAATCATCCGACGTGGGCACTTCGAACGAAATTGCGCATTTTTCTCCTCGTCAGTTGTCACGTTGAAATCAGGAGCCGTCATGAGTGCAGCGTTGCCAACCCGGACAATCGGCCCCCTGACCGTTTCCGCTATCGGTCTGGGATGCATGAACCTGTCGCACGCCTATTTGCCCCGACCTGATCCGGCACAGGCCGAACGCCTGTTGCTGCATGCGCTGGATGCTGGCGTCACCTTCTTTGACACGGCGTCTATCTATGGTTCTGGCGCGAATGAGGAATTGCTGGGCCGGACATTGACGTCCCGCCGGTCTGAATTCATTCTTGCCAGCAAATGCGTGCTCGGGCTGGTCGATGGCAGGCGGAGCCTTGATGGATCACCGGCGGCGATAGAACGCGCGGTCGATGACTCGCTCCGGCGGCTTCGAACCGATCATATCGATCTTTATTATATGCACAGGCTCGACCCCCATGTCCCGGTCGAAGAATCGGTCGGGGCTTTGGCTCGCGCGGTAGAGGCGGGCAAGATCGGCGCGATCGGCCTGTCTGAAATGTCCGCCAGTACCGTTCGCGCCGCTCATCGCGTGCATCCCGTCGCGGCGGTGCAGACCGAATATTCGCCCTGGACGCGTAATGCCGAAATAGCCGTCCTCGATACCTGCGCGGAATTGGGCATTGGCTTTGTCGCCTTCTCGCCGCTTGGCAGGGGGCTGCTGGCGGGCGGCGTGAGCGGCGAGGGGGTGCCCCCGGGCGACCTGCGCGCTGACATGCCACGTTTCCAGTCTCCGCATCTCGCCCGTAATCTGGCGCTCTACGGTCGCCTCGCCGGTCTGGCGGAAGAAGCGGGCTGCACGGCGGCACAATTGTGTCTCGCATGGCTACTGTCGAAGGGCGATCATATCGTGCCGATTCCCGGGACGACCAGCATCGCGCATCTGGATGAGGATCTGGGTGCGGTTGCGCACCAGTTGTCGTCAGATCAGCTGGGCGCTGTCGATCGGCTGTTCGAAATTGGCGCAGTTTCAGGCGCGCGTTACAGTCAGTCGGCGCAGGCGCAGGTCGGAACAGAGACGTGGCCGGAGGAAGAACTGGCCTAAAACCGTGGCTTTGGCGCGCGAGAGGGGCCGTTGGAGAAGAAATGTCTCCTTTGTGTTTTTTCCTGTTGACCGACTCAGTCGACGCGCCTAGATGCCACTCCACCGACGCGGTGAGCGCCACTGGTTCTCGCTTCGATCGGTCGCCAACATAAACGGGACGCCCCTCCCTCGGACCAAGTTTCGAGGAAGAAT
>CAMPHJ010000008.1 GCA_946885845.1 uncultured Sphingobium sp. | reverse complement strand
GCGTCGGCGGGCGAGGGGGCGGGGGTGGTGCCCTGCCCTCCTTAACGGCTTTTGCCAGGCTGAAGGCTGCCATCTGCCGCGCCATGCGTTCGGCTGGCGGACCGCCCCAGCCCTTTTCAAGCTCGGCCAGCCGCTCCATCGCCTTGGCCGGATCGAAGAGAAAGGTTAGCACGTCCTTGGCCACCGGTGCGGCGGCGCGGGAACCGCCCATGCCATGTTCAATCACGACGGAGGCCGCGTAGCGTGGATTGCTGGTAGGGGCAAAGCAGACAAACAAGCCGTGGTCGCGATATTTCCAGTCGCCGCTCTGGCCCCGCTGGCTGCCCGCGATCCGCCGCACCTGGGCGGTGCCGGTCTTGCCGCCCATCTGGACGCCCGGAACGTCCAGCCGACTGCGTCCGGCCGTGCCGTCGCCGTTTACCACTTCCCACATTCCGCTGCGCACTGCTTCGAAATGCTCCTGGGGAAAGGGCATGGGCGCAGCCGGAGGATATCGGCCCTGCACCAGGCGAGGTTGTATATTCCGGCCCGAAGCGATCCGCCCGGCCATGACGGCGAGCTGCAAGGGATTCACGACGACATAGCCCTGCCCGATCGAAGCGTTCAGCGTGTCGGATGCGGTCCATTTCTGGTTATAGCGCCGCATCTTCCACGCCGTATCCGGCATCGTCCCATAGCTTTGGGAAAGAACGGGCAGGTCGAATTTTTCGCCGAACCCCAAGGCGTGGCCCATCCGGGCAATGACGTCGATGCCGACGCGATTGCCCATTGTATAGAAATAGGTGTTACAGCTCTTGGCGATGGCGCGATGCATGTCGACCGAACCGTGGCGGCCCAGACAGCGAAAGAAACGGTTGCCCAGCCGATAGCCGCCCGGACAATTCACGCGCTCCCTGGGGTCGATACCGGCGTTCTGCAACGCCATCGCCACCATCGGCTTGAAAGTGGATCCGGGTGGATAGAGGGCGTTCAGCGATTTGTTTATGAGTGGATGACGCTCGTCATTCGACAGCATGCCCCATTCATCGTGGCTGATCCCGTCTGAAAAATTATTGGGGTCATAGGCGGGCATGGACGCCATGCAGAGAATTTCCCCCGTATGGCAGTCAAGTACGACGCAGGAACCCGATTCAGTACCCAGCCGTCGCCCGGCATATTCCTGCAGGCCAGCATCGATTGTCAATTTGATGGCGTCGCCCGGTGTGTCGGGCCGGGTCGTGAGTTCGCGGACGACCTTCCCCCTTGCCGTCACCTCAACCCGCTTCGCGCCGGGTTCGCCGGTAAGTTGCAGGTCGAAGGATTTTTCCATCCCCTCCTTGCCGACCTTGAACCCCGGCGTGATCAGCAGTGGATTCTTGCGTTCCTCATATTCCTTTGCCGATGCCGCGCCGACATATCCCAGCAGGTGGCCGACCGCTGCGCCCGCAGGATAATAGCGGGAAAATCCCTGACTGGGCGACACGCCGGGCAGGTCCGGCAGACGGACGCTGACCGCTGCGAATTGATCATAGGTCAGCTTTTCAGCCACTTGCACGGGCCGAAATCCAGCCGATTTGTCGAGTTCCGTCCTGATCCGTTCAACGTCGTCAGGCGCCAGCGACAGCAATTCGGCAAGGCTGCGGATCGTGCCGTCCGGGTCAGTGACGCGGTCTGGGATCAGATCGACGCGAAAGTCGGTCCGGTTGTTGGCCAACGTCTTTCCATACCGGTCCAATATCCATCCCCGGCGGGGTGGTATCAGGGTCAGGTTGACGCGATTGCTTTCGGAAAGGACGTTATATTTCTCGTTCTCCGCGATGCTGATCCATCCCATCCGGCCGATCAGCATGGCTCCGAACCCTGCCTGTATTCCCCCGATCACCATTGCCCGGCGCGTGAAGGAGAAGGACAGGGCAGCTTCGTTAACGGTCTTCCGCTTTAGTTTGGGCAGCTTCATGCCATCACGCGCCAGCGATCGATCTGGGCGCATTGCCGCACCACGAACGGAAAAAGCAGGATGGTCCAGAGCATTTGTGGCGCGACCAGATACAGGTTGATGTCTCCTCCACCAGCGATGCGCGCGAAAAACATGCCGCCAGCGATGCAGAAGATAATCGCCACGGATGCGATTAGCCAGTCCTGACGATAGCTTCGCCACACCATCCGATGTTCGACCGCATCGATGCCTATCAGCATGACGGTCCACAGGAACATGGCCGATCCGATCGGCTGACCGCTCATCATGTCGTCAAACAGGCCCAGCGGCACCCCGATCCAGGTCCGCCACAATTCGGGCCGCAGCAGGCGCCAGGACAGCAGCAGCAGCAGGCCGAAAGGCGGCATGACCGGAGCCTGCGCAATCACCGGCAGGACCGTCACCGCGGAACCCAGCATGACGGTGATGACCGGCGTACCGGCCAGGCGGAAGGTAGATGGCTGACGGCCCAGCCGGGGCACGTGCCGAAGATGCGGATCGATCATGGAGCGATAGCGTTGGAGGCTGCGCTCGCATCCACGGGGGCGTGGGGTGCAGGCTCGGTACGGGTAACGGCTTCCTCAAAGGACCGCTCGACCACTACTGCATCGACCTTGGACGGGTTGGCCAGCGGGACGCCATAGGCGATCTCGCCAGCGATCCGCACGACCACTGCAACGGGAATATTAGGTTGATAGACGCCGCCCACGCCCGACGTCACCAGAAGGTCGCCGGGATGAAAGGGGTTGCGGCCTGCTGCCAGCGCCCTGATTTCCAACGTCCCGTCGCCCAGGCCAGTGGAAATGGCGGGGACGCTGTCATTGGCGCGGCGGACGGGCACGATGTTGCTGCCGTCGGTCAGCAGCAGCACTTCGGCTGTATTGGGCGTCGTGCTGTGGATACGACCGACCAGCCCTTCAGGCGCGCGCACCGGCATGCCTGTCCGCACGCCCTGCCAACGGCCAGCGTTCAGGCGAGCGAAGCGGCGCGTGCTGGTGGACGAGGATGCAATCAACCGGGCGGCGAGCAGATGGCTTTCATCCGCATCGACCAGCTTCAACAGTTTCTTGAGCCGCGCATTTTCCTGCGCCACCGCCTTGGCTTCGATGATGCGGTTGCGGTCGGTTTCGACCTGACGACGCAGTGCGACATTCTGCGACCCGGCGCGCCAATAGGCAGCCAGGACTTCGTCGATCGAACTTACGCCGCTGACCATGTTGCGCATCGCGATTGAGGCGGGGCGCGTGATCTCTGCCGTCGCCGTGCGAATCACCGCGAAGCCGGTCGGATCGAATATGGCGACAACCACCAGGAGCAGGCCGACGGCGGCGCCAGTCATTGCCACCACATAGCTGGCAAAGAGGCTGTACTGCGCCTTCCGGTTGTGCCCGGGGCGTCGGCTGGGTGGCCGCGCCATCCTGTCTTCCCCCTGACCTTAAGCGGTCTGCAACACGCCCCTGAAGATCGGATCTTCCATCGCCCGGCCAGTACCGATGGCGACGCAGGTCAGCGGATCTTCAGCGATGGTGACGGGTAGGCCGGTTTCGTCGCGCAATTCATCGTCCAGCCCCTTCAGCAGCGCGCCGCCGCCAGTCAGCACGATGCCCTGATCGACAATGTCCGCCGCCAGTTCAGGCGCCGTGTTTTCCAGCGCGATCCGCACACCTTCGACGATGGTGCTGATGGGTTCAGCCAGAGCGTCGGCAATCTGGCCCTGGTTGATGGAAATTTCCTTGGGAACGCCGTTCACCAGATCTCGGCCCTTGATGTGGATCGTTTCACCCACGCCGTCTTCAGGGGGCTGGGCGACGCCGAACTGCTTCTTGATCCGTTCGGCCGTGGCTTCGCCGATCAGCAGATTGTGGTGGCGACGTACGAAGGAAACGATCGCTTCGTCCATCTTGTCACCGCCAACGCGCACCGAGGTGGTGTAGGCCAGGCCGCGAAGCGACAGCACAGCGACTTCGGTGGTGCCGCCGCCGATGTCTACCACCATCGACCCGATGGGTTCGGTGACAGGCATGTCCGCGCCAATTGCCGCTGCCATCGGTTCTTCGATCAGGAAGACTTGGCTCGCGCCTGCGTTGCTGGCCGCATCGCGAATCGCGCGCCGTTCCACGCTGGTGGAGCCGGAAGGCACGCAGATGACGATTTCAGGAAAGCGCCATGGACGTGATTTGCCGCCATGCACTTTGGTGATGAAATGTTTGATCATCTGTTCGGCGACATCGATATCGGCAATGACGCCGTCCCGCAGCGGTCGAATGGCCTCAATCGAATCGGGTGTCTTGCCCATCATGAGTTTGGCGTCGTTGCCGACCGCCTTCACCCTTTTAACGCCGTTCAGCGTCTCCACCGCCACCACCGACGGTTCATTGAGCACAATGCCGCGCCCGCGCACATAGACAACGGTGTTTGCCGTGCCGAGGTCGATAGCCATATCCTGGGAGGAGAGTTTGAAAAGTCGCGAGAAGATCGACATGCCTGTTCCTGTTCAGCCCGATCATCCCGGCGACGCGAACCGGGGCGTTCGGAGGTCCCTGCCACGTTCCGCCGCCCATGTCATGAGACAAAATTAATAAGGCTAGCGGCTCGCGGAATGCGCTCGCTTGGGCTAGTCACTAATCAATGTCAATACGCCGTCTGCCCGAACATCTGGTCAACCGCATCGCTGCGGGCGAAGTGGTCGAAAGACCTGCCAGTGCGCTCAAGGAAATCGTGGAAAATGCGCTGGATGCCGGTGCGACACGTATCGCCATCAGATTGAGCAATGGCGGCCTGGACCGGATAGAGGTCAGTGACGACGGATGCGGCATGACGGCGGAGGACATCGCCTTGGCGGTCGAGCGTCATGCAACATCTAAGCTGCCGGATGACGCGATAGAGAATGTGGCAACCCTGGGTTTTCGCGGTGAGGCGCTGCCATCCATCGCCAGCGTCGCGCGCCTGTCCATCGACAGCCGTCCCTTGGGAAGCGATGGATGGAGCCGCACGATCGACAATGGCGCGCTGGTGGCGGAAGGGCCTGCCGCACTGCCGCCGGGGACGCGCGTTACGGTTGAGCAGCTGTTCGCCCGCGTGCCCGCCCGGCGCAAGTTCCTGCGATCGCCAAAGGCTGAATATGCCGCCTGCCTCGACTGCGTCCGTCGGCTGGCCATGGCGCATCCTGCCGTTGCGTTCAGCCTGGAGCATGATGGGCGGCGCGCGTTGGGCGTGCAGGCAGGGGACGGCAGGGAGGATCGCGTCGCAGCCCTGACCGACAGGGCGTTGGCGGACAATCATGTCATCGTCAGCCTGGAGCGGGAAGGCATCCGCCTGACCGGCGTGGCATCGCTCCCCACCTATAATCGCGGCGTCGGCGATCATCAGTTCCTGTTCGTGAACGGGCGACCGGTGCGCGACCGGCTGTTGGTCGGGGCAGTGCGCGGCGCTTATGCCGATATGCTCGCGCGGGACCGGCACCCGGTCGTTGCCCTTTTCCTGGATGTGCCGCCGCTGGAAGTCGATGTGAACGTGCACCCGGCCAAGACTGAAGTGCGCTTTCGCGATCCGGCATTGATTCGGGGCATGATCGTGTCGGGCCTGCGCCGGGCGCTGGATGCGGAGGGCTTTCGTTCGGTGCAACAGGCCGATGTAGCGGGACTGTCCGCCTGGAAGGCCGAGCCTGTTTCGCCCACGCCAATCGGCGCGATGCCAATCTTTGAAGCGGCTGATGTTCTGGCATCCTATCGACCGCCATCGTCGATGCTGGCCGATCGCCGACCCGGTTTTCTGACGCCGCCGCCGCAGGCCCGCGCCGAACCCGCCGCCGCGCCCGCGCCTGAAGGTCAGAGCTTTCCCCTGGGCGTCGCGCGCGGCCAGGTCGCCCGCACTTATATTGTGGCGGAGGCGGAGGATGGGCTTGTCATCGTCGACCAGCATGCAGCGCATGAGCGCTTGACGCTGGAACGGATGCGGCGCGGGATGGAAGGGCAAGGCGTCGCCGCGCAAGCGCTGCTGCTGCCGGAAGTCGTGGAGCTGGACGAGCCGGCCTGCGACCGTCTGGAGGCAAGGATTGAGGAACTGAAGGCCTTTGGCCTGGAACTGGAGCGGTTCGGTCCGTCCGCGATACTGGTGCGCGCGACGCCCGCCATGCTGGGGCAGGGCGATGTGCAGGGACTGGTGTCAGACCTGGCCGACGATCTGGCGGCTTATGACAGCGCGCTGTCCCTTAAGGAACGGATCGATCTGGTCGCGGCGACCATGGCCTGTCACGGATCGGTGCGCGCGGGACGCGTGTTGAGCGTCGCGGAAATGAATGCGCTGTTGCGTGAGATGGAGGTGACGCCGCGAAGTGGCCAGTGCAATCATGGCCGCCCCACCTGGGTGAAACTGGGCCATGGCGACATTGAAAAGCTGTTCGGAAGGAAATGAGCATGAGACGCATCGCTTGCCTGCTCGCCCTGTGCGTTCTGCCAATCCCGGTGGTCGCCGCTCCACTGACGCCCGACATGTGTAAGGATGCACCGCCGCCGCCCGAACCGTGGACAAGCTGGATGCAGAGCGGCGCGGAAATCGCGGGGGGCGTGCCGCATTCAGCGCCCCGGCTGATCCTGGGCAAGCCCGTGGTCGCGACGCTGCGTCCCTCGGTACAGGTGCAATATGCGGTCGCGCCAGGGCCGCTGCGACCCAAGAGCCATGGCGGCCTTTTCACGCTGGCGCTCAAGGATCCGGCGCGGGTCGGTATCGGGCTTTCAGGTCCGGCGCGCGTGGACATCGTCATGGATCGTCAGCGGCTCGAATCCGTCGGGGCGGAACTGGGTCCTGAATGTTCGACGATTCGCCAGATTGTCTGGTTCGACCTGCCGGCGGGTGTGCACCTGATCCAGATCGCGGATTCACCCGCGCGGGAATTGCGCGTGATGGCGGCGGACGCAATGGCCAACCGTGCCCTGCCGCCAGCGCCCGAACAGGAATTTTGACCGGGGCTGACCTGCCGGTCAGGCAGGCCGGGTGCGGAGCAGCACGATGGGCATCAGGGTCATCACGGGCTGATCCTGCTGGTTGATTATCGTCACCCGGCTTTTGACTATGCCCATTTCCGGTCGGGTACGGGAAGCCTTCTTTTCGATTACTTCCGACGTTCCGCTCAGCGTGTCGCCGGGGCGGACTGGCATCAACCAGCGCAATTCGTCCACGCCCATCGCACCCAAACTGGCGTCCTGATGACCGCTAGCCTGCATTTCCGCGACGAACATCTTCATGAACAGGGCGGTGGTATGCCAGCCGCTGGCTGACAGGCTGCCAAAATGGGTTTCCGCCGCCGCCTCATCGGAAAGGTGGAAAGGCTGAGCGTCATACTCGGCTGCGAAGGCGATGATTTCTTCCCGACTGATCGTCAGGGGGCCGAAAGTCAGGGTATCGCCAACCATGACGTCCTCAAAATAGTTGATTTCGTCCACTATGGCCCTTCCGTCTCACCATGGAAGTGGAAGGTCTAAGGACACCTTACGTTTACGTCAAGGTTAGGATTCAGGCCAGGGCTGAGCGATCCATTGCCGCAGAACCCGCCAGGCATCGATCTTCATTTCGCGCGACATCATGGCGTTGGCCCCGCTGCTGGAGGGTAGGTCGATCAGGGTCAGGTCTGCTCCGCCAGGGCCGATCTGGCGGCGTCCGTGAACAGAGGCTGTCTTGCCGTTGAAGGCGATGGCCTGCAGTGAGGGGAGGCGAGCGATGAAGCTATTGAGGTCGCGTAACTCCGCCCCCCGGATGGCGCTGTCCAGACTGCCAGGACGGTCTGCGCTTTCGATCACATCCCATAGGCCAACGCCTCTCGCCCGCAAGCGTTTGAGGCGCAGCGCATAGGGAAGCGCGCGCAGATCTTCCGCCAGAATGTCGCCCATCAATGCCCAGAAAGCATTGCCGCGATGGGCATAATATTCGCCCTGCTTGATCGAAGCGTCGCCCGGCAGGCTGCCAAGGATGAGAAGCCGGGTCGCTTCGTCAACGCTGGGGGGAAAGGCGGTCTTGCGCTGCGCAGCTATCTGACCGGGGCGCAGCGCCATGGATCAGACGTTGAAGCGGAACAGCATGATGTCGCCGTCCTGCGTCACATATTCCTTGCCTTCGGACCGCCACTTGCCCGCTTCCTTGGCTCCGGCATCGCCATTGAACTGGACATAGTCCGCATAGGCCATGGTTTCGGCGCGGATGAAGCCTTTTTCAAAGTCGGAATGGATCGCGCCAGCGGCCTGCGGCGCCTTGGAACCCTTGGTCACGGTCCAGGCGCGTGCTTCCTTGGGGCCGACGGTGAAGAATGTGATGAGGCCCAGCAGTTCGTAACCGGCGCGGATGATGCGGGCCAAGCCTGCTTCCTCAAGGCCCAGCGCCTCAAGATATTCCGCCCGTTCTTCCACAGGCATGGTGATGAGTTCGGCTTCGATCGCGGCGGAAACGATCACGGCCTTGGCGCCTTCGGCCGCGGCCTTTTCAAACACGCGCGCCGAATGGGCGTTGCCGTCGGCTGCGCTGTCTTCCTCGACATTGCAGACATAGAGCACGGGCTTTGCGGTCAAAAGCTGCGCCTGGAGGAAGATGCGCGCTTCCTCCTCATCCCTGGGCTGGGTCAGGCGTGCGGGCTTGCCTTCCCGCAGCAGGTCCAGCGTCTGGCCCAGAACGGCTGCGGCGGCTTTGGCTTCCTTGTCGCCCTGCGCCGCTTTTTTCGCGAAGGCAGGGACGCGCTTTTCCAGGCTGTCGAGGTCGGCCAGCATCAGTTCGGTCTCGACCGTTTCGGCGTCGGCGATGGGGTCCACCTTGCCTTCGACATGGGTGATGTCGTCATCTTCGAAACAGCGCAGGACATGGACGATGGCGTCCACTTCCCGGATGTTCGCCAGGAACTGATTGCCCAACCCTTCGCCCTTTGACGCGCCGCGCACCAGCCCGGCGATGTCGACGAAGGCCAGCTGCGTTTCGATGATCTTGGCCGACCCGCCGATCTTGGCGATAGTGTCCAGCCGCTCGTCGGGCACGGCGACCTGTCCCACATTGGGTTCGATCGTGCAAAAAGGATAGTTCGCCGCCTGCGCCGCCTGCGTTTCCGTCAGCGCGTTGAACAGGGTGGACTTGCCGACATTGGGAAGTCCGACGATACCGCAACGAAAACCCATGGAACTGCCTTCACGTCAGAATGATTGGCCGCGCCGATAGCCTGTTCCGCGTCCGAAGGCCAGCCTGTGCTCAGCGCCGCAAGAACAGGGTGATCGACGCGACATGGTTCATCCGCTGGTTCCCGTCCCGCTGGTCGACAAGCTGATTGAGATAGCCAATTTCGGCTGTGGATTTGCCCATCAGCTTGACCTCCGCACCGACAAAACTGCGCAACTGGTCGAAGCCTGTCTTTTGTCCCCAATCCGTGCTGTTGAGCGCGACAAAAGCTTCGGCATAGACCAGCGCGTTAAGCGCCTCGCTTCCGGGGTTCAGCGGTTTTTCATAGCGCAGCATTTCGCGCAGCCGCCATCCCATGCCATCACCGTCCGACCGCCAGCGCTGTTCGATGCGGGTGCGGGACGATAGCTCTCCGTCCCATGGTTTGCCGATCGTCCAGTTGATCTGCTGAAAGCTGCGCTCTTCATTGATGTCGCGACCGTCCTGGGTGGGCAGCACGATGTGCGCATAGCCCTGATAGAGGGAAAGCTGAGGCGACAATTTCCACCCTACCGCTCCACGCAAAATTGTCTGATCGGGCTGTGATACGCCGTTGCCGAACCGAGGCTGGATCTCCGCAAAATAAATGAGGTTTCCGGTTACAGGCCCCATGGCGGTCAGGTTCAGCCAGGCTTGCTCATCTTGTGCAGTAGCCGCCTGCGCAGCGGTGCCGGTCAGAAGGGCGCAGGCGCACAGTATGGAGCACAATGAATGAGCGAGAAGGCGGGGGCGAGGCATGGCGGGTCTTTAAACCCCCGCCTTTTCCACCTCATATCCTTCCGGTAACTTTTCGTGTCTCTCAGGTGATCACGCTGGGTCGGTCCATGCCGGTGAAGCCTGTTATGTCCGCAATCTCCTGCGCAGCGCGCACCAGCGGGGCGAGTGCTTCGCTCGTTTCCATGCCCAGGTTGCCGTTTTGATCGACATAGCGCTCGATATAAATGCGCAGGGTGGCGCCCTCCGTGCCGGTTCCCGACAGGCGAAACACGATGCGTGATCCGTCTTCAAACAGGATGCGAATGCCCTGGTTGCGGCTGACCGACTGGTCGGCGGGATCGGTATAGGCGAAATCATCCGCGCTCTTCACCTTGCCGCCGCTGTTTGATGTGCCGGGCAGATTGGTCAGCTGGTCGCGCAGCGCCGCCATCAGCGCTTCGGCGCGATCCTTGGCGATGGCTTCATAGTCATGGCGCGCATAATAGTTGCGACCATAGATAGCCCAATGCGCCTGCATGATGTCCGCCACGCTCTGCCTACGCACCGCTAGGATATTGAGCCACAGCAGCACCGCCCAGATGCCGTCCTTTTCCCGAACATGGTCGGAGCCGGTTCCGGCGCTTTCTTCGCCGCAGATCGTCGCCATCCCGGCATCCAGCAGGTTGCCGAAGAATTTCCAGCCTGTCGGTGTTTCGTAAAGAGGGATGCCCAGATTTTCCGCGACGCGATCGGCAGCCCCGCTTGTGGGCATGGATCGCGCGATCCCCTTCAGCCCATTGGCATAGCCGGGCGCGAGATGCGCATTGGCCGCCAGCACCGCAAGCGAGTCGGAGGGGGTGACATAGCAGTGACGACCGATGATCAGGTTACGGTCGCCGTCGCCGTCCGAAGCCGCGCCAAAATCCGGCGCTGCCTCGCTCATCATCAGATTGTACAAGGTCTTCGCGTGCACGATGTTCGGATCGGGGTGGTGATGGCCGAAATCGGGCAGGGGCGTGCCGTTGCATACGGTCCCGGATGATGCGCCCAGGCGCCGCTCGAAAATCTCGGTGGCATAAGGGCCTGTGACCGCACTCATCGCATCGAAAGACAGGGTGAAGCCCTGGGCGATCATCTCCCGGATGGCCGCAAAGTCGAACAACTGCTCCATCATATCGGCATAGGCGGCAACAGGGTCGACCACTTCGACCGCCATATCGCCAATCTGGCTGGACCCGATGGTGTCGATATCGACGTCATCCGCATTGCTGATGCGATAGCTGTCTATCGCCAGCGTCCGCGCGTGGATTGCATCCGTCACCTTTTCCGGCGCTGGTCCGCCATTGCCGACATTATATTTGATGCCGAAATCTTCGTCCGGGCCGCCCGGATTATGGCTGGCGGACAGTATCAGGCCGCCAAATGCGCCTGATGCGCGGATGAGGTGCGAGGCGGCAGGGGTCGACAATATTCCGCCCTGGCCGACCAGCACCCGGCCAAAGCCGTTCGCCCCCGCCATCTTGAGCACAATCTGAATGACTTCACGGTTGAGGTAGCGGCCGTCGCCGCCAAGGACCAGCGTCTGGCCTTCAAAGCCGGTCAGGCAGTCGAACACCGACTGGACGAAATTGGCGGCATAATGCGGCTGCTGGAAAATGCGGACTTTCTTGCGCAGGCCGGACGTACCCGGTTTTTGATCGGGAAAGGGGGTAGTGGGGACGGTCTGAATCACCCGGAACCTCATGAAAGACGAAGTATAATCATTCCCCTATGGCCCGATAGCCATCGGTGGCGCAATTGACGCTGGACTTATTTCGCCGGTGCGAAGGGGCTGGCCGTCGCTTAATCGGCTACCCTGAGCGCGATCTCGTTCATGAAACGGGCGTCGTCCCCCTTGGCGAGCCATTCCGCCTCTGCGCCGATCGCGCCCAGCATGTCGGCCAAGGCGTCCGTCTCGCTCTTGTGATAGTTGCCCAGCACATAGCCGTGCACCCGGTCCTTATGCCCCGGATGCCCGATGCCGATCCGCACGCGGCGGAAATCCGGGCCGATATGGGCGTCGGTGGAACGCAGGCCATTATGCCCCGCATTGCCGCCGCCGCGCTTCACTTTCACCTTCATCGGGGCGAGGTCCAGTTCGTCATGAAAGATGGTGACGTCCTGCGGTGTGAGCTTGTAGAATCGCATCGCCTCCCCGACTGACCGCCCGCTTTCGTTCATGAAGGTCGCGGGCTTTATGAGGATGATTTTCTCCGGGCCGATGCGGCCTTCCTGGACCCATCCGTGAAACTGTTTTTTCGGCGGGGTGAAGCGATGCATGTCGGCGATGACGTCTGCCGCCATGAAACCGACATTGTGCCGGTGCATCGCATATTGGGTGCCCGGATTACCCAGGCCTGCCCAGATCTGCATCGCGCGTCACCTCCAAAAGAAAATCCCGCCCGCCGGGTAGGCGGACGGGATTGAAATTTCCAGCCCGGAAGCTGTCGGGTAAAAGGCTTACTCGCCTTCCGCCACGGTTGCGTTGTCGCCTTCGGCGCTCTTGAGCGCGGACGGAGCAACGATGGTAGCGATGGTGAAGTCGCGATCGTCAATCGCGGTCTTCGCGCCCTTGGGCAGGGTGACCGCGCTGATGTGGATCGATTCGCCGACGTCAAAGCCCTTCAGGTCGACAACAACGTCATCGGGGATTTCCGCGGCATCGACGATCAGTTCGATGTCGTGACGGACGATGTTCAGCACGCCGCCCTTCTTCAGGCCAGGCGACGCGTCTTCATTTTCGAAGCGCACCGGCACGTTGACGCTGACGGTGGCATGTTCCGAAACGCGCAGGAAATCAGCGTGCAGCGGACGATCGGTCACGGGGTGGAAGGCCACATCCTTGGCGAGCGTGCGGACTTTCTTGCCGCCGACTTCGACCATGATGACCGAATTGAAGAAGTGGCCAGTGCCGAGCTGTTTGTTGAGGAGCTTTTCCTCAACGTGGATCGACTGGGGTTCTTCGTTCATTCCATAGATGACGGCGGGTACGCGGCCCTCACGGCGGAGAGCGCGGGAGGCTCCCTTGCCTGCCCGATCGCGTGCCTCGGCCGACAGCGTAAGCTGCTCGCTCATTGCGTGTCTCCAAAAGCAGATTTCATAAACTTCCCGCAACGCCTCCAGGGATGACCATCACGGGAAGGCGGCCCTTTAGCAGAAATCCGCCAGGAGGCAAGGGTCAGTCAGTCTTACTGCACGCGCGTGACCCGGTAGCCCGCCGCCTGCAGCAATAGGATCAGATTGTTCTGCCCGGTCAAATGTCCCGCACCCACCGCGATGAAGGGCCGCCCCTTAACTCCGCCGATAGCCCTGACCCAGTCGCGGTTGCGGTCGATCAGCACGGCCTGCTCCACCGCCGGGTCCGGTTGCGCGCCCGCCTGATCCTCCCGCGCGATGGCGGCCATATCGCCTTTCAACCAGGCCTTGAGGATGCGATCGTAAAGCGCCTGCACGCCGTCCGCTTCCTGAACCGTTTGCAGCAGGAGATGGCGCTGCGCTGGTTCGGGCAGGCCGTCGAACGCGCCGAATTGCCGCGCGACCGTTTCCAGCCCGCCGATTGGCTTGCCCGCATCCCTGAACGTGGCGATCAGCGCAGGCTCTACCCCGTTCGCGCCACTGATATGCAGCGATTGTTGCGCGGCCGCCGACAGCAGCATCGCCGCCGCCCAGCTTTCATAGCCCGACAGCATTTCCATGCTGGCGCCGCCTTGTTGCACGAGGCGCTGGAGATCATCGCGTTCATCGGCGGGGATGCGGGCTTCCAACGAAGGCAGATTGGCGCTGCGGCCCAGTTTTTCGAAGGTGGCGGTGGTCAGCGCCTGATCCTGGATCTCACCCGTTTCCAGCACCAGTCGGTCAGCCTGCGTCATCGCGCGCTCTATCGCCGCCGTCCGCCAGGCGACATTCGCAGGCAGCACATGGATCGTGCCGAACAGCCATCCATCCAGCGCTTTGCCCTCCACTCGCCACAATGCCGGGCCGCCGTCCGCTGGCGGAGCGGGCGGTTCCTTTCCACAAGCCGCGACCAGCAGTAGGGCGAGTAGCCCCAGCCATCGCGTCAGGGGACGCAGGCCGATCATTGCGATACCCGCACGGACCCCAGGCCGATCCGATCCAGTTGATCCTGCACGCTGCCCTTACCGGCCAGATGGCCCGCGCCCACCGCCACGAACACCGTGCCGGGCTGGGCAAGCCGCCCCTTGATCCACTGCGCCCATTTGATGTTACGGTCGATCAGCAGCACCTGCGCGAGTTCCGGCGTCGCTTCCAGGGACTCGTTCATTTCCTGTGCCAGCCGTTCAGGATCACCCTGCTGCCAATGGCGGATGAGCCGCGCGAATTGGCTGTCCATGTCGGGCAGGCCATCGACCGTGGCGCCCAGAAACTTGACTTGTTGCGCCATTGGCAGGCCCGCGAAATAGCCAAGCTGCTGTTCCACCGTCTCCAGCGCGCTTACTCGCTTACCCGCAGCCTTGGCGGCGACCGTCAGCGTCTTTTCCGCGCCCAGTTCGGCCTGATAGCCCAGTTTTTCCAGCGGCTGGACTGACAAAGCCATGCCCGCCATCCAGGGGTTGAACGCTTCGAACATCTGCCAGGGCAGGCCGTTGGCGGTCATCGCCGCCTGATAGCGCTGCCTCAGATCGGAGCTGAGCCGGTCGGACAGCTTGATGCCGTCACGCGCCATCGCCGCCTGAGCCATGGTCGTCGCCATCGCCTGCGGATCGGTCGGCTCCAATATTTCAAGCACCAGTTCATCCGACCCGTCAAAGGCGCGCTTCACGCCCCCGTCGAACCATTGCACGCCCGGCTTCAACACATGGACGGTGCCGAACAGATATATGGTCGTGTCGTCATCCCTGACGCTCCACAGGGCAGGGCGGACCATGCTGGTTTGAGCCGCAGCGGGCCGGGCGGTGGCGGGTCGTTCCTGGGTGCATCCGCTCAGCAGCAGTAGGCCGACGGTCACGAAACGCGGGAAAAGCCATTTCATCCAGGGGAATTCCATCTCATCATTTCGCCAGCATCCATGCGGGCCGGGCGGGATCAGGGCAAGCGGATTAACCCATCCCGACCGCTCTTTTCCTTGACCCTTTCGCCCGCCTGCGCCAATGCGCGCCGCAACACAGCGTCATGAAACCGAAGGACCGTCCGTGGCGACAGGCAAAGCGCTCTCCTTTCAGGACCTGATCCTGACCCTGCATGCCTATTGGGGAAAGCAGGGCTGCGTGATCCTGCAACCCTATGACATGGAAGTCGGCGCGGGCACTTTTCACCCCGCGACGACGCTCCGCAGCCTTGGCCCGAACCCGTGGAACGCGGCCTATGTGCAGCCCAGCCGCCGCCCGACCGACGGGCGTTACGGAGAAAATCCCAATCGCCTGCAGCATTATTACCAATATCAGGTGATCATGAAGCCGTCCCCGGCGAACCTGCAGGAACTGTATCTGGGGTCGCTGGTCGAAATCGGCATCGATCCGCTGGTCCACGACATCCGATTTGTCGAGGACGACTGGGAAAGCCCGACGCTGGGCGCCTGGGGCCTTGGCTGGGAAGTGTGGTGCGACGGCATGGAAGTCACCCAGTTCACCTATTTCCAGCAGATGGGCGGTTTTGATTGCAAGCCGGTCGCGGGGGAACTGACCTACGGCCTCGAACGGCTCGCCATGTATATTCAGGGCGTCGACAGCGTTTACGACCTGAAGTTCAACGATGCGGGCGTCACCTATGGCGACGTATTCCTGGCCAACGAACAGCAGATGTCGAAATGGAATTTCGAGATCGCCGACACGGAAAAGCTGTTCCGCTGGTTCAAGGATGCCGAGGCCGAATGCAAGGCGAGCCTTGATGCTGGCGTGCCGCTCGCCGCCTATGACCAGGCGATCAAGGCATCCCATGTCTTCAACCTGCTGCAGGCGCGCGGCGTCATTTCGGTGCAGGAACGCGCCAGCTATATCGGCCGCGTCCGGGACTTGGCCAAGGGCGCTTGTGAGAAGTGGATGGAAGTGAACGGGTGGGCCGCGTGATGGCGCAGGGAGCAGTAGCCCGTGCTCTTGCGAAGGCAGAAGCCCAGAGCCCCACGCACCGCGCTTTGAACCCTGGGCTCCTGCCTTCGCAGGAGCACGCTGAAAGAATCATCGCATGACTGACTTCCTCCTTGAACTGCGCTGCGAAGAAATCCCCGCGCGCATGCAGATCAAAGCGTCGGAAGACCTCGCGCGCCTCTTCACCGAGGAACTGGCGAAGGCTGGCTTGAAGCCGGACAGCATCGACAGCTTCGTCACGCCCCGCCGCCTCGCCTTGATCGCGCGCAATCTGCCCCTGCAAACCGCCGCCATCAGCGAAGAGTTCAAGGGGCCGCGCACGAGCGCACCCGCGCAGGCGCTGGACGGATTCCTGCGCAAGACCGGCCTTGCCCAGGACCAGCTGGAGGACCGCGACGGCGTCTGGTTCGCCACGGTGAACAAGCCCGGCCGCGCCACCGCGGCGGTGCTGGCTGAAGTCGTCCCCGCCATCATTCGCGCGTTCCCCTGGCCCAAATCGATGCGCTGGGGCACGGCGTCGCAAACGACCGAAAGCCTGCGCTGGGTCCGCCCGTTGCAAGGCATCGTCGCGATCCTGGGTGAAGACCTGGTTGATATCGAGATTGAAGGCACCCGGTCGGGCTACGCCACGCTGGGCCACCGCTTCCACCATCCCGGCGAAATCACCATCGGCGGTGCGCACGACTATGTCGAAAAGCTGCGCGCCTGCCATGTGATCGTCAGCCATCAGGAACGGCAGGCCATTATCGAGGCGAAGGCGAACGAAGCCGCCGCCGCGAAGGGTTATAGCGTGATCGAGGACAAGGGCCTCATCGCGGAGAATGCCGGCCTTACCGAATGGCCGGTTCCGCTGCTGGGCGATTTCGACCCGGCTTTCCTTGAGGTCCCGCCTGAAGTTATCCAGCTAACCCTACGGATAAACCAGAAATATTTCGTTCTGCGCGACGGCGCGGGCAAATTAGCTCCCGCCTTCATCTGCACCGCCAATATCGAGGCGAAGGATGGCGGTAAGGCAATCATCGCAGGCAACCGCAAGGTCCTGGCCGCGCGCTTGTCGGACGCCCGATTCTTCTGGGAGCAGGACCGCAAGACGTCGCTCGCGGACCACGCGAAGAAGCTGGAGCGTATCACCTTCCACGAAAAGCTGGGCACCGTGGCCGACAAGGTCGAGCGTGTGGCGAAGCTCGCCCGCTGGCTGGTGGAAGAGGGTATCGTCTCCGCGAATTCCTCCGCTGCATCCGCCAACCTCGCTGCCCCATCTGTCACCCCAGCGAAGGCTGGGGTCTCAGGCCGCAGCGCGCCAACGCCTGAGATGCCAGCCTCCGCTGGCATGACGAAAGAGAAACTGGCTGACCTGGCGGAACAGGCCGCCCGCCTCGCCAAAGCCGACCTCGTCACCGAAATGGTCGGAGAATTCCCGGAACTTCAAGGCGTTATGGGCGGGTATTACGCTCGCGCCGAAGGTTTGCCTGATGTGGTAGCTGACGCCATTCGCGATCACTACAAGCCGATCGGACAGGGGGACGATGTTCCCACTGCGCCGGTGACGGTTGCCGTTGCGCTTGCAGATAAATTAGACACCCTGTTTTCCTTTTGGTTTCTGGGCGAGAAACCCACAGGATCAAAAGATCCGTATGCTTTGCGGAGAGCCGCTCTCTCAATCTTGGCCTTGAACCACGTTAACGGCGTCAATCTGTCGAACAGGCGGATGCTAGAATTGACACTGGCCACGTGGATTGGAGTACAGAAGCCGACCGAAAGCTGCTTTAACGGCGAAAATGGCCAGATGCTGACGGTAGGCGACCTGCTGGAGAGCGGGAACTGGATTAGAGTAAGAACGCGCGTAGAAAATTTCACCTTGGGCGAGTTGGAAAACAAATCGATCAAGGAGGAAATTCGATTTAACATCGAGCCGTTAGCTGTCTTGCGAGACATCGGTTCGTTTTTCGCCGACCGCCTCAAGGTCCAGCAAAAGGAAGCAGGCGTCCGCCACGATCTGATCGACGCGGTATTCGCGCTCGGCGGTGAGGACGATCTCGTCCGCCTGCTCGCCCGCGTGAAGGCGCTTCAGTCCTTCGTCGCCACCGACGACGGCACGAACCTGCTCGCGGGATATAAGCGCGCCGCCAATATCCTGAAGAAGGAAGGCGTCGAAGCTCCGAGTGCTCCTGCGAAGGCAGGAGCCCAGGGTGACGAAGCGCTGCCGGACTCTGTGCTCCTGCCTTCGCAGGAGCATGATGCGCTGTCCTATACCCCCGAACCTGCTGAGGCCGACCTGATCGCCGCTCTGGATGCCGCTGAACCGCGCGCCACGGCAGCGGTCACGGCAGAGGATTTCGAAGGCGCCATGGCTGCGCTCGCGACGCTGCGCGCGCCCATCGATATTTTCTTCGACAAGGTGACGGTCAACGACGCCGATCCGGCAAAGCGGTCAGCCCGTCTCGCCCTGCTGGTGCGGGTGCGGGACGCTGTCCATGCGGTTGCGGACTTCTCGAAAATTTCAGGCTAATTCGTAAAAGTCGGTCATTGGGCCGGGATTATGGATACATAAGGACGGGATCATCGTAAAAATGGGTGCGTTTATCGCCCCTTTGTTGCAGGAACTTTGCTGCAACGCACAATTGTCGGCAATCAGTGCAGGGAGCGCCGCGAATATGTTGAAAATGGAAGAGGCCAGCATGAGCACCACCGCGACGCGTTATGTTTATCGTTTCGGCGGCGGGGTCGATGACGGCGGCAAGGGTGATAAAAACCTCCTCGGCGGCAAGGGTGCGAACCTTGACGGCATGGCTGCTATCGGCCTGCCCGTGCCTCCGGGGTTCACGATCACCACCGAAATGTGCACCCGCTATTATCAGGATGGCGGCGTCTATCCCGATGGGCTGATGGCAGAGGTCGCCAACGGCATTGCCCATATCGAAGGCGTGACGGGCAAGAAATTCGGCGACGCTGCCGACCCGCTGCTGGTATCGGTCCGCTCTGGCGCGCGCATTTCGATGCCGGGCATGATGGACACGGTGCTGAACCTTGGCTTGAACGATGAAACGGTCGTCGGCCTGGCGACGGCTTCGGGCGATGAGCGTTTCGCCTGGGACAGCTATCGTCGCTTCATCCAGATGTATTCCGACGTGGTGCTGGAACTGGACCATGGCGCTTTCGAGGAAGCATTGGAAGTCGCCAAGGAAGATCAGGGCTACACGCTCGACACCGAAATGACCGCCGATGATTGGAAGGCGCTGGTTGCGGAATATAAGGCCCTTGTTTCAAAACTTTGGAACAAGCCTTTCCCGCAGGATGTGAACGATCAGCTATGGGGCGCGATCAGTGCCGTGTTCGGGTCCTGGCAGGCCGACCGCGCCAAGGTTTATCGCCGCCTGAACTCGATTCCACATGATTGGGGCACTGCCGTCAATGTGCAGGCGATGGTGTTCGGCAATATGGGTGATACGTCGGCGACCGGCGTTGCCTTCACTCGCGACCCGGCCACGGGCGAGAATGCCTATTATGGCGAATATCTGATCAACGCCCAGGGCGAAGACGTGGTGGCGGGCATCCGCACGCCCCAATATCTGACCCGGCAGGCGCGCGAGCGGGCAGGGGCCAAGCCGCTGTCGATGGAAGAAGCGATGCCGGAAACCTATGCCGAACTGGCTGAGGTATTCCAGATTCTTGAAACCCATTATCGCGACATGCAGGACATCGAATTCACGGTGCAGCAGGGCAAGCTGTGGATGCTCCAGACCCGGTCGGGCAAGCGTACCGCGAAGGCCGCGCTCAAGATCGCGGTCGAAATGGCGAGCGAAGGCCTGATCAGCGAGGAAGAGGCCGTCGCCCGCGTCGACCCCGCCGCGCTGGACCAGCTTCTCCACCCGACGCTTGATCCCAAGGCGCCTCGCGATGTGCTGACCAAGGGCCTGCCCGCGTCACCGGGCGCGGCTTCGGGCGCGATTGTGTTCGACGCCGACACTGCCGAGCGTCGTAATGAACTGGGCGATTCGGTCATTCTGGTCCGCGTGGAAACAAGCCCTGAGGATATTCACGGCATGCACGCGGCCAAGGGCATCCTGACCGCGCGTGGCGGCATGACGTCACATGCCGCCGTCGTGGCGCGCGGCATGGGCCGTCCCTGCGTGTCCGGCGCGGGCAGCCTGTCGATCGATAACAAGGCGAAGCTGCTGCGTATCGGCGATCGTTCGCTCAAGGAAGGCGACATCCTCACCATCGACGGTTCGACCGGCGAAGTGATGGCGGGCGAAGTCCCGACCGTGCAGCCTGAACTGGCGGGCGACTTCGGTATCCTGATGGCCTGGGCCGACAAGGTCCGCCGCCTGCGCGTTCGCGCCAATGCCGAAACCCCGCAGGACTGCCAGGTCGCGCGCGATTTCGGCGCAGAAGGCGTGGGTCTGTGCCGCACCGAACATATGTTCTTCGACGCCGCCCGCATCACCGCCGTCCGCGAAATGATCCTGGCCGACAGCGAAAAGGGCCGCCGGGTCGCGCTGGCCAAACTGCTCCCCGAACAACGCGATGATTTCGCGCAAATCTTCATGGTAATGGCCGGCCTGCCCGTGACGATCCGCCTGCTCGATCCGCCGCTGCACGAATTCCTGCCGCATGGCGAAGCGGAGTTTGAGGAAGTCGCAAAGGCTGCGGGTGTTGGGGTTGATGCACTTAAGCGCCGTGCGTCCGAACTGCACGAGTTCAACCCGATGCTCGGCCATCGCGGTTGTCGTTTGGGTGTCACCTATCCCGAAATCTACGAAATGCAGGCTCGCGCCATTTTCGAAGCTGCGCTGATCGTCAAGCAGCGCAGCGGTGAAGCGCCGATCCCTGAAGTCATGATCCCGCTCGTCGCGACGAAGAAGGAACTGGAATTGATGAAGGCGATCGTCGATCGCGTCGCCAGCGAGGTATTCGCGGAGCAGGGTGCGTCGGTCGAATATCTTGTCGGCACGATGATCGAACTGCCGCGCGCTGCGCTGAAGGCGGGCGAGATCGCGGAAGTAGGCGAATTCTTCTCCTTCGGCACCAATGACCTGACGCAGACCACGATTGGCATCAGCCGTGACGACGCAGGCCGTTTTCTTACCCAATATGTCGATAAGGGTATCTTTACTCGCGACCCGTTTGTCAGCATCGATGTCGAAGGCGTGGGTCAGCTCATTGAACTGGCGACGGAGCGTGGCCGGGCGGCTCGTCCTGGTATCAAGCTGGGCATCTGTGGCGAACATGGCGGCGACCCCGCCTCGATCACCTTCTGCGAGCAGACCGGACTCGATTATGTTTCCGCGTCGCCCTATCGCGTGCCGATTGCCCGGCTGGCGGCAGCTCAGGCGGCGCTGGCGAAAAAGTAGCTCGATTAGCACCCTCTCCGCGTCGCCGGAGAGGGTAGTTCCGGGCGCTACCTAGGGCGTTTCGACATAGCGCCGCTCATGCTCGCGCACCTTGCCGGTGTCGAGCAGCCGCGCCTGAACGCGCCATTCCTCCCGTTCGATCGTGCCAGGTTCCCGACCCAGTCGTGATTCCAGCATGGCTTGCTGCTCATCGCTCATGGCTCCGACCTGCCCATAAGAATGGTAGCCGGATTCCTGCAGCGCAGCCGCGTCGCTAGACGTAATCCCCTTGATCCGCGTCAGATCGTCCGAACGAGTCCTGTCGTCGCTGACGGGAGCAGCTGGCGGGGCAGCAGCGGCGGAAATATGTGCATCGCGGTCCTTGATCGTCTGCCGGTGCGCCAACTGCTCTTCGCGCCACAGTCGCTTATATTTACCTCTGCCGCTGATCATCAGACCGAGCACCAGCCCGAAGAACAGAGCGATGACGATGAGTAAAATCTCATTGAGAGTAAAAGCCATGCCCGGCCTCCTTTTCCCATCGTAACGAGCCGCACAGTGGAAAAGTTGCCGGGATCAGTCATGCCCCGGATCGTGCGTAAAAAAAGTGAGAAAGGGGGTTGCCCAATCATCCGACCCCCTCTATCTGCCGCTCCACAACGCGCCCGTAGCTCAGCTGGATAGAGCATCAGACTACGAATCTGAGGGTCGGACGTTCGAATCGTTCCGGGCGCACCATTTTCCTTATGTAGGAAAATCAGTCACTTGCTGTTGGATATGAATGACATGTCCTAATGGACCGCAGCATATAGCGGGTCCCGTGCAGCAGGGGCAATCATCCCCGTTAGCCGGTCGGACTTTTCGCCAGCCTGATGATCGCGTCGATGTCGACATGCTGCTCCAGCTGTGCGGCGATTTCATCGAGCGCACGTTCGACTGACGCGTCATAGTCGCCCAAGGATGATTGTGTGCCAATGGTGGCCAGCAGAGCGGAACGCAACTGGGTGCTGGTGAACAGGCCATGCACATATGTGCCCATCACCCGACCGTCATCGCTGATCGCGCCGTCCCCGCGATCTCCGTTCAGGATGGCGAAGGGGCGGGTGCAGTCCGCACCATCCGTCAAGCCGACATGCATCTCATATCCGGCAAATGTGCTGCCAAGCGCTAAGCCGTTGACCCGCTCCAGCGCTTTGCTGCCGCTCAGGCGCGTTTCAATGTCCAGCAGGCCCAGCCCTTCCACTTCTTCTGGCGGTCCTTCAATGCCATCGGGATCGATGATACGCCGCCCCAGCATCTGATATCCGCCACAAATGCCCAGCACGGCTTTGCCCTGCCGGTGGTGTGATTGGATGTCGACGTCCCAACCTTCTGATCTAAGAGCGCGCAGGTCGGCGATGGTGGCTTTAGATCCGGGCAGTATGATCAGCGCTGCCTGGGCCGGGATCGGCTGGCCGGGCGGGACCATGACGAGGTCGATGTCCGGTTCGAGCTTGAAAGGGTCCAGATCGTCGAAATTCGCGATCCTGGGTAGGATCGGGCAGGCAATCATCATGCGCTGGCCCTGTCCCTGGACTTTGCGTTCAAGCACTACGGCGTCCTCGCTGGGCAGGCGGGCGGTGGCATTGAGCCAGGGCACAACGCCGAAGCCGCGCCAGCCCGACAATTGCTCGATTTGGCGGTAGCCGTCTTCGAACAGGGCGGGATCGCCGCGGAATTTGTTGATCAGGAAGCCGTGGATCATCTTCGCATCATCAGGGTCGATGACAGCTTTGGTGCCGACGATTGCCGCTATGACGCCGCCTCGGTCGATATCACCGATCAGGATTACCGGGACATTGGCTGCACGTGCGAAGCCCATATTGGCGATATCGCCAGCGCGCAGGTTGATTTCGGCAGGAGATCCAGCGCCTTCCACGACAACGATGTCGCATTCCGCCTGTAGCCGTTGGTAACTTTCCAGCACGGCATCGAGCAGTTGTCCGCGCGCCGTCCTGAAATTGTTCGCGCCCAATGTGCCCCGCACCTTGCCATGCACGACCAGTTGAGACGTGCGATCGGCCTGCGGCTTTAGTAGCACGGGGTTCATGTCGCTATGTGGGGGGACGCCCGCCGCTAGCGCTTGCAAGGCCTGCGCTCTGCCAATCTCTCCGCCATCGGTGGTGACGGCGGCGTTGTTGGACATATTCTGTGGCTTGAAGGGGCGGACACTGTAGCCACGCCGCACAAGTGCCCGGCACAGGCCAGCGACCAGCACCGACTTGCCTACGTCCGATCCGGTTCCCTGGAGCATGATCGCGGTCATCGCGCGCTCCTGCATGGAGGCCGGGCCGGGGTCAACGAGTCACTGTCGATCTTGTCGGGCGGTCAGGCGGAATAGCGGCGCTGAAGCTCAACCGCGTCCAATATCTTGCCCCCCGCCATGAAAACGGTTCCGGTGCAGGCCAGCGCGAGCAGATGACCGCCAGTGCCGGGATATTGCTGCAAATAGACAAGGCCGCGCTCGGTAGCGCCCAGCGCAAGCGCGTAGATGACGAGAAACGCCTCGAACTTGGTCTTGATCGTGAAAAGGCGTTTGATCCGGTCCATAACCGCCATGCTTGGTCAATATCTGACTAAGGCATTAGGTCGCCTGAAAGTTGCAGATGGTCAACAAGCGTTAACCACGATTGTTCGATCCGGGCGATCAGGCGGGTGTCGGCAAGGTCGCCCGGCGCGATTTCTTCGGGCCAATATTGGCTGATGATCGCGGCGATCTGATCCAGTTCCGCTTCGTTGGCAAGGAAGCGGGGATCGACATTGGCGGGGTCCGCCACGACGCGCAGGCGAAGGCATGCAGGCCCACCACCGTTCGCCATGGACTGATGCACATCAACGGGGATGATCTGGCGGATCGGCCCATTGCCCGCGGCCAAGCCTTTCAGCCAGTTCCATACGGCAGGAACGTCCCGTGCTTCGGAAGGCAGGATCAGCGCCATGCCGCCTTCAGCTACGGTTACAAGCTGGGCGTTGAACAGATAGCTGCGAATGGCGTCGGCCAGGCTCACCGCGCTGGCTGGCACTTCGATAATCTGGGCGGAAGGCAAAGCCTCCTTCAGTTCGGTGTAGAAGCGATCCTTCCGTGCGAAGGCCAGTTCATGCGTCAACAACACATGTTCGTTGGCGACGGCCACGACATCGTTGTGAAAGGCCCCTGCGGCGATCGCTTCTTCCGATTGCATGACGAACAATGTTTGTGCCGGGTCGAGCTGATGGAGCCGGGCGACTGCTTTGCTCGCTTCCAAATGCTGACGTGCTGGAAACTGCGCTGTTGCCGCGCCGTAGACGAATATTTCCACCCCCGGCAGGTGGTGACTTTGGCACATCCGCATATGGTTGGCGGCCCCTTCGTCTCCGAAAGGCGGAGGGATAGGCGAATGGACGGTAAATGCATTCTGGTCGGAAAAGGCTACGCGCAACTGCTTGAGCGTTTGCGGCCATTCATGGCTGCGATGCGGCATGGTGACGAGGTTTGCGACCGTCAGGTGAGCGCGCCCGTCAACCGTGTCGGCTGCTGGTGATACAGTCGCGGCGTTGGCTGCCCACATGGATGAAGCGGACATGGCCGCCGCGCGGATATGGGGATCGGCATTGGTGATGTCGGTGCCAAGGGCGGAAAGCCATCCCGCGTCGGGCCGCCATTGGGGTAGAAATATGCCCTGGGTCAGGCCCAGCCGGATGTTCGTCCGCATCTTTTCCACGCCCTGCAGCGCGGCGTCACGCGGCCGTGATATTTCGCCTGCATTTTTGGTCGAGGCGAGGTTGCCTATGCTAAGCCCCGCATAATTATGGCTGGGGCCGATCAGGCCGTCGAAGTTGATTTCCCTGACGGTCATGCCCGCGCCGCCATGGAGAATATATCGCCTGCCCCTATCCTTAAAATCTTCGCGCTGTTCTGGTCCAACGAGATTGAACCATCATCCCCCTTGTTGATGAGGCCGTAAGTGCAGCGATAGCTGGCCAGCCGCCCGGAGGTGACCAACATCTTTTCCCCGCCGGATTCGTGAATGGCGGACAGAGTCACGTCCTGCGCATTCGCGATGGTCCTGAGCGAGTTGATCTCCCCCACCATGGTCGGGCCGCCGTCGAAAATGTCGATATAACCGGGATTGGCGAACCCTTCTGTTTCCAGCATGCGCATTGCCGCGCGGCCATTGGGATGGGGCAAGCCGATGACCGCCCGCGCGCTATCGTTCAGCATGGCGGTATAAATGGGCGCTCGCGGCATCAGGTCGGCGATGAACTGGTTGCCATGGATCGCGTTGAATTCGTCCGCTTCCTGAAAACTCATGCCAAAGAAGCGGCCTGCCAGCCCGTCCCAAAAGGGCGATCCGCCTGCCTCGTCGATCACGCCTCGCAGTTCCGCGATGATGCGGTCGCCAAAGCGGGATCGGTGGTTGCGGATATAGAGATAGCGGCTGCGCGCGAGCAGCAGGCCCAGCCCCTCCGCCCGTTCGCGCGGGTGCAGGAACAGGCCGCCGACTTCAGTCGCGCCTTCCAGGTCAGTGACCAGTGACAGGGTTTCGGCACGGAACGTGCGTGACAATTCCCGGCTGTGCTGGGTCAGGGCGCCCAGCCGATAGGAATAGAAGGGCCAGTTGCGCCCGACCACAGCGAATATCTGACAAGTCCCGCGAATCTGCCCCGTTGCGCCATTTTCCAGCACCATGACGATCAATTCATCTTCGACACCGTCGCCTTCGCGCGCCAATGCCCGTTCGGTGCGTTCGAGCTTGGCGGCGAGGGCGCCACGGTCGGCTGGGAGATTGGTGAACCCTCCGCCCGTCAGCTTCGCCATCTCGTAAAGCGTCTGCAAATCGTCGGCACGCGCGGTTCGCATGAAAAAGCTCAAACCATCCCTCCTGCAGAAAAACGGCCCTGTGCGATGCGCTGCAAGGTGAGGGCGGATAGCTGAGCCCGCTCACTCAGGCTGGAGACGATCAGATATTCCGCGTCGCTGTGAATGTTTCCGCCGCGCACGCCCATCGTGTCCACGACCGGCACCCCGCAGGCGGCAATGTTATTGCCGTCGCACACGCCACCCGTGTCGCGCCAGCTGAGCGGAAGGCCCAGTTCCGCGCCGCATTCCCGCACGAAGGAAAATAGTGCAGATGCGGGGGCATCCATCGGCTTGGGCGGGCGTCCAAAACCGCCGTGAATGTAGATCGTTACGTCATGTTCCCGTGCCACCTGTTGGGCCAGTTGTTCCAGACTGTCCCTCGCATTTCGCTCATCCTGTGGTGATCGGGGGCGGAAGTTTGCCCGCAATATAGCATGGTCGGGGACGACATTATTGGGCGCGCCGCCATCGATCCTGGCCGGGTTGCAGGTAAAGCCCGTGCCACTGGCCCCTTTAAGCCGCAGGGCCAGATCCGCCGCCGCCAGCAAAGCGTTGCGTCCATCTTCGGGATTGCGACCGGCATGGGCGCTGCGCCCCGTCACGATGAAAGAGAAATTGCCGCTCCCCGCCCGCGCACCGGCCAGGGTCCCGTCGGGAAGGCATGGCTCATAGGTCAGGGCGGCCAGCTTTCCTGCAGCAGCCCGGCGCAACAACCCGGCAGAGGAGGGGCTGCCCACTTCCTCATCGCTGTTGATCACAATGTCATAGCCGATCTTTTGCGCATCGGCAGATGTCTCGAAAGCCTGCAACGCCGCCAGCATCACTGCCAGCCCACCCTTCATGTCCGCTACTCCCGGACCGTTCAGCAGATCTCTATCGATCCAGCGACAGGACTGAAACGCATGGTCGGACGGAAAGACCGTATCCATATGGCCGGCCAACAGCAGCCGGACCGGCGCGTCTGGCCTCACCATCAGGTGGAGGTGACTGCCATGCTCAATCGTTTCCGCGCGACCATCGGGGGCGATGATATCCACCGGCTCAGGGGTTATCAGTTCGATTTCGCCGGGAAGGACGGCGAAGCTATCCGCCAGCAGGCCTGCCATCGATGCCAGGCCATACAGGTTGCGCGATCCGCTGTTCACGCCCGCCCATCGCTGCACCAGCGCGAGCATGGGGAAAGCGGCGGCGCGTTCCAGAAGCTTTTGATCGGACGGCAAAAGGTCCTTCATGGTTAGAACCTATCAGACCATGGGCTGCGCCTCCAGTCTTGGGCAGCAGTCGATCCGGTCAGAAATCATAAGTCAGGGTCAGGCGGCTCAACGTATCGAAATCGCGCGCGGACAGGAGTGTTTCGGATTCATATTGGACGGTATAGGACAAGGCTGCGGACCATCGCGTGGTGACCTTTGTCTCTATCGATGTGAGAGAGTTCAGCGTGTAGACGTCCCTTTCCGCATAGCCCGAAGCCAACTGTTTCAGGGTCAGACCGGGCGCCAGTCGCCACACGACGTCCATCGATGCACGAGCGCCGAATTTGGTTTCCCGCTCGCCACTGATATATTTAGCGTGGCGCACCGACGGCCCGATATCCACCGCCAAGTCCAGCGGGTTGCTCACGATCAGCTTGTAACCCACGCCGACGGACGCTGTGTAGCGTTCGTCATAACCGATTGAGGTATCGCGTTCGAACTGCGCCAGACCATAGGAAAATCCGCGCGGGTTGAATTCGAACCGGGGTTCGTAGCTGGCGGTATAGCGTTCGCGTGACGTGACGCCATTGGCCCGGCGATAATCCGCACTCGCGCTCAGCTTGTGCGACCATTGCAAGCCGGTGCGCTTGAGCGATAAATTAGCGCTCAAGCCGATCTCACTGGTCGATCCGGTGGATCGGAAACCTCCGGCCTCCAGCCGTCCCGTCCAAAGCTCTGAAAAACGCGCTTCCCGTACGATCGCGTCGTGCGTCGTCTTGGTCCGTTCCTTCCAACTGTTGACCATGCGTTGAATTTCGTCGGCGGAAGCGGGATTTGTCTGTTGGGCGACCTTGGCGACAGTTGCGATTTCGCTTTCATTGCCGTTGGCGATGGCGGCTTCCAGCATTTCGCGCACCGAAGATGGCAGCAACGCAGGGGCATTTGCCCATGCCGGGACCGGAATGAGCAGGAGAGGTAGAATCAGACAACGGTGCATGACAAAATGAGCGCAGCCGGGAAGGCGCGCCAAATCAACCTTTCTCAGATCAACGTCCTGAATTCCTGCAGGATGTCACGATATAGCTTGCGTTTGAACGGCACGATGATGTCGGGCAGCATTTCAGGATCGACCCACCTCCAATCCCGAAATTCGGGGTGTTTGGTCTGGATGTCGATATGGTCGTCGTTGCCCAGGAACCGGGCCAGGAACCAGACCTGTCGCTGGCCGCGAAATGCGCCGCCCCATAGCTTGCCGATCAATTCCGGCGGCAAGTCGTAGAAATGTTCATCCCGCGCCTTGGCGATGATTTCGACGTGAACCCCGTCGATGCCGGTTTCTTCCCCCAACTCGCGCAGGGCGGCCGCCTTTGCATCCTCGCCGTCATCGATGCCACCCTGCGGCATCTGCCACGCTTCGACCTTGTTATCGAGCCGTTGGCCGACGAAAACCTTGCCCTCCATATTGACCAGCATCACTCCGACGCATGGCCTATATCCCAGTTCTGAATCGTTCGGCATCGACGCCATGACGTCCCCTGATCGTTGCTTCCGGCGAAGGTCGCCCCGTCGCCATATCGTTGAATGCCGACGATAGGCGGGGAACCGCCATTCTTCCAATAGCCAAAATCTGCGTCGGCCATGTGCGGAAGGGTTTTCGCGCCGAATTGGGGAGAGGGCTGGACTTACGCGGGACAGGTGGCATCTGTGGGGGATGTCCGATCCCGTCATACTCTGGTTCCGTCAGGACCTGCGCCTGGCCGACCAGGCCGCCCTCACCGCCGCGATGGCGGAGGGGCCGGTTATCCCGGTCTATATTTTGGATGATGCAGCGCCCAAGGCATGGAAGATGGGTGGCGCGCAACGCTGGTGGTTGCATCACAGTTTGGCGAGCCTTGCGCGTGATCTGAAAGAACGCGGATCGCGGCTGATCCTGCGTCAGGGCGGAAGTGCGGACGAGTTGGAACGGCTGGCGCGGGAAACCGGGGCCCGCCGGGTTCATGCCCTGTCGCATCTGGAACCATGGTGGCGAAATGCCGAAAGGGCCGTCGCACAGAAGCTGGATCTGGTGCTTCATGACGGGGGTTTGCTCCTGCCGCCGGATCGCCTGAAGACCGGGGGTGGCACGCCCTATCGCATCTATACGCCTTTTTCCCGCGCCTTGATGGAGCATATGCCCCCTGCCAGCCCGACACCGGCGCCTTCACGGATCGACGGTCCAGCAAAATGGCCGGTCAGCGAAACGCTTTCCCAATGGAAGCTGCTGCCCATCCATCCTGACTGGGCGTCAGGATTCGGCACTGAATGGACGCCCGGTGAAGCGGGGGCGGTCGATCGGCTGAATGACTTTGTGGATGAGGTCGGCGACTATGACAGGGCACGAAACCTGCCGTCCTGCGAGGGTACATCACGGCTGTCGCCCCATCTTCACTTTGGCGAAATGTCGCCTGCCCGCACATGGCATCAGATCAGCGGCGCGAGCGGCGATGCGACGACATTCCTAAAGGAGCTGATCTGGCGGGATTATGCCCATGTGCAGATATGGGAGATGCCGGAATATGGGTCGAAAAATGCGCGGGTCGACTTCGATCGCATGCCCTGGCGTGACTTGCGTGAGGCGGGAGCGGACTTCACCGCCTGGAAACAGGGACTGACGGGATATCCCATCGTCGATGCGGGCATGCGCCAGTTGTGGGCAACCGGATGGATGCACAATCGCGTGCGGATGATCGCTGCCAGCTTCCTGATCAAGCATCTGCTGATCGACTGGCGTCATGGCGCGCGCTGGTTCTGGGATACGCTGGTGGACGCGGATTATGCCAACAACAGCGTGAACTGGCAGTGGGTTGCGGGCAGCGGCGTGGACGCGAATATCTTTTCCCGGATCATGGCGCCGCTCGTTCAGTCTCCAAAATTCGATGCGGCTGACTATATCAGGCAATGGGTGCCGGAACTGGCGCGACTGGATGACAAGGCCATTCATGATCCCGATTTCCACCATGTCCGCCCTTCGGACTATCCCCCGAAGCGCGTGGGGCACAAGGAAGCGCGAGAGCGAGCCTTGGCGGCCTACCGGAGCGTCAAGCGGTGATTGCGCGGCAGCCAGCCAGCGGGCAGAGGTGACAGGATGAACGCTATCGATCCCCGACGCGGCAGGCGCGCTTTGTCCTTCCGTCAGCTTTCCGAGCAAAGGCGCGGGCGTTGGGCTGCGCGCATGGCAGGGTCGCTATTGCATCGGTTGCTGGACCGGGTTGATGCAGGGCTTGAGGCGGGCAGGATCGAAGCCGTGCTGCCTGACGGCACGGTGCGGATATTGGGGGGGCGTGGCCCTGGCCCGGCATGCGAAGTGCATCTTGTCCGTTGGCGAGCTTTACTGCGACTGGCCCTGGGCGGATCGGCGGGATGGTATCAGGCCTGGGCGGCGGGAGAGTGGACCAGTCCCGACCCAGTTCCATTGTTTGAGTTGTTCATGGTCAACGCCGTCGCGATGGGCAATGTGGCGCGACCGCGGGGCCCGGGCCGCTGGATCGGCATGGCCGTGCATTGGGCAAGGCGCAACAGTCACAGAGGATCGCGCAGGAACATCGCTTATCATTATGATCTGGGCAATGATTTCTACCGTCTGTGGCTGGACAGAAACATGCACTATTCAAGCGCCTTGTTCCTCGACCCTGGCAGCCATATCGAAAGCCTGGAACGTGCCCAGCAGCGCAAGGTGGACGCGATTCTGGACCGATTAAACTTGCGCGACGGCGCCCGGTTGCTGGAAATCGGCTGTGGCTGGGGCGGTTTGGCCGAACAGGCGATGAATCGTTGCGCGATCCAGTATGACGGCCTGACATTGTCGGTGGAACAGGCGAAATATGCGCGTGATCGGTTGGGGCCGGGGGCGAATATTCTTCTGACCGATTATCGCGATGCGTCCGGCCAATATGACGCCATTGCCAGCGTGGAAATGGTAGAGGCTGTAGGCCAACGCTACTGGCCCACCTATCTGGCAGCGATCGATCGGTTGCTGAAGCCGGGCGGTAGGGCTGCGATCCAATATATTCTGATCGATGACGCGATTTTCGACCGCTATGCGCGCGGCGCTGACTTCATCCAGACCTATATCTTCCCCGGCGGCATGCTGATTTCGGAAAGCCGGTTCCGCGCGCTAGCGGAGCAGAAGGGGCTTGAATGGCATGACGTTCATTATTTCGGGCTGCACTATGCCGAAACATTGAAACGCTGGCGGGACCGTTTCGACCGGGCGATCGATCAAGGGCTTTTGCCGGTCAGTTTCGACCAGCATTTTGTCGCCCTGTGGCGCTATTATCTCATGTATTGCGAAGGCGGTTTTCGTAGCGGCACCATCAATGTGGCGCAGGTGACGCTGGTAAAGCCCGGCTGACAATCAGCCCACGCGGCAGCGATAGCCGTTGGGATGATCGGCCAGTACCAAGTCGACAATCGCCTGTCCGACCACTTCGGGTCCCTTCAGCTTTGCCGGATCTTCGCCAGGATAGGCGCGCGCGCGCATTACGGTGCGCGTCGCGCCCGGATTGACGATGTGGGTGCGGATCGCGGAGATATTCTTCACCTCCTCGCCATAGGCGCTGATCAGCGTTTCAAGCGCCGCCTTGGACGCGCCATAGGCTCCCCAGTAAGCCCGCGGCGCGGTGGCGACCGTGGATGTGAGCGCGATTACCCGCGCGTCGCTGCTGGCCCGTAGCATGTTGTCAAATGCCGCTATCAACGCCTGAGGCGCTGCAATGTTGAGTGTCAGTTGCTTGGCAAATTCCTTGGTGTCGATCGCCGGGACGGCCGCCAGGCTCCCCAGCGTGGCGGCGTTCAGCACCAATATGTCAAGCGCCTGCCAGCGGCCTGAAATCGCCTGAGCCAGGCGACCGATGCTTTCGCCGTCGATCAGGTCGAGTGGGGCGATGGTCGCGCTGCCGCCAGCGGCGTGGATGGCCTCCTCCACTTCCTCAAGACCCCCAGCGGTGCGGGCGGTCAAGATGACATGTGCGCCCGCCGCGCCAAGCGCTTGCGCCGTCGCTGCGCCAATGCCCCGGCTGGCGCCAGTGACGAGGGCGAGCTTACCGGAAAGAGGAAGGGTGGACATGAGACATCCCTTTTACCCCTCGGCTGCCGTGGGGCCTGATCGTGAAGGTGGGAGGAAATGGCGGCCATCGTATCAGGCCGCCGTCGAGTTATCGCCGGTCAGACGACCCGTTCGGCGAGGAGTTCAAACTGGCTCTTTACCGCGACCTCGTCCTGATCGGTGAGTGTGGTTGGATAATCGCCGGTAAAGCAGGCGTCGCAATATTGCGGTCGGATGTCCGCGCGCTTGGCTTCGCCCAGAGCCTTGTACAGGCCATCGATCGAAACGAAGGATAGGCTGTCGGCGTGTATGAAATCCTGCATGCCGCCAATGTCCAGCCGATGGGCAAGCAGCTTCGTGCGTTCGGGGGTATCGACCCCGTAAAAGCAGCTGTGCTTGGTCGGAGGGCTGGCGATGCGCATATGCACTTCGCTTGCGCCCGCTTCGCGCATCATCTGCACGATTTTCAGGCTGGTGGTGCCGCGCACGATCGAATCGTCGATCAATACGACACGCTTGCCCGCGATCAGCGCGCGGTTGGCGTTGTGCTTCAACTTCACGCCCAGGTGACGGACCTTGTCACCCGGCTGGATGAAGGTGCGGCCAATATAGTGCGACCGGATGATGCCCAGCTCGAATGGGATGCCCGATTGTTGCGCATAGCCGATGGCCGCGGGGACGCCGCTATCGGGGACGGGAATAACCAGATCGGCATCGACCGGGTTTTCGATCGCGAGCTGAGCGCCGATGGCCTTGCGAACCGAATAGACGCTGGAACCGTCCACGATCGAATCGGGACGGCTGAAATACACATGTTCGAAAATGCAGGGGCGGGCATGGTTTTCGCCGAAGGGACGATGGCTGCGCACTTCCCCGTCATGGGTGACGATGACCAGTTCGCCGGGGTCGATTGAACGGATATAGTCCGCACCGACCACATCGAACGCCACGGTTTCCGACGCAAAGATGGTGGTATCACCCAATTTGCCCATGACCAGAGGCCGTATGCCCAGCGGATCACGGCAGGCGATCATGCCTTCTGGTGTCATAACTATGAGCGAATAGGCGCCTTCGATCTGTTTCAGGGCGTCGATGAATTTGTCCAGCAACGTCCTGTAGGTGGACGTCGCAACCAGATGGATGATGACTTCGGTGTCGGAGGTCGACTGGAATATCGAGCCGCGGCGGATAAGTTCGCGGCGCAGCTTCATCGCGTTGGAAATATTGCCGTTATGGGCGATTGCGAAGCCGCCGGAATTGAGTTCGGCATATAGCGGCTGCACGTTGCGAAGCGAGGTTTCGCCAGTGGTCGAATATCGCACATGGCCACAGGCCGCGCCGCCCGGAAGGCTGCGAATCACATCATCGCGGTCGAAATTGCCCGCGACATGTCCCATTGCGCGATGGGTGTGGAAATCATGTCCATCCCAGCTGGTGATTCCAGCTGCTTCCTGCCCGCGATGCTGTAGGGCGTGCAGCCCGAGGGCGGTGATGGCCGAAGCAGTTTCGGCCTGAAAGACACCAAAAATGCCGCATTCTTCACGCAGCTTGTCATCATCGAACGGGTTTGTTGTAAACATGGGTGCGAGCGGGTCCATTGCCGATCCTGACCGCAGCAACAGCGGTGTGTGGCGCGCATATAGTGACTCGATACGGATTTGTCGCCTGCCTGTCACAAAAAAGCGCCGGATAGCTGTCCAATGAATATATTTTCCACGATATGCGACGTTTGAAAGCGCCACTGGCATTGATGCCGGGGGGGCGCTAAAGAGCCTTCAAATGCATCGCTTTGCCAATCCCGCCCGGTTCCTGAACATCGCACGGCCCCTTACCGGCTGGCTTTTCTGGCTTGGCTTGATCCTGCTTTTGACCGGCGCGTTCTGTGGATTGTTCGTGACTCCCGCCGACTATCTTCAGGGCGAAACGGTGCGAATTCTCTACATCCATGTGCCCGCGGCGTGGCTGGGCATGGCCGGATGGGGAGGGATCGCCGTGGCGGCCCTCATGCAACTGGTATGGCGCCATCCCTTGGCAGCGGTCGCAAGTCGGGCCATCGCGGCACCGGGGGCGTTGTTTACGGCCATCTGCCTGGCGACCGGATCGATATGGGGACGGCCAACCTGGGGCACGTGGTGGGAATGGGATGGCCGCATGACCTCCATGCTCGTGCTGCTTTTCCTATATCTGGGTTACATCGCGCTCGCCAGCGCCAGCGCGCGACAGGCGCAGGGCGGCGTCAGCCCTACGACGGCGATTTTCGGGCTGGTGGGCGCGATCAACATCCCGATCATTAATCGGTCGGTGGTCTGGTGGAACAGCCTGCACCAGGGACCAAGTATCACCATGCGCGGGTCAAGCATCGACATGGCGCTGCTATGGCCGCTTGGCCTGACGCTGGTTGGCTTTACCCTACTGTTCGGCGCGATCGTGCTGATGCGGATGCGTACCATCCTGGCGGAGGCCAAGGTCGAAGCCCGCATGCAACGGATGGCGCGGGGATAGCATCATGAATCAGTGGGCCTTCGTCATCGGCGCATATGCGCTGACATTTTCAGCCACATTGCTGCTGTGCCTGCGATGCTGGCGCACGATGCGCAGCGCCGAGGCGGCTGTGCAGAAATTGTCGGAGCGGTCATGAAGGCGAAGTATCAACGGTTGACCCTGGCGCTGGCCGCGCTCGTCGCATTGGTCGGCGCGGCGCTGTTGGCAGCGTCCGCCCTTCGTGACGAAGCGGCCTATTTCTACGCACCCGCAGATGTGCGGACTAAAGGTGTCGAACCTGGAAAGGCGGTCCGGCTGGGCGGCATGGTCGTGAAAGGCAGCCTGAAGCACGCTGCCGACGGCGTCACCATCCAATTCGATGTCACGGACGGAAAAGCGACGGTGCCCGCGTCCTTCCAGGGAATAGCGCCGGATCTGTTTCGCGAAGGTTCTGGCGTCGTGGCGGAGGGGGCGTTCGATTCGTCGGGTACTTTCGTCGCAACGAACCTGCTCGCCAAGCATGACGAACGCTACATGCCCCGCGAACTGGAAGGCATGAACTATAATGAAACGACCCGTCAGATGAAGGCAGAGCAGTGAAGCTGCGTGCAGCTATTGCAGCTCGGCACGTCCGGGACCAGCGCGCATGATCGCTGAGGCGGGGCTGATCGCGCTTTGGCTGGCATTTGCGCTGGCATTGCTTCAACTGGCGCTGGTGGGTTTCGGCCTGGCGGGCGGCAAGCAGGAGCTGCTGGGTTCCGTCCGGCCGATTGCCGTGGCGCAAGGGGGGCTTATCACCTTCGCCTTTGCCCTGTTAATCGCGCTGTTCCTGCGGTCGGACATGTCGGTGTTGCTGGTTGCGAACAACAGCCATTCGATGAAGCCATGGCTCTACAAATTTGCCGGAACCTGGGGCAATCATGAAGGGTCCATGCTGCTGTGGGTGACGGTGATGGGCGTCGCGGGGGCAGCGGTCGCGTTGTTCGAGCGGGCATTGCGCCAGGACACGCATATGGCGACGCTGGGCGGGCAGGCGGCGATCAGCCTTGGGTTTTACGCATTCTTGCTGTTCGCCTCCAATCCCTTTGCTCGCGTCGATCCAGCGCCTGCTGACGGACAGGGGCTGAACCCGCTGCTGCAGGACCCCGGTCTCGCCTTTCATCCCCCGACGCTTTACCTCGGCTATGTCGGGCTGTCGGTTGCATTTTCCTTCGCAATTGGCGCGTTGCTGACCCGACGGGTTGATGCGGCGTTTGCTCGTGCCATGCGACCATGGGTATTGGGCGCATGGATACTCCTGACGCTGGGCATCACCGCTGGCAGCTATTGGGCCTATTATGAGCTTGGCTGGGGCGGATGGTGGTTCTGGGACCCGGTGGAGAACGCGTCGCTCATGCCGTGGCTGGCCGCGACGGCTCTGCTGCACAGCGTTACGGTGCTGGCGACGCGCGACGCGCTGAGGGCATGGACGGTAATGCTGGCGGTCATCGCCTTTTCCATGTCGATGGTTGGCACTTTTCTCGTCCGGTCGGGCATATTGACGAGCGTCCATGCGTTCGCCGTCGATCCTGAGCGTGGGACATTCATCCTCGTGCTGCTGGGTTTCTACATCGGCGGCGCGTTGGCCCTGTTCGGCTGGCGTGTGGGCGCCGTGCGGGAAGGCGCGCCGTTTGAACTGGTCAGTCGCGAAACCATGCTCGTGGTCAATAATCTGTTGCTGACGGTGATATTGGGCCTGGTCCTGATCGGCACCCTATATCCCCTGATGACCGAAGCATTTGGGCACAAGGTGTCGGTGGGCGCACCCTATTTCGACCGGATTGCCGGACCCATCGCACTTGTCCTGATGCTGGGCATGGCGGTCGGGCCGTTGACGCGCTGGCGTCGGGACCAGTTGGGCGCAGTTGCCCGCCGCCTGATCGTCCCAGCGGGGGTTGCTATCCTGGCGGTCGCGCTGCTGGCGTGGATGGCATGGGGGCGGATCGGCGTCCTGCCGTTTTTTGGGCTGGTCGTCGCTCTGGCTGTCGGAGCGGGTAGCTTGGCTCCCCTATGGAAGCGTAATCTTCGTCGGACCCCGCTTTTCACTTACGGGATGGTGATCGCCCATCTCGGCTGTGCAGTCAGTCTGGCAGGCATGGCTAGCGATTCTGCCTTTACCGTCGAAAAGCTCGCTGCGGTAAAGGTCGGTGATCGCGTGCATGCGGGCGACTGGACGCTCCGGCTCAACCGGATGTCGCCCATAGCAGGGGACAATTGGACGGCGTTGCAAGCTGATGTCGAGGCCGTGCGCGGCGGCGGCGCGCCTGTCATGCTGCATCCCCAATCTCGCTTTTTCGCGTCCGCGTCCACGACCACCACGGAAGCGGCGTTATTGACGCGTTGGAACGGCCAACTTTACGTAGTGTTGGGCCAAGAGGCGGATGATGGCCGCTGGCAGTTGCGCATCTGGTGGAAACCGTTCGTCACCCTGATCTGGCTGGGCGGAATGATGATAGCCTTGGGTGGCGCGTTGGCGCTGATCGGCCGGGAACGGCGCGGATGGCTGCTCAAATGGCGGGAAAGGGCGGCGGCGTGAGGAAGTTTTTGATCTGGCTGCCCCTTGGCCTGTTCCTGGCATTTCTCGCGCTATTTGCCAGCGGTCTTCTGAAACCGGACGATCGGGTGATCACGTCCAAGCTGGTGGGCAAAGCACTGCCCGCATTTTCACTCCCGGCGGCGGCGAGTGACAGGCCGGGCCTTGCCAGCAGCCAGTTGGCGACGGGCAAGCCCAGACTGCTGAACATTTTCGCCAGCTGGTGCCTGCCATGCGCCGCCGAAGCGCCGCAGCTTATGGCGCTCGCCCAGCAGGGGGTGGACATAGACGCGATTGCCATTCGTGACGCGCGTCCCGATGTCGACCGCTTCCTCGCCCGCTATGGCAATCCCTATTCCCGTATCGGCCTGGACGCTCGCAGCGGTGTGCAGATCGCACTGGGTTCATCCGGCGTGCCCGAAAGCTTTGTGATCGATGGCAAGGGGCGTATCATTTATCAGCATGTCGGCGACATACGCGCGGACGATGTCCCCATGATCCTCCAACGGATGAGGGATGCGCGATGAGGATGCTGGCTGTCCTGATCGCGATACTGTTCAGTGTGCCTGTGCCGGTAATGGGGCAGTCTGCGCTTCCGCCAGCGCCCTATGCCAATCGGCAGATCGGCGATCCGGCGCAGGAACGCAAGGCAAAGGCGCTTATGGAAACGATCCGGTGCCTTACCTGTCAGAGCCAGTCGATTGCCGACAGCGACGCCAGTATGGCTGCGGATATGCGGTCCCAGATACGCGAGCGGATCATGGCGGGTGAAGAACCAGAACATATCCGTGCTTGGCTGATCGAACGTTATGGCGATTGGGTAAGCTATGAACCAACGACCAATCCCATTCTTTGGCCGTTATGGGCCGCGCCGATCCTTCTGATTGGGCTGGGCCTGTTGTTGCTGCGCGGGCGTATCAAGAGGAAACGGCAGTGACGGGATGGATCATCGCCTTTGCCTTGGCCCTGTCTTTGATGCTCATGCTCTTGGCGGTGGGACGTATGCCACGAGCTACGTGGGAAATTACCGCCGCTGTGTTGTTGCTGGGGCTGGCCGGTTATGCCTGGCAGGGAAATCCCGGTCTTGTCGGTGCCCCGCGTCATGGCGCCACTCCGGGGCCCGAAAAATTCAACGAGGAACTGGCTGAGCGGCGGCGCGGGCTGGCGGAGCGCTATGGCCCCGCTGGTCAGTGGCTGCTCTTGTCCGACGGCCTGGGCAGGCAGGGAAAAACGAAGGAGGCGGCTAATGTGCTGCTTTCGGGCCTCAGGCAGTCCCCGGATGACGCCAATCTTTGGCTAGGCCTTGGCAACGCGCTGGTCGCCCATGCCGACGGCGTGGTCTCACCTGGTGCGGATTTTGCCTACCGTCGCGCGATGGCGATCGACCCACAGGCGCCGGGCCCGCGCTATTTCTATGGCCTGGCCCTTGCGGGCATGGGGCAGTTGCAGGCGGCCAAGGACATCTGGACCCCATTGGTGCAGAGCGCGCCCGATGGGTCGGGGATCAAGGTAGAACTGCAATTCGCCATCGCCCGCATCGACATCCTGCTCGCGGCCAGGCCTGCGGGCCAGTAATGGGACATATGTGCGACGTTGCACGGGCATTTTACCCATGATAGGGCGCGCCCACTTTGCGAGCTTGGCCAACGACATGGTCAACTCCTCCTCGCTCGGGTGTCGGTAGCTTATGACGGTTCGGCGTTCCCCCTATGGTTGATACGACAGTGAACGGTCCTGCGCATCCCGGGGAAGAGGATGAGCACGGGCATAGCCATGGGCATACGAAGCAAAAGGCCACGGTTAAACTGGTGGTAGGGGCCATCGGTATCGTTTTTGGCGATATCGGCACCAGCCCGCTTTACGCTTTCCGCGAAACCTTTGCCGGCCATCATCATCTGGCACTGGATGCCGACCATATTCTGGGCGTCATCAGCCTGATGTTCTGGTCGATGATGCTGGTAGTGACATTGAAATATGTCACGATCATCATGCGGGCGGACAACAAGGGCGAAGGCGGCAGCCTGGCCCTGCTGGCGCTGATCAACGGACAGACGAAGACCCAGATATGGTCGCGGGGCATCATATTGCTGGGCGTGTTCGCGACCGCGCTTTTCTACGGCGACTCCATGATCACCCCTGCGGTGTCGGTGCTGTCGGCGGTCGAAGGGTTGGCGGTCTATAACAGCAGCCTTGAACCGGTCATCCTGCCCGCCGCTGTCGTGATCTTGCTTGGCCTGTTCTGGATACAGGGACTGGGCACCAACCGGGTGGCGACGCTGTTCGGCCCGATCATGCTGCTCTATTTCGTGACGATTGCGACGCTGGGCGTCATCAGTGTGGCGCAGACTCCGGGCATCCTATATGCGTTCAATCCCTATTGGGCGGTCATGTTTTTCGTGACTGACCCGTTGCCCGCTTTCCTGGCGCTGGGCGCCGTGGTGCTGGCGGTGACGGGGGCGGAGGCGCTCTATGCCGACATGGGGCATTTTGGCCGCAGCCCGATCCGGGTGTCGTGGCTCATATTTGTCCTGCCGGCCCTGATGATGAATTATATGGGGCAGGGTGCGCTGTTGTTCCGCGAAGGCGCTGCGGCGCTCGAGAGTCCCTTCTATCATCTGGCACCACAATGGGCGCAACTTCCGCTGGTCGGGCTGGCGACGATGGCGGCGATTATCGCCAGCCAGGCGGTCATTTCCGGTGCTTTCTCGGTCACCCAGCAGGCGATCCAGTTGGGCTTCATGCCACGCCTGCGTATAGCGCATACCAGCGCGTCCACCGCCGGACAGATATACATCCCCCTGATCAACTGGGGGCTGATGGTCATGGTCATCCTGCTGGTGCTGGTGTTCCAGACGTCGTCCAACCTCACCGCGGCCTATGGAATCGCGGTGACGGGAGCGATGTTTATCGACAACCTGCTGCTGACGGTGCTGCTATACAGATTGTGGAAGTGGCGCTGGTATTATGCCGCGCCGCTGCTGGCGGTATTCTTCCTGGTGGATGGCGCATATCTTGCCGCGAACTTCACCAAAGTGCCTGATGGCGGCTGGTTCCCGCTACTGATCGGCTTTGTAATTTTCACTTTGCTGACGACCTGGTCGCGCGGGCGTAGACTGGTGCAGGATCGGTTGCGTGAAGCCGCGATGCCCATCCCGGTGTTCGTTGCGTCCGCAGCCAATAGCGCGGTGCGGGTGCCCGGCACCGCCGTTTTCATGACCTCCACATCAAATGGAGTCCCTCACGCACTGTTGCATAACCTCAAGCATAACAAGGTGTTGCACGAACGGGTGATCCTGCTGACCGTCAAGATCCGAGATGTGCCGGTCGTGGAAGATGACGGGCGCTGCAAGTTGGAGGATCTGGGCAGGGGCTTCTTCCGCCTCGTCCTTCAATATGGCTTCATGCAAGAGCCAGACGTGCCTGCCGCGCTCAAAAATGTGTCGGGTTGTGGGCAGGCGTTCAAGATGATGGACACCAGTTTCTTCCTCGCCCGCCAAACGTTGCTGCCATCGGCAAATCCGGGCATGCCGCTGTGGCGGGAAAAAATATTCGCCTGGATGCTCCGGAATGCGGAAAGTGCGATGGAATTTTTCCGTCTGCCCACCAACAGGGTTGTGGAACTGGGAAGCCAGGTCGAGATTTGATCAGTAAAAAGGGGCGCGACCATCAGCCGCGCCCCATATCTTTTCCGTTCAATAGCCCGATCAGGCGGCGTCGCGGCCCTTGCTGACGTCGATAAGCTGACCGCCATTAACGGCGATCTTCTTGGGCTTCATCGCTTCGGGGACCTCACGAACAAGTTCGATGGTCAACAGCCCATCGGCCAGATCGGCCTTTTCCACCCGCACGAAATCGGCCAGCTCAAAGCGGCGCTCAAAACTGCGGTTGGCGATGCCGACATGCAGGAACTTGCTGCGGTCATTCACCGAATCGTCTTTCCGACCGACCACCTGCAGCAGATTTTGCTGAGCGGTGATGTCGATTTCCTCGGCCCGGAATCCTGCGACCGCTAAGGTCACACGATAGCGGTCTTCCGACAGGCGTTCGATGTTGAACGGAGGATAATTGTCGCCCTGCTGCAACCGGGCATTATTTTCGATCAGGTCGAAAAGACGGTCGAAACCCACAGTAGAGCGGCGATAGGGGGTTAGGTCAAAGCTACGCATTGTCATCATCTCCATCAGAGCAAAATGATCATGCCGGATCCTCAAAAGGCATCCGGCGATACGATGCCCGGCCCCATTTGGCGGTCGAGCTACAGCGATATGGTTGGGCCGTTTTCGGTTTCAAGGTGATGCAATCAGGCATCGACAGATTTATCACGCTGAAATCAAAAGTGCCCGGATCGTGTTTTCACGATCCGGGCACTAATGGACGATTTCTCGTCTCCCCCTATGGTCTGCCTCAACCGCTTTTCAGCCCCCTAAGCTCAAAGCGGGATGCAGGATCCCTGAACCACGGCCATTTTTACCTGTGCTTCGATGACGTTGCTATGGCTACTGAGCGCGGCTGTCACGGGCTATTTCCGGGTTGAATGATTTTCCTCAAGCCCCTGTGGCTCGACTGCAACATTCTGTGGCGCTTGCCGTTACCCGATAGCCTGCTAGACGGGCAGGGTACATCCTTCCTTAAAGGGCCGTTTGCGCCGCATGATATTATCTCGTTATGAACGCATGATCGCCAAGCGCTATCTGCTGCCCGGCAAGGGCGAGGGCTTCATATTCCTTGTCGCAGGAATTAGCCTTGCTGCGGTGATGCTGGGCGTTGCGGCACTTATTATCGTGATGAGCGTGATGAACGGCTTCCGGGCGGAGCTGTTCGACAAGATCGTGGGCCTGAACGGACATGCCGTGGTCCAGGGCTATGGCGGGCGCCTACCCGATTGGAGAGCGGTGCTGAAGGAAGCGAAGGCGACGCCGGGTGTCACCAGCGCGACGCCGCTGATCGAACAGCCACTGCTAGGCAGCTTTCAGGGAAGAGTGGAAGCGGTGCTGGTGCGCGGGATGACCGTGAATGACATCCGCACCAACTCTACGCTCAAGGCGAAAGTGCTGGCGGGGAATTTCGATGACCTTGTCCCCAATGGCAGCAAGATCGCCATCGGATCGCGGCTGGCCGAAAATCTGGGCGTGCAGCTTGGCGACAGCCTGACCATCATCAACCCGGCTGGCCGATCGACCCCTTTCGGCACCGTGCCCCGGCAAGTTGCCTATCAGGTCGCGGTAATTTTCGAGGTGGGCGTCTATGATTATGACAAGGCATTCGTCGTCATGCCGATGGAGGATGCACAGACCCTTCTGATGCTGGGCGATGTCGTCGGCATGATCGAAGTGGAGACGGTGGACGCAGATCGAGTTGGCGCTATCCTTCAGCCACTGGCCAGGAAAGTCGCCGGGCGTGCCGTGGTCACTGACTGGCGACAGATGAACGCTTCCCTGTTCGAAGCGCTGGCGGTCGAACGCGTCGCGATGTTCGTTGTGCTTTCGATCATCGTGCTGGTGGCGGTGTTCAACATCCTGTCGTCCCTGATCATGCTCGTCCGCGCCAAAACGCGCGATATCGCGATCCTTCGGACTATGGGGGCCAGTCGTGTGGGACTGGTCAAGATCTTCATGACTGTGGGTGTTACCATCGGTTCGCTGGGCATGGCCGCTGGCATGGTGCTGGGCTTTACATTCCTGTTCTTCCGGCAAAGCGTGGTTAATGCGATTCAGTTCGTCACCGGGCAAAATCTGTGGGATCCTTCGATCCGTTTCCTGACGGAACTGCCCTCCAAGCCTGACCCCGTGGAGATTGTTACCATCTGCCTGATGGCGCTGATCTTCAGTTTCCTCGCCACGCTCTATCCGGCTTTCAAGGCGGCCAATACCGATCCCGTGCAGGTGCTGCGCTATGAATGACATATTGAAGGTTTCCGGGCTGAGGCGCAGCTTCACGCAGGGCGGCGTCACCATCGACGTGCTGCGTGGCATCGACCTCACCGTTGGCAAGGGCGAGATCGTGGCGCTGCTGGGACCATCGGGATCGGGCAAGTCCACGCTTTTGCAGGCGGTTGGACTGCTGGAAGGCGGGTTCGACGGGTCGATCCGCATCGATGGAGAGGAAGCGGCCAAGCTGGACAATGACGGTCGCACTCGACTGCGCCGTGATGCGCTGGGTTTCGTCTATCAATTTCATCATCTGCTGCCGGATTTTAACGCCGCCGAAAACGTCATCCTGCCCCAGGTCATTCGCGATCGGGAAATGGAGTTCGCACGGGCTCGCGCCGAATCGCTGCTGACATCGTTGGGCCTTGGCCACCGTCTCGATCATCGGCCCAGCCAATTGTCCGGGGGCGAACAGCAGCGCGTCGCCGTCGCCCGCGCGCTGGCCAACCGTCCGGCGCTGGTGCTGGCGGACGAGCCGACGGGCAATCTCGACGAACGCACCGCCGATATTGTTCTGGCCGAATTTCTCCGTCTCGTCCGCGAAGAGGGGTCCGCTGCTCTGGTGGCGACGCATAATGAGCGGCTGGCGGAAAAGATGGACCGCGTCGTCCGTCTGCATGAAGGATTGCTGGAGGAGGGATCAGCCCAGCGCTGATGCGCCGTCGCGCACCGCCGCAACGACAATCTGGTCGCGCCCCTGTGCCTTGGCGCGCAGCAGGGCGGCGTCCGCCGTCTGTACCAATGTTTCGGCGCGGCCGTGAACGGGAAACACCGCAAGCCCGAAAGACGCGGTGATCGGCCCAACTTCCTGACGCCGATGTTCCACGCGCAGGTTGCGGATGTGATCCTGCACCTGCCGCGCCCGCGCCATCGCCTGATCCAGATTGAATCCCGGCATCAGCAGCACGAATTCCTCCCCACCCAGACGGAATGCATATCCATCCTCGCGCAACGCATCGTTCAACACGCCACCCACGGCCCGCAGCACCTCATCGCCCGCATCATGGCCGTGGCTGTCGTTGAAGCGCTTGAAATGATCAATGTCGACCATCAGACAGGCCAATGGCGAACTGGTGCGTTCAGACCGGCTAGTCTCATCAGCCAGCGCCATGTCAAATCGCCGCCTGTTGGCCAGACCGGTCAGGGCATCGACCATGGCCATTTCGCGCAGGGCATCGCGCAACCGCAGATTGGCCAGGGCAAGGCCAATATTTTCAGCCAGCATTTCCAGATATTTTTCGGCCCGTTCCCGCTGTTCGGAAAGCACGGTTTCAGGTTCTTCGAAGTAGAGCAGTCCGATGCTTTCGCCCTGAACAGACAGGGGAACGCAGATGGTGGGCCTTATCAGACCCTCGCCAAGGTGTTCGCAGGGAATGTCGATCATCTCACCGGTGGGTTTGTGCATCTGCCCACGACGTAGCGCCCAGCAGGCTCCAGGCGAAAATTCCGTTACCGATGCGGCAGGGGATAGCCATTCGCAGGCTTGGCGCATGGCATTGCGCCGCGCGTCGTGGATGTACAGCCGCCCTGCAAAACCGGTAGCGATCTCTGGCGCGAAGCGACGGACTACCTCGACCAGGTCGCCGGTGCTGTCGCAGCCCTGAAGCCGTTGCGTCATGCGGGAAAGCAAGTCGCGCATGATCCGGTCGGCGTCGCGTTCCTGCTCCAGTCGCTGCCGTTCAAGGCCGTTTTCGCGGAAAATGCGGATGGCCTGCGCCATGTCGCCTATTTCATCCACCTGGCGAAAATCCGGCGGGATCGCCTCAAAATCATGGGCGGCAAGCCGCGTCACGACATCACTCAACCTGACGACAGGGCGAAGGATGCGTTGCTTGAGGATGAAATAGAGCACACACAGGAACAGCAGTGCCGTCGCGCCCAGCATGATTTCGGACATGCGGCGCCATTGCCGGGCGGCTTCCGTCGCGCGCAGCACCGTGGCTTCGGTGCGTTGATCGAGGATATATTGGAACCTGGCGACCTGCGCCGCGGCATTGTCCAGTTCCCTCCCATATTCATTTCCGAACAGGATCGCGCGGGCGGTTTCGCCATTGCCCGATTGGGCGGCGGAAATGGCGGCTTCCTGCTCCTCGGTCAGCCCGTCCACCAATTGGAGCGCCTGATGAAGAGCGTTTAGCTCATTCGGGCCTGCCCCGACATCCCGAAAATGCGCAATCCGTTGTTCAACTGATCGTAAGGCCGCCTTTTCACGGCGATAGGCGATCACATGGGTCGGGTCGCCGGTAATGGCGTAAGCCCGCGCCTGTTCGGTCTGCCGATAGCTGTCCTCCAGCAAGGCGCTGGTCATCTGGTCCAGCGCCGCCCTCTGTTCGACTGCGGCTCGCTCGGCCTGCTCGGCACTGGACGCCATAAGCATGGTCGCGCCGGACGCCAAGGTCAGCGCCACGGTGGCTCCATAGGCCCAGTTGGTGATTGTAGATAACCGCATGACTTAGCGCTCTAGACCCAAGAAGTTTGGGCTTGCTTAACCGATTGCTCCATTCAGGGGGAGGGGGACGGCGGCGCCAGGGCGTGACTTTCAAAGTTAAGCGGCCGGAAGACCTCGTTACTCACAGCTTTCTTGAGGTTGGGACTGGCGTCGGACCACTTTCCGCGGCTATCAAAGCGACATGCCTCATGCCGGTTTCGTACCCCTTCGCATCTTTTCCTCTTTCACCATGCTGGAAGGCGCGATCGAGCCGAAGAAGATCGCCAAACAAGCCCGCACGCTGGGGTTTCCAGCCGCTGCCATCACCGACCGCAATGGCCTTTACGGATCGATGGCTTTTTCCGACGCCTGCTCGAGCGAAGGTGTGCAGCCGATCATCGGGGCCATGCTGGGCGTGTTGCGCCCAGGCCGTCCGACCAATGCCCCGGCCGTGCATGACTGGCTGGCGCTCTACGCGCAGGATGATGTGGGCTACGATAATCTTTGCGCCCTTGTTTCCATGGCGCATCTCGACCGGCCTGTTGACGAAGCGCCGCATGTCACGCTGGAGGCGCTGGTCGGGCGGACTGATGGACTGATTGCCCTCACAGCCGGGGGAGAGGGCGCGGTTGCTCGCCTGTTCGCGGAGGATCAGCCGGCCGCCGCCGCCGCCTATTTGGACAATCTGACGACATTATTCCCCAACCGGTTGTATATTGAAATCTGCCGCCGATCCGATCCGGTTGAAGAGATGGCCGAGCAGCATCTCATCGACCTTGCCTATGAATCCGGCCTTCCGCTGGTTGCGACCAATCCCACCTGCTTTACCGAGCCGCATTTTCATGAGGCACATGATGTGATGCTGTGCATCGCCGACGGTGCTTATGTTGAAACGCCAGATCGGCGGAAAAGCTGCCGTAATGCCTGGATGAAGCCAGCCGCGGAAATGAGCCGCCTGTTCGAGGATCTCCCAGAAGCGCTGGCCAATACATTGGTTGTGGCGCAGCGCTGCGCCGTGGCGGCACCTAAGCGTAAACCCATTCTCCCAAGCCTGGCGGGGGACCGTGAGGGAGAAGATCGTCTGTTGCGGGAGCAGGCGGTGACGGGCCTGAAAGCGCGGCTGGAAAAGTTGGGTGTCCTGGATGAGGATGCGCGCCGACCCTATTTTGAACGGCTAAAGTTTGAGACGGACATCATAGTCCAGATGGGCTTTCCTGGATACTTCCTGATCGTTGCCGACTTTATCCAATGGGCCAAGGCACAGGATATTCCGGTGGGACCTGGGCGTGGTTCGGGCGCAGGTTCGCTGGTCGCCTGGGCGCTGACCATCACCGATCTCGACCCGCTGCAACTGGGATTGCTGTTCGAACGGTTCCTCAATCCCGAACGCGTTTCCATGCCGGATTTCGACATCGACTTTTGCGAAACGCGGCGCGGTGAAGTGATCCGCTATGTGCAGCAGAAATATGGCGTCGATCACGTCGCGCAGATCATCACCTTTGGAAAGCTGAAGGCCCGCGCTGTCCTCAAGGATACCGGTCGCGTGCTCCAGATGAGCTACGGCCATGTCGATCGCCTGGCCAAGCTGGTGCCCAATCATCCGACCGACCCATGGACATTGGAGCGATCACTGAATGGCGTGGCGGAGTTCCGCGCGGAATATGACAATGATGGGCAAGTCAAACGACTGATCGATTATGCGATGAAGCTAGAGGGCTTTCCCCGCCATAGTTCCACCCATGCCGCAGGCGTGGTCATCGGCGACCGCCCCTTGTCGCAACTCGTGCCGCTTTACCGGGACCCCCGGTCCGACATGCCCGTGACACAGTTCGATATGAAATATGTCGAGGGTGCGGGCTTGGTGAAGTTCGACTTTCTGGGGCTGAAGACGCTTTCCGTCCTGCAAAAGGCCGTTCAACTGCTGACGGCGCGGGGCATTGCGGTGGACCTCGACAGCCTTAGTTGGGATGACCCCGCCGTCTATGAACTGCTGCAGCGCGGCGACACGGTCGGGGTGTTCCAGCTGGAATCCGAAGGCATGCGCAAGACGCTTGCGGCGGTCCGCCCGACCAATTTTGGCGACATCATTGCGCTGGTGTCCCTCTACAGGCCGGGTCCCATGGACAATATTCCGATGTTCGGCCGACGTAAGAACGGCCAGGAAGACATCATATATCCGCACATTCTCCTGAAGCCTGTCCTCGAAGAAACCTATGGTATCTTCGTCTACCAGGAGCAGGTGATGCAGGCCGCCCAGATATTGGCGGGCTATTCTCTGGGTGACGCTGACCTACTGCGTCGCGCCATGGGCAAAAAGATTCAGGCGGAAATGGATGCCCAGCGGGCCCGTTTCGTCGAAGGCTGCGCCAGGAGCGACATCCCGGCGGCCAAAGCCAATGAACTGTTCGATTTGATCGACAAGTTCGCAGGCTATGGCTTTAACAAGTCGCACGCTGCCGCCTATGCATTGCTCGCCTATCAGACCGCCTGGCTCAAGGCGCATTATCCAGCAGAATTCTATGCCGCATCGATGGCGTTCGATATTCACCTGACCGACAAGCTGACCGTGTTCGTTGACGACATGCGCCGCATGGGGCTTTCCTGTCTTGCCCCCGACATCAACCGTAGCCTCGCCGACTTTACCGTCGAGCCTATCGAGCAGGAAGGCGATGATCCACGTTTGGGTTTCGCGGTCCGTTATGCGCTGGGGGGACTCAAGGGCGTTGGCGAAAAGGCGATGGAGCAGCTTGTCGCGGAGCGCGAAGCGGAGGGACTGTTCAAATCCCTCGACGACTTTGCCGATCGCATCGAGCCGCGCCTGCTGAACCGGCGTCAGCTGGAAAGCCTGGCTGCGTCAGGCGCGTTCGACTGCATCCATCCCGACCGCGCGGGTGTCCACGCCGCCGCCGACACGATATTGAGCGTCGCCGCGAGCGCTGCGGATGCGCGGGAAAGCGGGCAGGGGGGGCTGTTTGGTGACGTGGAAACGCCCCATGCCGATGTTCGCATTCCGCCGCACCAGACATGGTCGACAGCCGACCGCATGGCGCAGGAAAAGGAAGCGTTCGGCTTTTATTTCTCCGCCCACCCGGTCGATCGCTTCCGGCATCTGGCGGAAGCGCGGGGGGCCAGAAGCTACGGCGCGATTTGCACCGAACCAGTGGCGGAAGGCGGGCGCGCCAACGCCGTGATGGCGGCCATGGTCGAAGAGGTGCGCTGGCGCGAAACCCGGCGCGGGGCGCGCTATGCTGCCGCGACCTTTTCCGACAGCAGCGGACAGTTTCATGCCAGTTGTTTCGAAGAGGATGCGTGCAAGGCGATCGAGGTCATGGCGCGGGAAGGCGATTGCGCACTGCTCATGGTCGAGCTTGACCGACTGCCCGGCGAAGAAACGCCGAGGGTCACGATCAGGAGCGTGGAACCCTTCCATCAGCTTGCCACCGCGTCGCGCATGAGGCTGGTGATCGACGCCAGTGACGCGAGCGTGGTGGACGCCCTGGCGCAAGTGCTCGTCGCAGCGCGCGGAGGCAGAAGCGAAGTCTTCCTGCGCGCTCCGGTGAGTGGCGGACGGGCGGCGAGGCTGTTCCTGGGCGACGACTATCTGATCGGGGCGGATCAGGTCGATGCAATTGCGCTGTTGCCGAGCCTGGCGGTTCACTCGTTCGAACGGATGGAGGCGAAGGCGGATGGCTACCGTGCGCAAAACCGCCGGTCCGGCCTGAGGCTGGTGGCGAGTTGATCTGAAGAAGCTGGACGTAGACTTGGGGCGTTTGGCTTAGTGCACCAAGTTCGACACCAGATTGCCCATATACATCATCAGACAAGCTGCAATGTGCGATGGCGGTAACCGTGCGATGTCGCTAAGTAATAGCTAAAGCCCCGCGCGGCGCGGCGCGAGACTTTGTCTCAATTCTATGGAAATATTGGCTCCCCGAGTAGGATTCGAACCTACGGCCATTCGATTAACAGTCGAATGCTCTACCGCTGAGCTATCGGGGAGCAGCCCGGCTTTCGCTGGGCAGGCCGCGCCTATAGCAGTGGGATTCTTGGGATGGCAAGGGTCGATTTGCAGATTTTTTCAGGCGATGAACTGTTCCGCTGCAATGCGGTCGTCCAACGTGTGTTCGGGATCGAAAAGCAGCGTCAACGGCGTGGCGCGATCAATCTGCACTTCCACTTGCTGGACATCGCGCACTTCCCGTTGATCGGCCACGGCGCTGACGGGGCGCTTGACGGGATCGAGCACGCTGAAGCGAATCTTTGTGTTCTCGGGGAGGATCGCACCGCGCCACCGTCGCGGACGAAAAGGGCTGATCGGTGTCAATGCGACCAGGCTGGAACCCAGCGGCAGGATCGGCCCATGCGCCGACAGATTATAGGCGGTCGATCCCGCCGGGGTGGCGACCAACACTCCGTCGCAGACCAATTCAGGCAGCACGGTACGATCGTTGACCTGCACTTCCAGCTTTGCGGTTTGGCGAGTTTCGCGCAGCAGCGATACTTCGTTGATCGCGGGAATGGAAAATCGCTCGCCATCCACGGTATCCACCGTCATGCGCAGCGGATGGACCTTGAACGATTTGGCGGCATTCAGCCTTTGTTCCAGCCGTTCAAGTCGCCATTCATTCATCAGGAAACCGACCGTCCCCAAATTGATGCCGAATACTGGCAGGATATGGCGGCCTTCGAGCATCGCGTGCAGGGTCTGAAGCATGAAGCCGTCCCCGCCCAACGCGACAAGCATGTTCGCTTCGCTGACCGGCACGAAATCATAGGCTGCGCGCAACCTTTCTTCCGCCGCCTTGGCTGCCTGGGTAGGGGACGCGACCAGCGCGCGCCTGGGCTCCACGCTCATCCGCCGGTCACGCTCATATGCCTTTGAACAGCGGCGGGAGGGGCGTCCGCGCCAATGCGGAAGTCATGACGTGCGGGTTTCAACCGTAGGGCCTGATCGATCAAGGGTTCCACCGCCGCCATACCGCCCTCTCGAAACGCGGCTTTCAGGTCGACATGATCATCACGGCCCAGGCACATGAAAATCTTGCCCTCACATGTCATGCGCATGCGATTGCAGTCGGCGCAGAAATTGTTGGTGAGCGGTGTAATCAGGCCTAGTCGCACATCCATCCCTTCAACCGCGAAATAGCGCGAAGGGCCACCCGTACGATAGGCGATGGGCGTCAATTCGATATGCTGGCGCAGCTGATCCACGACTGAGGTAAGAGGCAGATAGTGGTCGGTCCTGTCCTCGCCCGTTTCGCCAAGCGGCATGGTTTCTATAAGCGACAGATCGAATCCCTGACCGTCGCACCACCGCAACATCGGCAATATCTCGTCATCATTGATACCCTTGAGCGCCACCATGTTGATCTTCACGGACAGGCCCGCCGCGCGCGCGGCTGCCAGACCATCCATGACCGGCTGGATGTTTCCGCGGCGCGTGACATAGGCGAACCGTTCGGGATCAAGACTGTCCAGACTGACGTTGATCCGCCTGATCCCCGCGTCGAACAAAGCGTCTGCCTGTTCCGCCAACATCGTGCCGTTGGTCGTCAGCGTGAGTTCGTCCAGCCCGTGACCCACATGGCGACCGATCCTGCGCACCAGATCTATGATGTCCCGCCGAACCAGCGGCTCCCCGCCGGTCAGGCGAATCTTCCGCACGCCGCGTGCAATGAACATGTCGGCCAGCAATGCAATCTCTTCCAGAGTAAGCAGCTGGTCGCGGGGCAGGAAGGTCATGCGATCCGCCATGCAGTATCGGCAGCGCAGGTCGCACCGATCCGTCACCGAAATCCGCAAATAGCTTACCCGGCGGCCAAGCGCGTCAATCAACGCCGCGCGCGGTAGATCGACCATGTCCATGACCCGGTAGCTAGGGCATGCACTTGCGCCGTGCAAGCGCCAGCGGTTGCGGGGAAGCTGGCAGGTGAGTAACGGTTGAGGAAGACAAGGTGGCGATGGGCCGCGTTGGGGAGTGTCGTTAGTGAGCGGTCACACTGCAGCCGACGGGCAACGCAGTCTTTTCATCCTGTCGCCCGGTGATCGGGATGGCCTTTCTCATGCCGTCAAGCAGGCGGGATGGCGCGCCATTGCCGCCCGACGGGCGAGTGACGCCGCCCGCCGCCTGCGTCACAGCGATGCGCAAATTGCATTGATCGACATGCGAAGGCCCGGCGACATGGATGTCGGCGCGATCTCATCTATCGCCCCTGCGGTAAATGCTGGCGGCGGCGCGTTGATCATATTGATCGACGGCGGTGACATCGGAGCCGTGCCGTCCTTGCTGGAAACGGGCGCGACCCATTTCCTGGCCGCCCCCTTTTCTGACGACGAGCTTCGGGCGACGTTGGCGTCTGCCCAGCGGCTGGTCGACCGTCTGGGGGGAGGAGCGGCCTGCAGCCAGCGCGCCCAGCGCATCCGTCGCGGCGATGCCTTGTTCTGGGAGATGGACAGCAATGGCCGCGAAATCCGCCTTAGCGACAATCTGGCGCGGCATTTGGGCATCGATCGGCTGCTGATCAGTCCGGCTTCCTTCATTCGGCATCTTCCGCGATCCGAAAGGCGACCGGTCATGGCGACGATCAGGACGATGATGCGCTCGGGCAGGATCGAATCCTTCGCTCATGCCGCGCCGGGCGGCGGTGACGATCGGCTAGTGCATCATCTGCGTAAGGTTGATGGGATGTTGGCTGCCGACGTGGAATGGCTGACCGATGTCCAGAGGTTTGACGCCATAGAACGTGACGAATTGACCGGTCTTCGTTCCCGGCAAGCGGCGGTGGATTGGCTGGACCATCGCGCAGGGGTGGCAACCACCGTGCTGCTGTTGTCCATCAGCCAGTTCGACCGCATGAATGCCGCCTATGGCCAAGTCGTGGGGGATGCTCTGCTGGGACGAATCGCGCGGCGAATCGAACGCATGACTGCGGAGGTGGCCGAAGGTGCGATTGTTGCGCGGATTGCCGGAACGGAGTTTTTGATCGGCCTGACCGGGGACGCCGCCGGGAGTGACCCCGCCACATTTCTGGCGCGTCAGTTGATCGGCGCGGTTGGACGTCCATTCAGCGCGGGCGATCATGTGATCCGGCTCACAGCTCGCTGCGGCATTGCCCAGTCGCGGACCCAGGACGACGCCACCCAGTTACTTCGCCGCGCTGGCACAGCACTGGCCGACGCGCGTCAGGGCGGAGGGGAAGGCATTCGCATCTTTTCCGCTGAAAAGCGCAGCCGCCAGGTCGATGTTGATCAACTGGAAACCGACTTGCGCCTGGCTCTCCATCGGGGAGAGATCGCGATAATTTTCCAGCCGCAATATCCCGTCGATGGCGAAGTGATGATTGGCGTGGAGGCGCTGGCCCGCTGGAATCATCCGCAATATGGGCCACTGGGGGCCGGGATGCTGTTCGCTGCGGCGGAGCGATCTGACTATATGCTGCCCCTGTCTGCCCATATTCAGGCAGAAGCGTTGCGGCTGGCTGCGGCCTGGCCGTCCGCTCTTGATTCCCTTCGCCTTTCCATCAACGTCACTGCGGAAGACATCGCCCAGCCCGGCTTCATGGGACGGTTCCTTAGCCTCGTGGAAAGCAGCGGATTTCCCCGGTCGCGGTTGACCGTCGAGATTACCGAAAGCGGGTTGATCGAGGATGTGGAGGGCGCAACGGCGCTGCTCACCGCCCTACGCGCTGAGGGGCTTGCGGTCGCCGTCGATGATTTCGGCACCGGCTATTCCAGCCTCGCCTATCTTAAAAGCCTGCCGCTCGATTATCTGAAGATCGACAGCGGGTTAGCGCAGGATATCGCCGGAACCTCGCGGGACCGTATCATCGTTCGGGGCGTGATCCATATGGCAAAATCGCTGGGCCTGCGCGTGATCGCGGAGGGGGTGGAGACGCAGCAGCAACTGGAACTGCTCGCGCGCGAAGGATGCGATTATTATCAAGGGTTCTTGCGGTCGGCGGGCATTTCCTCCGACGATCTGATCGCCCTGGCATCGCAATCATAGCCGCCGCCCGGGGAGTGTAGGCGTGGGTACTAAAAACCCAGGGCCAGACGTCCGATGAGGCTGGGTCCCGCATGACGGCTACCCGTGCCTGCTATGCTGCTATCGGCATAGCGGACGCCTGCGGTCCAACGCTCTTTCAGGTAATCAATGCCGAACCCATAATCCCAATAGCTTCCGTCGGGGCGCAGTCGCGCTGCCTGCAATGGATCATGCACGTCGCCGGATGATCGCCCAATCCGTGCCGAAAGGGTGAATGGCGTGCCCGGCACGCCCGCCGTTGCGGATGCCGACAGGTAAAGATTGTCGCCCCCGATCGCCGACTGGCTAGGCGCGTAGCTAGCGAACAGGTCGATGCTGGCGGGGCCGATCAGGAAGCCAGCACCTGCACCTAATTCCCCGTAACCCTGATCGGATGCGCCAGGAAACAGGTGGTAGCGCGCTTCACCCGAAAGCCGCCATCCGCCGACCTGTTGGACAAAGGTCGGACCGACGTCGATCACCGTGTCCGCGTTCCCGTGCCGGTCACTGCCCCATAGCGATACCGCCGACGCGTCCAGGCTCAACCCTTCAGCGACGGGTGCCGAAATCGTTCCGCGCAATACCGGATCGCCTTCGCTCCAGCTTAGGCCCCTCCGTCGCTCATCACTGGCGATTTCGACCGAGCCGGAAACGCCGCTGGTATATTGGGCCAGGGCGGGGCTAGCGCTGGTGGCCGGAATCATCGCGGCCGCCAGCGCCAGGCGCATCCTAGTTCGAGGCAAGATTACGTATAGCATCAAGCTCCGCCAATAACGGAGCGCGGTCCTTTTCCGCAACCGCAATCAGATGCTGGCGAATGTCGCTTTCCTTTTGGGCGAGGGTGGGCGCGCCTGCCTGACCTCCGGGTGTGCATGCGCCATGCTCGCTCCCGGAAAAGCGTTTGTCATTGGAAACGGTGCGGGCCAGCGCGGGACCGTTGTTAAGCGCACGATCAACAATGATCGTCGCGGTCCACTGGCACCGCTGCATGCTCATGCGCGTGGGGGCCTTAGCGCCCACCGTTCGGGTCTCTATCTCGGTGCGCGCGGTGTAGGTGGCCTGCATCGCCTTTCCGCCATGATCGATTTGCACGCTATGCGTGGCCGCCGTCGCCGCCATGGCGATGAGGGTCAAACTCATGTCATTCTCCTGCTCGATGCCGGGCTTTGGCGCTCGGTCATCGGCGCTGGACGTAGGGTCTGACTGTTTCTGTCCTTTTTCCAGGCTTTAACAAAGCCATGCTGAAGTCGCCTTTTGGTCGATCACGCCGCGCCGAAACGCGGAAGGGTGACGACTTATCCCGCAGCCTTCGCCAGTCCCTTCGAAAGTTGTAGCGCCCCGTTCAACCGCGCCGCCGGATCGGTCCAGGCGCGGTTCAAGACCAGCTTGCTGTCGGGCCGCAGGCGCGCCACTCCGTTCAACCGCTGGACATAGGCCACGAGAGCTTCTGGACGGGGGAAGCGGTCCTCAAAGAAGCTGACTAGCGCGCCTTTGGCTCCTACATCGATCTTGGAGATATTCGCAGCCACGCAATTCTGCTTGATCTCGATGATCTTGAACAGGTTTTGCGTTGGCGTGGGCAGTTTGCCAAAACGGTCGATGAGCTCTGCCGCGAAAGCTTCCAGTCCTTGCCGGTCCTCGACTTCGTTCAACCGGCGATATAACCCCATGCGCAGGTCCAGGTCCGGCACATAATCTTCCGGGATAAGGATCGGTGCATCCACTGTGATCTGGGGTGAGAAACTGTCCCGCTTCTCCACTCCCGCACCGCCGGCCTTGGCTTCCAGGATCGCATCCTCCAGCATCGACTGGTATAGTTCGAACCCCACCTCCTTGATGTGACCGGACTGTTCATCGCCCACCAGATTGCCCGCACCGCGAATGTCGAGATCGTGAGAGGCCAGCTGAAACCCGGCCCCCAGCGTATCCAGATCGGACAGCACCTTCAGCCGCTTCTCTGCCGTATCGGTGATCACGCGGTTCGCTGGCGTGGTGAAATAGGCGTAGGCCCGCGTCTTGGACCGGCCGACCCGCCCGCGAAGCTGATACAGCTGGGCCAGTCCGAACCGATCCGCGCGATGGATGATCAGCGTGTTGGCAGACGGAATATCAAGGCCGCTCTCCACAATGGTGGTCGACAGCAGCACATCGTAACGCTTGTCATAAAAGGCGGACATACGCTCTTCGACATCGGTGGCGCTCATCTGCCCATGCGCGACCACGGGGCGGACTTCGGGAACCTCCGTGCGCAGGAATTCCTCCACCTCGGCCAGGTCGGCAATGCGCGGCACGACGAAGAAGCTCTGCCCGCCCCGATAATGTTCGCGTAGCAACGCCTCACGGATGACCACCCCATCCCAGGGCATGATGTAGGTCCGCACCGCCAGGCGATCCACTGGCGGGGTTTGGATCACCGACAATTCACGCAAACCCGACATCGCCATTTGCAAGGTGCGCGGGATCGGTGTTGCCGTCAGTGTCAGCACATGGACGTCGGTCTTGAGCGATTTCAGCCGCTCCTTATGCGTCACGCCAAAGCGTTGCTCTTCATCGACGATGACCAGCCCCAGTCGCTTGAACTCGAGGCCCTTCGTCAGCAGGGCATGGGTGCCTACCACGATGTCGATCGTGCCATCGGCCAAGCCCGCCTTGACGGCCTTTGCTTCCTTGTCCGGCACCAGCCGCGAAAGGCGACCGATATTCACGGGAAAGCCACGGAAACGCTCTTCGAAATTCATGTGATGCTGCCGGGCGAGCAGGGTAGTGGGGCAGATCAGCACGACCTGCATCCCCGCCATCGCCGCCACGAATGCGGCGCGCAAAGCCACTTCTGTCTTGCCGAACCCGACATCGCCGCAAACCAGCCGGTCCATGGGGCGCCCTGCGCCCAGGTCCTCCACCACGTCCATGATGGCGCGGTCCTGATCTTCTGTTTCCTGATAGGGAAAGCGGTCAACGAACGCCGGGTAACCGGCACCATCGGGTTCCGCCACGGTGGCTGCCCGCAAGGCGCGCTCCGCCGCCGTCTTGAGCAATTCACCCGCAATCTCACGGATGCGTTCCTTCATCCGCGCCTTGCGACGTTGCCACGCTTCGCCGCCCAGCTTGTCGAGGCTTACGCCCTCGCTGTCGGACCCATAGCGAGAGAGAACCTCCAGATTTTCAACCGGTACATAGAGCTTGTCGCCACCAGCATATTCCAGCGCCACGCAGTCATGCGCTGCCTTGGCCACCGGGATTTGCGTCAGCCCCTCATAGCGCCCAATCCCATGGTCCAGATGCACGACCAGATCACCGGGAGATAGCGTCGCCAATTCAGCCAGGAAGGCGTCCGCACTTTTCTTTCGCTTGGCTCGGCGCACCAGGCGATCGCCCAGCATGTCCTGTTCGGTCAGCACCGCCACGTCGGGCGCGGTGAAGCCATGGTCCAGTGGCAGAACGGTCAGCACCGTGCTCCCCCCGGCTGCGATTCCGAGCGCCTCCTGCCAACTGTCTGCCGCGGCGACCCGTTTCAGTCCATGATCAACCAGCAACCCGGAAAGCCGTTCGCGCGCGCCACCCGAATAGCTGGCAATGACGACCTTTTTCTTTGCCCGCTGGAGCGATGCGATATGCTTGCCTACCGCCTCATAGACATTGGCGTTCTGCGCCCGCTCTGGCGCGAAATCGCGAGGGCCATCGACCGCGAAATCGAGGACCGATGCACTTTCCGGCTCATGAAATGGAGTCGTTGCGTGCATCGGCCATGCCTGCACGATGCGGTCCCATTCCTGTGCATCCAGATACAGCGCCGACGGCTCCAAGGGGCGATAAGCGCCCGGATCGGAGGATTTTGCCTGCACCCGATTGGCGTGATAGTCCCGGATAGCTTCGAACCGACCCTCCGCCGCTCCGACGACGCCATGATCCAGCACGATGACGGTATCGTCGCTCAGATGGTCGGTCATCGGCACCAGCCGTTCCTCGAACAGCGGTAGCCAATGTTCCATCCCGGCCAACCGTCGCCCGTCGCTCACCGCCTGATACAGCGGATCACCCGTCGCCGTGGCCCCGAACGTCTCCCGATAACGCCCGCGAAAGCGCTTGACTGTCTCCTCATCCAGCAACGCCTCCGACGCCGGGAGCAGGGTAAACCCATCGACACTCCCGCTGGTCCGTTGATCGGCGGGATCGAAACGCCGCACCGTCTCAATTTCGTCCCCGAAGAAATCCAGCCGCAGCGGCTGTTCCTCACCGCCGGGGAACAGGTCGACAATGCCGCCGCGAATGGCAAACTCGCCCCGATCATGCACGGTATCGGTGCGCACATAACCGTTGGCCTGCAGCATTTCGGCCAGCCGCGAAATCGCAATCCGTTCTTTGGGGGCGAGCCTTGCCACGAGTTGCCGTACGCGAAAGGGCGTCAGCGTCCGCTGCGTCAGCGCGTTGAGCGTGGTCAGGACAAGCTGCGGCCCCTTGGGTAGCCCCTGCAATCCATATAGCCCTGCCAACCGCGCCGACGCCGTCCGCAACGACGGGCTGGCCCGATCATAGGGCAGGCAGTCCCACGCCGGAATTTCTACAATCTCAATTTCTGGCGCGAAATAATGCGCCGTGTCGGCAACGGCTCGCATCAGTTGCTCATCGGGTGCCACAAACAAGGTGCGCGAAGGGGCAGCCCTGGCGATATCCGCCAGCAACCAGGGTTGAAACCCTGATGGAACCCCGGAAAGGGTGAGGGGAGATGACGCTTTGAGGATTTTCAGAAGATCGGTCAAACTAACAACATCCGTTCGGGCTGAGCTTGTCGAAGCCCTGCACTTCTTTCCAAAGAACAGTGAAGCCCTTCGATGAGTTCGGGGCGAACGCGGAGAGAGAGCGTCTATTTCCGCCCAATCTCCACAAAATCCATCTTCACGAATTTGTCCCACATGGGACCGCGCCATTCATCGGGCAGGGGAATTGTCCCCAAGGCCCAAGCCATGATGTCGGCGTCCTGTTCCTCGATAAAATGTTCGAACCAGTCGATCTCTTCCTGCCCCCACTCCGCATGGTAACGATCAAAGAAGCCGCCGACCGCCAGATCCGCTTCCTTGATGCCACGATGCCAGGCCCGGAACTGCAGACGGCGGATGCGGGGATCTTCGTTCACAATTTGTTCCTTGGCAGTGCATGCGAGATTTGCCGATCGGATGTTTGCGCATCGTCCCGGCTGGGCTAGATGCATGCAGATAGCCATGCGACCAGATATCCTCAACCCACTCTTCGCAGAAATCGAAGCGCTCAAGGGCGTAGGTCCCGCATTGGCCAAACCGCTGGAACGCCTTGGGCTGGCCCGCGCCGTCGATGTCGCGTTTCACCTGCCGGTCAGCTTCGTCGATCGCCACATGGTCGATGAACTGCGCCTGTCCGATTCAGGTCGCGTCATCGGCATAATAATCACGCCGACTGACTACCGGGCCTCTGGCAGCGCGCGTGCGCCCTTCCGCGTGCATGCGCAGGACAGATACGGGAACAGCGTCGCGCTGGTCTATTTCGGTCGCAACAGCGCCTGGCCCCGCAAGCTGTTGCCGCTGGGCGACCCCAAATTCGTTTCCGGCAAGTTGGAAGCCTATGGCGACAATCTTCAGATCGTCCACCCTGACTATGTTCTGCCGCCTGAAGAAGCCGCCACCATCCCCGCGCGAGAACCGGTTTACGGTCTGTCCGAAGGCCTGACCAACAATCGAATGCGCGACCTTGCGGCGCAAGCGCTGGTCCGTGCGCCTGACCTGCCCGAATGGATCGAACCCAGCCTGCTCGCCCGCAAGGACTGGCCCACGTGGCGTGAAGCGCTGACTCGTATTCATACCGATCCCAGCGACGCCAAGGCGCGGGAGCGCCTGGCCTATGACGAAATATTTGCGGGCCAGCTTGCACTGATGCTGGTTCGGCAGTCCTCCCGCAAACGCCGTGGCATGCCGATAGCCGGAGATGGCCGGTTGCGCGCCATGCTGCAGTTGCCCTTCGCCCCCACAGGTGCGCAACGCCGCGCGTTCGGGGAGATTGAAGGCGACATGGCCCAGCCCGTCCCCATGCTCCGCCTACTTCAAGGCGACGTAGGCTCTGGCAAGACCCTCGTGGCGCTGATGGCGCTGCTCAATACGGTCGAAGCCGGTGCCCAGGGTGCGCTCCTGGCGCCCACCGAGATACTCGCCCGCCAGCACTATGAAACACTCCGTAAAATGGTTTCGGGCCTTCCCGTCACCATCGCCATCCTGACCGGGCGGGAAAAGGGCAAGACCCGCGAGTCCACATTGATGGGCCTGGCGGATGGCAGCATCGACATTCTCGTCGGCACCCATGCAATCTTTCAGGAAGCTGTTCGCTACAAGAATCTGGCGCTGGCGGTTATTGACGAGCAGCATCGCTTTGGCGTCGCCCAGCGCATGATGCTTGCGTCAAAAGCCGAACGTACGCCCCATCTTCTGGTGATGACGGCAACGCCCATTCCGCGCACCCTGACGCTGACCTATTATGGCGAGATGGACGTGTCCCGGCTGGACGAGATGCCGCCCGGCCGTCAGCCGATCCAAACCGTTGTCATGTCCGCCAATCGCGTGGACGAGGTGGTGGAAGCACTTGCCCGCCATGTTGAAGGTGGCGGCCAGGCCTATTGGGTCTGTCCGCTGGTGGAAGAGAGCGAAACCAGCGATCTTGCCGCAGCTGAAGCACGCGCTGAAATGCTACGGCTTCGCTTCGGAGAGCTAGTTGGCATCGTTCATGGCCGCATGAAAGGCCCGGAAAAAGATGCCGCCATGGACGCCTTTGCGACAGCCCGAACCCGGATACTGGTCGCCACCACGGTCATAGAGGTTGGCGTGGACGTGCCCAACAGCAACCTTATCATAATCGAAGGCGCGGATCGCTTTGGCCTTGCCCAGCTTCACCAGCTTCGCGGGCGAGTAGGGCGAGGGCAGAACCACAGCGTTTGCATCCTCCTCCGCAGCGGTGCGCTATCCGAAACCAGCCGCGCGCGTCTCGCGCTCATGCGGGAAACCAATGACGGCTTCCGCATAGCCGAAGAAGACCTGCGCCTGCGTGGTGCGGGAGAAATATTGGGCACCCGTCAGTCCGGTGAGCAGCAATTGAAAATCGCCACGCCCGAACATCTTTCCGCGTTGCTCGATCCAGCCCGAGACGATGCCCGCCTCTTGATCGACCGCGATGGTGGTCTTAGCGAAGCCCGTGGTTCGGCCGCAAGAATCTGTCTCTATTTGTTTGAGCGTGACGCGGCGGTCGGGCTTCTTCGCAGCGGGTAGTATCTAGAAATAACGCTTTACCAGGCCGTCTGCCGAGGTGGAATGAGGGAAAGCATCGCTTCATAGATTTGCGCTTCGACTGGCTGGAGAAACTCCACGCCGACACGATTGTCTTCGGCCCAGCGGACTTCGGCCCGCACATCCTTTACGATCGGTAGCCAGACCGACAATCGCTGGCCGACCATCAATTCGGCTTCCGCCCGGCACATGAGGCCAAGGGGTGAGATATTGATGATCCGCACGCCGTGCGATTGGCCGCCGATCAGGATGTGACTGACCATATCGACGAGGACGCGGGGCGCTCTCCGTTGATCTATTGAAGGATCGCGCGACTTTGCGACATGGGCGAGGCTTGCGAGCACCGAAGACATGAGGAGCAAACTAGAACAAGGAAGGCTATCATTTCCTTACTATCTATGGTTGACGCGCCTTTAACATTCATATTTTCAATCAGTTACCAGGCCGTGTTTCTTTGCTCCAAAGCTGACCTTATCACCGACCTTGAGCGTCATCGCCGGGTCGCTGACGACCGCGCCATTCACCTTTATGGCTCCCTCGGCCAGCTTGCGGCGCACTTCCTTGTTCGATGTGGCAAAGCCCAGCGCGGTGGTGCCCTGTACGATATTCAGTCCGTCGGTGCCGATGCTGACTGTCGGTAGATGCGCACCTGATGCGCCTTCTTCAAATGTCTTGCGCGCCGTCTGAGCCGCCATGGTCGCCGCGTCGGCGCCACGGCAAAGCGCTGTCGCCTCATTGGCCAGGATTTTTTTGGCCTCGTTAATCTCCGCACCCTGCAGCGCGGCCAGCCTGTCGACTTCATCCATCGGCAAGTCAGTGAACAGCCGCAGCCTGTTTGCCACGTCAGCGTCGGCCGTATTCCGCCAGAACTGCCAATAGTCGTAGCTGGAAAGCTGGTCCTCGTTCAGCCACACAGCGCCACCCACCGTCTTCCCCATTTTGGTCCCGTCGGCGTTGGTCAGCAGCGGGGTAGTAAGGCCGAACACCTGGGTCCCATCGACGCGCCGGGCAAGTTCGACGCCGTTTACGATATTGCCCCATTGATCCGACCCGCCCATCTGGAGGCGGCATTCCGACCGCCGCGACAGTTCCAGAAAATCATAGGCTTGCAGGATCATATAGTTGAATTCGAGGAAGCTTAGCGATTGTTCGCGATCCAGGCGCATCTTGACCGAATCAAAGCTGAGCATCCTGTTGACCGAAAAATGCTGGCCGATGTCGCGCAGGAAGGGGATATATTCCAGCCGGTCGAGCCATTCCGCATTGTCCAACATGATGGCATCGGTCGGTCCGTCGCCGAACGTCAGGAACCGTTCAAATACGCGTTTGATGCTCCCCACATTTTCCGCGATATTCTCGGTGGTCAGCAGCTTGCGTGCTTCATCCTTGAAGCTTGGATCGCCGATCTTGCCGGTTCCGCCGCCCATCAGGACGATTGGCTTGTGCCCTGCCTTTTGCAACTGCCGCAGCATCATGATCGATACCAGATGGCCGACGTGCAGCGACGGGGCGGTAGGATCAAAACCGATATAGCCTGGCACGACCTGTTTGGCGGCGAGGGCATCCAGGCCCTCCGCGTCGGTCAACTGGTGGATATAGCCGCGCGTTTCGAGCAGGCGGAGGAGATCGGATTGGTAGCTGGTCATGACGCCGCGTCCTCTAGCATCGGGTTCCCCGCACGAAAAGGCCCGATAGCCGGAGGTCGTTCAGGCGGCGCTTGTTGAAGCTGCCCGCTTTTTCCTACAAGGAGCAATTAGGCAAAGTTGCAGGAATGTGGGGAAGAATGACCAAAATGCTGGCTATCGGCCTCATGTCAGGCACCTCGCGAGACGGCATCGATGCGGCCCTGATCGAAACCGACGGCGACGCGGGTGTTGAAGCGGTTGCTTTTCATGCCAAAGCTTATGCCGACGGGTTTCGCCTGCGCCTTTCCGAGGCATGCCAGCGCGCCATGGCTATGGATCAGCCCGGTTTCGAACCGATCATTCACGCGGTTGAGGAAGAGCTGACCGCCCTGCATGTTGACGCGGTGGCTGATTTGCTTGGCCGTAGCGGGCATGTAGCACAGGATATTTCCGTCATTGGTTTCCATGGCCACACGGTGGCGCACCGCCCGGATCGCGGATGGACGTGGCAGATTGGTGATGGCGCAGCACTCGCGGGCGCATTCGGGATTCCGGTGGTCGGGGATCTGCGCAGCGAAGATGTGCGCACCGGGGGGCAGGGCGCTCCTTTGATGCCGGTCTACCATCGTGCGCTTGCGCAAATGCTGCCCAAGCCTCTTGCCATCCTGAATCTGGGAGGGGTGGCCAACATCACGGCCATTGGGTCGGACGGCGCGCTGGTGGCATTCGACACCGGCATGGCGAGCGGTCTGATCGACAACTGGATGCAGACGCATGGCGATGTTGCCTTTGATGCGGATGGACAAGCGGCGGCGCGCGGCGCGGTCGACGAAGCGCGGCTGGCCGATATGATGGCCGATCCCTGGTTCGGTTTGGCACCACCCAAGAGCATCGACCGGGAGGCATTTTCCATCGACGCCGTTCGCGGCCTGGAACTGGACAATGGCGCGGCGACGCTCACCGCCTTTTCGGCGGAGGCGGTGGCGAGAGGGATGGAGCATCTGCCTGAACGGCCTCGGTGCATCTATGTCGCGGGAGGAGGGCGCCATAATGCTACGCTGATGACTATGCTCCGCGCCCGCACCGGCATCGACGTGCGTTCGGTAGATGAACTGGGCTGGGACGGAGACGCGCTGGAAGCGCAGGGGTTTGCGTATATGGCCGTGCGCCATCTGGAGGGATTACCGATCAGTTTCCCTGGCACGACGGGCGCGCCCCATCCCTTGCGCGGCGGAGTGTTGTTCCCACCTGCCTGATCGTCAGCGCTTGCGGGTCAGTTCCCGCATCGCCCCATCGATACCCTCGATCGTCAGGGGGTACATGCGATCGCTCATGATTTCCCGCATCATCCGGTTCGATTGGCTATAGTCCCACTGGGCGCGGGGAAGCGGATTCAGCCACACAGCGGCCGGATAGGTATGTAGCAGGCGGGTCATCCAGACCGACCCAGCCTCATCATTCATATGCTCTACCGATCCGCCGGGATGCATGATCTCATAGGGGCTCATGGTCGCGTCGCCGACCAGGATCACCTTATAATCATGCCCATATTTGTGAAGTAAGTCCCAAGTGGGCAATCGTTCTGTAAAGCGGCGGCGATTGTCCTTCCACACCCCTTCATAAAGGCAATTGTGGAAGTAAAAGAACTCCATATTCTTGAATTCGCTGGTGGCTGCGGAGAACAAGTCCTCGCACAGGCTGATGAACGGGTCCATGGATCCACCTACGTCGAAAAAGATCAGCAACTTGACCGCGTTGTGCCGTTCCGGCCTCATGCGGATGTCCAGCCATCCCTGACGAGCCGTGCCACGGATTGTTTCCTCCAAGTCCAACTCGCTGGCCGCGCCTTCGCGCGCAAAACGGCGAAGGCGGCGCAGCGCGACCTTAATGTTGCGAGTGCCTAGTTCCTTGTCATTGTCCAGATTCTGGAACTCGCGCTTCTCCCAAACCTTGATCGCGCGCTTGTGCCGACTTTCGCCGCCGATCCGGACGCCTTCCGGGTTGTATCCGCCATGGCCGAAAGGCGACGTGCCGCCCGTGCCGATCCATTTGCTACCGCCTTGATGGCGTCCCTTCTGCTCCTCCAGCCGCTTTTTGAGCGTGTCCATAATTTCGTCCCAGGACCCCAGCGATCTGACCTTCTCCATCTCTTCCGCCGACAGATATTTTTCTGCGATCAGCCGTAGCCAGTCTTCCGGGATTTCCGCCTCGATTGTCTCAGCGTCCAGCACGCCCCTGAACACGCGGGAAAAGACCTGGTCGAAACGGTCGAGCAGGCCTTCGTCCTTCACATAGGTGGCGCGGGCGAGGTAGTAGAATTCCTCCGGCTTCCAAGCGATCACGTTGTGATCAAGCGCTTCGAGCAATAGCAAATGCTCCTTGATGCCAGCTGGAATGCCAGCTGCGCGGAGCGCATCCAGAAAATTGAGCATCATGACGTGGCCCTTGTCTGACAGTCAGCCATGGGATGCAAGCAGGATGGGACTGGCAAACAACGCGATAATTGTTGCGTCGCATCAAAAATGCGGCACTATCCCCCATATCAGTGGGGTAAGAATTCTTTGGACAACAGCGATTTACTGACCGGCCTGGGGGAGAGATCAGGTGATCTGGCGTTGCAATGCAGCGAAACTGCTGGCTTTCTAGGTGAGCTCACCCTTCGTATCCGCGACGATTCTACTCGCCTTGTCCAACTGCAGTCCAATATGGAAATGCTGGCGGCCAGCCAGAATGAAAGCGTCGCCGCCGCGCAGGAACTCAGTCTCACCGCACGGCGCGCTGGACGCATCATTGCGGAGGGACATGAGGCGATCACCCTTTCGCTGACGCAACTCAGTGGCCTTGTCGAACATGTCACGGGTCTGGAAGGGCATTTACGACAATTTCTGGGCGTCATTGAAACGGTCGGAGGCATATCGGATCAGTTGGCGGGGATTGCACGCCAAACCCGCATGCTGGGCGTTAACGCGGCGATAGAAGCCGCGCGCGGCGGCGAGGCGACTCAGGGCTTTGCGGTCGTCGCTGAAGAAATCCGCAGACTGGCTGGTCAGGCCGGGGATTCAGCCGCTTCGGTAGGTGAAAAACTGGGACTGCTGGATCGGGACGCCCGCCATCTTATCAGTGGGGTAGAGGCTAATATTGTTCGCGGTCGGGACGTGCGTGCGCATATCGATACGCTCAATAACACTATGGCCGAAATTGCGTCCCTGGTCGCTCAATTCGGCGAAAGGTCGGATGCGATCATGACGTGCACCAACGAAGCGGACGGCGACGTAGCAGCGCTTCGCCAGGGGCTCACGACTTTCAGCGGCTCGGCTGTCGAAAGCGCATCACGCGTGGAAGCGGCGCGCGGCCAGTTGGAAACGTTGGAAGGCATGGCGAACGACATGCTGAACGCGGCGGCACATGGTGGTAACAAGACCCGCAACAGCCGCTATATCGCTTTCGCGGAAGAAGGCGCCGAAGAAGTGGTGGAGCTGATCAGCCGGGCGATTGACGGGGGTGAGCTTACTACAGCGGGGCTGTTTGACACAGGCTACCGTCCGCTTCCCGGTTCTGATCCGGTCCAATATGAAAATGGCTTTACCGCCTTTGCTGATCGTTTCATCCAGCCGATACTGGACCGCAGGACGGAGCAGGATGATGCCATCGTCGGCTGCTGCCTCATCGACATGAACGGCTATTTGCCGACACATATCAGCGCGCGCAGCCTTCCACAGCGACCGGGCCAATCGCGATGGAACATGGAGCATTCGCGCAACCGGCAGATTTTCATGGACGGCCAGACCCGCCGCGCTTTGAATGGGGAAGGGGACTTCTTCCTCTTTACCTACCGGCAGGATCTGGGGGAAGGCCGCTATCGGGCGCTGCGAAGCGTATTTGTGCCGCTTTCTTTCCGGGGTCGACGCTGGGGTCTCTACGAAGTCGGATATCTGATCTGAGGACCAACAGCTGTCGTGATCAGCGGGTCTTCGCGCGGGGCTGCCGCACGGTGACGTCGCCATTGGCGGCATGGTCCATTGTCCTGCTCGCCTGAGCGATCCTGGGGTCCTTGCCATCCAAGATAGCTGCGATTTGCTTCGCGCCGGGAAGGCGGTCATAGACGCCGTAAATGTCGGTTTGCCCGATGGAGTGGATCGACAGTCGAAAGCCCTTGTCGCCTGTCGAGCGGTCGAAAGCCAGCACGGTGCCCATATCATCGACAGGAACGATGACCGATCCATCCTTTACGCCTTGTGCCTGCAACATTTCATAAGAACCGTCGGCAGTCTCAATCCGGTTTCATACGCAGAACCGCTCACTGCCTTGCTGCGGAATATGTCCCCCCTGCCCACATGCGGGATAGTTCGCAATGCGGCTGCTGTGGATCGAAGCTACATCGTCAAAGCGCAGGGATGACAGCATGGCGTCAATTCCGGCCAATACCTCATCGCGGCGCTCGGTCGGACCGGTGATGCGGATTTTCGCGAGCCATCGTCCCGCATGCACAAAAGCGGCTGCGGTGGTGAGCGCGCCATCGGCTGCATCATCATAGACTGCGCGGATCGCTCCATTATTCTGCCCCGCAACATCCACCGCCTCATATGCGGAAAGTCGGGTTTTCGCTCCGAACCTGTCCATGATTGCCTTATCGGTCATGTACGCTGCCAGAGACGCGTCGGCATAGCTGGGCAAATAGATGTAGAGCGTGGCTTGAACTGCGCCATCCTGCGAAAGAAACTGGGCGTAATTGTCGATGCCGCTGCCGCCGCGCGACGCCTCACCGCTCTTTGCGAGGGACAGGCTGCCGACATTCTGAGTAATGCTGATGCCTGCGGTCCCGGAACGCAGCATGCCATCAACGACCACCCAGGCCTCCGGGACTGGAGTGGAGGCTGCGGCTTGACCCGCCATGGGAAAAGCAAAGGCCAAGGCCGCCGATATCAACGACAAAGCATGAATCCGCACTGGCATCCTTCCTGATCCAGATCGTTTTCGTGCGATCTTGTTTCTGGCAGGCAGGATGACGAGCAATCGGGGCTGGTGCAAGTCGCCCGTCAGGATAGCAGTGGGATTTTCACAGGTTGGCAGGGCGACCAGCGGCGTCCTCTATCGCCTGCTCCTTTATCGACCCTGACGCCGGGCCATGAAAGCCAGCCGTTCGAACATCATGATATCCTGCTCATTCTTGAGCAGTGCGCCGTGAAGCGGCGGGATAGCCTTGGTCGGATCACGGTCTTGCAGCACGTCCAGCGGCATGTCCTCCGCCAGGATCAGCTTTAGCCAGTCCAGTAATTCGCTGGTTGAAGGCTTTTTCTTCAGGCCTGGGACTTCACGGATTTCATAAAATATTTCCAGCGCCCTGCTAACCAATATCTTCTGAATGCCTGGGAAGTGGACATCGACGATGGCCTGCATCGTGTCGCGGTCCGGGAACTTGATATAATGGAAGAAGCAGCGACGCAGAAAGGCGTCGGGCAGTTCTTTTTCGTTGTTCGACGTGATGACAACGACAGGCCGGTCCTTCGCGGCGACGGTTTCGCCCGTCTCATAGACGTGGAATGCCATGCGATCGAGTTCCTGCAACAGATCGTTGGGAAATTCGATGTCGGCCTTGTCGATCTCGTCAATCAGCAGGACTGGCAGGGTGGGGGATGTGAATGCCTCCCACAGCTTGCCCTTGCGGATATAATTGCCGATTTCGTGAACGCGAGGATCGCCCAACTGACCGTCGCGCAGGCGAGCGACGGCGTCATACTCGTACAGGCCCTGATGCGCTTTGGTGGTAGATTTGACGTTCCATTCGATCAGTGGCGCATCGAGAGCCTTGGCGATTTCCTGTGCCAACACCGTTTTGCCGGTGCCAGGTTCCCCCTTTATCAGCAAGGGGCGGCGCAGCAACACCGCAGCGTTAACCGCGACCTTCAGATCGTCGGTCGCAACATAATCTTCAGTACCTTCAAACCGCATCGCTTCGTCCGCTTATCCTGTTCGTCACCGACCTAGGGAAAGCGGCACGCGCCCGCAATGCGTTTGTCTAGGCCGTTGCGCTACGCTGTCACCGCTTGTAGCGGCGCATCTCCGCCCGTGCCTTCAACAGGTCCCATAGGCCACGCTGTTGAGTCAGCAGCTGCCGGGCGCCGAACTGGATTGCCCGGTCGGTCGCGCTATCGCCGCCAATGGTGCGCGCAAGTGCAATAGTCTCTGCCCGGTCAGGCAGTTCGCAGGCATAGGGTTCCAGCCCCACGCGGATCGCCGCTACGTCCAACCCGTGACGAACCGCGCGCCAGTCGAGGACCAGCGCGATGGCGGCGCCCATGGCGCATCCGCGCCTGTCCGATTGGGCGAGCATGTCGAGGGCGTGGCGCTGTTGACTGACGACCGTTTCGCAATCGCTTTGCCCGGCAGTGCTGGGGGCGGGACCGGTCGCAACGGTGACCTGGGTCATATAGGTGCGTTCCCGCGCGAACGCTTCTGCCGCCTGGGCAAGCCATGCCTGGCCCGCACTGTCCGCTGACCGATTCGCGGCGTGATCGATGACGCCCGGATGGCGGCCGTGCAGCAGGCAGAGATAATGCGCGGCGTCCGCCAGGTCGGCCAGCGTCAGTACGGCGTTGCGGCCAATGCCTGCACAGATGTTATCTGCATGGGCGTGGCTCGCTGTCCCGTCTGCTGCGACCAGCGCTTCCACGACTTGGGAGATATCGCCCGCGGGAACGCGCGCTGCTGTTTGGCTCATGATCAATTCCTGTGCGGCGCGACCCTTTGCCGCCGAAACAGAAGAATAGGAAATCGGGGTAAAAGAGCGGTTTACGCGACAAAAAAAGAGCGGCCCTAAAGCCGCCCTTTCGGATCATTCTACCGCTTGCCAGCCACTATTGGTCGAGGAAGCTGCGCATCTTGCGGCTGCGGCTGGGGTGCTTCAACTTGCGCAGCGCCTTCGCTTCGATCTGACGGATACGTTCGCGCGTCACGCTGAACTGCTGGCCCACTTCCTCCAATGTATGGTCGGTGTTCATACCGATGCCAAAGCGCATGCGCAGCACGCGTTCTTCACGCGGGGTGAGTGAAGCCAGGACGCGAGTGACGGTTTCCTTCAAATTGGCCTGTATTGCCGCATCCACCGGGATGATCGCATTCTTGTCCTCAATGAAATCGCCCAAGTGCGAATCTTCTTCGTCGCCGATCGGCGTTTCGAGCGAAATCGGCTCCTTGGCGATCTTCATCACCTTGCGCACCTTCTCCAGCGGCATGGAAAGGCGCTCGGCCATTTCCTCCGGGGTAGGCTCACGGCCCTGTTCGTGCAGGAATTGGCGGCTGGTGCGCACCAGCTTGTTGATCGTTTCGATCATATGGACCGGAATACGAATGGTGCGCGCCTGATCCGCGATCGAACGGGTGATCGCTTGCCGAATCCACCAGGTCGCATAGGTGCTGAACTTGTAGCCGCGGCGATACTCGAATTTATCGACTGCCTTCATCAGGCCGATATTGCCTTCCTGAATAAGATCAAGGAATTGCAGGCCGCGGTTCGTATATTTTTTTGCGATAGAAATGACCAGGCGAAGATTTGCCTCCACCATTTCCTTCTTCGCGATCCGCGCCTCACGCTCGCCCTTCTGGACCATGTTCACGATACGGCGGAATTCAGATAGCGACATGCCGGTCGCCTGGGCGATCTCACTCACCTCATTACGGATGCGTTCGACGGCACGGCTTTCAGCCGCCGCGAAGGCCGCCCACTTCTTGTCGATACCAGCCGCTCGGTCCATCCAGCCATCGTCCAGCTCATGGTTCACATAGCGGTCGAGGAAATCCTTGCGGCTGACCTTGTGGCGCTCGGCCAGGCGCAGCATCTGCCCGCCCAGCGCGGTCAGGCGGCGGTTATAGGCATAAAGCTGATCGACGAGATATTCGATCTTCTGCTGATGAAACTGGACGCTTTCCACCTCTGCGGTCAGCTTTTCACGCAGTTCCTGATACTCGTCCTCGCTCTTCTGGCTCAGGCTCTCGCCGGTTCCCATCGCGGCCATGCGCGATTCCTGAACCTTTGAAAATGCTCGGAAAATCTCGGTGATGGTCGCGAACTTCTCCAGCGCCATCGGCTTGAGCGTCTCTTCCATCTGGGCGAGTGAGAGGGTGTTGTCCTCCTCTTCTTCCTCTTCCACACGGCGCGCGCGGCGTTCGGTCAGGCCATCCTCGTCCTCATCGGAATCGGCGGCTTCCTCTTCCGGCTCTTCTTCTTCCTTGAAGCTGGGTCCAGCGGTCTTTTCGCTGATCTCGCCATCATCATCCTCAGCGCCTTCCTCCAGATTTTCGGGGGCAGGGTCCTTGGATAGCATCGCGTCGAGATCCAGTATCTCGCGCAGCTGCATTTCGCCGTTATTGAGGGCGGTTGACCATTCGATGATCGCGTTAAAGGTGGTCGGACTTTCGCATAGGCCCAGAATCATCGTGTCGCGACCGGCCTCGATCCGCTTGGCGATGGCAATCTCACCCTCACGGCTCAACAGCTCGACCGCACCCATTTCGCGCAGATACATCCGTACGGGATCGTCCGTCCGGTCTACGGTTTCTTTCTTCTTTTCGGTGACAAGCTTGGGCGCGCCGTCATCGTCGCTTGAATCATCCTCGGCGTCTTCAGCATCCTCGCGCTCGCGCTGCTCTTCGCTGTCCTCGCTAGCTTCTTCATTCTCGACGATATTCACGCCCATTTCATTGAGCGCGGCCATGATGTCTTCAATCTGTTCGGAGGACATCTGGTCCTGCGGCAGGGCATCGTTCAACTCGTCATAGGTGATGTAGCCACGCTTTTTGGCGCGAGCGATCAGCTTTTTGACTGACGCCTCATTCAGATCAAGCAGCGGCGCATCGCCGCTATCCATATCCTCGCCCGCACCCTTGCCTGTTGCCTTGCTCGCCATTTATTCGCCTTAGCTCTCGTCACCCCGCACGGCGGGGCAAATCATCAGATAATATCTTCGGACTGCGCCAGTTCCGCCAAGCGCTGGTCATGATCCAACTTCATTCGGTGGACACGCTGCTGCTCGGCGAAGCTCTCTTCGTTGAGGTCTTCCCTTGCTCGTCTGGTAGCTTCCGCCAGCGCCGCCTCCAACTCCGGTCCCTGTGCCATCACCCGCATAGCCTCTTCCAGATCGCGCTGAACGCGACCCGAATCGGCCTTCGTCCTGTGGGAGGTGAATGTGAACGTGTCGGCCCGGAGCATTCCCTTCGCCATATTATACACTTCACCTTGGCCCAATATGGTAAGGAGGCCATCGGTTTCAACTGTTTCTTGCGAGAAGGACGCAGTGATCATCGCGCGCGTCAGTGCGTTCAGCAGCGGATCACCGATATGGAGCGCGGCCAACAGTTCCCGATGCACCGCAATTTGATCGGGATGACGGAGCAGACTGGCGAGGACCGCGCGCAGCAGACGTTGCTCCATCCCGCTGACGCCGATCGCTCGCGCCTCGCTGCCTGCAGGGGGCAGGGGAGCCTTCCAGTTGCCGCGCCGATCCTTTTGCCAGCCTGGGCGCGATCCGCTTCCGCGCGCGCCCCGCGGGCCGCCGGATGTGGTCCGCGCGAAGAACAGTGCATCATATCGCTGCCGAAACACCTGGACGTAATGTGCGCGAACATCGGGATGAGCGATGGTGTCGGTTATCGCAGACAGCCGCTGCTTCAGAGCGGCCCGTTGTTCCGGCGTGTCCAGCGGAACGGCGTTTTGTTCATGATTCCACAGCCGATCGACCAGCGATTCGGCCGAGGCGAGCACGGCTTCCATGGCCGCCGATCCTTCCGCCCGGACCAGATCGTCCGGGTCCTTCCCGGCGGGCAGGGTTGCAAAGGCCAGGCTCATGCCGGGGCGCAGCAGCGGCAGTGCGCGGGTAGCAGCGCGCATAGCTGCCTTCTGCCCCGCGGCATCACCATCGAAGCAGAGGATAGGCACATCGACCATCTTCCACAGCCGCTCGATCTGATGCTCCGTCAGCGCCGTGCCCAGCGGCGCCACCGCCTCGCCAAAGCCCGCCTGCGCGAGCGCGATCACGTCCATATAGCCTTCGACCACGATCACCCGCCCGCTCTGACGGCTAGCCGGGGAAGCGCGATCGATATTGTAAAGCGTCCGCCCCTTGTCGAAGAGCGGCGTGTCGGGCGAGTTCAGATATTTAGGCTCGCCAGCCCCAAGTATCCGCCCCCCAAAAGCGATCACCCGCCCGCGAATATCCCGGATCGGCAGCATCAGCCGCCCCCGGAAGCGGTCGTAAGAATCGCGCTCGCCATCCGGGTCGATCAGCAACCCCGCCTCGATCAGCATCGGCTCACCAAACTCGTTCAGCGCGCCCTTGAGCCTCCCCTTCGAATCCGCCGAGAAACCAAAACCAAAAGCCCGCCGCGTCGCCTCGCTAATCCCGCGCCGCTTCAGATACTCCCGAGCCTCGGCCCCTTCGATCCCGCCAAGCTGCGCCTCGAACAAAGCCTGCGCCGCCGCCATGACGTCATGCAGACCTTGCGCCTGCTCCGCCCGCTTCGCCGCCCGAGGATCGGGCGCAGGCACATCCATGCCTGCCGTTGCCGCCAACTCCTTCACCGCCTCCATGAAGGGCAGGCCGCGCTGGTCCGTCATCCACCGGATCGCGTCCCCATGCGCCCCACAACCAAAGCAGTGGTAGAAGCCCTTCTCATCATTGATGGTGAAGCTCGGCGTCTTCTCATTATGAAAAGGGCAGCACGCCTTATACTCGCGCCCAGCCTTCTGCACCTTCACCGTCCGCCCGATCAGCGTGGACAGCGACGTCCGCATGCGCAGTTCGTCAAGGAAGGCAGGGGAGAGGCTCATAGCCTCTTCTTGTCAGCCCAAAGCCGCCTTAACCAGCCCACTAGCCTTGCTCATATCAATCACCGACCCATGCCGTTCCTTCAGCACGGCCATGACCTTCCCCATATCCTTGACGCTCGCCGCCCCAACTTCCGCCTTGATCCCCTCAATAGCAGCGCGCGTCTCATCCTCGCTCATCTGCTGCGGCAAAAAGCTCTCGATCACGCGCAGCTCGGCCTCTTCCTTAGCAGCCAGCTCCTCGCGCCCGCCATTCCGGAACATATCGATCGATTCGCGCCGCTGCTTCACCATCTTCTGAAGCACCTCGACAACGACCATATCGTCATCCGGCACGCTCGAAGCGGTGCGCAGTTCGATATCCCGATCCTTCAGCTTCGCCATGACCAAGCGCACGGCGGCCAGGCGTTCCTTGTCCCCCGCCTTCATGGCTTCGACCTGGGCGCTCTTAACCTGCTCGCGAATCATGGCGATACGAATCCTGTTCTGCCGGAAAAGACCAGATATAACGCCAAAAGAGATTTTTTACAGTGGTTGACCGCGGGGCCTCACAGGCATAGGTGACCGGCCGTTTAACCCGCTGCAGACGGGTTCCCGCTAAAAGCATAAAGGACGCTACGACCATGGCTGATGCCAAGACCCTCACCGTGCCCAAAGGAGCGACAGGGGTATTGGTTTTCGCCGATGGCAGCGCAGTGTTCGGCCGTGGCTTTGGTGCAGTGGGCGAAGCGGTAGGCGAACTCTGCTTCAACACCGCCATGACCGGCTATCAGGAAGTGATGACCGACCCCAGCTATGCCGGCCAGATCGTCACCTTCACCTTCCCGCATATCGGCAATGTCGGCACCAACCTGGATGACGTCGAAGCGGACAACCCCTTCGCCCTCGGCTGCGTCGTGCGGCAGGACGTGACGGAGCCCAGCAATTTCCGCAACGTCGAACCCTTCGATCAGTGGATGCGCGAAAATGGCCGCATCGGCCTGTCGGGCGTAGACACCCGCGCGCTGACCCGCATGATCCGCCTGAAGGGCGCGCCCAACGTCGTCATCGCCCATGATCCGGAAGGCAATTTCAACGTCGCCGCCCTTGCGGACAAGGCCGCCAGCTGGCCCGGCCTTGAAGGCATGGACCTCGCCATCGAAGTCACGGGGAAGGAAAGCCGCCTCTGGAAGGATGGCGTGTGGAAGCTCGGCTTCGGCTACGGCAAGGATGAGGCCGCTGATGAACGTCCGCATGTCGTCGCCATTGACTATGGCGCGAAGAACAACATCTTCCGCAACCTGGTAAAGGCAGGCGCTCGCGTCACCGTGCTTCCCGCCACCGCCACTTACGAGCAGGTGATGGAGCAAAAGCCCGATGGCGTGTTCCTCTCGAACGGCCCCGGCGATCCGGCCGCGACCGGCGAATATGCCGTGCCCGTCATCAAAAAGGTGCTGGAAGCCGACAAGCCCGTCTTTGGCATCTGCCTGGGTCACCAGATGCTGGCGCTCGCCGCCGGTGCCAAGACCATCAAGATGCATCAGGGCCATCGCGGCGCGAACCACCCGGTCAAGCGCCTGTCCGACGGTCTGGTCGAGATCACCTCGATGAACCACGGCTTTGCGGTGGACAGCGACACGCTGCCCGCCAATGTGAAGCCGACCCATGTGTCGCTCTTCGATGGCAGCAACTGCGGCATCGAACTGACGGACAAGAAGGCCTTCTCGGTCCAGTACCACCCCGAAGCCTCGCCCGGCCCGCAGGACAGCTTCTACCTGTTCCAGCGCTTTGTTGAGGGGCTTAAGTGAGCCTCAACCTGCCCCCGGTTGACGAAGCCCGCCTCGCGGCAGAGTGGGAGGCGGACAAGTCCGTCCTCGCCAATCTCGCCGCGAATGGCGACGTGGCGCGTTTGTCGCGCCCGGTCGATGTCAGCTTCAAGGGCAGCGAAAAGGATTTCGAGCGTGTCCTGACGATCGCCAGCCAGTTCGGCTTCGTCGAACTCGACCGCGAGGAGGATGAGGATGGCGACCTGTTCCTCTTCCTCGAATGCGAGCAGCCGGTCGATGAACAATCGATCCGCGCCCTGACCAAGAAGTGCCTCCAGATCGAAATCCTCTGCGGCGTCGAATATGACGGCTGGGGTTGCGAGGCCCGGACGGGGGGCGTGCATTGATGGACTACGATGATTTCGCAGAGCGTTTTCTCGCGGCCCTATATTTAGAAACCGAGACGGCTGGGGGCTCGTATCACGACGCTGGCAAGCTGATCAATAAATACGGCCTTACCCCTCGGTCCAATTGGATTGATCGGATCACCGACGATTGGGAAGGTTCCTATTTTCGGGAAGTTTCAAAGGTGTTGGGCGGCTACGAAGGATGGAGCTTCCGCATTTCAGCCCTTGGTGCGAAAAAAGTGGAGGAGAATTTCTCGGACCTTGATGAAATCCGAGAGGCTCTGATCGGTACCGGAGAAGAAGCGAGAGCACCATCCGTTGACAGCACCCAATGGACAGGTCTGCCTTCTCAGTTCGCTCTGGACGAACACAAAAAGGCTGAGCTTTCCGATCTTCTGACAAAAGCTGAGTTGGAGCTAGACACTTTAGGCGCAGGTAATAGTGAAAAGGCTATGGCTCGCGCTTACATCGTGGCGGCTAAGGCGCTTGCTGATGCTCCGGAACCGCCAGCCGATATTATCTGGGAGTTGATAAACCGCGCCAATAGCTTGGCAGGCATCACATCCCTTTTCGTCTCGATCATTGCCCTCTTTCAAACGGTCGCTCACTAATGCCCAAACGCACCGACATCTCCTCCATCCTCATCATCGGCGCTGGCCCGATCATCATCGGCCAGGCTTGCGAGTTCGACTATTCGGGCACGCAGGCGGTGAAGGCGCTCAAGGAAGAGGGCTATCGCATCATCCTGGTGAACTCCAACCCGGCCACCATCATGACCGACCCGGAATTTGCCGACGCGACCTATGTCGAACCGATCACGCCCGAAATCGTGGCGAAGATCATCGAGAAGGAACGTCCCGACGCGGTGCTGCCGACCATGGGCGGCCAGACCGCGCTCAACACCGCGCTGGCCCTATTCAACGACGGCACGCTGGAGAAGTTCGGCGTCCAGATGATCGGCGCGGATGCCGAAGCCATCGACAAGGCGGAAGACCGGATCAAGTTCCGCGACGCCATGGACAAGATTGGTCTGGAATCGGCTCGCTCGCGCATCGCCCACACCATGGAAGAGGCGATGGAGGCCCTGGAGTTCACCGGCCTGCCCGCGATCATCCGCCCCAGCTTCACCATGGGCGGCACCGGCGGCGGCATCGCCTATAATCGCGACGAGTTCATGAACATCGTCCGTGGCGGGCTGGATGCGTCCCCGACCACCGAAGTCCTGATCGAGGAATCGCTCCTCGGCTGGAAGGAATATGAGATGGAGGTCGTGCGGGATCGCAACGACAATGCCATCATCATCTGCTCGATCGAAAATGTCGATCCGATGGGCGTCCATACCGGCGACTCCATCACCGTCGCGCCCGCGCTGACGCTGACCGACAAGGAATATCAGATCATGCGCAACGCGAGCATCGCGGTGCTGCGTGAAATCGGCGTGGAAACAGGCGGTTCGAACGTACAGTTCGCGGTCAATCCGAAGGACGGCCGCCTGATCGTGATCGAAATGAACCCGCGCGTCTCCCGCTCGTCGGCGCTTGCGTCGAAGGCGACCGGCTTCCCGATCGCCAAGGTCGCGGCGAAGCTCGCCGTGGGCTACACGCTCGACGAGATCGAGAATGACATTACCGGCGCGACCCCGGCATCGTTCGAACCGACCATCGACTATGTCGTGACCAAGATCCCGCGCTTCGCCTTTGAAAAGTTCAAGGGCAGCGAACCGCTGCTCGGCACCGCGATGAAGTCGGTGGGCGAAGTGATGGCGATCGGCCGCAACATCCATGAATCGATGCAGAAGGCGCTGCGTGGTCTGGAAACCGGCCTTTGTGGCTTCGATGAGGTCCAGCATCTGGTTGGCGCGCCCAAGGACGATATCGTTGCGGCGCTTGCCTCACCGACGCCTGACCGTCTGCTCGTCGCCGCGCAAGCCCTGCGCGAAGGGCTAACCGTCGCCGAAATCCACAACATCGCCAAGTTCGATCCGTGGTTTCTGGAGCGGATCAAGGAAATCATCGACGCAGAAGCGCAAGTGCTGGCGAACGGCCTGCCGCAGGATGCCGACGGCATGCGCCGCCTGAAGGCGATGGGCTTTTCCGACCAGCGCCTCGCCCATCTGGCGCTCAAGTCCGCCAATCTGCGCGGCATGGAACGCGGCATCGCACGCGGTTCCGGCCTGATCCACGAAGCGGTCAAGGCGATGACCGGCGGCGTCACCGAGGCGGAGGTGCGCAGCCTGCGCCACAAGCTCGGCGTCCGTCCGGTCTTCAAGCGCATCGACACGTGCGCCGCCGAGTTCGAGGCGAAGACGCCCTACATGTATTCCACCTACGAAGCCCCGCTCTTCGGCGAGGCGGAGAATGAGGCGCAGCCCAGCGACCGCAAGAAGGTCGTGATCCTTGGTGGCGGCCCAAACCGGATCGGGCAGGGGATCGAGTTCGACTATTGCTGCGTCCACGCCTGCTTCGCGCTGGCGGATGCGGGCTATGAGACGATCATGGTCAACTGCAACCCAGAAACCGTGTCGACCGACTATGACACGTCCGACCGCCTCTATTTCGAGCCGCTGACCGCCGAAGACGTGCTCGAAATCATGAGCGTCGAGATGTCGAACGGCACCCTTGCGGGCGTCATCGTCCAGTTCGGCGGTCAGACTCCGCTGAAGCTGGCGCAAGCTCTTGAGGATGCGGGCGTTCCCATCCTCGGCACCTCGCCCGATGCGATCGACCTTGCAGAAGACCGCGAGCGTTTCGCGGCCCTCATCGATAAGCTCAAGCTCAAGCAGCCCGCCAACGGCATCGCCCGCAGCCGCGAGGAAGCGATCGCGGTCGCCAACCGTATCGGCTACCCGGTTCTGATGCGCCCGTCCTACGTCCTTGGAGGCCGCGCCATGGAGATTGTCGACGGCCAGGCCCAGCTGGAGGAATATATCGCCACCGCCGTCCAGGTGTCCGGCGACTCTCCGGTGCTGATCGACCAATATCTGCGCGACGCGACCGAAGTGGACGTCGACGCGCTCTGTGACGGCGACGATGTGGTCGTGGCAGGTGTGCTCCAGCATATCGAAGAAGCGGGCGTCCATTCCGGGGACAGCGCCTGCTCGCTGCCGCCCTATAGCCTATCGGACGAAGTGATCGCGGAGATCGAACGTCAGACGGAAGTTCTGGCTCGTGCCCTGTCGGTGCGCGGCCTTATGAACATCCAGTTCGCCGTCAAGGACGGGGTCGTTTATCTAATTGAGGTTAACCCCCGTGCCAGCCGCACCGTCCCCTTCGTCGCCAAGGCCATCGGCACGCCCATCGCCAAGATCGCGTCGCGCGTCATGGCGGGTGAAAAGATCAAGGATCTGCCGAAGATCGATCGCCACGCGATCTCGCATGTTGCAGTCAAGGAAGCTGTATTCCCCTTCGGCCGCTTCCCCGGCGTCGATCCCGTTCTCTCACCGGAAATGAAAAGTACCGGCGAAGTCATGGGTATCGATAGTAATTTTGCGACCGCCTTTGCCAAAGCACAGATCGGCGCAGGTACAATATTGCCGACCAGCGGTACGGTGTTCGTGTCGGTCAAGGACAGCGACAAATCGGTGGTTCTCCCAGCAGTGCATAAGCTGGCGGGGCTGGGCTTCATCATCGCCGCTACCGGGGGCACGGCTCGATATCTGGAAGAGCAGGGCATATCCGTTCAATCGGTGAACAAGGTGGCGGAAGGTCGTCCGCACATCGTGGATAAAATTACTGATGGGGACATCGATCTAATTTTCAACACCACCGAAGGCTGGCAGTCGTTGAAGGACAGCAAAGCGATTCGCACCAGCGCGCTTCGGGCGAAGGTTGCGAGTTTCACCACGGCGGCCGCCAGCGTTGCGGCAGCGGACGCGATAGAAGCATTGCTTGGCCATGCACTTGAAGTGCGGTCCCTCCAGTCCTATTATCCTAGGCCGCAAGCCTGACCCCCTGCATTAGGAACCATGCTGCGGGCGGCCTCGACCAAAGAGGCTGCCAAAGGGAAGTTTTGACAAAGGATCTTCGATAATGGCGACCGTCGAAAAGATGCCGATGCTGCAGACGGGCTATGACAAGCTGACCGCGCAGCTTCGCGAACTCAAGGCCGAGCGGCCTTTGATTGTGGACGCTATCGAAGAAGCGCGCGCCCATGGCGACCTGTCGGAAAATGCCGAATATCATGCGGCAAAGGAACGGCAGGGTCAGGTGGAAGCGACCATCGGCGACCTGGAAGACAAGCTGTCGCGCGCGCAGATCATCGATCCTACGTCGCTGTCAGGTGACAAGGTCGTCTTTGGCGCGACGGTCACTTTGCAGGATGAGGACGAAAAGCCCGTCCGTTATCAGATTGTTGGCCAGGCAGAAGCTGACGCGAAGCTGGGCATGATCAGCTACAACAGTCCGCTGGGACGGGCGCTTATCGGCCGTCAGGTCGGCGAAGAGGTTGAAGTCTCTGTGCCGTCGGGTGACAAATTCTACGTCGTCGACAAAATAGAATTCATCTGAACGAGGTGCAGCTGCCCGCAGGCCGAATGACTAGTTCGATCGCGGCGATCACCTTTGCCGCGTTCCTGATTCTGTTGCTGTCGGGGCAGACCGACAATGCGGCAGTTCTGGGTGGGTTCATAGCTGCGCGGTTCGGGGATCCAGGCTTGTTCGCAGACGTGGCGGCTGTGCCAGCATGGCTGACACCGCTTAGTTGTGCACTGATCCATGCGGGTTGGCTGCATATCGGCTTCAATCTGCTGATGCTGATCTTTTGCGGCCGACAGGTCGAACAGGTGCTTCAGAAGGGTGCTTTTCTGATCCTTTATATCGCGGGTGCCTACGGCGCAGCAGCGTTGCAGTGGGCGATACAGCCGGATGCGCTTAACCCAATGATAGGGGCCAGCGGCGCTATTTCGGCCGTGATCGCGACATATGCACTGCTCTTCAGCCAGCAATCGGTGCGCAGCATCGGGCCTTTTTCGGCAAACCTCCTCCGCATTCTGTGGTTGGCTGCAGGATGGGTAGTGATCCAACTGATGATCGGCGTGGCGACCGCAGGCGGCATCGGAGATCTGGGACAGATCGCGGTGGCGGCGCATATCGGGGGCTTTTTGGTTGGTCTGCTGCTTACGCGCCCGTTGCTCTGGTGGCGCTTTCGCAAAAGACCTCAGTCGCTGATCTGACGCCGCCGCCGCGGCATTATTGGGTCTGGGGTAGGTCAGGTTCCAGCAGGCGGTGCAGGTGCACGATGACATAGCGCATTTCGGCGTCGTCAACCGTGCGCTGTGCCGCCCCGCGCCAGGCGTTTTCCGCCGACGCAAAGTCAGGGAAAATCCCTACGACGTCGATCGAGTCCAGATCTTCAAATTCCAGCGTTTGAGGGTCTTTGACGCGACCGCCCATGACCAGGTGGAGCTTGCTCATATATTTTATATTCTCCCTCGGAAGGAACGGGCAGCCTTAGCAGTGAGGCCGCCCGTGTCCAAGCGGAAGGAGCGACAGTATCAGTGTTTGGGCAGCCTGGCCTTGAGCGTTTCGCTGACCGTATCGATCTTGCTGGCGACGAGAGTGACGAGGTTGTCGGCCAAGCGCGACGCTGTACCGCTGATGTCAGCGGAAGCAGCGGTGTCCCGCGCAGACGCAGCAGCATGACTGGCCCCTTCGCGAGCTTGGTGGAACGCATCGCTCGCGCTGGATTTAACGCTCACTGCTCCCTCTGCGGCGGCGTTACGCGCGGCCAGGGCGGCTTCCACCACTCGGCTGCCTGCCGTCGTGGCAATGGCGGGCAGGGCCTTGAGCGCAGCGCGGCTTTTTGGGAACATCCATGCGATCATCGCACCTGCCGCGACGGCGCCAGCCACTGCGACTATCGGATGCTCTTGCACGATTTCATTCGCGCGCGTCGCGACTCGTTGGGTGCGTGCGCGCGCGTCGCTATAGACATCTTCGGCACGTTCACGGCCGTTTTGAATGAGGTCGCTGGCGCTGTCGCGTGCCTTGCCCGTGGTATCGCGCAACTTTTCCGTCGTAGTTTCTGCAATATCGTTTGCAGCGTCGCGTACGCGAGTGATCTGGGCGCGAATGTCAGCCATCGTCTTTCTCCGATTGATCCGGGGTGCGGTTGGTAGCTCGAACGTATATACGCCGGAAAAGTGCCGAAAGCGGGCGGCGGAACAAATAGATGCCTAACGCCCCGGCAGCCGCAACTGTGGCGACTGGACGCTCACTAACTTGTGCCAAGGCTGTTGAACTCACCTTGTGAAACCGGTCGGCCACCTTTTGTTGAACATTCCGCTTCAACCGGGCAGGCGACAGCCGGGCCTTTACCGTCGTGGCGCTAGACCGAAACGCCGCCTTTTTCGATTCTGCCTCGATATTTGCCCTTTTATATTGTTCTTCTGGCGTCATGACTGGACCGCCTTCTTCATGCGGGCGATGCGCGTCTTTGCCAACAGCAACAACAGTAACGCCACAAGCAGGGATGACCCGAATATAATGATGGTCGCCCATCCCGCACCGACATGAGGTTGGAGCGTGATGATAAGTCCCACAAGAAAAGCGATCAGTCCTGATATCGCGATCAGAAAGCCCGCCGCGCCAAAAATGACGGCATCCTTGACACCCGACCCGACAATGCTCGCGCGCAGCTTCTGTCGCTCGATCTCCGCATCGGCATAGGCGCGTCCGTCGGAATACAGCCGGGCGAATGCCGCACGAACGGTGTCCTGATCTTCCTCCGTTTCCGGATTCGCCGCAAGAGTTGGCTGTTCAGTCAAACGCCCCTCCGCCCCAGGCCGGGGTCCTGTTTAATGAAATGAAAATCGCGCTACGCCTCGTCATCGGATCCCTTGGCCAGGCGCATGAGTACGAAGCCAACGACAGCCGCCGCTCCGATGGCGACCGCGGGACTCTTGCGTACGAAATCGCGTGCTTCGGTCATCAACTGATCGACATCCTTGCTGTCCAGCTTGTCCGCAGCGCCGGCCACCGACTCGGCGGCCTGCCGAGCATAATCGCCATATTGGGGACCCAGTTTCGCATCGACTGTTCCGGCCGTATCGGAAATCAGCTTGGCCAGGCTCTGCATCGCTGATCCGGTCCGATCCTTAGCCGCGCCAGCAGCCGACATGGCCGTCTTTGATGCCTGTTCTTTTAACGGATCGATATGCGTTCTCCAGTCGACGGCGTTCAACTTTTCGGTGGCGGTCTTGACCACCTTTTCTGCCTGCGCCTTGATCGGCTCAATCTGTGATGTCCAGCTTGCAGCGGCCTTGTCGACCGGGGCGACAGGCGCACTTGCCGTGGCGGCGGTCTTCAAAGGTGCGACAGGCGATGCTCCAGCGCTCTTGCTCGGCTTCGGATTGGGCGCTTTTTTTGCGCGCTTTGCGGGCGGGGTGTCCGGTGTATCGACCATCGTCCTATGTCTCCTCAGATATGGTGGGGTCGCGATGCGGCCGGATGGGTATCCGTCCTAATGCTTTGCGACGCGCCACAGTTCCGTTGCCGTTACAATTTTGAACATCGGCATTTTTCGAGTCCTTGCAAGCCCCTGCATTGCCATTCCCAAAGCTGCTGTCTAAGCGATGCGCAAAGCAGGCCCAATGCAGTATTTCAGGGAGCGACCATGACCGCTATTCTCGATATCCACGCTCGGCAAATCCTAGACAGCCGGGGCAATCCCACTGTCGAAGTCGATGTCATGCTGGAGGACGGCAGCTTCGGTCGCGCGGCGGTGCCATCGGGTGCTTCGACCGGTGCCTATGAAGCGGTCGAAAAGCGCGACGGGGACGCCACCAAATATCTGGGCAAGGGTGTGCTCGCTGCCGTGGCGGCAGTAAATGACGAAATTGCCGAACAACTCATCGGTTTCGACGCGGAAGATCAGGCTGAAGTCGATGCGGCGATGATCTCACTGGACGGGACCGAGAATAAGGCGCGGCTCGGCGCCAATGCCATCCTGGGCGTCAGCCTGGCCACGGCGAAGGCTGCGGCGAACGCGCGCGGCCTGCCGCTCTATCGCTATGTCGGCGGCGTTTCCGCCCATGTGCTGCCGGTGCCGATGATGAACATCATCAACGGTGGCGAGCATGCCGACAATCCAATCGATTTCCAGGAATTCATGATCATGCCGGTGGGCGCGGAAAGCCTGGCCGATGCCGTGCGCGTGGGGGCCGAGATATTCCACACGCTTAAAAAAGGCCTGCATGACAAGGGGCTGGCGACAGCGGTGGGCGACGAAGGTGGCTTTGCGCCGAACCTGTCGTCGACCACGGACGCTCTGGACTTCATCCTCGCCTCCATTGAAAAGGCGGGATACAAGCCGGGCGACGACGTGATGCTGGCGCTGGACTGCGCATCCACGGAATTCTTCAAGAACGGAAAATATGAGATGGTGGGCGAGGGCAAGAGCCTGACCTCTGCCGAGATGGCCGATTACCTCGCCGATCTGGTGGCCCGTTATCCGATCAAGTCGATCGAAGACGGCATGGGCGAGGATGATTTTGAAGGCTGGAAGATCTTGACTGACAAGATTGGCGATAAATGCCAGTTGGTGGGCGACGACCTGTTCGTCACCAACCCCAAGCGTCTGGGCATGGGCATCGACATGGGGCTGGCTAATTCGCTGCTGGTGAAGGTGAATCAGATCGGTTCATTGACCGAAACCCTGGCAGCGGTGGATATGGCGCACCGGGCACGCTACACCGCCGTCATGTCGCATCGTTCCGGCGAGACCGAGGATGCGACCATTGCAGACCTGGCCGTTGCCACCAATTGTGGTCAGATCAAGACTGGCTCGCTGGCTCGTTCCGACCGGCTCGCCAAATATAATCAGTTGATCCGGATCGAAGAGGAACTTGGTGACGTCGCCGTTTATGCGGGGCGTTCCATCTTCCGCTGATATTCTTTCAAGGACCGGCCGTCGGGGAACAGAATTCCCTTGCGGCCAGCGTTCAGCTGTGATTCAACTTACCTATGGCGCACATTGCTAAGCTTCGCATATTGTTATGGTCTGCTCTTGGGCCAGCAATTGCGGTGCTTCTTCTTCTGTTCTTCGCGGGATATGTCGTGCTGGGGTCAAACGGGATTCTGGCGTGGGGTGATTACACGCGGCAACTGCACCATGCCAAGGTGGAGTTGGCACAGGTCGCGGCGCATCGCACTGAACTGAAAAACCGCGTCGACCTGCTCAATCCGCGCCGGGTCGATCCGGACCTCAGCGATGAGCTGATCAGGCGCCAACTGGGCGTCATCCATAATGACGAAGTGGTCGTTCCGCTGAACTGACCGGAAGGCGGTCCGCGGCGCTATTCGCAGTCCTCAAACGTTGCATTTGGCGGACTTGTGCCGCTATACCGGCGTTCCTTCCATCCATGTCCACGCAAAAGGATAAGAGCCTTGGCGAAACCAACGACGCCGCGTCCATCGCGCGCTAAAGCAAAGGGGGCAAACCCTGCTAGCGCCGACCATAACCGGCCTCGCCCTGAAACACCGTCCGTTTACAAGGCATCCAAGGAAGAACTGATGGAGTTCTACCGACAGATGGTCCTCATCCGCCGGTTCGAGGAAAAAGCGGGTCAACTTTACGGCCTGGGCCTGATCGGTGGATTTTGTCACCTTTATATCGGCCAGGAGGCCGTCGCTGTCGGCATTCAATCCGCCCTGCAACCAGGCAAGGACAGCGTGATCACCGGCTATCGCGACCATGGCCACATGCTGGCTTATGGCATCGATCCTAAGGTTATCATGGCCGAACTGACCGGGCGCGAAGCTGGCATTTCAAGGGGCAAGGGCGGTTCGATGCACATGTTCAGCGTCGAACATAAATTTTTCGGCGGCCATGGCATCGTCGGCGCTCAGGTGTCGTTGGGCGCGGGGCTTGGCTTTGCGCATAAATATAATGATGACGGTGGTGTGTGCGTCGCTTATTTCGGTGACGGGGCTGCTAACCAGGGCCAGGTCTATGAAAGCTTCAACATGGCCGAGCTATGGAAGCTGCCGATCATCTTCGTGATCGAAAACAACCAATATGCCATGGGCACCAGCGTCAACCGGTCATCGGCCGAAGATCAGCTTTATCGCCGAGGCGAAAGCTTCCGCATTCCGGGGCTGCAGGTCGATGGCATGGACGTGCTGGCCGTGCGCGGAGCGACTGAGGAAGCGCTGAAATGGGTGCAGGGGGGCAACGGCCCGATCCTTCTGGAAATGAAAACATACCGCTATCGGGGCCACTCCATGTCGGACCCTGCCAAATACCGGTCGCGTGAGGAAGTGCAGGCGATGCGCGATAAATCCGATCCGATCGAAGGCGCGAAAAAATATCTCATCGAAATGGGCGTTGGCGAAGACGAACTCAAGAAGGTCGATCAGGACATCCGCAAGATCGTGAGTGACTCTGCCGACTTCGCTGAAACTTCCCCTGAACCGGAAATGTCGGAACTTTATACCGACGTGCTGGTGGAGCAATATTAATGGGTATCGAAATCAAGATGCCGGCGCTGTCGCCGACTATGGAGGAAGGCACGCTTGCCAAGTGGCTCGTCAAGGAAGGCGATGAGGTCCGTTCCGGCGACATTCTGGCCGAGATTGAAACGGACAAGGCGACGATGGAATTCGAAGCCGTCGATGAGGGCAAGATCGGTTCGATTGTCGTGCCAGAGGGGTCGGAAGGCGTGAAGGTCGGAACCGTCATCGCGACCATGGCGGGTGAAGAGGGCGAGCAGCCGTCTGTTCCGGCTCCCAAGGAAAGCAAGACCGAGCCTGAAAGCACGCCGAAGAAGGCGGAAAGCGGCACGTCCAAGCTGACAACCCAAGTCCGGCCAGCCGTTCAGGACGCCGACTTGCCCGAAGGCACCGAAATGGTGAAGACGACCGTTCGCGAAGCTCTGCGCGACGCGATGGCGGAAGAGATGCGCCGGGACGAGCGGGTCTTCGTGATGGGCGAAGAGGTTGCCGAATATCAAGGCGCCTATAAGGTCACGCAGGGCCTGCTGGACGAATTTGGAGCAAAGCGCGTCATCGACACGCCGATTACCGAATATGGCTTTGCCGGCGTTGGTGCGGGCGCCGCCATGGGTGGCTTGCGTCCGGTGATTGAATTCATGACGTTCAACTTCGCGATGCAGGCGATCGATCACATCATCAATTCCGCGGCCAAGACCAACTATATGTCGGGCGGTCAGATGCGTTGTCCGATCGTATTCCGTGGCCCCAATGGCGCGGCCAGCCGCGTCGGTGCCCAGCATAGCCAGAATTACGGTCCCTGGTATGCTGCGGTTCCTGGTCTGATCGTCATCGCACCTTATGATGCGGCGGATGCCAAAGGCCTTCTAAAGGCTGCGATCCGGTCGGAAGATCCAGTCGTGTTCCTGGAAAATGAGCTGGTCTACGGTCGCAGCTTCGACGTGCCCAAGCTGGATGATTATGTCCTGCCGATCGGCAAGGCGCGGATTGTGCGGCAGGGCGCGGACGTGACGCTGGTCAGCTATTCGATTGGCGTCGGCGTCGCGCTGGAAGCGGCGGAGACGCTCGCGTCCGAAGGCATCGATGCTGAAATCATCGACCTTCGCACCTTGCGACCGCTGGATACGGCAACGGTGCTGGAAAGCCTGAAGAAGACCAACCGCATTGTGGTGGTCGAAGAAGGCTGGCCGGTCTGTTCAATCGCGTCGGAAATCGCGGCGGTGGCGATGGAACAGGGCTTCGACGACCTCGACGCCCCGGTGCTGCGCGTGACGAACGAAGATGTCCCGCTACCCTACGCCGCCAATCTGGAAAAGGCGGCGCTGATCGACGCGGACCGAGTCGTGGTTACCGTGAAAAAGGTTTGCTATCGCGGCTGACAGCTATCGGGGGGAGGCGCGATGGACGCCTTCCCCCAATGTCATCATCCCGCATCAAGCGCAGGTCGATGCGGTAACATTTTCGGTATTATATACTTGGGTTATGTCCCGGCTGTCGCGGACATTGAATGCAGACATTTCGTTGATGTCATGGAGCGGCAACCACATGAGCGGCATCAGCCGTTGATAGCGGTAGCGGACTTCCACGACCATGACTGCCGTTCCCGACGCGGCCTTCAATTCTGCGCCCGTTGGTCCCACTCCGGGAAAGCTGGTTCCCGTTTCACCGGTTTTTTCTGGACCATAAGCTGAGGAATAATCGACGCCGCCAAAACAACGCTGCCAAGCTATTGTCTGACCACCTTCCCCATTTTGCTGCAGGCTGGACAGGATGATCCGGCTGTTTGTGCCAAGAGCCAGACCGGGAGCCTGCAAATCCGCGCCGATGAATACATCGTTGATTTCCGCTTCGCTCACCGGCTTGTTGTTAATCGCGCTTTGGGCTCCCATACGCGAAGCGTTGTCGGCAACCATTACCGAAAGTTCGCCTATCTGCTTCACAGTCAGGGCGTAGTTGGTCAGCTCAAGGCCTGATGTCGCCATGATCAGAAGAAATGGAAGGGAAAAGGCGAATTCCGTCAACGCCAATCCGCTTTGGCACTGGGCGAGCTTATCAGTTGAGGCAACCGAATGCTGCCCCATCCGGACTAAGCGTCGCAGGAATGATGGTCCGTTCATCAACTGATCCTCAGGTGCAATGGCCGACGACGGCCTCTGCCTGTTTGTCGAAAGGCTGATTCCGCAACAGGGTGCTCGATCGCATCGTTACCTCCTGTCCCCAACCAAGCAGGGAAGCCATGGGAAACATGCGGTCGTAGCGAAGCGTTACGGTGTAGATTGTCACGTCCTTCGCGCCGCCCTGGCCCGACATCCCGGAATCGAGATCACGGACGCCGTTCCCGTTGGCGTCATCGAAACTTTCATTTGCGTCGCAGATATTGTTGTTGTTGCCGTCGATGAATGCTTCCGCCTTTGCTTGGGCGCGCCCGTAGGATTTATAGGCCAGGCGGTCGAAGCTTAACGTACCGCTGTTGATCAACCGTTTCACGGACGTTTCCACGTTATTGTCCAACAAATCGCGGTTCGCTTGGGTGGCGGTTTCCAGTGCCGATGACCGCCCCGCCGCCAGTACCTCTCCAGTCAGGATCGACTTTGCGTAGAGATAATAGCCGACGTCGAACAGGAACATCAGCAGCAGAATGAGCACAGGAGCGACGAAAGCGAACTCTACGATCGTAGCCCCCCGTGTATCGCGGAGCAGTGTCCTCGATTCTTCGGTGGTGGCTGGACCGGTCATTTTGTGACCCGCAACTGAGCGATTTGGGAGGCGATTTCCGCGAAGGTTTCAGTCAACTGGGAGGCATTGTTTGCCTGGAAAGCACGGCCTGGGGAAGCACAGCTGGACAGCAGGCTGGTCAGCTCGGTGCCGAAGGCGATTACCCAGACGGTGATATTCTTGTTGTTTTTCGCGATGTTACATAGTTCCGTCAGACGGGCTTCGGTAATGCCGTTCTGCGTCGCGTTCGTCGGGATCGACCCCTTGGGTGTGCGGCGGCGTGCGACTGCCGACTGGCCCCAGGCGTCATAGGCGCCGATGCGGGTATCGGTCTGGCCATCCGTCATGAATATGAGGTTGCGGGCATATTTGCCGGTTGCTTCCGCCACGCTGTGTTCGGCAGCGAACAGCCCTTCCCGCGACATAAGGCGCAGGCCCCACAGCATCCCGATATCATGATAGGTAAAGCCCGCCGGCTTCAGCGCAGCCAGATAGGTTGCCAGAGTGGTTGCGTCGATTTCCGCCAGCTTACGCGCATAGGTCGGACATGCGCCATATTGGGTGAGGTCCGACGATGGCGTGACAAAGTTAGATGTGGACTTTGTGTAAGGTTGTGTTTCGCTGAAAATCCATCCGCTAGTAGCTGTAGGTGAAGTGCTGCCGCGCCCATAAACAAGGCCGGGCAGGAATGGCTTCCACTGGGTCGTCACGTCATTCTTGTCGGGTATCAAATCGACATCCATGTCGTAGCGCTTGAAGTCATTACTTTCGTCCGTCCGCCGGGTAACACGCTCTTCGATACACGCGTTGGTCTGGTTCCATGCGACTTTGCGGGGTTGCGGCTTGCCACCAGAAATGTTGGCGACCAGTGGGACGGGATTCTTTAGTTCCCCGCCGCTCACCGTGGCATTGCCGTCGCCCGTGCCCTTGAGATCGGTAAGGGGATATTCGATCTGCCGATAACGCCAAGGGTAGTCGTAGCTATCTGCGTTTTCCTGCCCAGCATTCGGATTTTCCTTTACCCACGACCGCTGCGTTTCGATGAGATTGTTGTAATTGGTGGGGGTGATCCAGCAGACTCCGTTCGACAGGCCCGCAGAATAGGTTGTCCCATTGCGGGTGCGCGTACGGGTTCGTTCGCGAGGTACCGCCGTGTTCGAAGGCGTCCAAGCCGTATAAGTGCTTGTATCGCTCAGCGTGTTCGCAGGCGCCTTGCAGTTTTCCGATGCGCCTTGATATTTCGTTCCTGCGCCCGAAGAACCACTCACCTTCTGCCACGGGTCGCTACCTGATATAGTATCCCCTTGGATGCCTCCGTCCCTGGGGACTTTGTCGGCCTCATGAAATTCCCGGGAATCATATTTCCATTTGTCGGCCACCCAGTCGCGCTTCAGAAGCATGCCGACATTGACCGTTGAGGAATAGGGTACGAATCCATAACGGATATGGCTGCCCGCGGGCTTCACGCTTTGAAGCGTGTTGTAGAAGTCGGTGACGGCGCTGCGCAGCACTGTGATGCGGCTCTGGCTGTCGCCTGGATTGATGTCATTCATGGACAGCGTGGTGTCGAGAACGAACATGACGTCGGTATTGGGCAACTGAAGGTCGGCGGTGCATTCGACTGTGACAGTCTTGTCAGGCATGCTGAATAGCGACATCAGCGTCATGGGCACGACGGCACTCGCCACGCCGGTGACCGCGCCTGTGTTTGATGCCGTATAGTCCACCGTCGATGAATTGGTGCCATATCTGTGCGCAGGAAAGTTGATGCTGAAAAACTTCTCAGCCGTTTCCTTGCTGTTGTCGGCACCGGTGGTCGTCCAGGTGATGCCCGACATGGATCGCCGCCCGGCCAATGCGCCAGCATCGCAGGCTTGTTGCAGCCGCGTCTTGGTCAGGTAGATCCGGCTCATTTCAACGCCGCCGCCGATCAGCGCCGCCAGAGGAAAAATCGCGGCTGCAACCATGGCGAGCGTATTGCCAGCCTGGTTGTAATAAAGCCGCATCAGGATAAACAGTCCCCGCTTGATCCGTTCGCCCATGTTCTTCCACCCTGTTGACCCCGCCTTGCCGTGGCGGGGCATCCGATCGCCTGACAGGCGCAATCATGAGGATCGATATGCGGGCAGCAGTTAAAATGGTGATAATGCCTAGAACTGAAGCAATCCCACATGGCTGATAATGATGAAGGTCCTACCGCTGTAGCGTCCCTGCTGAGCGCCTATGCCGGGCGCGATGCTGCGCGGCACCGATTGCTCTGGACGCTGGACGCGCGGCTCGCTCGTCTGGTGGCCTCCACAACGGAGCCGATGATCGGGCAGATCCGGCTCGCCTGGTGGAGCGATGCGTTGACGGATGAGAGCGGCGTGAAGGGAAGGGGAGAGCCGCTGGTCGACGCCTTGCGCGAAGCGGGGATAGCGCCGCCGACGGGATTGAGCGACTGGTTGGACGGTTGGGAGTCGCTGATCGGCGAGCCTGATCTTGTTGGATATGCCGTTGGGCGCGGCGGCGGGCTTTTCCGGTCTCTCGCAGGCGAAGATGACGTGCCGGACTGGCTGACCGATGCGGGAGCAGTCTGGGCGCTGTGGGACCTGTCAGGCCATGTGAGCGACGTCGCAATTGCCTCCCAAGCCGTGGCGATGGGCCGCGATCGGCTGTTGTCCGGGCAGCCGCACTGGCCGCGTAAGTGGCGTCCGATGCGGATCGCCTATACCTTGGCCTGTCATGACATTATGCGGGGACGACCAGCGCCGCACGGGCTGACGCTGCGCCTTTATATGCGGCTTGTCCGCACGGCTTTGATGGCGCGTTAAGGGAGGGAAGGCATTGGGGCGATTTCTGGCAGGCGCGGCGGGTTCGCTGCTATTGGTGGCGGGGGGTCTATTCTGGTGGCAAGGGCACGCGACGAGTGAACCTGTTTCGCAAGCTCTAGTGGCGCCTCCGCCACCGCCGCCCATCGCGTCCTTGCCCGAAGGCGATCCTGACGCTGTTGGAAAGGCCTTACCCATGCCGGGTGAGGCCAGCCCGGAAAGTCGCGAGCAAAAGCGCTTCGCCCGCTATGACCGCAATCGCGACGGGGCGATCACGCGGATCGAGATGATGGGCAGCCGGGTAAAGGCGTTCAAGGCGCTCGACAAGGATGGCGACAATCTACTCTCATTTGAAGAGTGGGCCGTCGCGACGTCGGACAGGTTCGGCAAGGCCGACGGCAACGCCGACGGCAAGCTGACGCCCGCCGAATTCGCGACCACCGCGCCCAAGCGGAAGGCGGCGCCAAAGTGCAAATGCTAGGGTCCTTCTGCTCCAACGAAGCTATAAACGATCAGGCAGGCTGAAGCGTCCCCAGCCATTCCCCCAGCGCCGCCCGCGCGCGGGATGTCATGGCTTCCTTGCGTTGCTTTTTCTTCACATCGTCCAATGGAGGAAACAGACCGAAATTGACGTTCATCGGCTGATAATCTGCGGTCGCCTCATTACCGGTGACATGTCCCAGCAGAGCGCCAAGCGCCGTTTCTGGAGGCGGTGCGGGTAGAGGATGCGCCAACAGTTCTGCGGCGGCGAAACGCCCGGCCAGCAACCCGATGGCTGCGCTCTCGACATAGCCTTCACAGCCCGTCATCTGACCGGCGAAGCGGATATGGGGCGCACTTTTCAGGCGCAGGGTTGCGTCGAGCAACTTGGGGCTTTGGATGAAGGTATTGCGGTGCAGCCCGCCCAGCCGCGCGAACTCAGCCTTTTCCAGCCCTGGGATGGTGCGGAACAGTTCCACCTGCGCGCCGTGCTTCAGCTTTGTCTGAAAACCGACCATGTTCCATAATGTGCCGGACGCATTGTCCTGCCGCAGTTGCACCACCGCATAAGGCCAGCGTCCCGTGCGCGGGTCGTCCAATCCCATCGGCTTCATCGGGCCGTGCCGCAATGTTTCGGGACCGCGCGACGCCATCACCTCAATCGGCATGCAGCCTTCGAAATAGGGCGTGTTGGTTTCCCATTCCTTGAACTCGGTCTTTTCACCGTCGATCAGTCCCTGAACGAAGGCCTGATATTGTTCGCGGTTCATCGGGCAGTTGATATAATCCTTGCCCTCGCCGCCGCCCGGACCAATTTTGTCCCAGCGATTGGCCATCCAGCATTTGTCCATGTCGATGCTGTCGAAGTGAAGGACCGGCGCGATGGCGTCGAAGAAAGCGAGATGGTCCATGCCTGCCGCCTGGCCGATACTGGCTGCCAGCGCGGGCGCAGTCAGCGGGCCGGTCGCGATGATCGTCATGCCGCTGGACGGTAGGGTATCGATACGTTCCCGAACGACCTCGACATTGGGATGTTCGGCCAGCGCGTTGGTCACGCCTTGCGAAAAGACATCCCGATCGACGGCGAGCGCCGATCCCGCCGGCACCTTGGCAGGTTCTGCCTGCGTCATGATGAGCGATCCGAGCCGCCGCATTTCCTGATGGAGCAGGCCGACGGCATTCTTGTCAGCATCGTCCGACCGGAAACTGTTGGAGCAGACCAGTTCGGCCAGCCCCTCCGTCTGATGGGCCGGGGTCATGTCACCAGCGCCCCGCATCTCCGACAGGCGGACTTTCACCCCCGCCTGCGCCAGTTGCCAGGCGGCTTCGGTCCCGGCGAGGCCGCCGCCGATGACATGAACCTGATGGTCCGCTGCTTTGCTCATTATTCGTCAGCCTGCTTTATAGGTCAGGCCGCGGCCACGCTGTTCGCCGCCGACAGGACGGCCTGAACCGACGCGGTCGCAATGTCGGTGTCGGTGCCGATGCCAAAAATGGTGCGGCCATCGGGCGTGCGGCATTCCACATAGGCGGCGGCGGCGACATTGGTGCCTGCGCCGATTGCATGCTCGCTATAGTCGGCAACCTCCAGATCGATACCCAGATCATCGCGCAACGCGGCCAGCACAGACGAAATGAGACCGTTGCCGCGCCCGGAAATAGACCGTTCCCCGCCCGCGTGCGCAATCTTTCCGGTAAAGATGCGGTCGCCCGCATGGCCTGTCTCATTATAGTCGATCAGCCTGTAGGCCTGGTCGCCCGACAGGCGGTAATGGTCTTCAAACGCGGTCCATATGTCGGACGCGTTCAATTCCCGACTGGTCTGGTCGGCCAGCGCCTGCACCACGCGGGAGAAGTCAGCCTGCATCCGCTTTGGCAGCTTCAGCCCCTTGTCCTGCTGCAGCACCCAGGCCACGCCGCCCTTGCCCGATTGCGAATTGACGCGGATCACCGCTTCATAGTCGCGGCCCAGATCCTTGGGATCGATAGGCAGATAGGGCACGTCCCAAATCCGGTCGTTGCGTGTTTCCTGGGCGGCAAAGCCCTTCTTGATCGCGTCCTGATGCGATCCCGAAAATGCGGTGAAGACCAGTTCGCCCGCATAGGGATGACGCTGATGCACTGGCAGCTGGTTGCAATATTCGACGGTCTGAATGACCTCATCGATGTCGGAAAAATCCAGGCCCGGATTGATGCCTTGCGTGTACATGTTCAGCGCAACCGTCACCAGATCGCAATTGCCGGTGCGCTCGCCATTGCCGAACAGGCATCCTTCGACGCGATCCGCTCCCGCCATCAGGCCCAGTTCGGCGGCCGCCACGCCCGTGCCGCGGTCATTATGAGTGTGCAGCGAAATCACGACACTATCGCGGCGCGAAATATTGCGGCACATCCATTCGATCTGGTCGGCATAGATGTTGGGCGTCGCGGCTTCGACCGTGGCAGGCAGGTTCAGGATCAGCGGACGATCAGGCGTAGGCCGCAGGATTTCCATCACCGCTTCACAACATTCCAGGCTGAAATCCAGCTCAGCGGTCGAGAAGGTTTCCGGCGAATATTCGAAATGCCAGTCGGTATTGGGCTGCTTGGCCGCATTATCGCGCAGCAGTTTGGCCGCGTTGATCGCGATGTCCTTGATCTGGGGGCGGTCCATCTGGAACACGATGTTGCGCCAGGCGGGCGACACGGCGTTGTAGACATGGACGATCGCCTTTTTCGCACCGCGCAGGCTTTCGAAGGTGGTGGCGATCAGGTCGTCGCGGGCCTGGGTCAGAACCTGCGGGAACACATCGTCCGGGATCGCGCCGTCGCGCACCAGGCCGGAAATGAAATCGAACTCGGTCGCGCCAGCGCTGGGGAAGCCGACCTCGATCTCCTTTACCCCCACCTTGATCAGCAAGTCGAAAAAGCGCCGCTTCTTTTCCGCGTTCATCGGATCGATCAGCGACTGGTTGCCATCGCGCATGTCAGTGGACAGCCAGCGCGGGGGCGATGTGATGGTGGCGCTCGGCCACTGGCGGTTGGGCAGATCCACCTGGGGGAAGGGGCGGTATTTCTGCGAAGGGTCGGTCAGCATCATGGGAAAGCTACTTCTTCTGCAAACGGGCGGCGGCACGGCCTGCCCGGTGAAACGACTATCTGCTTGGAAATGCCCTTAGGCGTATCGCTGCGTCATTCAAGCGAAGAGCAGCACAAAAGCACGCCTAAGGGCGTGTAAGTCGTAGCAGGGAAAGGAGCGCGCGCTGCATGATGGAGAAGGCTTAACCTTTTTTGGGGGCGCACGTCCAGTGTTTGTTGAATGGAGGGGGAGGCAGTCGCCTTGATCCTCCCCACGCACGGCATGGGGAAGTGCACCGCGAAAGGCAGTGGAGGATCGCACCGTCCGATGCTGGCTGTCCGTCGCCCTGCTTCAAGCCCAGGGCGCGGACATCCAGGACAGCTTATTTCTGGAAGGCGGCTACGATCTTCAGCTCGATATTATCGCCCACCATAGGGACGCCGTAGCCCATGCCAAAATCGCTGCGCTTGACGGCGGTGGTCGCGACGAAGCCGACATTTTCCTTTCCTCCAGCCATGGCAGGAGCCTTACCCGCGCCGTAAAATTCGGCGTCTAGCGTCACGGGCTTGGTCACGCCCTTGATCGTCAGATTGCCGGTGATTTCAGCGCCTGTCGGGCCGTCAGCTTTCACGCCAGTTGAAACGAAGGTGGCCTTTGGAAATTTGGTTGCATCGAAGAAATCCGCCTTCATCAGATGCTCGTCCAATTTTTCGACGCCGGTGCGGATATTGGCGATGGGGACCTCCACCGACACCTTGGATGCTGCTGGATTTTTGGGGTCGAGCGTCAGGGTGCCGGTCGATTCGGATATGACGCCGACATTGTTGGAAAAGCCCATATGGTCGTAGGCAAAGACGATCTGCGTATGTCCCGGATCGATCTGATAGGTGCCGCCGGTGACGCGGGCGGGGTCCTTCGCGCCTGGCGCGGCGGGCATTTGGGCGATGACGACAGTGCCACCGGCGACGGCGGCAAGGACAGCGGCGGATATCAGGAAGGTGCGCATGGAACGGTTCTCCAGAAGCAATCGACGGATGACACAATAGCTGCGTTTGTCGATTGTTCCAGAGCCGTAACTGGAAACAGACTGTTGTCGATTCAATCCCCGTAACGCGCGCTTCGGCTCCGTCGGCGCAAGGGCGCGGAGTCCGGCCGAAGATGGCGCCGCCCCTCCCTATTTGCGGTTGGGAGGGGCGACTGGCCGTCTTAGTTCTTTTCCTGATCCACCAGCTTGTTGGCGGCGATCCAAGGCATCATGGCACGCAGCTTTGCGCCGGTTTCTTCGATCGGGTGACGCTGGGCAGCGATGCGGCTGGCCTTCAGTTCAGGCTGGCCGGCGCGGTTGTCGAGCACGAAGTCCTTGACGAAGCGGCCCGACTGGATGTCGGCGAGAACGCGCTTCATTTCCTTCTTCGTTTCTTCGGTGATGATGCGCGGGCCGGTCTTGATATCGCCATATTCGGCGGTGTTCGAGATCGAATAGCGCATGTTGGCGATGCCGCCTTCATACATCAGGTCGACGATCAGCTTCAGTTCGTGGAGGCATTCGAAATAGGCCATTTCCGGCGCGTAACCAGCCTCCACCAGAGTTTCGAAGCCAGCCTGGACCAGCGCGGTCGCGCCGCCGCACAGAACGGCCTGCTCACCGAACAGGTCGGTTTCGCATTCCTCGCGGAAGTTGGTTTCGATGATGCCGCTGCGGCCGCCGCCGACGCCCGAAGCGTAGGACAGGGCGATGTCATGCGCGTTACCGGTCGCGTCCTGCGCGATGGCGATCAGGCAGGGCACGCCGCCGCCGCGCTGATATTCGCTGCGAACAGTGTGGCCGGGACCCTTGGGCGCGATCATGATCACGTCCACGTCCTTGCGCGGCTCGATCAGGCCGAAATGCACGTTGAGACCGTGCGCGAAGGCGAGCGCCGCGCCGGGTTTCAGGTTGGCGTGAATGTCGTCGGCGTAGATGGCGGCCTGATGCTCGTCGGGGGCGAGGATCATGAGGACGTCGGCCCATGCGGCAGCTTCGGCGTTCGGCAGGACCTTGAAGCCTGCGCCTTCCGCCTTCTTGGCGCTGGCCGAGCCGGGGCGGAGCGCAATGGCGACTTCGGCAACGCCGCTGTCGCGCAGGTTCTGGGCGTGGGCGTGGCCCTGCGAGCCGTAGCCGAGGATGGCGACCTTCTTGCCCTTGATGAGGCCGATGTCGGCGTCGCGATCGTAATAAACCTTCATGTTTCCAATTCCCTCAATCGTGCCATTGTCCTCACCCCGCCACGGGGAGAGGATACGAAATCTTGGCTCGACCAAGCCGGGCCTAGATGGAGTAGGAGAGGGGCGTTCGTTCCCGTGAGGGCGCTGGCCCCTCTCCCGCTGCGACTAGGCGGCGAGCCGCCAAGTCTCGCTGCCCTCTCCCCTGCAGGGGAGAGGGAAATTCGGTCAGTTCGGCTCCTTGCCGCGGATCAGGCCGACGACGCCGGTGCGGCCGACTTCAACCAGGCCGATCTGGCGCATCAGGCCGACGAAATTGTCGATCTTTTCGGTGGTGCCGGTGATTTCGAAGATGAAGCTTTCGATCGTCGTATCCACCACCTTGGCGCGGAACACGTCGGCAAGGCGCAGCGCCTCTATCCGGTCTTCGCCAGTGCCCGAAACCTTGACCAGCGCCAGTTCGCGTTCCACGAACGGGCCGTTGGCGGTCAGGTCCGTCACCTTATGTACGGGCACCAGCCGGTCCAGTTGGGCGATGATCTGGTCGATCACCTTGGGCGGGCCATTGGTGACGATGGTGATGCGGCTGATCGCGTGATCGGCTGTGATGTCCGCCACGGTCAAGCTGTCGATATTATAGCCGCGCGCGGTGAACAGGCCTGCGATGCGGGCCAGAATGCCCGCTTCATTGGCGACCATCAGCGACAGGACGTGTCGCTCGCTATATTCTTCCTGGATATGCATCAGATGCTTGCCCCGTTATCCGGTTCCTTGTCGCGTTCGCGACGCTCGGAAATCATGCCTGTGAAGGCGTAGTGCCAGCTGCCTTCGTCCCGATGAGCGAGGCGGACTGGAAAGCCCGCAATCGCGTCAAACATGCGCGCGATATGTTCGCCCACATAGCGTGGAGAGGCGAGCAGGCGGCCCACCCGGCGTCCGTGGAAATCAAATCCGTCATCCAGATGGACTTCCCACTCTTCATTTTCTGGATCACCATGGTCCACGGTCCAGCCCGTCAGTTCGGCCGTACCCGCGATCCGTTCGAAATCGAAGGGTTCGCTCACATGAATGCGCAGCTTCAGATGTCCGGTCACGCCATCACCTTCACACCAGCGCCTTCGCCTCGTCGGACATGATACCTTCCACCTGGCTGGGGTCGAGCAGCATGTCGGTATGCGCCGCGCCCGACGGGATCATCGGGAAACAATTGGACAGCTTCGCCACGCGGCAGTCCACGATCACGGGGCCGGGCGTGTCGATCATCTGACGAATGCCTGCTTCCAGCTCCTGTGGTCCTTCGATGCGTATGCCGGTCCAGCCATAGGCCTCGGCCAGCTTCACGAAGTCGGGCAAGCTATCCGAATAGCTGTTGGAATAGCGGCTTTCATAGGTCAGTTCCTGCCACTGGCGAACCATGCCCATATATTCATTGTTCAGGATGAAAATCTTGACCGGCAAACGATATTGGCTGGCCGTCCCCATTTCCTGGATGTTCATCTGGATCGACGCATCGCCCGCGACGCAGACGACCAGGCTGTCGGGGTTGCCGACCTGCGCGCCGATGGCGGCGGGGAAGCCATAGCCCATGGTGCCAAGGCCGCCGGAGGTCAGCCATTTGTTGGGCGCGTCAAAGCCGAAATGCTGGGCCGCCCACATTTGATGCTGGCCGACTTCGGTGGTGATGATCACATCTTCCGCCGAACGTGACGCCTTGTAGAGCTGAGCGATTGCCTCCTGCGGCATGATCTCTTCGCGGCTTTCGGGATAGGCCAGGCTGTTGCGGGCGCGCCATCCTTCGATTCGGGCCCACCATTCGGACAGGTCAGCTGTCTTGTGCCCGCGATCCTTCCAGCATGCGATCATGTCGGTCAGAGCGCTGCCGACGTCCGCAATGACGGGCAAGTCGACGGCGACCGTCTTGTTGATGGAGCTGCGATCGATGTCGATGTGGATTTTCGTGCTGTTGGGCGCGAAAGCATCCAGACGCCCCGTGACCCGGTCGTCGAACCGGGCGCCGACACACAGGATGACATCGGCCTTGTTCATCGCCCAATTGGCTTCGTAAGTCCCATGCATGCCCAACATGCCCAGCCATTGCGGCCCGGATGCGGGATAGGCGCCCAGGCCCATCAGCGTGGAAGTCACCGGCGCACCGGTCAGCGCTGCCAGTTCCCGCAGCAGCGTGGATGCTTCCGGCCCGGAATTGATCACGCCGCCGCCGGTATATAGAACCGGACGCTCAGCATTTGCGAGCAACTCGACAGCCTTGGCGATGACCGCAAGGTCCGCCTTTGTCTGCGGGCGGTAGCTGGCATGTTCCAGCCGTTCGGGACGTTCATAACGCGCGGTCGCGACCTGGACATTCTTGGGAATGTCCACGACGACCGGGCCGGGCCGACCGGTGGTGGCGATATGAAACGCCTCATGAACGACGCCTGCCAACTTGGCCGGGTCCTTCACCAGATAATTATGCTTCGAACAATGGCGCGTGATGCCGATGGTGTCCGCTTCCTGGAAAGCGTCGGTGCCGATCAGCTGCGTTGCGACTTGGCCGGTGATGACGACCATCGGGATGGAATCCATCAGCGCGTCGGTGATGCCGGTGACGGCATTTGTAGCGCCGGGGCCGGACGTGACCAGCACGACGCCGGGCTTGCCGGTCGAACGGGCATAGCCTTCCGCCATATGGGTCGCGCCCTGTTCGTGACGGACAAGGACGTGGCGGATTTTCGGATGATTGTAGAGCGCATCGTAAATGGGCAACACAGCCCCGCCCGGATAACCGAACACGACCTCGACCCCCAAGTCGATCAGGCACTCAACCAATATGTCCGCGCCGCTCTTTTCGGCCACGATGAAATCCTTCCGCTATGCAGGTTGCGCCCTCTGCTCCAGATGAGGAGCGAAGGCAAGGAGGGTGCCTCTATTAGACATAAAATGCCTAGTCAATAGCTATGCACGTAATTTAATTACGATATCGTCGATGATATTGTTATCAATATGCTCAATTTCTCGCGGCCAGTCGCTGGGGGGTTGTCGGGAAAACCAGGTATACTGGCGTTTGGCATATTGCCGGGTAGCGATGCGGCCGCGCTCCAGCATCGTTGCCTGTTCCATCTCTCCCCGCAGCCAGGCCGCAATCTCTGGCACGCCGATCGCCCGCATGACCGGGAGGTCGGGGGAAAGATTGCGGGCCAGCAGGGCTTCCACTTCCGTCACGGCCCCGCTTGTCACCATCTGTTCAAAGCGGCTGTCACATCGGTCGATCAGCCAGTCGCGCGGGGGCAGCAGGATTAGCGGCGATAGCCTGATCTGCTCTGCGATCCCGCCGCGCTTATGTTGCTGCCATTCGGCGAGTGTTCGTCCGGTGGATCGCACGACCTCAAGCGCGCGAGCGACCCGGCTTGTGTCGGCAGCGGCCAGACGTGCCGCAGCAGGCGGATCTTCGCAGGTCAGGGCCGCATGCGCATCAGCCACGGGCAAAGCGCGCACTTCGGCGCGTATGGCGGGGTCAATGTCCGGCACCGGCGCAATTCCATCGAGCAACGTGCGAATATAAAGGCCCGTGCCACCCACCAGGATCGGTAGCTGCCCGCCTTCATGCGCTCGCCGGATTTCAGCGCGCGCCTCGGCTGCCCAGCGGGCGGCGGTACACGCCTGCGCGCCATCAATATGGCCAAAGAGGCGGTGGGGAACGCCCCCCATTTCCTGCGCATTGGGACGGGCGGACAGGATTTGAAGGTCGGCATAGACCTGGCTGGCATCGGCATTGATGACGACCCCGTTCGCTGCCTTGGCCAATGCGATGGCGAGCGCGCTCTTGCCGCTGGCGGTGGGTCCGGCAATAAGCGCCACGCGCGGGCGGGATTCGCCTTTATATGTTTCGGGCCAGTTTGTTTCGGGCCAGTTTGTTTCGGGAGTGTCCATGTTCGTCGCGACCTTAGTGGCAAGTGCGGCCTTGAGTCAGGAAGATATTGCAGAGGCGGTTCGTCGGCTGGCCCAAGCCGGCTGCGCGCCGGGCGATAGCGTCTGGCTGGACGAAGGCAAGGCAGCCGACATTTTCTTCAATGCAGAGCCGATGGTCGCGCGTGCCGCGCTTGCCGGGCTGGGGCAGGGGGTGGACATAATCGTTCAGTCTGCGGACAACCGTGAAAAGAAACTGCTGATCGCCGACATGGATTCCACCATGATTACCGTGGAATGTATCGACGAGCTGGCTGACTATGCCGGGATAAAGACGCAGATTGCGGACATTACCGAACGGGCCATGCGCGGCGAGCTGGACTTTGCCGGGGCGCTGCATGAACGGGTTGCGTTGCTCAAAGGGCTTGAGGATTCCGCGATCGATCGTTGCCGGGTGGAGCGAGTGAAGATCATGCCTGGCGCCAACGTGCTGGTCCGCACTATGAAGGTGAGGGGCGCACGGGCGCTGCTGGTTTCAGGCGGTTTCACTCGCTTCACCGGGCCGGTAGCCGAAGAGATCGGCTTCGACAGTGCGGTGGCCAATGTGCTGGACATAATCGACGGCACGCTGGCTGGAACGGTTGCCCTGCCCATCGTGGATGCGGCGCGCAAGCGGGCCGAGTTGGAGCAGGCCATCGCGGGCGGCATTGATCGCGCTCTTACCCTGGCGGTCGGTGATGGGGCGAACGACATTCCCATGATCCAGGCAGCCGGCTTGGGCGTTGCCTATCATGCCAAGCCCAAGACCAGGGAAGCAGCAGCAGCCGAGATTGTCCATGGTGACCTGTCGGTGCTGCTCTACGCCCAGGGCATAGCGGCCGCTCATTGGGTGCATGATTGAAGTTTTCGGGACGTCACGGCTGGCTGCGTGTTGATCGCGCGAAGGTCCGGTCAGGCTTAAAAGCTTGCCATTAACCCATCGATCGCGCCCTGCAATATGTAGCTGGCGGCTAGCTTGTCGACCAGTTCACTGCGCCGGGCGCGGCTGGCGTCGGCTTCCAATAATGTGCGTGTGACGGCCTGCGTCGACCAGCGTTCATCCCATAGCAGGATTGGTCGGCCCAGGTCGGCGATGTTGCGGGCGAAAGCACGGCTGGCCTGACTGCGCGGACTTTCGCCGCCGTCAAGGTTCAGGGGCAGGCCAATGACGATCCCCTTCACCTGCTGCTGATCGATAAAGGCGGTCAGCGCGATCTTGTCCTTGCTGAACTTGCCGCGGGCAACCGTATGAGCGGGGCTGGCGATGGACCAGCCAGCGTCGCATAAGGCCAAGCCGATCGTCTTGGTCCCCACGTCCATGCCGAGCAGCCTTCCACCCTGGGGCAGGGCTTCGCGAAAATCAGCGCGGTGATTGGTGATCAGGGATAAAGTCATGATTTCAGAAAAGCCGCCAGTCGATGTCGCGCGTCTTCCCGCACGTCGCCCCAAAAGAGGCTGTAGTCATAGACGTGATAATTGTTGCCGGGCAAGGTGAACGGCCCCATGTCGATGGGCTCGCCGATCATCAATATGCCTCTGCCATCGCACTTGGCAGGCACGATCCCTTTGATCAGTCGCGGTGCCCCCTTCTCGTCGCGGCTGTCCAGCGTTCCCTGATTGGCGCTCGCTGCGGCAGTTCCGTCAAGAACGCCCGTGATCGGGTTGGTGCACAGCATGTTCGTGCCCTTGCGCGTCATCCCGGTGAAGCCCCTCTGACGCTCGAAGCTTTCAATCATGGGCGAAGGGTCGGCGGGATCGGCATAGCTCTGCCAACTGACCAGGCAATGCGCCTGATCGCGACGTGCACAGGCGGGTAGGCCCAGCGCGGGCAGGTCCGCCTCTACCGATACGGGCCACCCGACCGCATAGGCTGCGACCACCCGGTCCGCGACCGGCTTGCCCGCCACCTGTTCGCGCAGCAACTGGAGCAGATGACGCGATCCTTGGCTATGCGCGGCAAGGATCAGCGGCCCGGTGGGATTGGCCTTAAGGAAGGCGGCGAAGGCCAGAACGACATCGCCATAAGCAGCGGACAGCGCTCGATCCCCGGCGGGCTCGCTGGTCAGGAATGCGCCGAAATTGGCCTGGCGATATCGCGGAACCCAAATGTCGCCGATGCCGTTGAACGCGCTGGCCTGATCCCGCACAAAAATCCGCGCGGTCGCGAGGGCCCCCTTGTCGTTCAGCCGCATGTTCCAATGCGCGCCGCTGAACGTGGTGATATAGGATGTGGGATGGATGAAGAAGACTGCGGCCTTTTGCGCAACGGGTTCGTCCTTCAAGCCTTCGGGCCGCCAAAGCGCCGGATTATCCCTGACGATGTCGGGCCGTGCGATCCACATTCCCCGGTCGTCATAGGCATTTACGGGGAGAGGGGCGAGGGGGGTGAAGGCTTCACGCGGAACCATGACCGCGCGGATCATCTGCATGCCCCAAATTCGATATGCCAGCAACGCCGCCAGGACCAGCACGATCAGGCTGGCGATGACGTAAAGAAACTTGCGGGCCAAGGCTTTGCTCTCCATCAGTTGGCAGCGCCTTACAGCCTGCTTCTGGCGGCGCTGTCTGGCGCAGGTGAATGTGGCGCGCAAGTGCAGACTTGAAGCGGGCGTGAGCGGGTGGTAGCGGCGGCCCATGTCGATAGACCTTCAGACCGTGAAAAAGATCGCCAGCCTCTCGCGCATTTCGGTGACCGACGCCGAAGCCGAAGCAATGGTGCCGGAACTCAACAACATCCTTGGCTGGGTGGAGCAATTGGGCGAGGTGGATGTGACCGGCGTTGGGCCGATGACCGCCGTCATCCCTAACAAGCTGCGCCTGCGCGAAGATGCTGTCACCGACGGCAATGTCCGCGACAAGGTGCTGGCCAATGCGCCACAGGCTGAACATGGCTTCTTCGCCGTGCCCAAGGTGATCGAATGATGAGCAATCTGACTGACCTGACGGTTGCGGAAATCCGCGACGGCTTTCGCGCGGGCGATTTTTCGGCGCGCGAAGTGGCCGAGGCGTTCAACGCCAATGTCGCGGCTGCCAAGGCGCTGAACGCCTTTATCGTGGAAACGCCGGAAAAGGCTCTGGAAGCTGCCGATGCGGCCGACAAGGCGAAGGCTGGTGGTGAGGCACTTAAGCCGCTTTCGGGCGTGCCGATCGGCATGAAGGACCTGTTTTGCACGGAAGGCGTACAGACGACCGCGGCCAGCCACATGCTGGAAGGCTTCACCCCGACCTATGAATCCACCGTGTCGCAAAAACTGTGGGATGCGGGTGCGGGGATGCTGGGCAAGCTAAACCTCGATCAGTTCGCCATGGGTTCGTCGAACGAGACCAGCTATTTCGGCAATGTCATTTCGCCCTGGCGGCGTGGCGGTGGCGATACTGCTCCGCTTGCGCCGGGCGGTTCTTCGGGCGGTTCGTCCTCTGCCATCGCCGCGCGGCTGTGTCCGGCGGCCACCGGGACCGATACGGGCGGTTCTATCCGTCAGCCCGCTGCCTTCACCGGCATTTCGGGCATCAAGCCGACTTACGGGCGTTGCTCGCGCTGGGGCATCGTGGCGTTCGCAAGCTCGCTCGACCAGGCCGGGCCGATGGCGCGGACGGTGCGCGACAATGCAATCCTGCTGGAGACGATGGCGGGGTTCGACCCCAAGGATTCCACCTCGCTCGATCTGGCCGTGCCGCAGTGGGAAGCCAATTTGTCGAGCAATCTCAAGGGTAAAAAGGTCGGTATTCCCAAGGAATATCGTCCCGATGGCCTGAATGCTGAAATCTCCGCCATGTGGGATCGCGGCATTGATTGGCTAAAGGACGCGGGCGCCGAGGTGGTGGAGGTATCGCTGCCTCATACCAAATATGCGCTGCCGACCTATTATATCATCGCCCCGGCAGAGGCTTCTTCGAACCTCGCCCGTTATGATGGCGTGCGTTACGGCCAGCGCGACCTGCCCGATGGGGCGGGATTGCAGGACATGTATGCCGCAACCCGCGCCTTGGGCTTTGGACCAGAGGTCAAGCGCCGCATCATGATCGGCACCTATGTGCTGTCAGCGGGCTTTTACGACGCCTATTATACGCAGGCGCAGAAGGTCCGGGCGCTGATCGCGCGCGACTTCGAACAGGCTTTCGAAAAATGCGATCTGCTGCTGACGCCGACCGCACCGAGCGCCTCCTTTGCGCTGGGCGAAAAGCAGGCCGATCCACTGGCCATGTACCTGAACGACGTCTTCACCGTGCCTGCCTCCCTAGCCGGTTTGCCTGCGATGGCAGTGCCGGGTGGGCTGGACTCGCAGGGCTTGCCGCTTGGGTTGCAGATCATCGGCAAGGCGCTGGACGAGCAGACGGTGCTAAACGCGGGCCTCGCTATCGAGGAACGCGCGGGCTTCACGGCACGGCCGGCGAAGTGGTGGTAAAATGAACCGTGCTCCGGCGAAAGCCGGAGCCCAGGGCCACTTGGCTCTGCACTCACCCTGGGTTCCTGCCTTCGCAGGAACACTTGAGGACAAGAAGATGACCGACACAGCATATCGCATTCAGGGCGCAACCGGCGAGTGGGAGGTCGTGATCGGCCTCGAAGTCCATGCGCAGGTGACGAGCCAGGCGAAGCTTTTTTCCGGCGCGGCTACCGCTTTCGGTGCGGAGCCGAACACGCAGGTGTCGCTGGTGGATGCGGCCATGCCCGGCATGCTGCCCGTGCCGAACCGGGAATGCATCCGCCAGGCGGTGCGCACCGGCATGGCCATCAATGCGAAGATCAACAAATGGTCGCGCTTTGATCGCAAGAATTATTTCTACGCCGATCTGCCGCAGGGCTACCAGATCAGCCAGCTCTATCACCCGCTGGTGGGCGAGGGAGAGATTGAGATCAATCTCGACGAGAAAAACCCCGACGCTGAAACCAAGCGGATCGGCATCGAACGCATCCATGTTGAGCAGGATGCGGGCAAGCTGATGCATGACCAGCATCCTACGCGTTCCTATGTCGACCTTAACCGTTCCGGCGTGGCGCTGATGGAAATCGTGTCGAAGCCGGACATGCGTTCTCCCGCTGAAGCAGGGGCGTATCTGTCGAAGCTGCGAACCATCCTTCGCTATGTCGGCTCCTGCGACGGCAATATGGACCAGGGTTCGATGCGCGCCGACGTCAATGTTTCCGTCCGCAAGCCGGGACATGAATTCGGCACGCGCACGGAAACAAAGAATGTGAACTCGGTCCGATTCGTCATGGCGGTGGTCGAATATGAGGCGAGCCGTCAGGTCGACGTACTGGAAGCTGGCGGCAAGATCGTTCAGGAAACGCGCCTTTACGACCCGGACAGGAATGAAACACGGTCCATGCGGTCGAAGGAAGATGCGCATGATTATCGCTACTTCCCCGATCCCGATCTGTTGCCGCTCGAACTGGACGATGCTTTCCTGGAGGAATGTCGCCAATCGCTGCCCGAACTCCCCGATGTTAAACGCCACCGCTATGAAGAGCAGCTGGGCCTTTCCGCCTATAATGCCGCGACTCTGACCGCTGACGCGGACACCGCACGCTGGTTCGAGGCGCTGCTGGCCGAAGCGGCGCGCATCCAGAAAAAGAGCGAGGGAGAGGTTGCCAAGGCGTCAGCCAATTGGCTGCTGTCGGAGCTTTATGGCGCGCTCAACCGGCTCGGCAAAAGCCTGGAGGACAGCCCCGTCGGCCCGGAGGAGGGCGCGGAACTGCTGGCGCTGGTCGCCGATGGCACGATCAGCGGCACCATTGCCAAGCAGGTGTTCGAAATCATGCTCGAAACCGGCGATCGCGCAGCCAAAATCGTCGAGGAAAAGGGGCTGAAGCAGACTTCCGATACCGGCGCGATCGAGGCGGCGGTAGCCAAGGTGCTGGCCGACAATGGCGACAAGGTCGATCAATATAGGGCGGGCAAGGAAGCACTGTTCGGCTTCTTCGTCGGACAGACGATGAAGGCGATGCAGGGCAAAGCCAACCCGCAGGTCGTGAACGAATTGGTCCGCAAGGGGCT